>NZ_BATB01000192.1 GCF_000466965.1 Limimaricola cinnabarinus LL-001
CTTGAGGTCGACCAGCAGTTCGCGCCAGCTCTGCGCGCTCTCGCGCATGCCGACCTGAAAGCCTACGAGCTCTTTCTTTCCTTCCGGCGTCGCGCCGATGAGGACCAGCATGCATTCGGCCTGCGGCTCCATCCGAGCCTGGAGATAGACCCCGTCAGCCCAGACATAGGCGTAACGACGCGCGGCGAGGTCGCGGCGCTGCCAGCGCCCATACTCCGTCTCCCATTCACCTGTCAGGCGCGACAGCACACCAGGCGACAGGTTCGGGGCATTCTCGCCGAGCAGGGCCGCGAGGGCCTCCTGGAAGTCCCCCGTCGAGATGCCGCGGAGATAGAGAACCGGCAGCAGCGCATCCAAGCTGCGGGAGCGCCGCGCCCATCGGGGCAGGATCGCGGAGGTGAACCGGATCTTATCCGCTTCGTTTTCCGCAGAGCGATCCCGGACTTTCGGTCGCCTGACTGCGAGCCCGCCAATCCCGGTCTGGATCTCGCGCTCGGGGCCGTAGCC
>NZ_BATB01000191.1 GCF_000466965.1 Limimaricola cinnabarinus LL-001
GGGTGTGACGCTGGCGATCACCGTCGATCTTCGGAATAGGTTCGGGTTGGGAAACCTTGAACCAGATGGAGACGACGATGACCGACGACAGAATGGCTCTGCTCGAGCTGGTTGAAAAGCAGGCTGATGGAGATCTGGTCCGCGAGATGCTGGCCTTCGCGGCCGAGCGGATCATGGAGGCAGAGGTCGAGGCGAGAACCGGCGTTGCGAAGGGCGCGCGTTCGCCGCTGCGCGAAGTTCACCGGAACGGCTATCGCGAGCGGGACTGGGACACGCGTGCCGGCCGGGTCGCGTTGGAAATTCCGAAGCTGCGCAAGGGCAGCTATCTGCCCAGCTTCCTTGAGCTGAGGTGCTCCCCGGTTTCAGGGCACTGACGTAAGCTACGATTTGCTGTCTGCTGATCTTCACCGACGAGGAGATCAGAGATGTCGAAACGCAAGCAGCACGCGCCTGCTTTCAAGGAGCTATGCCTGAGTTGGGTGACGCGCTTTGATCAGGCGGCGCGGTTTTT
>NZ_BATB01000190.1 GCF_000466965.1 Limimaricola cinnabarinus LL-001
CTTCTCGTTGGCCTCGGAGCCCGAATTGACCGAATAGACCCGGGCCATGCCGGGCATCCGCGCGATCAGCGCCTCGGCAAAGCGCGCACCGGGGATCGAGCCGGCGCTGCCGGCGAAATAGTTCAGCTTCGTGACCTGCTCGCGGATCGCCTCGCCGATGCTCTCGCGGCCATAGCCGACATTGACGGTCCAGACCCCGCCCGAAACCGCGTCGAGATGCTCGCGCCCGGTCGCGTCCCAAAGACGCATGCCGTGCCCCTCGACCATGATCCGCGGATCGGTGGTCTCGAGCGGCTTGTGCTGGGTCATGTGATGCCAGACATGCGCGCGGTCGGCGTCGATCACGCGGTTGAAGTCGTTGGGGGCGGCTTGGTTCACAGCGAGGTCCTCATGGGCATGGCGCAAGGAAGGTGAAGCGCGCCATGCCAAGGGGCAGGCACGGCGTCGCCACCCAAGCTGCGCCCGATCGCACTCCAAGCGCAGGGCCAGATGGGACGTTTGCTTAGGTCCAGTTAGGATCGGGCG
>NZ_BATB01000189.1 GCF_000466965.1 Limimaricola cinnabarinus LL-001
AATCTTCAGAAAAGGGCGCCTGCGGGGCGCCCTTTTCCTTTGCATGCACGAATCGCCGCATTGCGGCATTTTGCAGCAGCGTCGGACGCCATGTGATCACACGTAGAAATGCTGTGATCACATATGTCGGAATTCTGCCGACCATACCCCGAAACCTGTTCTTTCGCGGCATCGGGTGTGTTTGAAGGGGCCAAATCACGGCAACCGAGGACCGGTCCATGAACATCCACGAATACCAGCCAAGGCCCTTCTGCGCAGCTACGGCGCGCCCGTCTCGGACGGACGTCCTGTCATGCGCGCGGAAGAGGCGAAGACGGCGGCTGGCGAACTCGACGGCCCGCTTTGGGTGGTGAAGGCGCAGATCCACGCCGGCGGGCGCGGCAAGGGCAGCTTCAAGGAAGCCGATGCCGGCGAAAAGGGCGGCGTTCGTCTCGCTCGCTCCGTCGAGGAGGCGGCCGAAGAGGCCAAGAAGATGCTCGGCCGCACGCTGGTCACGCACCAGACCGGCCCGGCGGGCAAGCAGGTCAA
>NZ_BATB01000188.1 GCF_000466965.1 Limimaricola cinnabarinus LL-001
TTGACCTGCTTGCCCGCCGGCCGGTCTGGTGCGTGACCAGCGTGCGGCCGAGCATCTTCTTGGCCTCTTCGGCCGCCTCCTCGACGGAGCGAGCGAGACGAACGCCGCCCTTTTCGCCGGCATCGGCTTCCTTGAAGCTGCCCTTGCCGCGCCCGCCGGCGTGGATCTGCGCCTTCACCACCCAAAGCGGGCCGTCGAGTTCGCCAGCCGCCGTCTTCGCCTCTTCCGCGCGCATGACAGGACGTCCGTCCGAGACGGGCGCGCCGTAGCTGCGCAGAAGGGCCTTGGCCTGGTATTCGTGGATGTTCATGGACCGGTCCTCGGTTGCCGTGATTTGGCCCCTTCAAACACACCCGATGCCGCGAAAGAACAGGTTTCGGGGTATGGTCGGCAGAATTCCGACATATGTGATCACAGCATTTCTACGTGTGATCACATGGCGTCCGACGCTGCTGCAAAATGCCGCAATGCGGCGATTCGTGCATGCAAAGGAAAAGGGCGCCCCGCAGGGCGCCCTTTTCTGAAGAT
>NZ_BATB01000187.1 GCF_000466965.1 Limimaricola cinnabarinus LL-001
GTCGGTCTGGCTGCCAAGCACGGCGAAGAAAAGACCGTGATGATCGACGCGACCTATTTGAAGGCACACCGCACGGCGACCAGCATGGCCGCCAAAAAAGGGGGCGTGGTCGTCTGATCGGACGAACCAAAGGCGGGATGAACACCAAACTACACGCCATCTGCGACAGCCAGGGACGTCCGCTCGACCTCTTCGTCACCGCGGGACAGGTGAGCGATTACATTGGCGCACGGGCGCTGCTCAGCGGCCTACCAAACGTCAAATGGCTGCTCGGTGATCGCGGCTACGATGCTGACTGGTTCCGAGAAGCGTTGCAGGACAAGGGAATACGCGCCTGCATCCCCGGCCGGAAACAACGGAAGACGCCCGTCAAATACGATAGGCGACGCTACAAGCGACGCAACCGGATCGAGATCATGTTCGGAAGGCTCAAGGACTGGAGGCGCGTCGCGACCCGCTATGACCGCTGCCCAAAGGTTTTCCTCTCGGCCATCGCTCTCGCGGCAACCGTCATCTATTGGTTATGAATCCTGACC
>NZ_BATB01000186.1 GCF_000466965.1 Limimaricola cinnabarinus LL-001
CGCCGTCGGTGAATTTGACGCCCTCGATCACCATTGGCAACTGGTTGGCGCCCTTCAGGCGACGCCATCCCTTCGCGGCGGCTTGCACGAGCTTGTAGACCATCAGCCGAGCCGTCTTCTGGGATAGCGCACCTTTCGTGCGAACCGTGCGATGCCTGACAGTGGCGAACACGCTCTCGATCGGGTTCGAGGTTCGCAGATGGTCCCAGTGATCGGCGGGAAAATCATAGAACGCCAACAGCGCCTCGCGGTCCTTGCTCAGACAGGTTGCGGCCTTCTGGTATTTCGCGCCGTATTTCTCGACGAACACGTCCAGCGCGCCTCGGCGGCGACACGGGTTTCGGCCTGCCAGATCTCGCGCAGGTCGGATTTGACGGCGGGCTGGAGGGATTTGGGGACCTTGTTCAGCACGTTCGAAGTTTTGTGAACCCAGCACCTCTGGTGCCTGGTGCTGGGAAATACCTCATCGAGCGCCTTCCAGAACCCGAGCGCGCCGTCGCCGACAGCGATTTCCGGAGCGCAGGTCAGGCCACGCG
>NZ_BATB01000185.1 GCF_000466965.1 Limimaricola cinnabarinus LL-001
GGACGAGGTCGGTCCGGGCGCGTCACCGGCATCTGCGGCTCGGGCATCATCGAGGCGGTGGCCGAGATGCGCATCGCCGGGCTGGTCGACGCCAAGGGGCTGATCGGATCGGCCGCACAGACCGGCAGCGAGCGCCTGATCGCCGAAGGCCGCACCCATGCCTATCTGATCCATGACGGATCGGAGGCGGGCGGCCCGCGCGTCACTGTGACCCAAGGCGACATCCGCGCGATCCAGCTTGCCAAATCGGCGCTTTACGCGGGCGCGCGGCTGCTGATGGACGAGCGTGAGGTCGAGGCCGTGGACCGGGTCGTGCTTGCGGGCGCTTCGGCGCGCATATCAGCCCCATGCACGCCCTCGTGCTGGGCATGATCCCCGACGTGCCGGTCGAGAAGGTCACCAGCGCCGGCAATGCCGCCGGGACCGGGGCGCGGATCGCCCTGTGCTCGGTCGCGGCCCGCCGCGAGGCCGAGGCGCTGGTGCGCCGGATCACCAAGGTCGAGACCGCGATCGAGCCGCGTTTCAGGAGCATTTCGTCGC
>NZ_BATB01000184.1 GCF_000466965.1 Limimaricola cinnabarinus LL-001
GGACGAGGTCGGTCCGGGCGGCGTCACCGGCATCTGCGGCTCGGGCATCATCGAGGCGGTGGCCGAGATGCGCATCGCCGGGCTGGTCGACGCCAAGGGGCTGATCGGATCGGCCGCACAGACCGGCAGCGAGCGCCTGATCGCCGAAGGCCGCACCCATGCCTATCTGATCCATGACGGATCGGAGGCGGGCGGCCCGCGCGTCACTGTGACCCAAGGCGACATCCGCGCGATCCAGCTTGCCAAATCGGCGCTTTACGCGGGCGCGCGGCTGCTGATGGACGAGCGTGAGGTCGAGGCCGTGGACCGGGTCGTGCTTGCGGGCGCCTTCGGCGCGCATATCAGCCCCATGCACGCCCTCGTGCTGGGCATGATCCCCGACGTGCCGGTCGAGAAGGTCACCAGCGCCGGCAATGCCGCCGGGACCGGGGCGCGGATCGCCCTGTGCTCGGTCGCGGCCCGCCGCGAGGCCGAGGCGCTGGTGCGCCGGATCACCAAGGTCGAGACCGCGATCGAGCCGCGTTTTCAGGAGCATTTCGTCGC
>NZ_BATB01000183.1 GCF_000466965.1 Limimaricola cinnabarinus LL-001
ATCGACCAGGCCCGCGCGACCGCCTCGCGCGCGGCCCCGACGCTTTCCCACAGGCGCGGGCGGTAGTTGCTGTCAAAGCAGATCGTCACCCCCTTCGCGCGCATCTCCTGTAGCCGGTCGATCAGCGCGGCCCGGATCGCGGGCGACAGGATCGCCAGCGTGATCGCCGAGAGAAAGACGTGGCTGGCCCCATCGAGCGCCGAGAAATCGGGCGCATCATCCGCACCGAACATCCGCCGCGCCGCCGAGCGTCGCGCCAGTAGGCAAAGCTGCGCTCGCCTGCCTCGTCGGTCTCGATCGCGTAGAGGCCGGGGCCGCGCGCGGGATCGCGGCGAACCCGGTCGCAGCCCACGCCATGGGCGCGGGCGAACGTCTCGATCCGGTCCGAGAACCGGTCGCGCCCAGCGCCATCACCAGCTCGACCCGCGCTGGCGGCGGCAGCGCCCGGCGCATGTAGATCGCGGCGTTGAGCACATCGCCCGCCACGCCGAGCCGGGCGTGTCCTCGGCCTCCGGCACCGACAGCTCGATCATCGGCTCCCCGACGAA
>NZ_BATB01000182.1 GCF_000466965.1 Limimaricola cinnabarinus LL-001
CTCCGCATGGCGGGCCGACGGCCGGGCATCGGTCATTTGATCGCGCTGGCGACGGGTCTGCCCCTCTGGGCATGCGGCATGCTTGTCGGATCGGCCATCCTTGTCCTGTCGCTTCGGGGTGGAGCGGCGTTGGGTCGGGGTACCCTCATCTGCGGCGCGTCGGTCGGGCTTGCCGTTGCCATGGGATGGGCGGGAACAGCTTGGCTGTTTACGACAGGCTTCGACGCGTTGCCCGTCGCGTCACACAGCTTTTCGGCGCCCTTGGGCGAAACGATGCTCTACACCATGACCTCAAGCGGCGCGGCGCTGAGCTTCGGCGTCGGATCGGTGGTCGGTGTGTTGACGGGCGCCTTTGCAGGCAGCCTCTGGAAGGGGCATTTCCGCTGGGAAGCTTGCGAGGACCCGCGCGAACTCAAGCGTCAGATCCTCGGCGCGGGGCTCATGGGCTGGGGCGCGGTGACGGCGGCGGGATGCAGCATCGGCCAAGGCATTACCGCCTTTTCCGTTCTCGCGATCAGTGCCCCGGTGACGCTGGCTGCGATCGCGCTGGGCGCTGCGATCGGGCTGCGGCAGCTGATCGACGGCTTTGCCATGGCCGAG
>NZ_BATB01000181.1 GCF_000466965.1 Limimaricola cinnabarinus LL-001
CGCAACTGGCGCCTGAGAACAACCGCGCCCCCGACATCAACGCCGTGAAGCTGGAAGACTGATTTGGCAAGATCGACGCCGATCGTGATAGGCTGTTCCATGGATGGCTCCCTTCATGGGTTCAGTATGACAGCACCCAATGTGGCACATTGCGATGCCGGGAGCGGGAGCCATCCACTCCATCAATGGCGCTCCAATGGCTCACCGTCAGTTCTTTCCCAGCAGGTCTTTCAGAACCACGTTGTCCAGCATGGTATCGGCCAGCAGGCGCTTGAGCTTGGCATTCTCATCCGCCAGCGCCTTCAGCTTCGCGGCCTCGGACACTTCCATGCCGCCATACCTGGCCTTCAGCTTGTAGAACGTCGCCGGGCTGAGCCCATGACGGCGACAGACTTCGGCAGTTGGCATCCCGGCTTCCTGCTCCTTGATCATCCCGATGATCTGCGCCTCGGTGAAGCGGCTCTTTCGCATCGTCTGCTCCTTCGCAGGTCGTGTCGCGAAGTTGGTGGAAATTTGAGGGCGACGTAATCTCCGGGTGACTTGCAACCACCCAACCGGCGGCGACAACCGCCAGGGAGATCACGCCATGGACTAGTTTACTGAAAGCGCGAGC
>NZ_BATB01000180.1 GCF_000466965.1 Limimaricola cinnabarinus LL-001
CGGAGGGCCACGGCGCCCTGCGGATTGGACGGCGAACAGAGGTAGAAGATCGCCGCACGGGTTCAGCGTCTCGGGCGAAATCGCGTCGAGATCGGGGAGGAACCCCGTGTCGGCGGTCGCGGGCAGGTAGCGCGGCTCCGCCCCCACCGACAGCGCGGCCACGGCATAAACCTGGTAGAACGGGTTGGGCATCAGCA
Source organism: Limimaricola cinnabarinus LL-001 (assembly GCF_000466965.1). Taxonomy (GTDB): domain Bacteria; phylum Pseudomonadota; class Alphaproteobacteria; order Rhodobacterales; family Rhodobacteraceae; genus Limimaricola; species Limimaricola cinnabarinus. Next base: position 198 of record NZ_BATB01000180.1, read on the forward strand.
CCAAGGGACGCTGCCCGGCCTTGGCCTCGGGACACAGCGCCATCGCGGCGTTGTAGAGCCCCTCGCGCGTTCCGTTGAGCGCCAGCAGCGGTCGGGCGCCACCGCGATGCCGTAGCGCCGCGAGATCCAGCCCGAGATCGCGCCCAGAAGCATCTCCGAGCCTTCGTTCACGGGATACTTGCCGAACCCCGCCGCGGCATTGGCGATCGTGGGGCCGACCCAGTCGGGATAGGGGTGCTGCGGCTCGCCGATGGTCATGGCGAGGGGCGCGCCGCCCGGCTTGTGCGAATCAAGCAGGCTCCGCAGGCGCGGAAACGCATAGTCCGGTAGGTCCGAGAACCGATCGGGGAAATCCATCGCTGCCTCATGAACGGGGGTCATGCCAGTGCCCCTCTTGCCACGAAACTACCCGCGCGGCAGCATGATGTCCAGCATTCGCCCCTCCC
>NZ_BATB01000179.1 GCF_000466965.1 Limimaricola cinnabarinus LL-001
GAGATCTTCGGCCCGGTCGCCGTGCTGCGCGGCTGGTCGGACCGCGACGAGGTGATCGCGCTGGCCAATGCGACGCATTACGGGCTCGCGGCGACGGTCTGGACGCGCAGCCTGTCGGTCGCGCTCGACAGCACCTCGCGGCTCGAAGCGGGCTACGTGCAGGTGAACCAGAACCTCACCATCCAGCCCAACGTGTCCTATGGCGGCTTCGGCCGGTCGGGTCAGGGCAAGGAGGCCTCGCTCGAGGCGATGGTCGAGCATTTCACCCGCTCCAAGACCATCGTCCTGAACTTCGACTGACGCGCCGTGGGCGATCTCGAACTGCTCGCTCTGGCGACGGTCGCGGCAGGGTTTCTACGGGGGGTGACGGGCTTCGGCTTTGCCCTTGCGGCGGTGCCGTTCTACAGCCTCAGCCTGCCGCCGGTGGAGGCGGTGATCATGGCGCAGATGCTGCAGATCGCGGCGGCGCCGGGCGATCTGATCAGGCATCGCCGCGCCATCGACGCCCGTGCGTTGCGCTTGTTATGCGCGGGCGCGCTGGTCTGCACGCCGCCGGGCGCCTACTGTCGCGACCCGGCTCGACGCCGACGTGATGCGGCTGGCGATCGCGGTCTTCGTGCTGGCCGGGCTGGCGGCGCTGCTGTCGCGCTGCG
>NZ_BATB01000178.1 GCF_000466965.1 Limimaricola cinnabarinus LL-001
CAGGCGGTTTCGGCCACGTTGGTAACCTCGACTGAGACTAGGTTCTCCCTCAGGTGAGAGGGTCAGGATCGGCCCTTGGGGGGCCGCCCTTCCCCATACTGGTACTACTTAAGTGCTTCAACCTGCTTCCCTCCTTGGCGGCAGGTTTCGTCACCACCACGGATCTCGGCCAATCTGCGCAATCACGCCCCGCCGCGCTGGGCATCCGTACGTATCTCGCCGACCGTCCAAGTTGACGATCTCAAAACGCCCATCTCGGGGCGACCTCATATACGCTACCGGAGACCCCCCGGGTGGCACTCGCCCCCCCCATGCCCAACGCATTGCCAGAGAGCCACGGAGAGACTCCTACAGAGTCGTCTAGCTCGTCTAGCTCGTCTCGCTGGGTGAGGTGCCGGACAGGCTCGTGACTCTCCACGGCCCGCTCGCGAGTCCTGTGGAGGCCGACCTGATGAAGGCTGCTTTAGCCTCGCTGTACGGACCGGCAGGATCGCCCGTGGTCATATCATGCCGAAACCCGGCGATCCTCGACCGTAGCACATGCCGTAGCACCATACGCGCCTGTTGACCGCCCAGCGTGAATAGGGATAGGCCTTGTTTTGCTGGGAATTACAGGGCTATGGGTGCCTGCAACAGGACCTCAACCAAGCCCGCAACCTGCCTGCGGCAGGCCACGGGCACCAA
>NZ_BATB01000177.1 GCF_000466965.1 Limimaricola cinnabarinus LL-001
GGGCAACGACGCCGCCGTGGGCTTCGCCGGATCGCAGGGGCATTTCGAGCTCAACGTCTACAAGCCGATGATGGCCTACAACGTGCTGCAATCCATGCAGCTCATCGGGGACGCCAGCACCGCCTTCACCGACAACTGCGTCGCGGGCATCGAGGCCAACGAGGAGCGGATCAACAAGCTGATGCGCGAAAGCCTGATGCTCGTCACCGCGCTGGCGCCAACCATCGGCTATGACAACGCCACCACGGTTGCCAAGACAGCGCACAAGAATGGCACCACCCTCAAGGAGGAGGCGATCAACCTCGGCTTCGTCGATGCCGAGACCTTCGACCGCGTGGTGCGCCCCGAGGAGATGATCGGCCCGAAATGAAGCCGGTGAACCTGAACCAGTTCAGGAAGCAGAAGGCGCGGGCGAGAACAGGGCCCGCGCCGACGCCAATGCCGCGAAGTTCGGTCGCAGCAAGGCCGAGAAGGCGCGCGATGCAGCCGAGGCCGATGCGGCGGCAAGGCGGCTCGACGGGCACCGCCGCGACGATGAGTGACGGCCGTCCCGTCAAACGCTCCCTGACGCTCAGGGGGCACCGCACCAGCGTATCATTGGAAGACGTGTTCTGGCGTGCCTTCCGGGACATCGCGGCCGCCGAAGGCACGACGATCAACGGACTTGCCGCCGAGATCGACGCGGGCCGGGGC
>NZ_BATB01000176.1 GCF_000466965.1 Limimaricola cinnabarinus LL-001
GACAACGGCTTCATCGAGGCGTTCAACAGCAAGCTTCGGGCGGAGTGCCTGAACGCGCATTGGTTCCTGACGCTTGCCGATGCCCGCGAAAAGTTGGAGAATTGGCGCAGAGACTACAACGAGGTTCGGCCCCACAGCGCGATCGGATATAACGTCCCGATCGACATCCATAATCCCGGTGGCGCCACCAGCCTGTCACCGGAATGAAGGCCGAAAACTTCAGATCCCGGCGGTCCAAGGTTGGGTCTCAGAGCACGTGCCATCAGGCTCGACTTACGAGTGGTTCTGAAAATGGGGGCAGGTCAAACTGGCGCTGGCGCTGAGACAATAATTGTCGCAATCATGTCTCAGACAGTATGCTTTCGCACTCGCAGTGAATGTCCGCTTTCCGCCGATCACGTCGAATGCCTGGACAAGCAATCCCTATAGTCGGCAGCGTAGCCCCTGCACATCAACCTCGACCAGAGCCTTGCGGCCTCCCCAGCTCGGCTTCGCGTGTCGCAGGGGAGAACGGCCCTTCGGTCCGTCGCGCATTCGGCCATGCGGCCTCACCGCGGCGTTGCGCTTGGCGTCCCGGTTTGCCCGCCTCGCGAGCACGTCTCTCCCTGGCCGCTCCGCCGGATTGCGCTCTGGTCTGTTTTGCGGGGCAAAACGATCCCGCCGCTGCATCCGTCTCCCGCGTCCGGTCGGGCCGTTTGCCTGCTCGTGTCGGGCAAACCTACCTGTCCCATCCCGGATG
>NZ_BATB01000175.1 GCF_000466965.1 Limimaricola cinnabarinus LL-001
ATCCGGGGGCGGCTCGACGCCAGCGCCGCGCGGCTCATAATCTGCGACGCGATCCGGGACGCGGACCTGATGGCGCTTGGTGCCGCGGCCGAGGGGCTCGGTCTCGTGACCGGCGGCTCGGGCATCGCGATGGGCCTGCCGGAGAATTTTCGCCGCAAGGGGCGGCTTTCGGGCGCGGCGGGGGCGTGGCGCGGGCAGGGGGGCCGGGCGGCGGTGCTGTCGGGCTCGTGCTCGGGCGCGACGCGAGAGCAGGTGGCCCGGCATGACGGCCCGCGCCGCGAGGTGACGGCCGGGGCGCTGATGGCGGGCGAGGTCACGGCGCGGGACGCGGCGGAATGGGCGCTGGCCCAAGGCGGGCTGCCGCTGATCTATTCCTCGGCCGATCCGGGCGTGGTGCGCGCGGCGCAGGAGCGGTTCGGCCGCGAGGCGGTGGCGGCGCGGGTCGAGGGGTTCTTTGCCGAGACGGCGCGCGCGCTGGTCGCGGGCGGGGTGACGCGGCTGATCACGGCGGGCGGCGAGACCTCGGGCGCGGTGGTCGAGGCGCTGGCGCCCGACGCGCTCGAGATCGGGCCGGAGATCGCGGCGGGCGTGCCCTGCCTGCGCGCGGGTCCGGATCTGGTACTGGCGCTGAAATCAGGGAATTTCGGGGGGCCGGGGTTCTTTGCCGAAGCCGAGGCGATGCTGGGGCGCGGAGCATGAGCGAGGCCCGCCTGCGCGAGGCGATCTGCACCCAAGCGGCTTCAATCTTCG
>NZ_BATB01000174.1 GCF_000466965.1 Limimaricola cinnabarinus LL-001
GCTGCGGCGCGACGAAACCCGGGGCCTCGCCCACGCGCGCGGGCGAGGCCCCGCCATCCTCGGGCGGTGCCGCAGGCCCGGTCTTCGATGGCGCTTCGGTCCCGGCCCCCGCGGCGATCGCGTCGAGACCGCGACCGGTCGTCACCGACACGGTGTGCCGCGTTGTCAGCCCTTCAGCGTCGTCCCCCGCCTTTGCGTCGCGTTCCTTGATAAGCAGCCAGTTCTCGCGCCCGCGATCACGCGCGCGGCCCTTCATGCGCACCATGGTCCAGCCGCCGCGCATCCGTTCGCCACCGAGCCGGAACTTCAGCTTGCCCGCGGCCAGCGCCGCACCGGGGTCCTCGTCCAGTGGTTCCCATTCGCCCCTGTCCCAGATCATCACCGTGCCTGCGCCATAGCTCCCTTCGGGGATCACGCCCTCGAAGCCCGCATAATCGATCGGGTGATCCTCGGTCCGCACGGCGAGGCGCTTTTCGCGCGGATCGTCAGACGGGCCGCGCGTCACCGCCCATGACCAGAGCGCGTTCTCATGTTCGAGCCTGAAGTCGTAATGCAGCCGGCGCGCGTCGTGCTTTTGCACCACGAAGCTTCGGCCCACGCCTTGCCCCTCCTCCGCCTGCGGCTCAGGCGTGGCGTCGAAATCACGCTTCTCGCGGTAGCGGCCGAGACGGGTCATGACGCCTTCTTGCGGGTCGAGGAGGGTTTGCGCCCGCCCTTCTTGTCCTTCTCGAGGCTCTTCTTCAGCGCCGCCATGAGATCGAC
>NZ_BATB01000173.1 GCF_000466965.1 Limimaricola cinnabarinus LL-001
TGCCGAACCACGCGCTGGCGCCCGTCCGGCAAACGGATCTCGGCAAGCTCTGCGACGAAGGCATCCGCCTCTGCCCGCAAGGCCGCAGCCAACATCCGGCGCGCCCCCTCGCGGGCAATCTCGGTCAGGGGGTCGTCCAGCGAATGGGGCTGACGAAGCGGGATGATGTCAGTATCGTTCTTCATGGCGTATCGCTCCTTCGGGAGGTTCTGGCAGGCTTCAGCACCCGCCACGATACGCCGCCTTCTCAGGCCGCATCACCCATTTTCAGCCATAGCTCCTTTTGATCCGGCAGCGCACCTAAGCGATCAATGCCCTGCGTGGCCATCTGGCCGAGTTCGGAGAGGTGGTGCCACAAGGGGTAATAAACGCTGCACGCCTTGTCGCTCTTATCGAGAACGCAGAAAGTGGCCTGCCCGCCGATGCGCGAGACACCTTGGAAGATCTGGTAGAAACGCTGACCCAGATCGACGCTCAGATCGGAAAGCTCGACAAAGAGATTGTCCGTCGTGCCAAGGAGAGCGACGTCGCGCGACGGCTGATGACGGTCCCGGGCATTGGCCCGTTGATCGCCACGGCGGTTGCGGTGTTGGCACCCCCGCCAGAGACGTTCCGAAGAGGGCGGGACTTTGCCGCCTGGCTCGGCCTGGTGCCGCGACAGCATTCGACGGGCGGCAAGCAGCGCTTGGGCGCCACCACGAAGATGGGCGAGCGATCTTTACGACGTCATCTCATCATCGGCGCCAACAGCGTCGTCATCAAACGACCGTAT
>NZ_BATB01000172.1 GCF_000466965.1 Limimaricola cinnabarinus LL-001
CGTAGAACGGCGTTTCGAGAAATTGTCCGTCGATCAGCCGCATGAGGTCGAAGTTCAGCTCGGTCTCCCCGGTTGGCCGGTAGTAGAACGACGATCGCGAGAGCGACAGCAGCCGGCACTGCCGCCCCACAGAGGCGTTGTTGCAGAACTCCCCGCCTGACGGTTTTCATAGCGGATCAGCCGCTTAGATGGGCGGGCATGACGAAGCCCATGCCTGCCCGCTACTGCACGACGAACTGGTCCGCTTACAACGCCGCGCTGCGGAAGCGCGGCTCTCTGCTGATCTGGCTGGACCGGGAGATGACGTGGCTCGCACCGCGTGAGGGACGGCCGGGACGTCCCCCTGTTTTCTCCGAGGGTGCGATACAGTTCTGCTTGTCGATCAAAGTGCTATTCAAGCTGCCGTTGAGGCAAACGGCCGGGATGGTAGCCAGCTTGCTGCGGATGGCAGGGCTGGATTGGCCGGTGCCGGATTACTCGACGCTGTGCCGCAGACAGAAAAGCCTGGCCGTCCAGATCCCGTATCGGCGAGCCAGTGGCCCGCTGAACCTGCTCGTTGACAGCACCGGGATCAAGTTCCTGGGCAATGGCGAATGGCAGGCCCGCAAGCATGGTCCGCAGGGCCGTCGCCAGTGGCGGAAGATCCATCTGGCTATGGATACGGCCACTTCCGACATCCGCGCCGTGGAGTTCACTCCCAGCCGCGACGGTGACAGCCCGGTCCTGCCGGACCTGCTCGAGCAGATCCCCGAGGACGAGCCGATCGACACCGTGACTGTTGGCTGTCACCGAG
>NZ_BATB01000171.1 GCF_000466965.1 Limimaricola cinnabarinus LL-001
CAAACTCAGGCATAGCTCCTGGCGTCAACCTGACCGTGGCAGCCGGCTTGATGGCGGCGATCGGCAGCATCGATCGATTCAGCTCGCCGCAGAAGCTGGTGAGCTACTTCGGACTGAACCCGCGCGTGCGCCAGTCCGGTCTTGGGCCAGCTCATCATGGCCGGATCAGCAAGGCTGGCCGCAGCCATGCTCGGGCAATGCTGGTCGAGGCGGCATGGGCGGCAGCGAAAGCGCCTGGCCCCCTGCGCGCCTTCTTCATCCGCATCCGGGCACGTCGTGGCCATCAGATCGCCGTCGTGGCCATGGCGCGCAAGCTTGCGACCCTGTGCTGGCACATGCTGACGAAATGCGAAGACTACCATTGGGCCAGGCCAAGCCTGGTTATTCACAAGCGCCGGGCCATGGAACTGGCCGCCGGCCAGCCGCAGAAAAAGGGCAACAAGCGCGGGGCGAGCTATGCTTACAACGTGAAGGAATTGCGCCAGCGAGAGGCGCAGGTCGCAGAGCAGGCAGAAAGAAGCTACGAACACTTCGTGGCCGTTTGGCAGCCACGTCCTCCGAAACATGGCGTCGGGTGTGCGGCCGCCTCAAACCGGCAGGGACTGGATGGGCTGCCCGGTGACGCTTCCAGCCGACGCGCCACGCTTCGCCACGAGGTCGGCCGCACACCAAAAGGATAGCGAGAAATGGCGCAAAAGTCTTGTCGATCTCATCCGTCGTGTAGATGATCTTGCGGATCGCCGGATCGAAGGCAAAGAACGGGATCACTTCCTGCCATGCACGACGCCAGGCCGGGGCGATGGACGCGTATTTCCC
>NZ_BATB01000170.1 GCF_000466965.1 Limimaricola cinnabarinus LL-001
GTCTCGCCGGTCTCGATCTCGCCATATCGCAGCCCGGCATCGACATGCAGCCGCCCGCCAAAGGTGGCGCGGTTCTGCGCGTAGATTCCGCGCTCCTCGACGGTGCTGGCCGGGGTGTCGGTCACGGTGATCGCGGGGGCGCCAGAATAGTCGGGATCGAAGGGATCGATCGAGGCAATCTGCGTGCCATAGCCGAAGTCGCTGTCGTATTCGCCCCGGTTGTAGCTCAGGCCCAGCAGGGATTGCATCGCAACCGCGCCCAACGCATATTCGGCCGTCGCGGTGAGATCCGCGCCGAATGTCTCGAGCGTGTTCTCGGCGCGGTAGAAGGTGCGGTCGATGGTGCCGTCGTCGTTGTAGCGCGTCGGGTAGTCGTCGAAAGCCCACCACGCATGGCGATAATCGGCCTCGCTTCGGGTGGCGCGCAGCCGCGCATCCATCGACCAGACCGGTGATAGCCGGTGCTCGGCCAGAAGCGTCAGGCCACGGCTCTCGCTGTCGAAGCGGTCGAAACCCGGCTCGCCGACGAACAGGCCGTCATCGAGGAACGCGCCGTTCGGCGCAGGCTCCAACGCGCCATAGAGCGAGGCGAACTGGATCATCGGGCTGCCCTGGTTCTCCAGGTAGTTGGCCAGAAGCGTCAGCTTGGTGCCGAACTGCGGCTCCCATGTGATCGAAGGCGCGATGGCAAAGGCGTCGTCGCGGCTGTGATCCACCTGCGTGTCGCTGTCGCGCGCGAGCGCCACGACCCGGCCGCGCAGGCTGCCATCGGCGGTGAGATCATGCGACACGTCGAGGCCAACCTGCCGCCGGTCATGCGAGCCGAACTGGAGCTGTGCCACGTTCTCCGACG
>NZ_BATB01000169.1 GCF_000466965.1 Limimaricola cinnabarinus LL-001
GTGACGACTCGCGTCCCCAGAAACAAGTTCGAGGCGGCGTCGAGATTGTCGGCCAGCGCCAGCGTCTGGTAGATCGTCTCGATGTTGTAGCGCCGTGCGTCGCGGGGGGAGTTGATCGTGGCCTTCTCGCCCTCGATGCGGATCTCGCCCGAATCCGCTTTGTAGGCGCCCGAGAGGATCTTGATCAGCGTCGATTTGCCTGCGCCGTTATGGCCCAGAAGGCCCACGACCTCACCCGGGTAGAGATCGAGCGACACCCCGTCGACCGCCTGCACGCCGCCGAAGGAATGCGGATGTCCTTGAGTTCGACCAATGGCTTGGCCCCGTTGGCACGGGGATCGGTCCTGGTTTCCATGTCACTTCCCTCCGACGCGGCGGCGATAGATGATGTCGATCAGTACGGCCGCGACCAGCACGGTGCCGACCACCATGTTCTGCAAGGGCGCATCGACCCCGACCATGGCCATGCCCGATTGCAGCGACTGCATGATCAGCGCGCCGAGAATGGCGCCATAGATCGTGCCGATGCCGCCCGACAACGCGGTGCCGCCGATCACGGCCGCGGCAATGACGCGCAGCTCGTCGAGCGTGCCGATGTCGTTGGAGTGTTCGTCAGTCGCGCCGAGGCGACCACCGCCGAGATGCCCACGAGGATGCCCATGATCGAGAACACCTTGACCGTGAGAAGCCGCGTGTTGATGCCCGACAGTTCGGCCGCGTCGGGGTTGCCGCCCGTGGCGAAGATATAGCGGCCGAGCCGCGTCTTGCGGGCGATCACCGTCATCACCACTGCGACCGCGATCAGCAGCAGCACCGAATAGGGAATGCCATAGGCTGCCGTGTAGCCCTCGGGCACCTCCATGCCGCGCGCGGCGAAGTCACGCGCCAG
>NZ_BATB01000168.1 GCF_000466965.1 Limimaricola cinnabarinus LL-001
CGATATGTGCAACAGCGCCGCTGCCCGAGGCCCGTGAGCTTCAAGGCTCAGGACGCAGTGTGATTATTCGTAAGAACATCGAGCAAGGGGCAGGCGGGGGTGCTTGCTCCGGTGCAGCGTGAGATCGTCTCGGAGAGGATGGTCTCTATACCTTGGAGGTCGCGGATCTTAGACCGGACCACGTCGAGGTGGTGGCGCCCCATTTTCTCGACATCCGCGCAGGTGTGGCTGCCCCGGTCGACCAGTGACAGCAGGCCTCGGATTTCCTCCATGGTGAAACCGAGTTCCCGGGCGCGCATGATGAAGTTCAGGCGCTCGACATGCGCCTGCCCGTATCGCCGGTGACCGGCCGGGCTGCGCGGCGGATCGGGCATCAGGCCGACGCTTTCGTAGTAGCGGATCGTTTCAAGATTGCAGCCGGTGCACCGCGCCAGTTCCGAGCGCTTCAGCTCGCTCGCGTCGCTGTGATCTGTTGCCATCGAGAAACCCCTTGTTCCTGTAGCTGCTACAGACCCTACCTTGCCAGTCATCATGCAACAATCAAGGGCGCCGCAATGACGTTTGGAGATATGACCATACAGCAGCAGTCAGTGTCGGTTTGCGTCATCGCGAGAGCCCGGTCGTGAGATCCTCGAAGAAACCCACACAATCCATGCCGGACCGAACTAGCCTGCTGAGGTTCGGCCTGATCGGCACGGTGATCGTGGCGCTGTGCTGCTTCACACCGGTGCTGGTTATCCTGCTGGGCGCGGTCGGCCTGTCGGCCCTTCTGGGCTGGCTCGATTACGTGCTGCTGCCGGCGCTCGCCGTGTTCATCGGCATCACCTTCTACGCGCTCTGGCGCCGCCACGCGGCGCGATAGGAAAGGATCGTCATGACGGACTGCTACACTCCCACAAGCGACGGCTACGACCTCGCAGTCATCGGGGCCGGGTCGGCCGGGTTCTCGGCTGCCATCACCGC
>NZ_BATB01000167.1 GCF_000466965.1 Limimaricola cinnabarinus LL-001
GGCGATGTTGCGCAAATCAGCTTTGAGCATGACGCTCCCTTTCCCGCCTTTCTTCAGCGGACAGCTTTGATCTCGGCCCTGCCAAGGGCCGAGAAGCGGTTCATGATGGCGATGCGGATCTGGATTTCGGCGGTTTGGCGGTCGGGATCTCGTGACATGATCCTCTCGCTGAAGAGCTTCAGGCAGTTCATCTGGGCCTCGACCCGACTTCGGACGTGGTAGCCCGCCCACTTCTTCCAGAGCGCTCGCCCCAGATGCCGGGTCGCCCGCAAGATCTCGTTTCGCGCGGTGGCGGCGGGACAGTCTTCTTTCCAGGCACGGCCATTGCGACGGATCGGTATGACCGCTTCGGCGCCTCGGTCGATGATGGCGTCATGGCAGCGGCGCGTATCATAGGCACCATCTGCGGTGACCGTGCCGATCGCCTCCTCCGGCGGGATCTGCGCCAGCAGGTCCGGCAGCAACGGGCTGTCGCCTTGGCGGCTCGAGGTGAACTCGACCGCGCGCACATCCCCGGTGCCCGCGTCCATGGCAATATGGACTTTCCTCCATTGCCTCCGGCGTGACGGGCCATGCTTTCGAGCCTGCCACTCGCCGTCCCCGCGGAACTTGATGCCGGTGCTGTCGATCAACAGGTTTAGCGGCTGTCCTGACGCGCGATACGGGACCTGCACTGAGATCCGCGCCTGTCGGCGGCACAGCGTCGAATAGTCCGGAACCGGCCAATCCAACCCAGCCATCTGGACCAAGCTCTCGACCAATCCAACCGTCTGCCGAAGGGGCAGACCGAAGAGCACTTTCAGCGTTAGGCATGTTTGAATCGCAGCGTCCGAGAAGGTCTCGGGCCGTCCGCGCTTCCCGGTCTTGCCGGCGTGCCAGACCATCTCAGGATCGAACCAGACCGACAGCGAGCCGCGCTTGCGCAGCGCAGCGTTGTAGTCGGACCAGTTCGTCGTGCGGTAGCGGGTCGGG
>NZ_BATB01000166.1 GCF_000466965.1 Limimaricola cinnabarinus LL-001
TGCCGACGTCGATCACCGTGCGCCCGGCTTGATCCAGTCGGCGCGCACCAGCCCCGGCACGCCGGCGGCGACCACGAGGATGTCGGCCAGCCGCGCCAGCTCGGGGATGTTGGTGGAGGATTTATGCGCGATCATCACCGTGCAATCGGCATTGAGCAACAGCCGCGCCATCGGCTTGCCCACGACGTTGGAATGGCCGATGACGAGGGCGGTCCTGCCGCGCAGATCGCTGTGGCGTTCGCGCAGCATCATCATGCAGCCCAGCGGCGTGCAGGGCACGATCGCCTCCTGTCCTGTGCCGACCATGCCGACATTCGAGATATGAAAGCCGTCTACATCCTTGTGCGGGGCGATCGCGTTGATCACCGCGCGGGGATCGAGATGGGCGGGCAGGGGCAGCTGCACGAGGATGCCGTGCACCTGCGCGTCGTCGTTGAGCCGCGCGATCAGGTCGAGCAGCTCGGCCGCCCGCGTGGTCTCGGGCAGGCGGTATTCGAAGGATTTCATGCCCGCTTCGAGCGCCTGCTTGCCCTTGGAGCGGACATAGACCTCGGACGCCGGGTCATGGCCCACCAGTACCACCGCGAGGCCGGGGGCCTGCCCGGCCCGTGGCGCCGCCTCGGCCACCCGGTCGCGCACGCTGGCGCGCAGCCGCGCGGCAAAGGCCCGACCGTCGATCAGTTCGGCTCCCATGGCTCAGAACCGTCCGCTCAACGCAGGGACCACCTCGAACAGATCGCCGACGAGGCCGTAATCGGCGACCTGGAAGATCGGCGCCTCCTCGTCCTTGTTGATGGCGACGATGACCTTGCTGTCCTTCATCCCCGCGAGATGCTGGATCGCGCCCGAGATGCCGACCGCGACGTAGAGCGCGGGCGCCACGACCTTGCCGGTCTGCCCGACCTGCCAGTCGTTCGGGGCAAAACCCGAGTCGACAGCGGCGCGCGACGCGCCCACCGCCGCGCCGAGCTTGTCGGCGAG
>NZ_BATB01000165.1 GCF_000466965.1 Limimaricola cinnabarinus LL-001
GATCTCGCGATCGGCGGTGCCGGGTTCTTCGTGGTGAGCAAGCAGCCCAACGAGACCAACGAGTCGAACTTCTTTCTCACCCGCGCGGGCTCGTTCCTGCCTGACGAGAACGGCGATCTGCGCAACGCGGCGGGCTACTATCTGGCGGGCTTTCCCTACGATCAGACCGCGACGCTCGGCATAATCGACCGCAACCAGTTCGGCGATCTCAAGACCGTGAACCTGGGCAGCTTGGCTCAGACCGGCTCGCCGACCGGCAACATGACCGTGAGCGGCAACATCCCCGCCCAGCAGACCGGACTGGCCACCCCGGGCGAGCCGTTCCTGAGCTCGGCGGAGTATTTCAGCCCGCTGGGCGAGGCCGAGCGGATGCAGTTTTCGTGGCAGCCCACCGATGTCGCCAGCCGCTGGGTGCTGTCGATGTCCGGCTCGGACGGGGCGCAATACGGCAACGTGACGGTCGATTTCCACGACAGCGGCCCGCTGGCCGGCGCGCCGCGGGCCTATTCCGCCGCCACCTCGACCGCGACAGCCCCGGCGGGCTTTGCCTTCGATCCGGCCACCGGCACCGCGACCCTGACGGTCGACAACGGCACCGTGCCGCAGACCATCGAGGTCTCGATCGGCGCGCCGGACGAGCATACCGGCATGACCCAGTTCGCGGGCGATTACTCGGCGCTCAAGATCGGGGCCGACGGCGCCGAGAGCGGGGTGCTCGTGCGCACCGAGATCGACGAGCGTGGCGATGTCTACGGCGTGTTCAACAACGGCAGCCGCAAGCCGCTCTACAACATCCCGCTGGCCGAGGTGGCCAACCCCGATGGTCTTCTGGCCGCCGACGGCAACGCCTATGCGCTGTCGCGCAGCTCGGGCAAGTTCAGCCTAAATCAGGCGGGGCAGGGCTCGGCCGGAACGCTGACCGCCGGGGCGCTGGAGAGCTCCAACGTCGAGGTGGCACAGGAGCTCACCGACCTGATCCGCACCCAGCGGGCCTATTCCTCGAACGCCAAGATCGTCAC
>NZ_BATB01000164.1 GCF_000466965.1 Limimaricola cinnabarinus LL-001
GGGCAACGACGCCGCCGTGGCTTCGCCGGATCGCAGGGGCATTTCGAGCTCAACGTCTACAAGCCGATGATGGCCTACAACGTGCTGCAATCCATGCAGCTCATCGGGGACGCCAGCACCGCCTTCACCGACAACTGCGTCGCGGGCATCGAGGCCAACGAGGAGCGGATCAACAAGCTGATGCGCGAAAGCCTGATGCTCGTCACCGCGCTGGCGCCAACCATCGGCTATGACAACGCCACCACGGTTGCCAAGACAGCGCACAAGAATGGCACCACCCTCAAGGAGGAGGCGATCAACCTCGCTTCGTCGATGCCGAGACCTTCGACCGCGTGGTGCGCCCCGAGGAGATGATCGGCCCGAAATGAAGCCGGTGAACCTGAACCAGTTCAGGAAGCAGAAGGCGCGGGCCGAGAACAGGGCCCGCGCCGACGCCAATGCCGCGAAGTTCGGTCGCAGCAAGGCCGAGAAGGCGCGCGATGCAGCCGAGGCCGATGCGGCGGCAAGGCGGCTCGACGGGCACCGCCGCGACGATGAGTGACGGCCGTCCCGTCAAACGCTCCCTGACGCTCAGGGGGCACCGCACCAGCGTATCATTGGAAGACGTGTTCTGGCGTGCCTTCCGGGACATCGCGGCCGCCGAAGGCACGACGATCAACGGACTTGCCGCCGAGATCGACGCGGGCCGGGGCGATGTCGGGCTGGCGTCGGCGATCCGGGTCTTCGTGCTGCGGCGGTTCATGAATCGTTGAGGGGCACGTGTTGGCGTCGGCTCCTGACCACCCTGCCCGCCTCAATCGATCCCGAACGATGGATGGCCAAATCTTTGCCACGCGCGCCGCGACTTCCTGCAGGATCGTCAGATGCAGCCTGTGCGATGTCGACTCGATCGTCGGACGCACCCGCTTATTGCACGAGATCGAGCGGCGCAGTTGTCGCGCCATCGAGAACGCCCGGCAGGTCGTGATCTTCTGCAACCGCGATCCGGTCCGGCCTTTTGCACTGACACGTTCCTTCGAAGAACG
>NZ_BATB01000163.1 GCF_000466965.1 Limimaricola cinnabarinus LL-001
TGTCACATCCCGGCAGGTAGTATGGTTGTTTCTTGAACAGCTTTGGCTTGAGATTGTGCCAGTCCTTCATCGCCTGCAAGGGCGTCTTGCTTCCCAAGGCTGATTGAGGAAGCTGCTGGTTATAGAGCCAGACATAGCGGTGGAGCGTCGTCTCCAGTTCCTCGCCCGATCGGAAGTGGTGGCTTTGCAGAACCTCCTCGATGCGGCCGTTGAACCGTTCCACCATGCCGTTGGTCGGCGGTGTCAGACGGTGCTCGATGCCGAGGGCCTCACAGAGCGTGTCGAACTCATGCGCGCCCGTTGCGGCGCGCCTGCGCAGGCCGAACAGGCGGTCGGTGAACTCCCTGCCATTATCCGTGAGAATAGTGCGGATGCGCAGCGGGCATGCACGTTCCAGATCCCGCAGAAAGCGTCGGGCGTTGGCTGCAGTTTTCGCATTGAATATGCGGATGAAGACCCAGCGGGTTGCCCGGTCGATCGCCACGAAGAGGTAGCGCCGTGACGTTTCATCCGCCATCTGGGGCAGGTATTTCACGTCGATGTGGATGTAGCCGGGCTCATAGGCTTTGAAGGCGCTGTGTTTCGGCCGGGGGACCTCAGCCTTCAGATCGCGCAGGTTGCCCACGCCATGCCGACGCAGGCAGCGGTCGAGACCCGAGCGTGACGCGTTCGGATTGAGAAACTCCCGCACCACCGCCAGCAGGTCGTCGAGCGAGACCAACAGCGTCTTGCGCAAGGCCACCGCGACGGCTTCCTGCGCAGGCGTCAATGTCGTCTGTAGCCTATGCGGGGTGTGGCTGAGATCGTCGACGCTGTCGCGCTTGCGCCACTTGTAGACGGTCTGTTCCGTGATGCCGAAGCGTTCCGCCAGAACCGGCGCAGGCTCCGTGCTCGCCTGGATGAGGGCCCGTATCCTGGGCGTCGTCGTGGCTTGCTTGTGAAGATGGATCAGCATGATCGTGCTCCGCCCTGGACATCTCTCAGAACCGATCTTGCCATGAACAGGGCAGATCGCCGAGAGCTTATGTGATCATCCGGGATGGGACAGGTA
>NZ_BATB01000162.1 GCF_000466965.1 Limimaricola cinnabarinus LL-001
GCGTCTCGCCTTGGATCCCGATCAATGGCACGCGCTCGAAGGCGCTTCGGTCCGAACAGGGTATTCCGGCGATATGTCCGTCAGTTGGCCATCATGCCACCTTGCACCTCACCATTTCGTCCGAGGCGAGAGGCCTCGTAGCTCTCAGGCTGCGCGCGCGGCCTCGTATTCCGTTCCGTTTCTCAAGAGCGCCCAGACGATCCGGGCCATGCGGTTAGCCAAGGCAATGGCGGCCTGCTTCGCGGTCTTCCGCTGCAAGATTTGCCACAACCAGTCCTCGCCAGGCTGCCCATGCCGGCGGGACGTAATGACGCCCATGACGCCGAGATACAGCAGGCGGCGCAGGTAGCGGTTGCCCATCTTCGAGATGCGCCCCAGCCGTTCCTTGCCGCCGCTCGAATGCGGCTTTGGCGTCAGACCGAGCCAGGCGGACAGATCGCGCGAGGTCCGGAAGCCCGCCACATCCGGCAGGGTCGCCACCAGCGCGGTCGCGGTGATCGGGCCGACGCCGGGGATGGTCTGTAGTCTTCTGGCCGGTGCGCTAGCCTCAGCCTCCCGGCGGATCTCCCGGGTCAGCTCATTGATCTTCTCCTGGGTCTGAAAGAACTGCTCGGCCAGCAGGCGGAGCGGCTGTCGCGCAGGAGCCGGAAGATCAGCGCGGTCCCCGGCCTCCAGCAGCCTGCCGACATTGTGGACGCCCTTGGCCGCGACGATGCCGAACTCGCCCAGATGGGCCCGGATGGCGTTGGTGACCTGCGTGAGCTGACGGACCAGGAACTCGCGGGCCTTGTGGCAGAGCAGCAGCGCCTGCGTCTCCTCGCTCTTCACCGGAACGAAGCGCATTGAGGGCCGGGTCACCGCTTCACAGATCGCGGCCGCGTCGACCTGATCCGTCTTGCCGCGCCGAACATACGGTTTGACGTAAGACGGCGGCATCAAGCGGACATCATGGCCCAGTCGGCCAAGGGCGCGGGCCCAGTGATGAGAACCGGCGCAGGCTTCCATGCCGACAAGGCAGGGTGGCAGGTTCTGAAAGAATTCGAGCATCTGGCTGCGCCGCA
>NZ_BATB01000161.1 GCF_000466965.1 Limimaricola cinnabarinus LL-001
TTTTTTGTTGCTTGCCAGAAGGTTGGAAGATCCGGGACACCTCGCCCCGGATCTCGATACGCAGCCCATCGCGGGCGTCGGTGTCCTTCCAGACCCGCACCTCTCCGAGCATCTCTCGCAATAGCCCGTTCGCCTCCACGATCTGACCGCTTCCGGTCATGAGCTCCTCCAGACGGCGGACTTGGATGCGGTAGGTTGCCTCCAGATCCTCGAGCGTCGGGAAGACCACCTCGGTGGCCTTTCCAAGCGCGCCAATCTCCTGACGGAGCGCATCTCGTTCGGCTTCCCTGCTTTTCAAGCGAACCAGCAGCGACTCTCCTGCTTCTTCCGTTTCCAGTCGGTCCAGCAGGCGCTCGATGGCCGTCTCGGTCCTCTTCAACTGTCCCTCGAGCTGCTTTATCTCTGCTTCACCACTCACGGGTTCGAGCCTCAGAAGGCGATCGACCTCCGCCGCGAACTGCTGGGCGAACGACGGGGTCATCAATCCCTGTCGCACACGTGCCAGAACCCGGTCTTCGAGCTTTTCCCGCGCAATCGTACGGCTGTTGTCGCACTCCTGAATGCCCTGGGTCTTGCGGGTGTAGCAGCCATAACGGTCCTTGCCGGTGAGCGTGTAGCCCCCGCCGCAGCAGCCGCATTTGACAATCCCGTTGAGGACATACCGAGCCCGGTGGCTGTCGTTCAGCGGCGACGTTTTACCTGCGTACTTCTCGTACGTGGCCGCGAGACGATCCTGTACCGCATTCCAGACGTGATCCTCGACGATAGCGAGTTGTGGGGCATCTCCATGGACAATGTCATCCAGATCCGTAGGGCGGGAAATTCGATTGCCGGTGTCGGGATCGCGGAAGAAACGGTTTCGTCCATAGACGATGATGCCGATATAGGCCTCGTTGCGCAGCATGCCATCCCGCTTCTTGGCATTGCCGCGGATGGTGCTGTCGTTCCATTTGCCCCCGGAAGGGGAGGGGATGCCCTGCTCATTCAGCGCGGCAGCGATCCTCCTTGGTGAGAGTCCATCAGCGTAATCATCGAAGATGCGTTTCACGATGTGAGGTGCTCCCCGGTTT
>NZ_BATB01000160.1 GCF_000466965.1 Limimaricola cinnabarinus LL-001
TCAAAGCGCGTTACCCAAATGCGATCATAGCTCCTTCTCAGTCGCTGGAATGCTCATCCAGTATCCCCTCATGGCTTATCGAGGGGGCCAGTTCCTCGTGTCGCCACAGGGCCAGTTTGTCGTGTCGCCTGACACATCTCTGATCTCCTTGTCGGTGAAGATCAGCAGACAGCAAATCGTAGCTTACGTCAGCGTCCCGAAATCGGGGAGCACCTTCCTGCAACCGCACCCATCGTATTATCCTCCATGCTCAGAGCCTCAGCGAGCACCGGAGCGAGACCACTCCTGCCACGAGGATCGGTGCCCGTGAGGTGAAGCGATTACGCTAACCCGGATAATTCATGAAGTTGCAGACTTCTGCTTAGGGGGCGAATTCCCGAGTGTCGGGCTAGTCACGCGCATCCGGCGTCGGCGTCCGGTTGGCAGGCCGGCCGATGACTTGGTTTTGGGTGGTGTGGATTGATGTTTCGGGGTTGTCGGGGCGCTCGCGTCAGGCTGCTTTCGGTGGGGCGAGGGCGTCGAAGAGGAGGTGAAGAAGTCCCCGGCGCGGGCACGATGTCGGCAGTGTGACGATGATCCGGGCTTTCTTCTCAATGATGGTGGCGGCCAGCTTGGCGAGATGCAGCCGCAGCGTGTCGAACTGGGTGCGGCGCCACGGTGACCGCTTCGGGCAAGCCGCGCGGAGCTTCCACCAGTTCCAGTAGACGCAGCCGTGCAGCATCAGGCGCATCTGGTTGGCGTTGGCTTTCGAGCACGACGTCCGGTCTGCTGCGAGATGGGCCTTCCACGCTTTGACGTGGTTCTCGGCTTGGCCGCGCGCGGAATAGAGCTTCGTGTAAAGATGCTTGCCGCGGCCGCCCTCGAGATTGGTGACGATATAGCGGGTATCCCGACCCATGGGAAAAACCTCGACGCGGGCGATAACGCGACGGGATTTCGACTACGACCGGGCTGCGTAGGAGAAGGTTTTGAACCGGCGCAGCTTTTGGCTCGGCGTGCGAGCGTAGCGCACCGCCGTCGACGCCTCCAGGGCCGAGATGTTCTGCGCCAGACGATGAGCTATGGCTGAAAA
>NZ_BATB01000159.1 GCF_000466965.1 Limimaricola cinnabarinus LL-001
TGTTGGCTGTCACCGAGAACTGACCCAGCATTGTCACCGAGATCTGACCCGCCCGGTTGTTATGTTTGCTGGTTCATGACGTGGTCAATGGTGCCGTCTCCTTCCGTTTCTTTTTCGCCGTCTCGGAGCTTGCTTTGAAGCGGTAACTGTCGTTGCCGGTCTCGAGGATGTGGCAGCGATGCGTGAGGCGATCGAGCAGCGCAGTCGTCATCTTTGCATCGCCGAAGACGCTCGCCCATTCGCTGAAGCTCAGGTTGGTGGTGATGATGACGCTGGTGCGCTCGTAGAGTTTGCTGAGGAGATGAAACAGCAGCGCACCACCCGAGGCACTGAACGGCAGGTATCCGAGCTCGTCGAGGATCACCAAGTCGGTTTTCACCAGCACCTCGGCGATCTTTCCAGCCTTTCCCTGGGCCTTTTCTTGCTCCAGCGCATTCACCAGTTCGACGGTCGAGAAGAAACGCACGCGTTTGCGATGATGCTCGATGGCCTGAACGCCAAGGGCGGTTGCGACATGGCTTTTCCCCGTTCCGGGCCCGCCGATCAGGACCACGTTCTCGGCGGCATCCATGAACTCGCACCGATGCAGTTGGCGCACGAGGGCTTCGTTGACCTCGCTGGCAGCGAAGTCGAAGCCGGACAGGTCCTTGTAGGCCGGGAAACGCGCGGCCTTCATGTGATAGGAGATGGAGCGCACTTCGCGTTCGGCCATTTCCGCCTTGAGCAGCTGCGACAGCACCGGCATCGCGGCTTCGAATGCCGGGGCACCTTGCTCCATGAGATCATGCACGGCCTGTGCCATGCCTGGCATCTTCAGACTGCGCAGCATGATGATGATGGCAGCGCCGGCGGGATCATGACGCATGGCTCTTGCCTCCCGCGTCCAGCGGCCGTCGCAGACCGTCATACCGGGCGACATTCGCCTGCGGTTCCCTGCGCAGAGCCAGGGCTTCTGGCGGGGTCACGTCCGGCTGGTCGGCCGGGGTGCCATCCACCAGCCTGTGGAGCAAGTTCAGCACATGGGTCTTGGTCGGCACGCCCGCCTCCAGCGCCATTTCCACGGCGCATAGTACGGCCTGTTCATCGTGGTGCAGGACCAGGGACAGGATCTCGACCATCTCGCGAT
>NZ_BATB01000158.1 GCF_000466965.1 Limimaricola cinnabarinus LL-001
CTTCGGCCACGATCACCAACCGCGTGGGGTAGATGTGCAGGCTGACGGGGCGGTTCGCAAAGCTGGCAGGGACAGAATAGCGATTACGCTCGAAGGTGATCAGGCAGGTGGGCGACACGCGCTTGCTTAGCTCGACATAGCCATCGAAGGCCGTGGGCAGCGGCATCAGTGCAGGCTTTTCGGCCTCCCAGACATTGGCGATGCTGCCGGGGAGGCTGCCATGCTCGATCTCGTCCCACAGCGCCTTGCAACGCTCTTCCAGCCAGAGGTTCAGCGCGTCGATATCCGCGAAAGCCGGCATCACCTGCCAGAGCCTGTGGCGGGCATCGCGGACATTCTTCTCGACCTGGCCCTTTTCCCAGCCTGCCGCCGGGTTGCAAAAGTCGGGGTCAAAAACGTAGTGGCTGGTCATGGCCATGAACCGCGCATTCACATCGCGCTTCTTGCCCGCCCCCACACGGTCGACTGCCGTTCGCATGTTGTCGTATATCCCACGCCCCGGGACGCCCTCGAAGACCCGGAATGCGTGCCAGTGCGCATCGAACAGCATCTCATGCGTCTGCAACAGATAGGCCCTGACCAGAAACGCCCGACTGTGCGACAGCTTGATATGGGCCACCTGTAACTTGATGCGCTCGCCGCCGACATGGGCCCAGTCCTCGCTCCAGTCGAACTGGAATGCCTCACCCGGCTGGAACACCAGCGGCACGAACGTCCCGAGATTGGTCGTCTGCTGTGCGCGGTGCCGATCTCCCTTCCAGGTCCGCACGAAGGCTGCGACCCGCTCATACGAGCCCTCATAGCCAAGCTGAACCAGATCAGCGTGCATCTGCTTGGCAGTGCGCCGGTCCTTGCGCGACTTGCGCTGCTCCGTCACCAGCCAGCCTGACAGCTTCTCTGCATACGGATCCAGCTTGCTTGGACGCACCGGTGTCTGGAACCGGGGCTCAACGACCCCCGCCCGCAGATACTTCTTGATGGTGTTGCGAGACAGCCCGGTTCGCCGCGCGATCTCGCGAATGGGCATCTTGTCCCGCAACGCCCAACGTCGAATGACGCTCAAAAATCCCATGTCGATCACTCCGATAACCCCCGACAAATCCCGTCAGGGGCAAGGTTCCACATGGGTCAGTTCTCAGTGACAATTCCGACCGCCGCTGGGTCAGTTCTCGGTGACAGCCAACA
>NZ_BATB01000157.1 GCF_000466965.1 Limimaricola cinnabarinus LL-001
GGCATGATCGTGTCGCCCAGCTCCTCGTAGGTCAGCCCCGCCCTCAGCGCCATCGCGGCGGTCTGGATGCTGTCGGCGCCCTCGGGCGCAAGGATCTGCGCGCCCAAGAGACGCTTGCTCCCCGCCTCGGCGACCAGCTTGATCAGCCCGCGGGTATCGCGCGCCGCAAGCGCGCGCGGCACGGCGTCGAGCGGCAGAACCGAGGTGACGATCTCGTGCCCTGCGGCCCGGGCCTGCGCCTCGCTCACACCGACGCCAGAAACCTGCGGGTCCGAAAACACGACCCAGGGCATATGCGCATTGTCATAGACCCGCGCCTCTCCCGCCACCGCGTTTCGCGCCGCGATCTTGGCGCCATAGGCCGCCATATAGACGAACTGGTCGCGCCCGGTGACGTCGCCCGCGGCCCAGATATTGGCATTGGCGGTGCGCATATGGGCGTCGACCTCGATGCCGCCGCGCTGGTCCACGACGATCCCGGCCGCCGCGAGATTCAGCCCATCGCTGTTCGGCACCCGCCCCGTGGCGAGCAGCAGGCGCTCGGCGCGCAGCTCCTCGCCGCCGGTGCCGAACAGGCGGACGGCATCGGCATGCTGCGAAACCCTCTCATAACCTGAAAAGCGAATCAGACGGATGCCCTCCTCGGCGAGGTAGCCTTCCAGCGCCGCCGAGACCTCCGGCTCCGCCTCGGGCAGCACGCCGCGACGGCTCACCAGCGTGACTGCGACACCGGCGCGCGCAAAGATCTGCGCCAGCTCAACGCCGATATAGCCCGCCCCCAGCACCAGCATCGACGTAGGCAGTTCGGTCAGCTCAAGCGCCGACGTGCTGTCGAGGGTATCGACGCTCTTGATGCCCGGGATCTGCGGCACATGCGGGCGCGCGCCGGTGGCGATGATCACCTTCCCGGCGGCGAAGACCTCCCCATTGACGGTAAGCTGACCGTCATCGCCAAAGCGGGCATGGCCCGCGATGTAATCGATATTCTCGTATCGGGGCAGCACGTCGGCGTATTTCGCGCCGCGCAGCTCCTCGACCAAAGCCTGCTTCTGCGCCACCGTGGCGGCCCAGTCGGTGACACGGGCGCTCGCCTCGATGCCGTCGAAGCGCGCGGCGTTGCGGGCGTGGTGCAGGCTCTCCACGGCGCGGATGAGCGCCTTGGAGGGCACGCAGCCGACATTCACACAGGTCCCGCCGAGGGTGCACGCACCTATCAGCGCCACGCGCGCACCCGCCTCGGCGGCGGTGATGGCAGCCGA
>NZ_BATB01000156.1 GCF_000466965.1 Limimaricola cinnabarinus LL-001
GGTCGTGTCTCGAATTTGGTGGAATTTCCCGGCGGCGTTCTCCGAGCTTGTGAAAGTTCGGCCCTTCAGGCGGCGAGGTCAAGAAGCATGGGTTCGAGGGGCTGAGACAGGGTCTCCCAGCCGTCGACCTTCCGCATCTGGATCTGGCCGGAGGCCAAGAGCGCCCAGAGCAGCATGGGCACCGTTTCCGCGCAGGGCAGCACGGTCTGGGTCTTGATGCGGCGTCGGAACTCCTCGTTCAGCCGCTCGATGGCGTTGGTGGTCCGCGCCGATCTCCACTGCGAAGGATCGAGGCGGGTGAAGCTGAAGAGCCGGGCTCCGGCCTCTTCGAGGCTGTCGGCGACGGCCCTGCACTTGAGCCGCCATTTCCGCACGAAGGCCTTGCGGCGTTTCTCCACCTCGGCCGCGGTGTCGGCATAGATCATGTCGCGATAGTCCTCGGTCAGCTCATCATGCAGACGCTTCGGAGCGTGGGCCAGCAGGTTGCGGTGCTTGTGAACCGTGCAGCGCTGGATGGGCAGGTCTTCGCCCCAAAGCGCCACGAGCGCGGCCTCGAGCCCCGGCGCGCCATCGACGATGACGAAGGCGGGACGCTTCAGGCCGCGCGCATCGAGCTCGGCCAGGAACTGGCTCCACGCCGCCGTGCTCTCCCCGCCCATGTTCCTGATGGAGAGCAAAACTTTCTGACCGTCCCGGCGCACGCCGATGGCGGCCAGCACCGAGATGTTCGTGGCTTTCCGATCCAGCCGGGTCTTGATCACCGTGCCATCAAGAATGAGCCGGACAATGTCCTCATCAGCGAGGCTGCGGGCGCACCACGCGTCCCAGTCGACCTTCACCTTACGCCAGGCTCGGCTGACAACGTCCTTGCTGACCGCGCCCTCGAACAGCCCGAACAACGCCCGCTTGACCCGCCGCGTGTTGGTCCCGGCCAGATAGACCGCCGCGATCAGCGCCTCGGCCTTTCGCGTCAGACGCCGATAGCGTGGCAGTGCCTTGGACCGCCATTCCGTCACTTTGCCTTCGGCGTCCTCGATCCGGGCGCGTGGCACCCGCAGGGTTTCGGTGCCAAAGGTGCCGGTGAGCTGCCGCTCTCGGTGCCCGTGCCGGTAACCTTTCGCATGACCCTCTCCGCGGCCATAGCGTAGGCGGCCGAGAAAGTCGGCCAGCTCCTCCTCGAACATCGCCTCGATGGTGGTCCGGACACTCGCTCGCAGGCGATCCTCAATCGGGTCGTATCCGTCCTCGTTCGCCAGTGGCGAAACGCTCGCGCTTTCAGTAAACT
>NZ_BATB01000155.1 GCF_000466965.1 Limimaricola cinnabarinus LL-001
GGTCACGTCCGTCAAGCTGGTGTAAATTTCGGGATGGTCATTGCGGATCATCGGTCAGGCGGCTTGTGTTGAGAGGCTGAGAAGCGGGTCGATCTGCGCCGCATCGATGAGTGCGAAGGCTTCGACCTGCATGTAGCGATGCTGGCTTTGCCAGTCGTCGTTCTGCTCGAAAAGCACGGCGCCGATCAGGCGGATGATGGACTCCTCGTTCGGGAAGATACCAACGACATCGGCCCGCCGTTTCACCTCCTTGTTGAGGCGCTCCAGTGGGTTGGTGCTGTGCAACTTCGTGCGGTGCTGGGCCGGAAAGGCCATGTAGGCGAGGACGTCGGCCTCGCTCTCGTCCATGAGCGCGCCGAGCTTCGGCCAGCGCGGCCGCAACTGGTCGGCCACGTGGCGCCAGACCTCGATGGCGCCCTTCTGGTCGGGTTGAGTGAACGCCTGACGGATCGCGGCAGCGACCACCGTGTGCTGCCCCTTCGGCACGTGAGCGAGCACGTTGCGCATCCAGTGGACCCGGCAGCGCTGCCAGGTCGCGTCGACTACCCGGGCGATCGCGGCCTTGAGGCCGGTGTGGGCGTCGGAGATGACCAACTTTACGCCGGCCAGGCCCCGGCTCTTCAGGCTGCGCAGGAAGTCGGTCCAGAAGGTCTCGGCTTCCGAGGGACCGATGCTGAGCCCGATGATCTCACGGCGCCCGTCGGTGTTCACGGCCACGGCGATTATGGCAGCGACCGAAATAATGCGCCCGCCCTGACGCACCTTCAGGTAGGTGGCGTCGAGCCACAGGTAGGGCCAGTCATCAGCCAGGGGACGATCCAGGAAATCGTGGACGCGCTCATCGATATCCTTGCAGAGCTTCGACACCGTGCTCTTGGAAATTCCCGACAGCCCCATCGCCTGCACCAGATCATCAACCTTCCGGGTCGAGACCCCACCGATCCACGCCTCCTGGATCACTGCCACCAGCGCCTTTTCCGAGGTGCGGCGCGGCTCGAGGAAGCCGGGGAAGTAGGAGCCCTGCCGCAGCTTGGGCACCCGCAGGTTCAAGGCGCCGAGCCGGGTCTTCAGCTCTCGATCACGGTAGCCGTTGCGATAGGTCTGACGGCTGTCGCCGCGCTCGTAGCGACCAGCGCCGATCAGACCCTCGACATCGTGCTCCATCAACGTCTGGAGCACCGCCTCGGTCACAGCGCGGAGAAAGTCGCCTTCATCGTGCTTTTGCAGAAGCTCGATCAGGGGCATGTTGGTGTCGGTCATCGGGGTCTCCCTCGGTCCGTGGTTGAAGTCCGCAAACTCCACCATAACCGACGTCCTCGATGGCCACCCCGGTTACACCGTTAGCGCGGCGTGAAAGTCCACCAC
>NZ_BATB01000154.1 GCF_000466965.1 Limimaricola cinnabarinus LL-001
GAGCTATGCCTGAGTTTGGGTGACGCGCTTTGATCAGGCGGCGCGGTTTTTGGCGTCGAGGACGCCGTCGGTGAATTTGACGCCCTCGATCACCATTGGCAACTGGTTGGCGCCCTTCAGGCGACGCCATCCCTTCGCGGCGGCTTGCACGAGCTTGTAGACCATCAGCCGAGCCGTCTTCTGGGATAGCGCACCTTTCGTGCGAACCGTGCGATGCCTGACAGTGGCGAACACGCTCTCGATCGGGTTCGAGGTTCGCAGATGGTCCCAGTGATCGGCGGGAAAATCATAGAACGCCAACAGCGCCTCGCGGTCCTTGCTCAGACAGGTTGCGGCCTTCTGGTATTTCGCGCCGTATTTCTCGACGAACACGTCCAGCGCGGCCTCGGCGGCGACACGGGTTTCGGCCTGCCAGATCTCGCGCAGGTCGGATTTGACGGCGGGCTGGAGGGATTTGGGGACCTTGTTCAGCACGTTCGAAGTTTTGTGAACCCAGCACCTCTGGTGCCTGGTGCTGGGAAATACCTCATCGAGCGCCTTCCAGAACCCGAGCGCGCCGTCGCCGACAGCGATTTCCGGAGCGCAGGTCAGGCCGCGCGCCTTGAGGTCGACCAGCAGCTCGCGCCAGCTCTGCGCGCTCTCACGCATGCCGACCTGAAAGCCCACGAGCTCTTTCTTTCCTTCCGGCGTCGCGCCGATGAGAACCAGCATGCATTCGGCCTGCGGCTCCATCCGAGCCTGGAGATAGACCCCGTCAGCCCAGACATAGGCGTAGCGGCGCGCGGCGAGGTCGCGGCGCTGCCAGCGCCCATACTCTGCCTCCCATTCGCCGGTCAGGCGCGACAGCACACCAGGCGACAGGTTCGGGGCGTTCTCGCCGAGCAGGGCCGCGAGGGCCTCTTGGAAGTCCCCGGTCGAGATGCCGCGGAGATAGAGAACCGGCAGCAGCGCGTCCAAGCTGCGGGAGCGCCGCGCCCACCTTGGCAGGATGGCGGAATTGAAGCGGATCTTATCCGCTTCGTTCTCCGCCGACCGATCCCGGACTTTCGGTCGCCTGACTGAGAGCCCGCCGATCCCGGTCTGGATCTCACGCTCGGGGCCGTAGCCATGCCGAACCACGCGCTGGCGCCCGTCCGGCAAACGGGTCTCGGCAAGCTCTGCGACAAAGGCATCCGCCTCCGCTCGTAAGGCCGCAGCCAGCATCCGACGCGCCCCCTCGCGGGCAATCTCGGTCAAGGGATCGTCCAGCGAATGGGGCTGACGAAGCGGGATGATGTCAGTATCGTTCTTCATGGCGTATCGCTCCTTCGGGAGGTTCTGGCAGGCTTCAGCACCCGCCACGATACGCCGCCTTCTCAGACCGCATCACCCATTTTCAGCCATAGCTC
>NZ_BATB01000153.1 GCF_000466965.1 Limimaricola cinnabarinus LL-001
TCTCGGTGACAGCCAACAATCGGGGTCTCCCTCGGTCCGTGGTTGAAGTCCGCAAACTCCACCATAACCGACGTCCTCGATGGCCACCCCGGTTACACCGTTAGCGCGGCGTGAAAGTCCACCACGTGACGGGACACTACCGGGCAACCTGAGGCTGGGGTTGGGGGAGCTATCGTCCGCACTGTGGACGTATCTTCCAGCCGAGCTGTAGTTAGCTTTCGGCCAACTCATGCTAAGCAATGGGGGGAGACCTCATGCTCCTCTCCCTCCAAGTGGTCTCCGACCACGTCGTCATCCTCAGGATCAGCCTTGGGCTTTACCTTAGGATCAGCCTTAGGTTTCACAGTGTCCTTCGGACCACTGGGTGGGGTCTCTGCTTCAGGAACAGCTTTAGCTACGGTGGAACCAAACACCGAAGCGTCGCAAAAGAAGGAACAAACAAAGAAGCCTCAGGGTCAAGCTGATGAGAGGAAGACCACGACGTGGTGGTTTCCATACATCAGGGCAACCTGAGGACCAGCCATGGTAAAGGGCTAGGGAGAACACGATGAGGAGGAGGCTACATCCGGCCAGCTATCGCCAGCACAAGCTAACCATAAATGTGCGGAGGGACAATCAAGCCGCTACTCCCTGTGTCTGCGCGTTTCGCCAAGTCCTCAACTCAACAAGGAATGTGAACGGGTCTACCTCAACGTAATCGCCCATGGGCTGCTCAGGCTGATTACCATATATGTGCGGAGGGACATTCTTGTCTTGATGCTCTCGAAAGAGCCTGCCCGATGGCTTCCCATTGTCCAGAAGAGCCTCACGCACCCCCACACCCCACTCACTCCGACAGAAATCGTTGACCAACTTGGCGATGTTCCGCGCGTCTACGCATTTGCTGTCAGGATAGAGCTTGCCGACAGGATCGCCCCAAGCGGCACCGAGTAGCGAAGGGTCAAGGAATATGTTCCTGAGCGGAGCGTCATGCCCCGCCGCAGCTTCGAGCAAGGTAAGAAGCATTTGCCTCTGTCTTGCCTCAGGCTTGCGGTTCACATCATAGGAGAGCCACGCGGCGCGGGAGTAGTGCAGTCTCGACCGCCGGGTATTCTCTGTTGAACGCGCTCCTCGATTGATGTTTCGCGTGGCTGCCTTACTGCATGATCTTGCGCAGTACTGTTGATTTGACCTGCGGGGAAGGAATGGGGTGCCGCAATGGGGACATATCGCCTCAGTCTTCTCGTTCGTCATGATTTTGGATCCGATGGTAGTCAGTGGAGAGGACTGGTCCCTCCCCGCTGATTTCCCATTTCAGGAGACCTGAGGCTGAGCACCCATGACGAGGCTCCAGCAACACCTGAGGCCGCCCACATGCTTCAATGAGACCACCCCGGATGCGGTCGTGTCTCGAATTTG
>NZ_BATB01000152.1 GCF_000466965.1 Limimaricola cinnabarinus LL-001
CATTTTCAGCCATAGCTCGCCATCACGAGTGACGCCGAGGGCGACATACACCGCCTTGTTCTTCACTGTCCGGCTGTCGGCGTCACGGATCTTCACGCGCAGCGCGTCGAAGATCACGATCGGATACATCCGCTCCAGTGCCCGGCTCTGCCATTCCCGAACCTCGTCCAGAACGGCGTCGGTGACGCGACTGATCAGGTCGGGCGAAACCTTCAGGCCATAGAGATCGAGCAGATGGGTCTGGATGTCCCGGACCGTCAGCCCGGCTGCGTAGAGCCCGATGATCTTGTCATCCATCCCGTCGATCCGGGTCTGGCCTTTCTTCACCAGTTCCGGCTCGAAGCTGCTGTCGCGGTCGCGGGGCACCGCTACCGGCATCTCGCCGTCCTGCCCCTTCAGCACCTTGGTCGAGGCACCATTCCGGCGGTTGCTCTGACCCGGTGGAGCTTCCTCGCCCTCTTCATAGCCAAGATGCGCCGTCAGCTCGGCGCCGAGCATTCGCTCCATGAGCCTGATCTTCAGCTCTTTCATCAGCCCGGCCTCGCCGAGCAGGTCCTCAGGGCGCTCTACGCCCTTCAGAAGTTCGTCCAGCAGTTCCTTGGAGATCGTCATGCATGCTTCCTTTCGAAGAAGCATGGACCGGATCACTCATACACAGAAGATCTGACACTCTCATGCGCGCTGGTCGCTGGACTTTGTCCATGACCAGTTCGCCAACGGTCAGCGCTTTTGGGTGCTGAATGTAGTCGACGATGTTACCCGCGAATGCCTCGCTGCGATCCCGGATACCTCGATCTCGGGGCGCCGTGTGGCCCGTGAACTGACGACCCTGATCGAGCGCCGCGGCAAACCCGGCATGATCGTCTCTGACAGCGGAACGGAACTGACCTCGAACGCCATCCTGCGGTGGCGTTCAGAGCACCGGATCGAATGGCACTACATCGCGCCGGGCAAGCCAATGCAGAACGGCTTCGTGGAGAGTTTCAACGGTCGGATGCGCGACGAGTTGCTCAACGAGACCATGTTCCGCAATCTGGCCCATGCGCGGATCGTGATCACCGCCTGGGCAACCGACTACAACACCGAGCGCCCGCATTCGGCCTTGGATTACCGGACCCCAGCCGACTACGCGCAGACCCCGACCACCGCAATCGCCCGCCCCGCTGCGCGAGATGAAAGCTCCGCGCGTCGGGCGATTGCTCAACCCGCGCCAACCGGCGTAAATACCAACCGGGCTCCGGTCGCGCCTGGATGAAAGTTCAGTGGCAGGTCAGGACGAGGACGCCCGGGAGCACTGGCTGTCGATCGAGGGCAGCCTGCTGGAAATGCTACGCAAATCGGCGCCGAGAGAACTCGACGCCGTGCGTGGCGATATTTTCGCTGAAGTTGGTTGCGGGAGCAGGATTT
>NZ_BATB01000151.1 GCF_000466965.1 Limimaricola cinnabarinus LL-001
GCGCCGAGCTTGTCGGCGAGGGTCTCGATCAGCGCGAAGTTCTCCTGCGAGCCGACGCCGCGCCCGCCCGAGACGACGATGCCCGCGGAGGTCAGCTCCGGCCGGTCGCTCTCGGCGAGCTTGTCCTCGACCCAGGACGACAGGCCCGGATCGGCCGCCGCCGCCACGTCCTCGACCGGGGCCGACCCGCCTTCGCCCGCGGGCTCGAAGCCGGTGGTGCGGATCGTGAAGACCTTGGTCGCGTCGCGCGATTTCACCGTCTGCACCGCGTTGCCGGCATAGACGGGCCGGTCGAACGAGCCATCCTCGTGGAGCGCCAGCACGTCGGGGATGATCATCACGTCCAGAAGCGCGGCGACGCGCGGCATGATGTTCTTGGCGTCCGTCGTGGCAGGAGCCGCCACGTGTTCGTGCCCCTCGGCCAGCTGCGCCACCAGTGCGGCGACCGGCTCGGCGAGGCGGTGCGAATAGAGCGCGTCCTCGGCGCAGAGCACGCGGGCCACGCCCTCGATCTTCGCCGCCGCTTGGGCGGCGTCCTTGGCCTTGGCGCCGACGCAAAGCAGCGTCACGTCGCCCAACGGCGCCACGGCGGCGACGGCGCGCGCGGTGGCGTCGTGGTTCAGCTCGCCATCGGTGACCTCGGCCAGAAGCAACACGCCCATCACACCACCCCCAGATCTTTGAGTTTCTCGACCAGATCATCGACCGAGCCGACCATCATCCCCGCCTTGCGCGCCGGCGGCTCGGCGGTCCTGACCACCTCGAGCCGCGGCGAGACGTCGACGCCGTAATCGGCGGGCGTCTTTTCGTCCAAGGGCTTCTTCTTGGCCTTCATGATGTTCGGGAGCGACGCGTAGCGCGGCTCGTTCAGCCGCAGATCCACGGAGACGATCGCCGGCAGCTTGACCGAGATCGTCTGCAGGCCGCCGTCGACCTCGCGCGTCACCTGCGCGCTCTCGCCGTCGATCTTCACCTCCGACGCGAAGGTCGCCTGCGACCAGCCCAAGAGCGCCGAGAGCATCTGCCCGGTGGCGTTCATGTCGTTGTCGATCGCCTGCTTGCCGCAGAGCACGAGGCCCGGCTGCTCCTCCTCGACGATACGCGCGAGGATCCTGGCCACGGCCAGCGGCTCGATGTCCTGATCGGGGGCCTCGGCGGCGACCACCAGGATCGCGCGGTCCGCGCCCATCGCCAGCGCCGTGCGCAGCGTCTCCTGCGCCTGTTTGACGCCGATCGACACCGCGACGATCTCCGACGCCGTGCCCCCCTCCTTGAGACGGATCGCCTCCTCGACCGCGATCTCGTCGAACGGGTTCATCGACATCTTCACGTTGGCCAGATCGACGCCAGACCCGTCCGACTTCACCCGGACCTTCACGTTGTAGTCGATCACCCGCTTCACGGGGACGAGAATCTTCAT
>NZ_BATB01000150.1 GCF_000466965.1 Limimaricola cinnabarinus LL-001
CGGCGGCGGCGGCGGCGGCAATGGCCCCGTCCCCCACGATGCCGCCGAACGCGATTTCGCCCGCATCCGACAGGTGCAGCACCAGTTCGGCCGTGGCGGGCGTGTCGGCCTCGGCCTCGGGCGGCGTCACCTCGAACGGTTCGGGCGGCGCGATCTGCGCCGTCATGAGAAAGAAGATCAGCAGTAGGAACACCACGTTGATCATCGGCACGATGCTTTCGCCCCGCGGCGTGCGGGGCGGCTCGTCGAAGGTCATCGGCTCACTCCACCAGCACGAGCCGGTCATAACCGGCGGCTTCGAGGCGCTGCATCACCGTGACGAGGCGTTGCAGTTCGGTCCCGGCCTCGGCGCGCAGCACGATGGTGTCAGAGCGATCCTCGACCAGATCCGCCAGCGCAGCCGGCAACGCCAGCTCGGCCAGCGGCGCGCCGTTGAGCGCGACCCCCTCGGGGCCGATCGAGACCAGCCGCGGCGGCCCCTGCCAGCCCCCGCCCGCGCTGTCGCCGGCGGCGTTCAGCGGCAGCTGCAGATCGAAGCCGAAGCGCGCCGAGAGCATGAAGAACACCAAAAGAAGGAACACCACGTCGATCATCGGCGTCAGGCTGATGCGGCGGCGCGGCCGGGCGAGATCTGCTAGCCGCATCTCAGGCCGCCTGCGCGGTCGATGACTCTGCCGAAACCGTCCCGCCCCCGGTCGCCACGGGACGCAGGAAGATCCGCGTCGCGGCGTCCTCCATCTCGTGGCGCAGCCGGTCCGCGACGCTTTCGAACCAAGTGAGCGCCACCCCCGCGGGGATCGCCACCGCCATGCCGGCGGCGGTGGTCAGAAGCGCCTCCCAGATGCCGCCCGCCAGCGCCGCCGGATCGGCGCGGCTGCCCGCCTCCTGCAGCGCCTGAAAGGCGGCGATCATGCCCAGCACCGTGCCCAGAAGCCCCAGAAGCGGCGCGATGCTGGCGATGAGTTCGAGCGGCCGAAGCCCGACCCTCGCCCGCGCCAGCAGCGCCCGCGCGACCCGCTCGGTCTCGGCCCGCGCGCCGTCCTCGCCAAGGCTCGGGTCGCGCCGCGCCCGCATCGCCGCCTGCGCCAGAAGCGCCCGGCAGCTCCGCCGCCCGTCGATCATCGACAGCGCCTCGGCCTCGCGCCCGGCGCTCCAATGCGCCACCGCGCGCGACTGCGCCGCCCCCCCGCTCCACGCCCCGAGCCAGCGCCAGCCGCCAGACCTTCCACAGGATCAGCGCCAGCGTGATCACCGACAGCACCGCGATCGCCCCAGATCGCCGGGCCGCCCAGCAGGACGACCTCGAGCCCGCCATCGAACCCAGCCCGCGCGGCTGTCCAGATTTCGTCCATGGGGGGTCCCCCTTGTTTGTATTTGCCACGTCGGCGTGCGATGCCGTGATTCTTAGTTTTATTAGTCGGAATAAAAAT
>NZ_BATB01000149.1 GCF_000466965.1 Limimaricola cinnabarinus LL-001
GGAAATGGTGGCGATGATTTGCAGGCTTTCGTAAGCTGTGTTTCGAAACCTTGCGAATTCCGGAGCATGATGAAGCCTCATCCCCGCGCTGAAGAGCAGGACGACCTCCTGCGGCCCCGCCTGACCGACATGATCGACATGCGCCATGAGCTGGCGACCTTGGCAGAGCTGATCGACTGGGAGTTCTTCGAGCGTGAATGGGCCGGGTTCTTTCCATCCTCGGTCGGGCGGCCAGCGACACCGCCACGGTTGATCGCTGGACTCCTCTACCTCCAGCACGCCTACCGGCTCTCGGACGAAGCCGTGGTCGCGCGCTGGGTCGAGAACCCGTATTACCAACACTTCTGCGGTGAGACGTTCTTTCAGCACCGCTCGCCGATCGACCCCTCATCGCTCACCCGCTGGCGCAAGCGCATCGGCGAAGAAGGCGTGGAATGGCTGCTCACGAAGACCATCGAAGCCGGTCGCACCTCGGGCGCGGTGGCGGACAAGAGCCTGAAGCAGGTATCGGTCGACACCACGGTCATGGAAAAGAACATCGCTCACCCGACCGACGCGCGGCTCTACGAGACGGCGCGGCAGAAGCTGGTGGCGCTTGCGGCCGAGGCCGGGATCGAGCTGCGCCAGAGCTATGCACGCTTGGCTCCGCGCCTGGCGGTCAAGGTCGGGCGCTATGCGCATGCCCGGCAGTTCAAGCGGATGCGAAAGGCGCTGCGGACGCTGCGAGGTTACACGGGGCGCGTCATGCGCGACCTGCGCCGCCAGATCGATGGCATGCCGGCAGGGCCGCTCCGGACGCGTGCTCTCGACATGCTGGTTCTGACCTCGCGACTGCTGCACCAGCAACCGCAGGACAAAGGCAAGATCTTCAGCCTGCACGAGCCGCAGGTGGACTGCATCTCGAAGGGCAAGGCGCGGCAGCGCTACGAGTTCGGCACCAAGGTCAGCGTCGCCACCACCATCCGCGAGGGCTTCATCGTCGGCATGCGGGCGCTGCCCGGCAATCCCTATGATGGCCACACCCTCGCTGGGGCCCTCGAGCAGGTCGAGGTGCTGACGGATCAGCGACCCTCGCTTGCCGTCGTCGACCGCGGCTACCGCGGGCACGGCGTCGAGACCACGCGCGTGCTGATCAGCGGCACGCGCAAAGGGATGACGCCAGCACTGACTAGGCTCCTGCGGCGCCGCAGTGCCATCGAGCCGGAGATCGGCCACATGAAAGCCGATGGCCGTCTGGCGCGCTGCCCGCTCAAGGGAACCGCCGGCGACGCGATCTTCGCCGTCCTTTGCGCCTGCGGCCACAACATCCGCAAGATCCTCGCCCACCTCAGGGCGCTTTTGTCTCTGCTGATCGCAGCCCTTATTGGCGCGTTCGAACCGGATCCTTACCGGGCAACCGGCGCTGCCGCCGCCTGAGGACGTTGTTCAGGGCCGACT
>NZ_BATB01000148.1 GCF_000466965.1 Limimaricola cinnabarinus LL-001
CCGGCCTCGCCGACTGGATCGCGGCGGAGGTGGCGTTTCCCTCCTCCATGGTGGACCGGATCACGCCGGCGGCGACCGAGGCGACGCTGACGCTCGCCGCGCGGCTCACCGGGGGTCGAGGACGCCGCGGCGATCGAGACCGAGCCCTTCTGCCAATGGGTGATCGAGGATCGTTTTGCGCAGGGCCGCCCCGACTGGGCGGCGGGCGGCGCGATCTTCGTCGATGACGTCGCGCCCTATGAGCGGATGAAGCTGCGGATGCTCAACGGGGCGCATTCGCTGATCGCCTATGCCGGGTTCATCGCGGGGCATGCGCTGGTGCGGGGCGCGATGGCCGATCCCGCGCTCTCGGTGCTGGCGCGGCGGCACATCGCGGCGGCGGCCGCGACGCTCGACCCGCTGCCCGGCATCGACCTCGATGCTTATGGCGATGAGCTTGCCGCGCGCTTTGCCAACCCGGCGATCGCGCATGAGACCTACCAGATCGCGATGGATGGCAGCCAGAAGCTGCCGCAGCGCATCTTCGCCCCGGCCTGCGACGCGCAACGGGCGGGGCAGGATCCGCGGCCCTTCGCCTTCGCCCACCGCGGCCTGGGCGCGCTACTGCATGGGCCGTGGCGAAGCGGGCGCGAGCCATGCGCTGCGCGACCCGCGCGAAGCCGAAATCGCCGCCGTCGTGGAGGCGGCGGGCGGCGATGCGCAGGCACTTATCGCCGGGTTGTTGCGGCTGCCGGGGCTGACGCCGGAGGCGCTTCTCGGTGGCGCGTTCGAGGCGCAGGCGGCACGGATCCTGCGCGACATGCTGGCGCGGGGCATGGTCGCTGCTATCGCAGGGGAGGCGGTGTGATGCAATTGCTCGCGATCGGGGAATGCATGATCGAGATGTCGGGCGGCGAGGATGGCTGCTGGCGCATGGGCTTTGCCGGGGACACGCTCAACACGCTTTGGTACGCGCGGGCCGGTCTCGATCCGGCCGATGGGCCGGTCGGCTATTTCACCGCTCTGGGGACCGACGGGTTTTCCGACCGGATCGTCGGATTTCTCGACCACGCCGGTATCGACACTGGCACGATCCGGCGCCTCTCCGACCGGCGGCCCGGTCTCTACATGATCGAGCAGAAGGACGGCGACCGCGCCTTCACCTATTGGCGCGAAAGCTCGGCGGCGCGCGGTCTCGCCGATGACGCGGCGGCGCTGCGCGCAGCAATGGCGGAGGCGCGGATGATCTACCTGTCGGGGATCACGCTGGCAATCCTTCCGCCCGGGGGCCGGGCGCGGCTGTTCGATGCGCTGCGCGACGTGCGAAAGGGCGGGGCGCGCATCGCCTTCGATTCCAATATCCGACCCGCGCTTTGGTCGAACGAGGCCGAGATGCGCGACGCGATCACCGCCGCCGCGGCGCTGTCCGACATCGTTCTGCCGAGCTTCGACGACGAGGCGCGCTGGTTCGGCGACGCCGATCCCGCCGCTTGCGCCGCGCGCTATGCCACCGCCGGGGCGGGCGAGGTG
>NZ_BATB01000147.1 GCF_000466965.1 Limimaricola cinnabarinus LL-001
CTGGACGTGGTGGGTGAGCCATGTCGAAAGCCTGCGCCCCGACAGCCCCGAGCCTCTCGATCAGGGCGGGGCCTTCATCCTCTACCGCGAGGCGATCGAGGGCGCGGCCAAGGTGGTCGAGCGGACCGCCTCGGGGCGCCGGCGGTGATGCGCGAGGGGCGGCTGACCTATCTGGGCGGCTGGCCCGACAAGCGGCCGCGCGGCGCGTCGTCTCGGCGCTTTGCGCACGGGCGGGGCTCGACGTGGTCGAGCTTCCCGAAGGGGTGCGCCGCCGCGACACCGGAACGGAGCGGTTCTGGTTCAACCATGCGACCGAAGCGGCGCGCGTCGGAGGGCTGGACCTGCCGCCGCTGTCGGTGACGCGGATCGCGCGAGACGGCTAGAGCCGCGGCGCGATCCGTTCGGCGGCGTCGAGTAGCGCCGCGTCGCGAAACCCGGGCGCGGTGAGCATCAGCCCCGCGCCGGGCGTGGCCTTGATCGGAAGCGAGATCGAACAGCCGTCGATCACGTTGGCCAGAGAGGTGTTGCGCAGCGCCAGCAGGTTCAGCCGATCGAAGGCGGCGGGATCGTCGAAGGCCGAAAGCTGTGGCGGCAGGATCGCCACCGTAGGCAGCACGATGCCCGCCTCTCCCAGCTCGTCGTGGGCTTGGGCCGCGATGGAGGCGCGCTGCGCGAGGCTCTTGGCATAGGTGACGGCATCGACCTCGTCGGCGCGGCCCATGCGCGCCCTGACCCTCGGGTCGATGAGATCGGGCGACGTCTCGTAGGGTCCGGCGTGATGCACGCGGCTCTCCACCGCCGCGAACTGCCAGATCGGCAGCCTTGTATAATCGGCGAGAAAGCCCGGGTCGCGGCGCTCGATCCCGAAGCCCAGATCGGCGAGGATCGCGAGGCAGGCCTCGAAGGCGCGGGCGACCTCCGGGTCGAGTTCGGTCATGCCGAAGCTCTCGGGCACGATGAGGCGGTGCAAGGGCGCGGCTTGCGCGACGGGTTGCATGGCGGGGGTCGCCAGCGCCTCCTGCGCGCGCCTGAGCGTCGCCACGTCGCGCGCCATCGCCCCGACGCTGTCGAGCGTGTGCGACAGCGCCGCGGCCCCTTGGG
The DNA here is from genome assembly GCF_000466965.1 of Limimaricola cinnabarinus LL-001. Lineage (GTDB taxonomy): Bacteria > Pseudomonadota > Alphaproteobacteria > Rhodobacterales > Rhodobacteraceae > Limimaricola > Limimaricola cinnabarinus. The sequence goes on from NZ_BATB01000147.1 coordinate 1,102, forward strand.
CCGGGATGGTGGCCGCCGTCGGCTTCATCCCCGCGACGCCGCAGAACGCCGCCGGGATGCGCAGCGAGCCGCCGGTATCGGTGCCGAGCGCGATGTCGATCTGCCCCGAGGCCAGCGCCGCCGCGCCGCCGGAAGTCGAGCCTCCCGCGATCGCGCCGTGGACCGATGGGCGACATCGGCGTGCCGAAATGCGGGTTTAGCCCGAGCCCGGAATAGGCGAACTCGGTCATGTTGGTGTGGCCCACCAGCTCGGCCCCGGCGGCGCGCAGGCAGGCCACGGCCTCGGCGTCACGGGTGGCGGCGGGCTGTGCGGCGCGAGCGTGCGAGCCCGCGCGCGTCACGTATCCCGCCACGTCGAACAAATCCTTCACGCCGACCCGTAGCCCCGACAGCGGCCCTTGGGGCGTCGGGGCGGGGGCAAAGCTCTGGGTGAAGTTCGGGGGCAGGTACGCGCTCACAAGGGGGCTCCTTTGGCATCGATGGATCGCGGCGAGGTCGGACGGGCCTCGGCCGGTTTTG
>NZ_BATB01000146.1 GCF_000466965.1 Limimaricola cinnabarinus LL-001
GGGAGTTGCTCAGGGCGAACTAATTAGTCGGCCCTGAACAACGGCCTCAGGTGGCGGCAGCTGTTGCAACCAAGCAGAATTGTCACCGGCTCTGCAAAGCAGAAGTGTCGCTGGTGGTCCTGACGGGAGCGCAGCCGGGCAGGGCGGAGACCTCAATTCTCGGAGGCCTGACCGGCTGCGCGGGCCTTAGCGCGCCGGGCCAGCTTCGAGTTCCAGCCATCGTTGCGGCGACCGGTCTTGCGATACCCGGTGCGGGCGCTTTCGGGGCGCACCTCGGGTGCGGCCACAGCCTGATCCTGCTGCCGCTTGATATGGGCCAGCACCGCGCCGAGGTGCTTGCTCTCGGTGATCGCGGCGTGGGTGACGCGCTGCTGATGCGGGTCGAAGATGGTGCAGGGTAGGATGATGCCCTTGTGACGGACTTGGATGTGGCCATCGGGAAATTCGTAGGTATCGGCGTATTTGCCCATCAGGTCGCGGGTCATCTCGTTCACCTCCAAGCGGATGCGCTTGTAGTCGTATTTCAGCGTCAGATCCTTGCTGACATGGCGCTTGTCGCGCAGGCAGAAGATCTCGGCCAGTCGATCCGGCGCGACATTCAGCGGCCTGTGCAGGTTGTCCGGCTTGGCGGCGGGCTTGGCGAACTTCGCGTTGTAGCGCGCCACGAAGCCCGGCAGGAACGCGTTCGCCGCCGCGATGTCCGAGATGCCGGCCAGACGCAGCTCCTTCACCAGCCGGTCCTGCAGCGTGCGGTTGGCGCGCTCCACGCCGCCCTTGGCCTGGCTCGAATTGGCGCACAGGATCTCGATCTGCAGCTCCGCCAGAGCCCGCCCGAACTGGGTCATGCCGGTCATATGGTTGCTGGGCTTGGGCACCCGAAACACCGAGTGCTTGTCGCTGTAGAACGCGACCGGGCGGCCATGTTGCACCAGGTAGCGCTCCAGTGCCTCGAAATAGCTGAACGTGCTCTCGGAGGTGACGAAGCGCAGTTCCATCAGCGTGCTGGTGGCATCGTCGATGAAGACCAGCAGCGTGCAGGGATCGCCGCGATCCTCGAACCAGCGATGCTCCGAGCCGTCGATCTGGATCAGTTCGCCAAAACATTCGCGGCGCAGGCGCGGCTGGTGAAAAGTCCGGCGCTGCTTGCGCGACAGCCACAAGCCGTCCTCGAACATCCACTTTCGCAGCGTCTCGCGCGAGACCGTCAGACCGTGGTCGTCCCGCAACCGTTCCGCCGCCAGCGTCGGCCCGAAATCCGAATAGCTCTCGCGGATCAACGACAGGGCATAGTCGCGCTTGGCGGCGTGAATGCGGTTGTTCGGAGCACGGCCGCGCGCCCGGTGCCGGATCGCCGCCGCGCCATCCGCGCGATACCGCTTGAGCAGCCGGAGGATCTGGCGCCGGGTCAGCCCCAGCAGGTGCGCACGGCGATGTTGCGCAAATCAGCTTTGAGCATGACGCTCCCTTTCCCGCCTTTCTTCAGCGGACAGCTTTGATCTCGGCCCTGCCAAGGGCCGAGAAGCGGTTCATGATGGCGATGCGGATCTGGATTTCGGCGGTTTGGCGGTCGGGATCTCGTGACATGATCCTCTCGCTGAAGAGCTTCAGGCAGTTCATCTGGGCCTCGACCCGACTTCGGACGTG
>NZ_BATB01000145.1 GCF_000466965.1 Limimaricola cinnabarinus LL-001
GGCTTGCCGGGCCGTGAGAAGTCCAGCGTGACATGGTTGGCATAGGCCCACAGATCGAGGTCGCGCGAGATGAATTCGCTACCGTTGTCGACGCGTATGGTCTTCGGATAGCCCGTCTGGCGACAGACCCGTTCCAGCGTCTGCACCACGTCTTCGCCGCGATAGGTGAACCTCGGATCGGTGGCCGGGCAGTAGCGCGAATGGGTGTCGACGATGGTCAGAATACGCAGCTTGCGGCCGGTGGCGAGCTGGTCGTGGACAAAATCCATCGCCCAGACCTCGTTCGGACCGGACGCCTCCTGCCGGTCCTCGCGCAGCTTGGCCTTCACCCGGCGCTTGGGGTGCTTGTTGCGCAGCTGAAGGCCCAACTCGTTGTAAATCCTACGGGTCTTCTTCATGTTGATCACCCAACCTTCCCGGCGCAGCAGCACATGGACACGCCGGTAGCCGTAGCGCAGCCGGGTTTCGCAGATCTCCTTGATCCGCCTTTCGACGGCAGCCTGGTCCGTCCGCCGGTACTTGTAATGGTAGGTGGAGGTATCGAAGCAGATGGCCCCACAAGCCTTCCTGATCGAGACGCCCCAATCCACGCACATCCCGGTGACGAGCTCGCGCAAACGGCCAGGGCGAGCCAGGGGCGCCACTGGTTCAAGCCCACTGGCGAGCGAGCTTTCGGCGGATGACGTCCTGCAACATGTCCCGGTCCAAGGTCAGATCGGCGACGATCTTCTTCAGTCGCCCGTTCTCGTCCTCAAGAGCCTTCAGCCGCCGCATCTCGTCGGGCAGCAACCCGCCATAGCGCTTCTTCCAATTGAAGTAGGTCGCCTGGCTGATCCCGGCCTTGCGGCAGAGCTCCGCCACCGGCGTGCCCGCCTCTCCCTGCTTCAGAATGAACGCCTTCTGCGCCTCAGTGAACTTCGATGCCTTCATCGTTCTCAGCTCCTCTCCCAGCCAGGAAAGCTTAGCCGAAAACTCCAGTTTCAGACGGTCGCGTTTTCAGGGGGCAGAGCACCGCACCAGCGCGTCCAGCTCGCGCGCGACACGGGCGCCCGAGATGCTGGTGTCAGCGATCAGGCACAGGTTCTCGCGGCAGCAATCGTCGATCACCGCGAGGATGCGGAACTTGCGCGAGGCGCCGAAGCTGTCCGACAGGAAGTCGAGCGACCAGCGAGCATTGGGATGCGCCGCCTCCGGCATCGGCGTGCGCGTGCCTCGAGCCCGCTTACGGCCACGTCGTCGCTTCACCGCCAGCCCTTCCTCGCGGTAGAGCCGATACAGCTTCTTATGGTTCATGATCATGCCTTTGCGTTCCAGCAAAATGCCGATCCGGCGGTAGCCGAACCGACGCCGCTTCCCGGCGATCTCCTGCATCTCCTTGCGGATCTCGGGGCAGTCCGGCGGGCGTGGGCGCCGGACTGTCTTGGGATCGACACCGACAAGCTGGCAGGCCCGGCGTTGCGAGATCTTGTGATCCCGCATCGCCCGCAGTGCTGCCTCTCGCCGCCTGGCCATTCGGCATCGTCCTCGGACCGTTTATGGATGGCTCCCGCGTGGCAAGGGCTTTCGTGGCGTTCCGGCGACTGGTCGGTTGCGGCCATTTATTCGGCGTCGAGATTGCAGCTCGAAGGCTGCGCGCCTTGATGAA
>NZ_BATB01000144.1 GCF_000466965.1 Limimaricola cinnabarinus LL-001
GCGGCGCTTCAGGGATCGCTGGCGCGGTTCAAACAGCCGCGCCGCCTCGAAATACTGGACGAATTGCCCCGCAACACGATGGGCAAGGTCCAGAAGAACCTGCTGCGCGAGCGCTTCGGCGGCTGAAGCGCGCGCGAGGTGCGGACAGGGCGTCGCGACCGGGGAGGGTCGCGGCGCCCTTTGTCGTCTCGGGCATAGGGTCGATGACCGGATCGACAGGCCGGGTGATTGACAGGCCCGCCGATCCGTGGGAGCAAATGGTATACCAAAGCCGGAGGGGGCAGCGGGGCATGGCGGTGATCACGGTGATCGGTCTGGGGTCGATGGGGCTCCGGCATGGCGCTGTCGCTCAGGCGGGCGGGGCACCGGGTGATCGGCTGCGACCTGCGCGACGGCGCGGCCGAGCCGCTCGTCGCGATCGGCGGCGAGGCGGGGCGCGCGGTCGAGGCCGCCGCCGAAAGCGACATCGTGGTGAGCGTCGTGTTGAACGCGGCGCAGACCGAGGCTGTGCTGTTCGGCGCGCAGGGCTGCGCGACGGCGATGCGCCAAGGGGCCGCGATCATCTCCTGCGCCACGGTGGACCCGCAGGTCGCGCGCGACATGGCCGTGCGGGCCGAGGCGCTGGGGCTCTATTACCTCGACGCGCCGATCTCGGGCGGGGCGACCAAGGCCAGGGAAGGCCGGCTGTCGATCATGGCCTCGGGGTCCGGGGCCGCCTTCGATGCCGCGCGCCCGGCTCTCGATGCGATGGCCGAGACGGTGCATGATCTGGGCCGCGAGGCCGGGGCCGGGTCGGCGATGAAGGCGGTGAACCAGCTTCTCGCAGGCGTGCATATCGCCGCGATGGGCGAGGCGCTGGCGCTGGCGGCGAGCCAGGGGCTCGACCTTGGCCGCGCGGTCGATGTGATCCGCGTCTCGGCGGGCAGTTCGTGGATGTTCGAGAACCGCGCGCCGCATGTGGTCGAGGCCGATTACGCCGCCCGCTCGGCGGTCACGATCTGGCCCAAGGATCTCGGGATCGTCTCGGGTATCGCCGATGGCGCGGGCCTGCCGGTGCCTCTCACCCACGCGGCGCTGGGTCAGTTCGAGCGCGCGGTTGCGGCCGGTTGGGGGGGCGAGGACGACGCCGCCGTCACGAAGGTCTATGCGCGCGACGCGGGTCTGAGCCTGCCGGGAGAGGGCTGATGCTGCTGGGCTGTATCGGGGACGACTTCACCGGGTCGAGCGATCTGGGCAACACGCTGACCAAGGCGGGGATGCGCACCGTGCAATATGTCGGCGTGCCCGACGCGCCTGCCGCGGCGGGGGTCGAGGCGGGCATCGTCGCGCTCAAATCGCGCTCGGTCCCGGTCGAGGAAGCGGTGCGGCTCTCGCTCGCGGCGCTCGACTGGCTGCTGGCGCAGGGCTGCGAGCAGATCCTGTTCAAATATTGCTCGACCTTCGATTCCACGCCCGAGGGCAATATCGGTCCGGTGGCCGAGGCGCTGGCCGACAGGCTCGGCGCGGAGCGGGTCATCGTCTGCCCGGCCTTTCCGGCGGCGGGACGCTCGGTCTATCAGGGGCATCTTTTCGTGAACGACCGGCTTCTGAGCGAGAGCGGCATGGAGAACCATCCGCTGACGCCGATGACCGATCCCGACCTGCGCCGCTGGCTGGCGCGGCAGGTGACGGGCGCGGTCGGGCATGTGCCTGCCGAGGTGGTGCTCAACGGGCCCGAGGCGATCCGGGGGCGGCTCG
>NZ_BATB01000143.1 GCF_000466965.1 Limimaricola cinnabarinus LL-001
GGCTGGTGCCCTTAGGCGAAGACGGCTGGCTCTGGCTGGGCCTCGTGAGGGGGGCGGCATGGCCGCGATCTGGTGGAGCAGCGAACGACTGCTGGGCCGCTATCGTTGAGGACAGGCACCGTCCCCAACCAAAACCGAATGACAGAAGGAGCAGACATGGCCGACACCCTCGATCTCATCGTCATCGGCGCCGGCATGGCCGGGATCAACGCCGCTAAGAAATGCGCCCGCGCCGGCTGGTCCGTCGCCATCGTCGACGAGCTGCCCTATGGCGGCACCTGCGCGCTTCGGGGTTGTGACCCGAAAAAGATGCTGCGCGCCGGCGCAGAGGCCGTCGAAGCGGCGCGGCTGATGTCGGGCAAGGGGGTCACTGGCGAGGCGCGGATCGACTGGCCCGCTCTGATGAAGCACAAGGAGAGCTTCACCGACCCGGTGCCCGAGAGCATGGAAGACGGGTTGAAGGAGGCGGGCGTGCGCCCGCTGTATGGCCAGGCCCGCTTTACCGCCAAGGACCGGATCGAGATCGAGGGGCACGGCGAGATCGCTTTCCACCACGCGCTGATCGCCACCGGTGCCAAGCCGCGCCCGCTCGACTTTCCTGGCGCAGAGCAGGTGATCGACAGCACCGATTTCCTGAATCTCGAGGAGCTTCCCCGCCGCATCGTCTTCGTCGGCGGCGGCTACATCTCCTTCGAGTTCGCGCATATCGCCGCGCGGGCGGGCGCAGAAGTGACAATCCTTGACCGGGGTGCGCGTCAGCTCAAGATGTTCGACCCCGATCTCGTTGACATGCTGCTCGAGCGCAGCCGCGCCGCCGGGATCGAGATTGTGGCGGAAGCAATGCCCGAGCGGATCGAAGCGGTGGCCGATGCACATCGTGTCGTTTACACGAGGGACGGCGAACGCCACGCCATCGAGGCCGACCTCATCGTTCATGGCGCCGGGCGCGTGCCCGCCATCGACCATCTCAACCTCACCGCTGCGGGGATCGAGACAGAACATGGCGGCGTGAAGGTGACGCCCTGGCTGCAATCGACCTCCAACCTGCGCATCTTCGCGGCCGGCGACGCCGCGGCTTCGCCCGGCAAACCGCTGACCCCGGTCGCGGTGTTCGAGGGCAAGATTGCCGCGTCGAACATGCTCAAGGGCGAGCGCACCGAGCCGGACTATACCGGCGTGCCGAGCGTGGTCTTCACCATCCCGGAGTTGGCGCGCGTGGGCCTGATGGAGGAGGAGGCGCGCGAGAGGGGCGAAGCCGTAGTGAGCTTCACCGACACCTCGGGCTGGTTCTCGCAGAAGCGCCGTGGCGAAAGCCATGCAGCGGCCAAGGTCATCACCGGCTCGGACGGCAAGATCCTCGGTGCGCATCTCTTCGGCCCGGATTACGCGGAGCTGATCAACTTCTTCTCGCTGGCGATCAAGCTGGGGCTGACGGAGCAGCAGCTGAAGGCAATGCCCGCCGCTATCCCACTGCCGCATCCGATGTCGGCTCGATGTTCTGAGGAAGCTCGGCCTGTGAGGAGCTATTCGCTGCATGTGGCTTTAAGGGTCGGTATGGGCGGATCGCGACAGGCGCGCCTATGCTGCACCTGCGAAAATCTTACAGGCAACGCGGTCAGTTTGGGCTTGATCCGGACCTTTGCGGCGTCGCTCAGCAATGGTGGCTCAGGGCCGAAAGATGGCATTCGAATCGGCACCCGGGCACATCATCAGGGCGAAGAATTATGCGCGTGATCGGCAAAATATTTCGCGCGCAGAACGCTCGAAAACCCTTGTTCTGGGTAGTGTCCCGTCATGTGG
>NZ_BATB01000142.1 GCF_000466965.1 Limimaricola cinnabarinus LL-001
CGCCTCGGTCGATGATGGCGCCATGACTCTGGCCGGCTTTCACCTTCCCGGCGGGGGGCTCGGGCAAGTCGACAGGGCGCAGGCGGGATACGCGTTCGAGCAAAGGTGAGATCACGTCGGTCAGCCTCCGGGCAGGCTCACGGCAGTCATCAAGCGATGCGGTCATCGATGACATGCGCGGCTGCGCGCCTCAGGGTCGACGCAGGTCGCCGATGTCTTCTGGCAGAACCTCCGCCAGATCCTGCAGGCCGTCGATCAGAAGCTGCAGCGTGTAATGCGGGTTGTGCGCATAGGCGCCGCCGTCCTTCGTGACGAACTGGTAATTGTAGGCGGCGCGCAGGAGCCGCGGGGTCCAGCTGGCATAGCGGTTGTCGTTCGTCGCTTCTTCGGGATCGGCGCGGCCGTCGCCGTTCGGATCGGCGAAGAAATAGGGGTAGGCCTCTTCGGCATAGGCGATCGGCGTGCGGCGACCTCCGCACCATAGCGCATGATCGCGGCGAGAAGCCTCTCCCAGATCTGCTGCATCACCATGCCGATGCCCTCGGCGGTATCGCCGTCGCCGTCGTAATCCACGAGCGACATGCGGATGGCGGACAAATCCTGCACTCCTGCGTGGCAGGTGGTGCAGTCCTCGATCTCGATCGCGGTGTCATGCGGGCCATGACAGCTCGCGCAGTCGCTCAGGCCGGGCACATGGGCGTAGCGCCCGGCATAGCTCTTGCCCTCGTATTCGTAGCCGCCGCCCGCCTCCGCGCCCATCAGCGTCGCCGCCGCGGCGGAGTAATGGATGTTGATGAAGCCCAGATTGGCCGAGACAGTGTCCTCCTCCATCCCGTCCACCGCCTTCTCGACGCGCGCGCCCGAGGCGCGGCCCTGATGGCAGACGGCGCAGACCGCCGCGCCATTGCCAAGCGATATGGGCTGGCCCGAGGGAAAGCGGACCGAGGCCAGCGACGCCGCCGCCGGATCGTGGCAGGCGGTGCATTCGATCACGGTGCCGGTCGGAACGGGGTGATCGATCACGCCCACGGTGGTCATCGGCGAGGCGAGGTAATCGACGAAGCCGGGGGTGGAATGGCAGGTGGCGCAGGCACCGGGAATCTCGCCCTCGCCGTCCCAGTGGCGGAACGCCTCTGACATCGCGTCGGCATGAGACGAGGCGAGCCAGTCCTCGACGATCTGCTCCGGCGTGGGGTCGGGGGCCTCCTGCGCCGAAAGCGTCAGGGCGGACCAGCCGCCAAGAAGCAGGGCGGGCAGTAAAATGACGGCGCGGGGCATGGTGTCCCTCCGGTTGGGGATGACCGATGCGATAAAGCCTAGGGCAGGGCGCGCCGTTCGCCCTTGATCTGGATCAAGGCGGCAGCACACGTGCCGGTCGATTAATGGGGCAAGGCCCCGATCAGGAGACAGGCATGATCGCCTTTCGCAGACCCCATGCCGCGACCACGACTGCTGCCGACGTGGAGCCGGCCCAGACTGGCGCCGTGGCCCTTCTGGCCCGCGATCTGCCGGCGTTGCGGCTCGTGGCCTGCGTGGCGGAGGGCGCGCAGGTCGATGTCGGAACGCCGCTGCTTCGGGATCGGGACAGGGCCGAGATCCGCGTCGTGTCGCCCTACACCCGGGCCGGTCGCGCGGATCGACACGGGATATGCCGCCGGATCGAACGGATCGTGATCGAGACGCGCCGCGCGCCGCCATGGACCGCCCCGGCGATGCCGGGGGAGGACCTGCGCGAAACGCTGCTGGCGCAGGGGCTCTGGCCGGAGTTCCGGACCCGCCCCTTCGGCCGCGTGCCCGAGCCCGGGGCCCAGCCGGATGCGGTCCTCGTCG
>NZ_BATB01000141.1 GCF_000466965.1 Limimaricola cinnabarinus LL-001
GTGCGCGCGAGGTCGATGGCGGCCTGCAGACCATCGAGGTGCCGCTCCCGGCCATCGTCAGCGCCGATCTGCGCCTCAACGAGCCGCGCTATGCCTCGCTGCCCAACATCATGAAGGCCAAGAAAAAGCCGCTCAAGGAGACCACCGCCGCCGATTACGGCGTCGACGTGAGCCCGCGGCTCGAAGTCGTCTCGGTGCGCGAGCCGCAGGGCCGCCAGGCCGGGATCAAGCTCGGCTCGGTGAACGAGCTGGTCGATCAACTCAAGGAAGCGGGGGTCATCTGATGGCGGTTCTACTTGTTGCGGACATCACCAGGGGCGAATTGAACCGCGACGCCACGGCCAAGGCCATAAGCGCGGTGCAGAGCCTGGGCGCGGTGACGCTGCTTTGCGCCGGCGCCACGCATGAGGCGGCATCCGAGGCCGCGAAGATCGATGGTGTGGGCCGCGTGCTGCTGGCCGAGGGCGCGCAATACGAGCGCCAGATGGCCGAGCCGCTGGCGGCACTGATCGCGGTGCTCGCCGGTGATTTCGAGCACATCGCCGCCCCCGCCACCTCAAGCGCCAAGAACGCGATGCCGCGTGTCGCGGGGCTTCTCGACGTGATGGTGATCCCCGACGTGCTCAAGGTGATCGACGCCGAGACCTTCGAGCGGCCGATCTACGCGGGCAACGCGATCCAGACCGTGCGATCCAAGGACGCGACCAAGGTGCTGACCATCCGCACCACCGGCTTCGACGCCGCGGGCGATGGCGGCGCGGCCGAGGTCGAGACCCTGGCCGAGGTCACCGATCCCGGCCTCGCGCGCTGGCTCTCGGACGAGGTCTCGAAGAGCGACCGGCTGGAGCTGACCTCGGCGGGCCGCGTGGTCTCTGGCGGGCGCGGCGTCGGTTCGGAGGAGAACTTCGCACTGGTCGAGGGGCTGGCCGACAGCCTCGGCGCCGCCGTCGGTGCGAGCCGCGCCGCCGTCGATGCGGGCTATGCCCCGAACGACTGGCAGGTCGGGCAGACCGGCAAGGTCGTCGCCCCCGATCTCTACGTCGCGGTCGGCATCTCCGGCGCGATCCAGCACCTCGCGGGGATGAAGGACAGCAAGATCATCGTCGCCATCAACAAGGACGAGGAGGCGCCGATCTTCCAGGTCGCCGATTACGGCCTCGTCGGCGATCTGTTCGATCTCGTGCCCGAGCTGACGGGGGCGCTGAAATGAACATCCGCGAGACCACGCTTGGCGCCCGCATCGACGGCAAGGCCTTTGCCGCGAATGTGCGGGCCCATGTCGCCGATCACGTGGCGGAGCTGAACTCCGAGCATGGGATCACACCCGGCCTCGCGGTGGTGCTGGTGGGCGAAGACCCGGCCTCCGAGGTCTATGTGCGCAACAAGGCGCGCCAGACCCGCGAGACCGGCATGACCGGCTTCGAGCACAAGCTTGACGCCGAGACGAGCGAGGCGGATCTGCTGGCGCTGCTCGCGCGGCTCAACGCCGACAGGTCGGTGCACGGCATCCTCGTGCAGCTGCCGCTGCCGCGCCATATCGACACCGAGGCGGTGCTGGCGGCGATCGACCCGGCCAAGGACGTCGACGGCTTTCACATCTCCAACGTGGGCCTTCTGGGCACCGGGCAGAAGGCGCTGGTCCCCTGCACGCCGCTGGGCTGTCTGATGATGCTGCGCGACCGGCTGGGCGACCTCAAGGGGCTGAACGCGGTGGTGGTCGGGCGTTCGAACATCGTCGGCCGCCCCATGGCGCAGCTTTTGTTGCGCGATGATTGCACCGTGACCGTGGCGCATCGCCATTCGCGCGATCTCGCCGAGATCTGCCGCGGCGCGGACATCCTCGTGGTCGCCGTCGGCCGGCCCGGCATGATCAAGGGAGACTGGGTCAAGCCCGGGGCCACGGTGATCGACGTCGGCA
>NZ_BATB01000140.1 GCF_000466965.1 Limimaricola cinnabarinus LL-001
TCGACCTCATGCGGCTGATCGACGAACAATTCCTCGAAACGCCGTTCTACGGCGTGCGGCAGATGGCCCGGCATCTGCGCAACGAGGGCCACGCAGTGAACGATAAGCGGGTGCGACGGCTGATGCGGCTCATGGGCCTCATGCCGATCTACCAGAAGCCCAACACCAGCAAGCCTGCCAAGGGGCACAAGCGATACCCATACCTGCTAAGGGGGTTGCGCGTGGAGCGGCCCAACCAAGTCTGGTGCGCCGACATCACCTATCTCCCCATGCGGCGCGGCTTCCTCTATCTCGTGGCGATCATGGATTGGCACACCCGGAAAGTGCTGGCCTGGCGCCTATCCAACACGATGGAGGCCGAGTTCTGCGTCGAGGCGCTGACCGAAGCGATCCAGCGGTTCGGCTTGCCCGAGATCATGAACACCGATCAGGGCAGCCAGTTCACGTCCTTCGCCTGGACCGATCCGCTCAGACGCGCCGGCGTCCGCATCTCAATGGACGGAAAGGGATGCTACCTCGACAACATCTTCATCGAGCGGCTTTGGCGCACCCTGAAATACGAGTGCGTCTACCTGCATGCCTGGGAGACCGGCTCTGAGGCACGGGCGGGACTCAGGAACTGGATCGATTTCTACAATCGAAAGCGCCCGCATTCCGCCCATGGCGGCCAGCCGCCAGCAGTGGTCTACTGGCAGAGAAACCCCACCATCCAACCCGATCAGCAGGAGCTAAGAGTAGCTTGGAAGGCACCAGATCCTGTCCAGGGATCGGGGAGCACCTCAAGCTTCGTGGTGCGAGGGGGACGGATGCCGCCCGCCGTGGTCTACTGCAATCAGATCGAAACCGACCAGCAGAGGCAGAGAGTAGCTTAAATCACCCCGGAAACTGTCCAAGAGGTGGGGAGTAGCTCAATCTTCACCGGATCGGCCGCACCGAGCGTGGGAATAGCTATGGCAGCGAAGATCGCGATTGCGCGGAGAAAACTCATGCGGCACCTTCTCGAGAACAGATGCGCCCATCTGCGCATAGCGCGCTCCGGTTGCGTAGGGGGAAACTTTAGCGCCTGTGGGGCGTGTCGTCCTATCTTCGAAACCAAGACCATGCGTGCAGACGAACGACCGAACTCGGATCGTCTCGACTGACCATCTGCAAAGAGGGCGTTTCAGTACAGGCGGCAGGCCGCTAATGGATTAAAGCTGGCCCTGCGGGGTCAGAAACCAGCGCCGAGAACCGGCTGCGGATCATCTCCTCCCGGTAACGCTCGGCGAGGTGCCCGTAGGTCGACGCGACCGTTCGCGTATCGGCATGACCGAGCTGTCGGGCCACGACCTCCAACGGCACGCCATGGCAGATGAGGTCGCTGGCATAGGTGTGCCGTAGGCCATGAAAGACGAAGGTGGACGGCAGGCCGGCACGGGCAGCGGCGAGCCGAAACGGTCCCGCGTGCTGGCGCCGCCAGACCTTCCCGGCTTCCGAGAGCAGGACATGATCCCGGGGGGCTTTCCCGAGGCAGCACCGCTGGAAGAAGGCCATGCCTTCGTCCGGCAGAAAGACGAAGCGGGCGGGGCTGCGCTTGAATGCCGGAATGCGCAGCCCGTAAATCTGGTAGGCGACGTCCTCCACGCGCAGCTGCCCCAGTTCGCCGACACGGCAGCCGGTGTAGAGAGCGGCCATCACCAGGCGGCGCAGGGCTGGCGAGCACGCGTCGAGCAGGCGCCGGCATTGGGTGCGGTCGAGGAAGTCCCGGCGGGGCGTGTGGTTCACCGGCAGCCGTCGCAGGCAGCGCCATGTGCGTTCCGCTTCCAGATGACCGTTCTCCCATGCGAGGCGCAGCGCCATACGCAGGATCGTCACCAGGCTGTTGTAGGTGCGCTTGCGGCGCGGAGATCCTCCGGCGTGAGGTCGCACAGCCGCACCTTCGGCCGCTCGCGTGAAAGCCGAACTTCGGTGGACGCTCCAGCACGCGATGCGCCAGCCGCCGAAGGTGATGAGGG
>NZ_BATB01000139.1 GCF_000466965.1 Limimaricola cinnabarinus LL-001
GAGGCCGAGATGCGCGGCCCGGGCACCGCGCTCGGACCGGCCCTGCCAGCCCTGCGCGCCAAAAAGCAGATCCTCGTCCTCGGCGAGGCAATGCGCGCGCCAGCCGGGCAGGGGGGTCTCGAACAGCCAGGCGGCCCCGTCCCAGACCGCGATCTCGCCCGCATGTCCGGCCCAGTGGCCCGCCGCCCCCGCCGCCACGATGTGGCGCGCGCCGAGGTCCGGCGCGGCGGGAGGGGCCGCGCGGTCCCGGTCGGCGACCACCGGCTGCACGAGCGCGTCGAGCCGCTTGATCGCCTCGTTATGGGTGACGTGTTTCTGCGCCTGTCCGGGCTGGATGTAGGGCAGCGACAGGATGGCCGAGATCTGTGACATGGCGTCCTCATGGGGCTGGCTTTCGGGCGAGCATAGCCGCGGTGTCGCAACGAGGCGTGATCGTGGCGCGCGTTGCGCGCGCGATCCTGCCACGGAGAACCTTCCACGATCCGCGATTGTCCGGTTTCGTTTGAAGCTGCTTGGCGCGCGCATGGCTTGGCGATGACGCGAACGCGCCGCTAGAGTGGTGGGCGCCAACCTCGAGGGAACCAGATGCACGACTTCGCAATCCTGTGGGACTGGGCCGGTTTCGCCGTGCGCTGGCTCCATGTCATCACCGCCATCGCCTGGATCGGCTCGTCCTTCTATTTCGTCGCGCTCGACCTCGGCCTGAAGAAGGCCCCCGACCTGCCGCCCGGCGCGCATGGCGAGGAGTGGCAAGTGCATGGCGGCGGGTTCTATCACATCCGCAAGTTCCTCGTCGCACCCGACGCGATGCCCGAGCATCTGACATGGTTCAAATGGGAGAGCTACGCGACGTGGCTGTCGGGCGCGGCGCTGTTGATGATCGTCTACTGGGTCGGGGCGGAGCTTTATCTCATCGACCCGTCGCGCGCCGATCTCGCGGTGTGGCAGGCGATCACGCTGTCGGCGGGATCGCTCACCATCGGCTGGCTGGTCTATGACCGGCTGTGCAAATCGGGGCTGGGCAATCGTCCGACGCTCCTGATGCTGCTTCTCTTCGCGCTGCTGGTGGCGATGAGCTGGGGCTACAACCAGATCTTCACCGGGCGCGCGGCGCTGTTGCACCTTGGTGCCTTCACCGCGACGATCATGACCGCGAACGTGTTCCTGATCATCATGCCGAACCAGCGCATCGTGGTCGCCGACCTCAAGGCGGGGCGCAAGCCCGATCCGAAATACGGCAAGATCGCCAAGCTTCGGAGCACGCACAACAACTACTTGACCCTGCCGGTTGTGTTCCTGATGCTGTCGAACCACTACCCGCTCGCCTTCGCGACAGAGTACAGTTGGATCATCGCGTCGTTGGTGTTCCTGATGGGGGTGACGATCCGGCACTACTTCAACACCATGCACGCCACCGGCAAGGGGCCGCATTGGACATGGGGGGCGACGGTGATCATCTTCCTCGTCCTCGCGTGGCTCTCGACCGCGCCGATGTGGGGCTCCTACGAGGAGGCCGAGGCGCGGCCGATGACCGCCTATGAGCAGCGCTTCGCAGAGGCGGAGGGATTTCACGAGGCGGAACAGATCGTGGTGGGACGCTGCTCCATGTGTCATGCGCGCGAGCCGGTCTGGGACGGCATCCGTTGGGCCCCCAAGGGGGTGGTGCTCGAGACGCCGCAGGACATCGCGCAGAACGCCCGCGCCATCTACCTTCAGGCCGGGGTCACCCATGCGATGCCGCCCGCCAACGTCACCGACATCTCCGAGGCGGACCGCCGGGCGCTGGTGCGCTGGTTCCGGGCGGGGCAGGGGGCTTGATCTGGGAGCAGGCTGTCCCTATCTAGACAGGTAGCTAGACAGGAGCAGCGCCATGTGGAGCCTTCAGGACGCCAAGAACCGGTTCAGCGCCGTGGTGGACGCCGCCATCGCCGGTGCGCCGCAGGAGGTGACCCGGCGCGGCAAGCCCGCGGTCGTGGTGCTGTCGGCTGCGGAATACGCGCGGCTGGTGGCGGCGGCGGGGGCCGAGCGGGGCAGTTTCGCCGAGCATCTTCTCGGCTTTCCGGGCCTCGAGGATGAGCGTGATCGGCTGCGG
>NZ_BATB01000138.1 GCF_000466965.1 Limimaricola cinnabarinus LL-001
CTCGGTGACAGCCAACAGTCCCAAGCAACGATCAAGAACCGCCGGGGCATCCTCATCGCGGGAGCGAAGGCGCTTTATGCAACGACCGGCTACCTGATCGAGACCGTAGAGGAATACACTGATCCGGCCGTGATCGAGAGCGTTTTGGAGGCCGTGCGGGCGGGCAACAGCGGTAGCGATTTCCCAAGCAGCTACGCGTCGACGCTTGGCAAGGCCGTCAAGAAGATCGCACGCGATTACATTGGTCGGGATGAAAAAGAAATCGACGATATCGCGAAGACCATCAGCGACCACGCGGTCGGCGAGAAGGGCATAGCGAGGCGCAACAAGGACAAGCTCCGCCAGATCATCGGGCACAGACAGCAACGACTGCTCGACCTCGGGGAGATCCTCATCGATGAGGTCAATACCGAATTGGACCGGCGGGTCCGCAAGAAGCGCGGCGCGAGACGCCTCGACCAGATCGACACCGAACTGGCCCGCGACGTCATGTGCGTGCTGGCGAGCGATATCCTGCTCGCCAGAGCGCCTCGTAAGGCGAACGTGGCTGGGGCAAAGCTGTCTTGGATCTCATGGCGCGGCGACTTGGCGACGATCACGGTCCCGAACGTGGAGCTCAAGATGCGCACCAGCGACGATCCGGATCTGCCCATTCCTCTGGGCGAAAATGAGTCGCGGCGGCTTCGGCTCTATCTCGACAAGATCCGGCCTAAGGCACTCCGCGCGGGCGACCAACGCAACCCCTTCCTGTTCCCCGCACAGGCTCAAGCGTTGGCCCGGACCAGCCCTTCGTCGGGATACTCGAGCGGTTGATGCGGCATACAAGGCGGATCACGGGCATCCGGATGAACCCGCATCTCTACCGGCATTTCCTTGGCTGGCTTTGGCTGAAGGAAGACCCGGACCGGCTGCCGGACGTGTCACGTCTGCTCGGACACGAAAGCCTCGAGACGACGCTCGCATTTTATGCCGAGATCGATGAGCACTTCGCGCTCGCCCGCTGGCAGGCATACTTGGCGGACAAGAAGTCACGACAGCCTGTCGGCTTCAGACAGAAAGGACTTCGATGAAACAAGATCGTGTGACCGGGACCTCACCGGCTTCAGCATGCACTTTTCAAGCAGTCCGTGCTGCGTTGAGGTCGGAGTGGCCGGATCTCGATCCAGACCCGATCCTGCATGAGCTCCGGGCTTTCTCGGCATGGCGGGGCGCGGCGCGTCCGCTCATGGTTCCTCCCACGCGCCAGGAGATGGATGCTTACCTGGTGGAATGTTCGGCGCAACACGACGGCCATCTCGCTGCTCTCAAGCTGCACCGCGTGCAGACGGCCGCTCCGACCCTTTGGGGCATGCCCTATGCGTCCATGATCGCCATCGTCCGCCGGCAGCGCCAGCGTGCTCCCAAGACGAAAAGGAGGTCAAAGACGGAATCCCTTCTCGCCCTGATCGGGCGTCTCCCGGATGAATGGCAACCCGGTTTGATTGCAAGGATGGGTTCCGAATCAGGAAGCCGGAAGCTCAAGTGGAGCGCGGATCATCTGAACTCAGTCACGCATGCTCTGCTGCGCTGGCTCGCATGGTGCGAAGGCTCAGGGCATGACGTCAGGCCCGCTGGCATCACCTTCCATGTCTATGCCGGCGATCTGGCCGAGGAGGGCGTCTCGACGCGCAGCGCGAGTGACTATCTCGGGCGCATTCTGTCGGGATATTCCACCGCATGCGATCCAGGGTTCACCAGCGTGGCCTGCAAGCACGTCGTCTCCCGGCTGAACGCCCGTGGAAAGGTCGAAGGGCGTCCGACGAAGACCGGCGAACAGCTGGTCGGCGCATCGACAATTTTCGACCTTGGAATGGAGATCATCGAGAACGCCCGCGCTCTCGGGCCGAGAGATCTGTTTGCAGCGCGCGATTATCGCAACGGCCTGCTCCTCGCCATGGCCGCGGCAGTGCCTCAGCGCGCGCGGGCGCTGTCGCATTTCGATATCGGCCAGACCGTCATGCTCCTTGAGCGGCCGTGCCTCCATGTCAGGCTTCCTGGCAGCGCGCTGAAACTCCGGGAGCACCAGAAGGAGCATGCCGGATACGACCGGGTCCTGGAGAACGCGGGGCTTTGGCATGCCATCGACGAATACAGTCGGGTGTTCCGGCCGCTGTTCGATGATGGCAGCGCGATGTTTCCAAGGCGCTGTTGCACATATCG
>NZ_BATB01000137.1 GCF_000466965.1 Limimaricola cinnabarinus LL-001
CATCCGGGATGGGACAGGTAAGCATCAGCAGACTGGGATAAAATGCCATTTCGCTGCGGTTAATCGACCGACTTGGCTTTACTCTCAACTCAAATAGCAAAGTGCCCGATGGGTTGCACCGGGCACTTCTTTGTTAACGCAGCTCGAGATTACTTGGCAGCAAGGATGTCGAAATTGCGGACGTTTGCCACCACACCATCGTCCCATCCGCCCGAGACCAATTCCGAAGCCCTTTCATTCAGTAGCCCGGCGACCTGTCCGGCAAAATGCGCTTCGCGGCCAGCATCGTCGGCAAAGATGTCGAAGATGGCAAAGTTGTTCTCGTCAATTTGCAGCGCCGCCCAGAACAATGTCATGGGTTCGGTATCTGCGACGATGGGGCCGGCGGCGGTCAGCAAGGCTGCCAATTCGCGGCCTTTCCCCGGCGCAGCTTCAAGCTTGATGTAAGTTGCGGTCGTTGCCGTGGTGAGATCAACCGGCGCCTTGACCGACAGGACATCGGAGTTGTTGATATTCGCGACAACACCTTCGTCCCATCCTCCGTCGACCAGTGTGTCGGCGTTTTGGTTCAAAGCCGCAGCAACCGCTCCTGAGAAGTGAGCGTTCCGTGCCTCTTCATCTGCAAAGATGTCAAAGATTGCGAGCGTATCGTTGGCTTGCAGAGCAAACCAAAGGACGGTGCCCGGCTCTGTGTCCCGCACGATAGGTGCGGCACCCGCCAGAAACTCCGCGAAAGCTTCGGACTGGCCTTCGGCGGCGGGCATGGCGATGTAGCTGGCGGTATGATTTTCCATTGGATTGTCCTGTGCAGTTGCAGAAGTTGCGATCAGAGCCAGTGCGGCGAGTGTCTGAAGAATTTGCGATTTCATGGTCGGCCCCTGCTTTGAAGTGCATCGTGTTTGGTTTCGATGCACTCTTGTCCCATGCCGGATGCGGTGGACTCAAATTCCGAAATGCTATTCTTTGATAGACATGGACTATCGAACTTGTTTTGATGGCGCGGCCGGAGATGTGACGGAGAATGCGGCGATGGAAATGAACCAGATCAGATACTTTCTCGCTGTCTGCGAGCACCGAAACTTCACCCACGCGGCCAGTGCCTCCAATGTCTCCCAACCTTCCTTGACGACTGCGGTCAAGAAACTTGAAGACGAACTTGGAGGTGACCTGTTTGTCAGAGACCGTGCAGGCTGCAGGCTGACCGCGCTGGGAAAACTCGTGCAGCCAAGATTGCAGAAAATATACGACGAGACGCGACAGGCGAAGGCCGAGGCAGTCCGTCATATGCGGTTGGAGCGAGTTCCTATCACTGTCGGTGTCGGCGAAACGATTGGCCACAGCAGAATTTCGGCAGCTATGGAGCGTATGCGCAAGCGCGTGCCGCAAGCCGAAATCGAATTGATCGTTGCGTCATCCCACGAGCTTCTTTCTGGGTTGCGAGATGGTGACTTTGACGTTGTCGTCACCGCGGACAAGGTCAGTGAAGACCTCTATCGTATAGACATTCTCTATGAAGAGGACTACAAGGTCGTGGTGTCAAAGTCGCATCCATTGTCTGAACTAAATACAATTTTTCTTTCGACGCTTGCTCAAACTGACATGCTTGACAGACTGAATTGCGAAATGCGGGATACTTTACATGGAACCTGCGCAGATCAAGGTTACGACCTCTACGCGGCCTATCGGTCAAATCGCGTGGATTGGTTAATCGAACTTGCCCGGCAGGGTTCGGGTGCGGTGATCCTACCAGCCACCGCTATTCCATCAGACATGGGCCTGGTGTCGAAACCCATCGATGGCCTTGAAATAACACGAACTGTTTTGGCCGTTCGATATCGGCACCAAACGACGAGATCAGAAACAAATGATCTGATCCGTGAGATTATGCGCACGCCAGCATAACGACGCCGGTTATCGACCCGGGCGCATCGTGTATCATTCTGCAATTAGGGCTCAAACGATGCTTTCGTGTGCTCTGCCCCCTGAAAACGCGACCGTCTGAAACTGGAGTTTTCGGCTAAGCTTTCCTGGCTGGGAGAGGAGCTGAGAACGATGAAGGCATCGAAGTTCACTGAGGCGCAGAAGGCGTTCATTCTGAAGCAGGGAGAGGCGGGCACGCCGGTGGCGGAGATCTGCCGCAAGGCCGGGATCAGTCAGGCGACCTACTTCAATTGGAAGAAGCGCTATGGCGGGTTGCTGCCCGACGAGATGCGGCGGCTGAAGGC
>NZ_BATB01000136.1 GCF_000466965.1 Limimaricola cinnabarinus LL-001
GGTCGGGGCCCATCAGGGCGCGCGCCAGATGCGGCACCCACCAGCCCGACGAAGCCGATCGGCCCCGCCAGCGCCACCGCCGCGCCGCAGAGCAGCGTGATCGCTGCCAGCGCCGCCGCCCGCGCCGCGCCGAGCCGCACCCCGAGCGCGCGCGCCGCATCGTCGCCAAGCGCCACCGCGTTGAGCGCGGCCCCCGACCACAGCGCCAGCGCAAAGCCCGCCGCGAAGGCGGGGGCGAGCTGTGCAAGCGCAGCGGGCGTCGCCCCGGCGAGCGATCCGACCACCCAAAAGCGAAAGCCCTGCAACGTCTCGTGGCTCAGGAGCAGCAGCGCCGTGACCAGCGACATCAGCAACCCGCTGACTGCTGCCCCGGCCAGCGCCAGCCGCACCGGCGTCGCGGAGCCCGTGCCGGGCGTGCCCAAGGCCCAGACCAGCGCCGCCACCGCCCCCGCGCCCGCGAAGGCGCACCAGACCAGCGCGCCGGGGGCGGAGAGGCCGAAGGCCGCGATCGCCAGCACCACCGCGGCCGAGGCCCCGGCACTTGACGCCGAGCAGGCCGGGATCGGCGAGCGGGTTACGGGTCAGCGCCTGCATCAGCAGCCCCGCCACCGCGAGCGCCGCGCCAAGGACCGACCCCCGCCCGCGGCGGGCAGGCGCATCGCGCGGATCACGAGGTGATCGGGGTTGGCAAGGTCGGGCGAAAGCAGCGCTGCCACGACATCGCCCGGCGCGACATCGCGCGCCCCCACCCCGAGCCCCGCGACCGCCACCACGGTCAGCGTCACGCCGAGCCCCGAGAGCGCCAGCGCGCGCCGGGTCCGCGCCGGGACGCCCGGTCGGGGCAGGGTGGCGGTCACGTCGGTCACGGGGCGAGGCCCGCCTCATGCGTGCTCTGGACCGGCGTGGCCGGATCGCCGTCGACCGCCGCCTCGACCAAAGGCAGCATCTCGTCGATCACGTAAGGCAGGCTGAGCAGCGAGCCATGCGAGAAGGCGGCGGTCAGCACCTCGTCGGCATAAAGCTCGCGCCCCTCGCGGTGGGCGCGCAGCCCCTTGCGCAGCGCCAGCGCCTTGAGCTTGCCCACCACCTCGCCATCGTCGAGCCAGACCAGCAGGTCGGTGTCGAGCGGCGACAGGTCCTCGGAGGAAAAGCCCGCCCAGAAGGCGTTGCCGCTGCGCGCGGTGTCGAAGGCCTCGGGAGTGACGAAGCCCAGCTCGGCGAAGAGCTGCGGCCGGATGTCCTCGGAGGTGTAGGCGCCGGGCTGCTCGTTCCAGTGAAAGGCCACGGCAACGCTCTGGCCCTGCCACTCGGGATGCTGCCGGGCAGCTTGGGCGAGGCGGGCCTCGATCGCTTCGATCTGCGCCTCGGCCTCGTCGAGCCTGCCGGTGGCGCGACCGGCGAGGCGGGCGCGCTCCTGCCACGGGGTGCCATAGTCGCTCCGCCCCTTTGGGGCCGCGACCACCGGGGCGATCCGGCTCAGCAGAGCGTATTGGTCCGAGGTGATGCCCGAGGCCATGGCGAGGATCACGTCCGGGTCGAGCGCCGCGATCCTCTCGATGTTGATTTCGCCGCGCAGCACTTCGGGCGTCTGGTTGCCAAGCGCGTCCTGCGCCCAATCCCAGACGCCGAATTCGTCCGATCCGTACCAGTAGCGGATGGCCACCGGCGCAACGCCGAGCGCGAGGAGATTGTCGACGCCGCCGAAATCGAGCGAGACGACGCGTTCGGGTGGAGCGTCGAGACGGACGGTGCCGAACCTGGTCGTAAATTGCTGCGGAAACTCTTGTGCGGCGGCGGGAAAGGCGGTGCCGATGAGAAGGGCGGCGAGGGTCAGGCGCATGGGGTCTCCGGTCGCGGCGGGAAGGGGCTGGGGTGTTCGACGCACCCTGATAGGTCACATTGATTCCTGATCATAACTATCAGTTAAGTCAAGGCGAGGTTTTCATGGGGTTTTCCCGGTGATACTGGACCCCATATTTTATTCCGACTAATAAACTCAAGAATCACGGCATCGCACGCCGACGTGGCAAATACAAACAAGGGGACCCCCCATGGACGAAATCTGGACAGCCGCGCGGGCTGGGTTCGATGGCGGGCTCGAGGTCGTCCTGCTGGGCGGCCCGGCGATCTGGGCGATCGCGGTGCTGTCGGTGATCACGCTGGCGCTGATCCTGTGGAAGGTCTGGCGGCTGGCGCTGCTCGGGGCGTGGAGCGGCGGGCGGCGCAGTCGCCGCGCGGTGGCGCATTGGAGCGCCGGGCGCGAGGCCGAGGCGCTGTCGATGATCGACGGGCGGCGGAGCTGCCGGGCGCTTCTGGCGCAGGGCGGCGATGCGGGCGCGGCGCGACCCGAGCCTTGGCGAGGACGGCGCGCGGGCCGAGACCGAGCGGGTCGCGCGGGCGCTGCTGGCGCGGGCGAGGGTCGGGCTTCGGCCGCTCGAACTCATCGCCAGCATCGCGCCGCTTCTGGGGCTTCTGGGCACGGTGCTGGGCATGATCGCCGCCTTTCAG
>NZ_BATB01000135.1 GCF_000466965.1 Limimaricola cinnabarinus LL-001
GCCCTTGGCAGGGCCGAGAGGCGGTTCGCTGAAGAAAGGGGGCAGGCATGCCCGGGGATGATTTACGCATCATCGCCGATCCTAAGCCACCAATGCGGCATCATCGATATGCGCCACGCTCACGATCGGGGCGAAAGAAAACTCCGACGTGTCGAACGGGGGGATAACCACGCCCGCCGAGGTGAAGTTGGCGTCTCCGTCATTGAGCAGCAAGGTCATCTCGAACACATCGCGGGAAACCATGAGGAGATCATTGTCGCCGTCTAGGTCGAAATCGCCATGTGCGACGAGCAGGCCCTGGATCGTCGGGTCGAATGATTTGAGCACGAACTCCGTGACGCCTTCGGTCGTCACGATATCGAAGACTCGCAGGCCCGGTTCGATATCCTCCTCTTCATCGACCGCGCCGGCGCTGACCATCTCGACCCCGGCATCGGCGTCGAAATTCGCCGCTTCGAAGGAGCCGATGAAGCCGTTTTCGCCCGCGCTGAAGCTCGGCGGCAGGCCCGGCTGTCTTAGTCCGGTACCATCATTCAGGAAGGTGTAGATGCCACGCCCCTCTCCGTCAGCGGCGAATGCAACGTCGTTGTCGCCATCGCCATCCAAGTCGAGGATCTGGCCGTCCCCGTACCTTCGATGCTAGGTGAGGCGGCGTCTCGGAACGTAAGAGTTCCATCCCCCTCGTTGACCAGTACGCCCACCCCTGAAGTGTCGATATCTGTCAGCAGGACGACGTCGAGATGTGCATTGCCGTCGAAATCGCCGAAAAACGCAGTGCTCGATGATGGTAGATCTACAGGTGTCCGTGAAAGCAGGCTGAAATTTTCGGACCCGTCGTTCTGAAGCAGAAAGAGAGATCCGCTTGTCGCCTCGGTCGCCAAGATGTCTATGTCGCCATCTGCATCTACATCGGCCGCGTCATGTGCTTCGAAATTGAATCTCGGGAAAGTATTAATTGACTTAGCCAGGAGGGTGAGGTCCGAGATCGTGGAGGAGGTAAAATTCCCGGAGCCGTCATTCACGAACAGCATCGTTTGGACATCGTATTCGACTTCGTCCGGCACGCCCGTCGGCGTCGGGCCGTTGCTCAAGCCGACCCGCAGGAAATCGAGATCGCCGTCGCCGTCGAAATCGCCCGACAGGATATCGGCGTCGCCTATCGTGATGCCGGTGCCACGCTCGGTAAAGCTGCCGGTGCCGTCATTGAGCGCCACGATCACCTCGCCCTCATCCTCGTACCACAGATCCGGCGTCGCGCGGGACGCGGGGGCGGCAGGTTCGAAGCGAAGGAAATCGGTGCGCAGCGGCTCCCGGCCATCGCCATGACCCACCAGTTCGAGACGATCCCCCGCTGCCACGGTCAGGTTCGAAATCACCCGTTCCATCTGGCTATGCTCGTTGGCGCGCTCGCCGCCCGACCTGCTGTCCCAATCGAAGCGGTCTACCTCGCGCCCATGCAGCAGGACCCGCATCGAGGAGACGCCGTCATTCTCGTCGAAATAACCGATCGTCATGTCGAAGGTGCCGGCCCGGTCGAATGTATAAGCGGCACGGGCTTCGACGGGGCGGCCATTCTCGCCTTGGAACGCGTCCTGCAGATATGCGCCTCCCGAGGCCTTGCCGTTCGACACGACCTCGAAGCCGGAGATGATCTCCATCTCCTCGGCCTCGATCACGAAGGTACTGCTGGACGGCGGTGAGGAATCGACTGCGATATCGATATAATCGGTGCGCAGCGGCTCGCCGGCATCGCCCATGCCGCGCAACTCGATCAGGTCGCCCGGTGCGAGCCACAGATCCCCGATGAGATACTCCGCCCGGCTGGCAGGGCTCGACCTCTCGTTCCCGAAGGTGCCGTTCCATTCGAAGCTGTCGATAATGGCCCCGTTCACCACCACTTCCATATGCGACACGCCATCGGTTTCGTCGAAATATCCGACCGTGAGATCGTAATACCCGGCGCCCCCCTCAAAAACGCCGCCAGCGCTCGCCTCGCCGCTTTTCGCTTCAAGATAGGCTCCATTGGAAGGGTGAGGGTTTGATTTGATCGCGAAACCCTTCGCGACAGTTAGAGTCTCGGCCTCGGTGCGGCCCAAACCTATCTTGGCTTTCGGAAGCGTGGTGAAAGAGGAAGCCAGTGAAGTCGCTTGCAAATCATTAAACATTTGTGAACTCGCGATTTAAGGGTTTCATCGATGATATCCCGCAGATCGACCAGCGAAGGCTAGCACTCGAAGGACGATTCGTTAATCGGCTGCCGAGCTAACCAATTGGATTAGGTGCCGAAGATTCATTTCTCTGTTTCTGGGAAATACTGCGCAAATCAGCTCCGAGTAAGACTGCACCCTTTCGTGCCTTTCTTCAGCGAACGGCTTCTACTTCGGCCCGCCCGAGGGGCGAGAAGCGGTTCATGAGACCTTGTTGCACATCTCGGTGAGGGGGATTCAGTGAGCGGGTCCTGAGGGTTAGGTCGAGGGTATGCCGAAGCCTTCCCCGACCCGCTACCGCACGACGAACTGG
>NZ_BATB01000134.1 GCF_000466965.1 Limimaricola cinnabarinus LL-001
CGCCCAGCGGCTCGCGCGTGGTCATGGTGAGCATCCTGGGGTCGAAGGGGATGGTCTGCCCCTTCAGTTCGGAGCCGAGCCCCGCATAGAACTCGAGGATGTCGGCGGCGACCGCGACCTCGCCGCGGCACTCGGTGCGGATCGCCTTGCCGGTCTCGCGCGCCAGCACCTGCGCGATCAATTCGGCCTGGGCCGTGACGGCGCGGGCGGCGGCGCCGACCTGTTTGCTGCGCGCGCGGGCGGGCGTGGCCGCCCAGTCCCGCTGCGCCGCACGGGCGGTGGCGACCGCCTGCGCGGTCTCGGCGCCGTCGCTCGCCGCCGCGCGGCCGATCTCGGCGCCGGTGGCGGGGTTCGTCACCGCGAGGGTGGCCTGCGTGACGCGACGCGCCCCGCCGATCAGGTTGACGCCCTCGAAGGCTTTGAAGACGGTCTCGGGGGTCGCGAAGTCGGCAGGGCGATAGGTCATGGGGATCTCGCTGGGCAAGGGGGCGCCCCGAGTATAGGCACGCCCTCCGGTCCACACGTAGGTCCAGTGTGCGCGCAAGATAGGTCCAGTTTTCCGGCATCCGCTCGCCATGGCCGCCAGAGTTGCGCCCACCCGGCTTTTGAGGCGCGGGACCAGACGGGCCATCGCACTCTCCGACGGTCACCGGGCTTCGCTAGAGGCGCGTGCCCTCGATCACCCAGATGGTGTCGGGAAAGGCGGCGGGAAGCTGCAGGCCGTGACTCATCAGATGCGCGCCCGGAAGCTCGATCGCGCCGCGCTTGATCGCGATGTCACCGCGCGACAGCGGGCCGAGGTCTTCGCGGTTGGTCAGCTCCACCCGGTAGCTCGCCTCCGGGTCGAGCCCGGTGAACCGCAGCGGACGCGGCAGGATCTGCGACGCAGTGGCGGCGCGGCCCGCAAAGGCCACGAAGCGTTCGCCGCCTTTCGCGATCTGGCACTCGCCGATGACCGACGGGTCGGCATGATCGAGGCGGTGGATGTCGGCTTGCATGGTCCAGTCGCGGTTGGCCTTCCACCAGGCGGTGACGCGGGTGAGCACCTGCGCCTCGGCCTCGGTCAGCTCGCGCGGGTCCATCTCGAAGCCCATGTGCCGCTGCGCCGCGACCCAGGCGCGCATCGACATCGGCAGCACCCGGCCCGAGGTGTGGCAATGGCGCGGACCGACATGGCTGCCGGTGATCGCCGCCGGAAGGAACAGCGCCGCATCATGCTGGATGCGCAGACGCTCCAGCGCATCGTTGCTGTCCGACAGCCAGACGCGCTGCGTGCGCGCGAGGATGCCCGCGTCGATGCGCCCGCCACCCGAGGCGCAGCTCTCGATCTCGACGTCCGGAAACGCCGCGCGCAGCCGGTCCAGAAGATCGTATATGCCACGGGTCTGGGCGGCGTCGGGATAGGGCAGCAGCCGGTTGTGGTCCCATTTGATGTAGTCGATGACGTGGTCGTCGAGCACCGCGCCGATGTGGTCGAAGAGGTAGTCGCGCACCTCCGGGTTGGCGAGATCGAGCACGCGCTGCTGGCGGCCCTCGATCTGGTCCTGCGGCCCCATGGCCCAGTCGGGATGGGCGCGGAAGGTGTCGCTGTCGGTGTTGATCATCTCGGGCTCGAACCAGATGCCGAAGCTCATGTTCAGGTTGCGGACATGCTCGATCAGCGGGGTCAGCCCGTCGGGAAACTTGCGCGCGTCGATCCACCAGTCGCCCAGGGAGGAGGTGTCGTCGTCGCGCTTGCCGAACCAGCCATCGTCGAGCACGAAGCGTTCGGCGCCAAGGGCCGCCGCGCGGGTCGCGATCTCCTTGAGGGTCGCGACATCGTGGTCGAAATAGATCGCTTCCCAACAATTGTAATGCACCGGGCGCGGGCGCTCGGCGTCGGGCCATCGCACGATGCGGTCGCGGATATGGCGCTGGAACGCGGTGGCGCAGCCGTTCAGCCCGTTGCGCGAGAAGGTGACGAGCAAGGGCGCGGTGGCGGCATGGGTCACGGGGACAAGCTCGGTCGCGCCGGCATGGCCGAACTGCACCTGCCGCCGCCCGTCGGGCAGCTCCTCGGCAACCATGCGGTGGCCGCCGGACCAGCCGTAATGAAAGGCAAAGGCTTCGCCCGCCGTGTTGGTCGCGCCGCGTCCGGGCACGATAAGCCCCGGGAAATGCTCGTGCCCCGAGCGGCCGGTGCGTGCTTCGCGCATCCGGATGCCCGCGGACCACGGCGTGCGCTGAAGCTGGAACTCACCGATCCAGCGGCCCGACACGTCGATCATCTCGTCCGAGAGCTGCGGCGCGGGCAGCACAGGGGCGGCGAGCCAGTCGACGATGATCGGCGCGTCACTGTCGATCTCGGCCGAAAGCGTCAGGACATGGGTGCCGGGGTCGATTGCGAAGCGCGCGACATGGCGCAGCCCGGCATCCGCGTCCTCGCAGGTGACGGTGAGCGCGTCGCGCCCCTCCTCGACGCCCGAGAGCCGCAGCCGGGGGCGCAGCACGCGCCCCTCGGCGTCGCGCAAGCTCAGCCCCGGCTGACCCGGAAACCACGATCCGCCTCGGG
>NZ_BATB01000133.1 GCF_000466965.1 Limimaricola cinnabarinus LL-001
ATCGACGGCTGTTCGATCTCGCTTCCGATCAAGGCCACGCCCGGCGCGGGGCTGATGCTCACCGCGCCCGGGTTTCGCGACGCGGCGCTACTCGACGCCGCCGAACGGATCGCGCCGCGGCTCTAGCCGTCTCGCGCGATCCGCGTCACCGACAGCGGCGGCAGGTCCAGCCCTCCGACGCGCGCCGCTTCGGTCGCATGGTTGAACCAGAACCGCTCCGTTCCGGTGTCGCGGCGGCGCACCCCTTCGGGAAGCTCGACCACGTCGAGCCCCGCCCGTGCGCAAAGCGCCGAGACGACGCGCCGCGCGGCCGCCTTGTCGGGCCAGCCGCCCAGATAGGTCAGCCGCCCCTCGCGCATCACCGCCGGCGCCCCCGAGGCGGTCCGCTCGACCACCTTGGCCGCGCCCTCGATCGCCTCGCGGTAGAGGATGAAGGCCCCGCCCTGATCGAGAGGCTCGGGGCTGTCGGGGCGCAGGCTTTCGACATGGCTCACCACCACGTCCAGCCCCGGCATCGCAGGCGGCAGCGGCACCGGGATCGAAAACTCGCCGTCGCGCGCACCCGATCGCGGCCCGATCAGCACTTCGGCCTCGGCATGGGCCAATGCCTCCTTCAACGCTTCGCTCATATGCATCAGCCCCGGCGCAGCGATGAGCCGGTAGCCCGAGAAGTCGCGGCAGGTGGTGGGCAGGATGTCGATCGACAGGCCGAGCCCGCGCATCGCCTTGTAAAGATCGAGCACGAGGCCGAAATAGCTCAGCCCCTGCCCGTGTGGCTGCACCGCCCAGGCGGCATCGGCGTCATAATCGAACAGGATCGCCACCTCGGAGGCGGCGTTGGCGACGGCGGGGGCCTGCGCGATCTCGCGCGCGACCTGACGCGCCTCCTCCAGCCCCGGCGCGGGCTGGCTGTCGGGGCGCAACAGGCCCGAATGCAGCTGCTCCTGCGCGAAGGGGGCCTGCCGCCAACGGAAATAGCTGACGCATTCCGCGCCATGGGCAAAGGCCTCCCAGCTCCAGAGCCGGACCATGCCGGGATGCGGCGCGGGGTTGTGCGGGGCCCAGTTCACCGGCCCCGGCTGCTGCTCCATCACCCACATCCGGCCCCGCCCCACAGCGCGGTAGAGATCGTGGTGCAGCGCCTGAAAATCAGGATCGCCCTGCCGCGCATAGGCCCGCTGGGTTTCCGCGTCGGCCCCGGCGCGGTCTTCGAGAAAGCCCAAGGGATAGCTGTCCCACGACGCGAAATCGAGATCCTCGCCGACGGCGAAATGGTCGAAATCGGTGACCCGACCCATGTAGTTGTGGGTGATCGGCGCCTTGGAATGGGCGCGGATGATCTCCACCTGCCGGCGGTTGAAGGCCACGACCTGATCGGAGGAAAACCGCCGGAAGGCCAGCGCATGGGCCGGGTTGGGTTCGGTCACGGTGAGGTTGGGCAGGTCGATCTCGTCGAAGTCGCGGTAGTCCATCGACCAGAACACGTTGCCCCACGCGGCATTGAGCGCGTCGATGTCGCCATCATTGCCGGCACCCGGATACCGCCCGCGCAGCCAGCGTTGAAAGGCGCGCCGCGCAGCGTCGGAATAGGAGATCGTCGTATCGTGGCAGCCATATTCATTGTCGGTCTGCCACGCCGCGACATGTTCGTTGCGCCCGTATCTCTCGGCCAGAAGCGTGACGATGCGGTCGCTCTCGGCGGCGAAACCCTCATGGCTGAAGCAGTAATGACGGCGCGAGCCGAACTTGCGCGGACGGCCCTGCGCATCGACCGCGAGCATGTCGGGGTGCCGGTCGAGAACCCAGCGCGGCGGCGTCGCCGTCGGCGTGCCCAGCACCACCTTCAGCCCCGCCTCGCCCAGCGTCCAGATCGCCTCGTCGAGCCAGTCGAAGCGCAGATCGCCGGGGCTGGGCTCCAGCCGCCCCCATGCGAATTCGCCGATCCGCACCCATGTCAGCCCGGTCTCGGCCATGCGGCGCGCATCCTCGGCCCAGATCGCGCGCGGCCAGTGTTCGGGGTAATAGCAACAGCCCAATGTGCGGGTGAGTTCGGTCATGTCGGTCCGCCTGTCGGGGAAGGGCACGCGCCCGCGTTTCCCCATATGGTGTGAGTGAAGGCCGCGAGTGTCCGCGTGGCAGGGCCATGGGGAGGCCGGTGATGGCTGCTCATGGCACGGCTCCTGTCGCGGCTCCCGTCACGGATCACGGGTTTCATTATTCGAAACCTCGTCTTGCATGTTGGGATGATAGGCCCTCCAGCCCCGTGCTTGTCAACAGCCGATGCCACCTTCCGCGCTGGTATGAACGAGGGCATGGACAGGGGCGCGGGATCACGCCGACACGTTGGCCCCCCTGCCCCATGCCGCATCGCCGATTGGCGCGGCGCGGCGGTCGCGCTAGGCTGAACCGCCCTCTGGTATTGGGGCGGCGTCGGGACGGCAGGCAAGGGGATAGGGGCATGGATCGCAGCGGTCTGGAGATGACGGTGCTGATGACGCCGGACATGGCGAATTTCAGCGGCAAGGTGCATGGCGGCGCGCTTCTGGCGCTGCTCGACCGCGTCGCGTTCTCCTGCGCCTCGCGCTACTCGGGCGAATACGCGGTGACGCTCTCGGTCGAT
>NZ_BATB01000132.1 GCF_000466965.1 Limimaricola cinnabarinus LL-001
CGATATGTGCAACAGCGCCCTGCGCAGCCTTGCCGACCGCGGCCTGCGGGGCGTGAAGCTGGTGATCTCCGACGATCACAAGGGGCTCCGGGCCGCCGCGCGGCGGGTCTTCAATGCGACCCACCAAAGGTGCCGGGTTCACTGGATGAGGAACGCGCTCGCTCATGCCCCGGCCAAGCAGCGCGCAGCCGTGGCCGCGATGCTGAAGACGATCTTCGCCCAGGACAACAAGGCCGATGCCGAAGCCCAGTGGGAGGTGGTCGCCGACGCGCTGCGTGAGAAGCAGGCGACACTCGGCGCGTTGATGGACGCCTCCCGCGATGACGTGCTCGCCTACATGGATTTCCCTCGCAAGCACTGGCCCCAGATCGCGTCGACGAACCCACTTGAGCGGGTGAACCGCGAAATAAAGAGAAGGTCCGACGTCATCGGCATCTTTCCCAACGACGAGGCCATTGTTCGGCTCGTTGGCGCATTGATGCTGGAGACCAATGACGAGTGGACCGTCGCGCGCCGCTATATGAGCCTTGAATCCCTCGCACGCGTCATCGACAATCCCAACATCAGGTTGCCCGCAGTGGCCTCCTGATCAGGCTTGGACGTCTCCGAAGGTCGGCGCTCTTACAACACCAGTCGATGGGACACTATCGTGACCATTCCATCACGCTTGGATGGCGGCATCGCTGTAGCTTTGCTGGCGGCCCCTCCTGCCGCTCGGGGGCGGCGTCCAGACCATGTCGGGATCAAACCAGATCGTCAGGGAGCCACGCTTCTTCAGCGCCTGGTTATATCGGACCAGTTCCTAGTCCTGTAGCTCGGCGGCGTCGGTCTGCTGCTCATGCGCTCCGGCTACCATGATGGATTCCGAAGATGAAACCCGTCAGTCCGTTTACGCAACAGAGCGATGGCAATGGCAGGCCCGCAAGCAAGGTCCACAGGGCCGTCGCCAGTGGCGGAAGATCCACCTGGCCATGGATGCGGCGACATCCGACATCTGCGCCGTGGAGTTCACTCCCAGCCGCGACGGCGACAGCCCGGTCCTGCCGGACCTTCCCGACCAGATCCCCGAGGACGACCCGATCGGCACCGTGACTGCCGATGGTGCCTATGACACGCATGGTTGTCACACCGCGATCATTGAGCGTCAGGCCACGGCGGTCATTCCGATCCGCAAGAACGGGCGCCCCTGGAAAGAGGATGGGCCGACAGCTGCGGCTCGCAACGACATCCTTCGGGGGACACGGCACTTTAGCCGAGCCTTCTGGAAACGCTGGGCCGGCTACCATGTCCGAAGCCGTGTCGAAGCCAAAATGCGCTGCCTCAAGGTGGTCTTGCCCCCGTTTCACCGGACACTCAGGCGGTTGCGGTTTGAGCTGCGATGAATTCGCGGGGCGAGCGCATCTTCAGCCTGAGTGTGGGTGATGGATGTTGTAGTCCTCAAACCAGTCGGCGAGCAACTCGAGGACGGTAATGGCGTCCGGCAGCGGCGTGACGTGAACGTAGTCGCGCTTCAGCGTCTTCACGAAGGACTCCGCGATGCCATTGCTCTGCGGGCTTTTCACCGGCGTGTAGCAGGGCTTCAGTCCCAGCTGCCGGGCGAAGATGCGGGTATCCCTGGCGACGTAGGGCGAGCCATTGTCGCTGAGCATCTCGACAGGATGCGGCGCCCGATAGCCTCCGAAGCGGGCCTCGACGCCCTCCAGCATCATGTCGCGGATGTCCGAGCCGCTGATGCCGGCGTTCACCACGGCCCGCCAGGCGATGATCTCCCGGTCATGCGCGTCGATGATGAAGGCTCCTCGGACGATCTCACCGTTCCAGCAGGTGAACTCAAAGCCGTCCGAGCAGTGAGCCGGTGGGGCGCCACTGGTTCAAGCCCACCGGCGAACGAATGTTCGAGCGCAGGGTGATGACCTTGCCCTCATGCGTCTGCTCCGGCCGCTCGGTGTATCTGCGCGCCAGCAGTAGGTCGTGCGCCTGCATGATGCGGTAGACCCGTTTGTGGTTCACGGGCGCCGCGCCATCGGCCCGAAGCCGTCGGTTCAGAACCGCCGCGATGCGCCTGTAGCCATAGGTCGGCCGCGCCGCCACGATCGCCGAGATCAGCGGAAGCACCACCGCGTCTTGCGCTTTGTGATAGCGCCGACGCGGCTTCGCGCTCCCGTTCAGCCGGGCATTCAGGTTCGAGCGGGAGACGCCCAGCGTCCGGGCCACGGCCTTCACCGGGAACCGCCCTTAGGCTGCGACTGCGCGAGCCAAGTCGGTTTTTTTGAGCGCGACTTGTCCAAGGCTTCCTTGAGGATCTCGACCTCGAGCGTCTTGCGCCCGAGCTGCCGCTCCAGTTCCCGGATGCGCTCTTCCATCTGCCGGACAGCGCGATTGCAGGTAACGTCGTCATCTCCAGACACGGCCACGGCTCCCCCATCCAGCATCAGGCGCCGCCAACGATACAACAGGTTTGCCGCCACGCCATTGCGGCGCGCGACCACCGATATGCTGGTGCCATCCTCCAGCGTCTCCTCGACGATCCGAAGCTTCTCGGCCGAAGACCAGCGCCGCCGCGGCCGCCATCGGTAATGATCTCGTAGTCAGACATAAGCACGTGCTTAGGCATATGCCTAAGCCTCCATGGTTATGCCTGAGGGCGATGTTGCGCAAATC
>NZ_BATB01000131.1 GCF_000466965.1 Limimaricola cinnabarinus LL-001
CTCCATCCCCGGCGGCGAGCGGAACTTGAAGTTCTCGAGATCGGAAATGCCGGCGAGCGGCTTGGTGGAGTTGAGCGATTCCTGACCGCCGAGCCATGCGCCGACGAACTCCATGCCGTTGGCGTTGTAGAGTTCGTTGATCTGCTCGCGGCCGCCGCCATACTTGATCCAGGCGAGGAACTGCAGCGGCGTGTCGTAGCCGCCCATCACGTCGGCCACGAACTGGAAGGCCGGGTTCTTGCCGGTCTGGTAGGAGCCGTTGGTCATGTCGCAATCGAGGATGCCGTTGGCAGCGGCGTCGAAGGTTTCGGCCGATTTGACCACCGCCGAGGAGTAGAACATCTCGATGTCGATATCGCCGCCCGACATCGCTTCGACATTCTCGACCCATTCGGCGGCGAGCTGGCCGGCGGGCGATTCCGGCGATTGCTGGGTCTGGATGCGCAGCGTCGTGGTCTGCGCCGCGGCCGCGCCCGCGAGCAGCGCGAGACCGGCGGTGGCGGTGGCGGTGGCAAGCGTCGAGATGATCTTCATGGTTCCCTCCCTGTGAAGTCCTCCGACCGGAGCCTGCCAAGGGCCGCGCCCGATTGCCAGACAATTCGGCAATCTGACGCCAGAAATCGTCAGAGCAGCCCGCGCCCCGCGAGGTTGCGCATCAGCGCGCCCGTGCCGAAGGACCATTCCGGACAGTCGGTCGAAAGCCGCACGGTGTTGCGCAGCGCGCCCAAGCGTGTCTCGGCGATCACCACCCTGTCGCCGGTCTTGTGGGTGAAGCCCTGTCCCGGCGCATCGCGGTCCTGGATCGGCGCGAAGAGCGTGCCGAGGAACAGCAGGAAGCCGTCGGGATACTGGTGGTGCCGGCCGATGGTCTGGGCGACGAGGCTTTCGGGATCGCGGCTGATCTTCGACATCGAGGAACGGCCTTCGAGTGCGAAGCCATCCTCGCCCGTCACCGTGAGCGTCAGCTCGGCGGCGCGCATGTCGTCCATGGTGTAGTGGTCGTCGAACACCCGGATGAAGGGGCCGATGGCCGCCGAGGCGTTGTTGTCCTTGGCCTTGCCCAGAAGCAGCGCCGAGCGGCCCTCGACATCGCGCAGGTTCACGTCGTTGCCAAGCGTCGCGCCGCGGATCCGGCCACGGCTGTCGATGGCGAGCACGATCTCGGGCTCGGGGTTGTTCCAGTTCGAGATCGGGTGCAGCCCGACGCTGGCGCCCCAGCCGACGGCGGCCATGGGCTGGCACTTGGTGAAGACCTCGGCGTCGGGGCCGATGCCGACCTCGAGGTATTGCGACCAGAGCCCTTCGGCCTGCAGCACCGCCTTGACCTGCATCGCCTTGTCCGATCCGGGCACGATGCCCGAGAGGCTGTCACCGATCACGCCCTGTACGCGGGCGCGGATCTCCTGCGCGCGGTCGGCGTCGCCCGCCGCCTGCTCCTCGATCACCCGCTCGACCATGCTCTCGGCGAAGGTGACGCCAGAGGCCTTGATCGCCTGCAGGTCGGCGGGGGCGAGGAGATGCGGCGTGCCGGGATCTTCGGTCGAGGCGGCGAGGAGGTCCTCGATCGCGCCGATATCCTCGCCCGGCGCGCGGCGCAGGTAATCGGCGAGGTCGTCGCGCTCCATCAGGTCGCGCATGGTCGGCACCTCGCGCGAGGTGATGTCGGTCACGCGGCCCTCGCGGAGCGTGACGATGGCCGGGCCATGGGCGCGCTGGACGCGGCCCGCAAGGTGCGCGCGGGAATGGTCTTGGGGAAGCATCGGATCAGCCTTCGTCATCGGCGGGCAGCATCTTGCCCGGGTTGAGGATGCCCTTGGGATCGAGGGCGGATTTGAGCGACCGCATCACCGCGACGGCCGCGCCATGCTCGGCGGACATGTAGGCGATCTTGCCCACGCCCACGCCGTGTTCGCCGGTGACGGTGCCGCCGAGGCGCAGGGCGTTTTCGGCCAGCGCGGCGGTAAAGCGGTGGATGCGGGCCACCTCGTCCGCGTCGCCCGGATCGACACGCAGCCCGCAATGGAAATTGCCGTCGCCCACATGGCCCACGATGGTCGAGGTGAGGCGCAGCTCGCGCGCGAGGGCCTGGGCGTGGGTCACCGCCTCGGCCAGCCGCGAGATCGGCACGCAGACATCGGTGGCCAGCGTCCGCTTGCCCGGATCGAGCGCGCCGGTCGCGTAATGCGCCTGATGCCGCATGTGCCACAGCTCGCGGCATTCCTCGGCCCGGTCGGTCCAGCGGATCGCCGACGCGCCGTATTCGCCCGCGAGATCGCCAAAGGCCTGCGCCTGTTCGCCGACCCCCGCCGGACTGCCGTGGAACTCCACGAAGAGATGCGGCGCTTCTGGCAGGTCGCTGCCCTGATAGGCGTTGAAGCCACGCAGCATCATCTCGTCCAAGAGCTCGATCCGCGCCACCGTCAGCCCCGACTGGATCGTCGCTATCACGCAGCCCACCGCATCGGCGACGCTGCCGAAGCGGCAGGTCGCGGCCGAGACCGCCTCGGGCTGGCCATGCAGCTTCAGCGTCATCTCGGTGATGATGCCGAGCGTGCCCTCGGAGCCGATCATCAGCCGGGTCAGGTCGTATCCCGCGCTCGATTTGCGGGCGCGGCTGCCGGTACGGATGATCCGCCCGTCGGCCAGCACCACCTCGAGCGCCAGCACGTTGTCGCGCATCGTGCCGTAGCGCACCGCCGTGGTGCCGGAGGCCCGCGTCGCGGCCATGCCGCCAA
>NZ_BATB01000130.1 GCF_000466965.1 Limimaricola cinnabarinus LL-001
CCGGTCCGGCCTTTTGCACTGACACGTTCTTCGAAGAACGTGCAGACTTTTTCGATGAGGTCTGGCTAATCCCGCGCCATCACGCGCAACCTGATCCCGGCTTTGGACCGCACCGTCAGATGCGCCACCGGCACCGGAACGTCGCCCACCACCGGCTCGAACCGGTAGCGCGCCAGCAAGGCTGCCAGCAGCACCGCCGCCTCGGCCATGGCAAACCCCGCGCCGGGGCAGACACGCGGCCCGGCGCTGAACGGCAGGAAGGCCCGCCGGGCGCTGTCTTTCGTATCGGCCCGTCCCCAGCGGTCGGGATCGAAGCCGTCGGGATCGTCCCAGAACCGCTCGTGCCGGTGCAGGTGCCATGGCGAAAGCACCACCTGCGTGCCACGGCGCAGGTCCCTGTCGCGGAACCGCTCGGGCCTCGTGGTCTCGCGCACCATCATCGGGACCGGGGGATAGAGGCGCAGCGCCTCGCGCGTGCAGTCGCGGATGAACTTCAGCTTGGAAAGCCCTGCGAACTCGCCTGAAAACGCCGCTGCCTCCTGTGCCGCGCGCTTCTGAATTTGCGGATGCGTGGCCAGAAGGTAGAGCGTCCAGCCCAATGTCGCGGCGCTGGTCTCGTGGCCGGCCAAAAAGAAGATCGCCACCTGATCGACCATCTCATCGGGCGAAAACCGCTCCCCCGTCTCGGGATCGGGCGTGGTCATGATCTTGGTGGCGAGGTCGCGCGGCGCCTCGCCCGCCGCGATCGCCTCGGCCCGCGCCGCCACCAGCCCTGCGATCAGTCCCCTGATGCGTCGCGCGGTGCGACGGGTCGCACGCGAATGCAGGCGCGGCATCCAGCGCGGCCCCTTCACGAAGGCCGCGAGGTTCAAGAGCGGCTGGCTTCGCTGATGCGCATGGAATTCCCGATATGTGGCTTGCGCCGTCTCGTGTTCGATCGGGATCGAGAACAACGTGCGAAAGATGACGTCGGCGGCGGCGTGGCTCGCCTGTTCCTCGATCTCGACCGGGCGCCCGTCCGCCAGCGGGGCGAGCCGCGCCGCCGCCGCCGCGCCTGCCGCGTGCATCTCGGCGAAGCTGTCCCTGAGCTTGCCGCCCTCGAAGGCCGGGTCGATGATCCGCCGCTGCCGCTCCCATGTTGCGCCGTTGGTGAGGAACACCGAGTCTCCCAGAAGCGGGCGCAGCCCCGCGCCGATCCGGTCGGATTTGGGAAAGTCGCGCGGGCGTTCGTTCAGCACGCGGCGCAGCAATGCGGGATCGTTAATCAGCACCGAGCGAAAAAACGGCGTGCGGAACTCGGCCATCCAGGCACGGTAGAGCCGCGCGGGCTGGGCCGAGAGGATATCGGCCCGAAACAGCCGCAGGTGCCGCCACAGCGATACGCGCGGCGCGCGGGCGACGGGCTTGGGCGGAAGCGTCATGCAGTGACGGCGACATGCGGCGACAGGGGCCGGCGGATGGCCTGCCGCGACGGCGCGCGATCCGCGAAACGCGCGGCCAGCGTCAGCGGCCCGGCGGTGACGCGAAAATAATCGTAATCGCCCGGCCGGTCGAAGGCGCAGAGATACTGGAAATGCAGCCGGAAGAACCGCCAGCGCAGCGCGCGCCAGCGCTCGGGGCTCAGCGTGCGGGTGAAGGCGGCCGACATCACCAGGGGCCAGCGCTGATCCTCGGGGGCGACACCCGACACCGCCACCGGGTCGCACAATGCAAAGGCACAGCCGTCGCCCGGCGCCGTCACATCGAGCCATGTCAGCTCCTCGCGTGCCGAGAGATAGGCCAGGTCGGCGCGCAGGCGGCGGGCTTCGGGCAGGAACGACATCATCGGCACCACCTGCCCCAGCGACATGAAACCCAAGGCCGGGCCGCCCGCGGGTTTGCGCCCGGCGCGGATCAGGTCCGACAGCACCGAGATCGCCAGATGCGCGCCAGAGGAATGGCCCACCACGAGCACCTCGTCCACATCCTCGCACAGGGCCGCGGCGATGTGATTCTCGAACAGCGCCAGCCGAGCTTCGAGCGCCGCAGGGTTGGCTCCCCCCCACCGCGCGGCAAAAGCGTAGTCGTGCATCAGGTAGTAGGCGAAGACGCGGCGGTCATGGCGTTTGCACCACAACAGCACGGCGCAGGTCACACCCGCCAGCACCGGCCAGTAGGCCACCCAGCTTGGCAGCCCCACCCAGTGCGCGAGCGTCGCCGCGAGGCCGCCCGCGAGCGTCCCCAGAGCCAGCGCCAAACCAAGCTGCATCAGCAGCATCACCACCGGGTAGAGCGCCGCGATCACCGGCCCTTTGCGCAGCCGCATCAGCCGCATCAGAGCGCCGCTCGACATGTAGGTCCAGGCGGTGCGTAGAAGCTGGCCATAGGTGGCGAGGACGCCGCCCTGCATCTGTTCGCGCACGATGTCGGACCAGACCAGCACCTCGAACTCGGTTTGCACCTCGCCGCCTTCGATCCGGGCCGCGACGTCCCAACCGAAGCGGCGGCCGCGCGCGGGCGAGAGCGACAGATCGAAGCCGGACAGATCGGCCTGCGCGGCCCCTTCGGTTCGATACAGCTCGCGGTAGCGACGCGGGTGGATCGGGTCGAAGCCGGGGATGTAGAACACCCGCCGACGGCGCACCCGCCGCATTGATGATCCATCCATGACCGCTCCCCCTTCCGCCCCAGACTAGAGAAGGAAGCGGGCCACCATAAGGCCGAATGCGGGCCTCAGCCGAGCGCCGCGAGCGAGGGAAAGGTTTCGAGCAGCCAGAAGCTGAAATCCGAGAACTGCCCGGTCAGCATCATCAGGCCCACGGTCCACAGGAGCAGCCCCGAGGTCCGCTCGATCCGACCCATGTGCCGCTTCATCCATGCCATCGCGCCCCCCAGCCGGGGAAAGAACGCCGCGACCAGCAGGAAGGGAATGCCGAGACCGGCGGCATAGACCGCCAGCAGGGCCGCGCCGCGCGCCACGTCGGCCTCGGTCGCCGCCAACCCGAGGATGGTGCCGAGGATCGGCCCGAGGCAGGGCGTCCAGCCGAAGGCGAA
>NZ_BATB01000129.1 GCF_000466965.1 Limimaricola cinnabarinus LL-001
ATCGCCTTCAGCTTCCACCGAGCCTTGGCCCTCGCCCCTCTACAGCGCCCTCACCTTCGCCTTCTGCCTTCGCGGCGCCTTCACCCTCGCCTTCGACCTCTATCGCGCCCCGTTCGCCTTCAGCTTCCGCTGCACCTTCGCCCTCGGCTTCGATCTCGACAGCGCCCTCACCTTCAGCCTCAATCTGGTGAACGAGGCCCTGCGGGTTTGACAGGTCGGTGGCGACGGAGGCGGCCCCGGCAGTGGAGCCGATCATGGCGGCCGAAGCGCCGAGCGCGAGGACGCGGCGGGCAATAACAACACGGCGGGGTTTGCGGGTGATCGTGCTCATGATCGAGCTCCTAAATCCTACTATTTGCGTCAGAGATACAGCTTGTGATCAGGAGGTCAAGCAAAGCGGCTGCCCGACGATCCAATGCGCGAGCCGACTTGCGGTTCAACTCTAATAGTGCTTGTGATCCCTGCAA
Source organism: Limimaricola cinnabarinus LL-001 (assembly GCF_000466965.1). Lineage (GTDB taxonomy): Bacteria > Pseudomonadota > Alphaproteobacteria > Rhodobacterales > Rhodobacteraceae > Limimaricola > Limimaricola cinnabarinus. Next base: position 468 of record NZ_BATB01000129.1, read on the forward strand.
CGCCTGCCGCCCTCGATCTGATCCCGGCAAAGCTCCTCCGGACAGGAGATCTCCCTTGCATTTCGTTCTTCTGATCAATGGCATCGCCTGCCTGTTCATGGGCGTGCTGCTGGCGCTCGACGCACTGTTCTTTCCAGCGACCTGGCGGGTCTTTCTCACCGCGGGAGGTCTGACCTGTTTCGTCGGGACCGCCCTCACATTGGTGGCGTGGGATGCGAAGGGGCGGTTGAAGCGCAACCACACTTTTCTGCTGACGGCGACGATGTGGCTGACCGGCGCTGGCATCGGCGCCTTGCCGCTCTGGCTTTGGGCCATGACCCCGACGGACGCCTTCTTCGAGGCCATGTCCGGCATCACCACCACCGGCTCCACGGTGCTGACAGGGCTCGACGAGAAACCGCATGGCATCCTGTGGTGGCGCGCGATCCTGCAATGGATCGGTGGCGTCGGCTTCATCGTCACCGGCATGGCGCTGCTGCCGATTTTGCGCACAGGCGGCATGCAGCTCTTCCGTACCGAAAGCTCCGAGCGCGGGGAGAAAGAACTTTATAGCGCAACTTCGGTCGCCGCCGCGACCCTGTGGGTTTATGTCGGGCTGACTACCCTGTGCCTGCTGGTCTATCTGGTGGGCGGCATGTCGCCCTTCGACGCGGTCACCCATGCCATGACGACCCTATCAACCGGGGGCTATTCCACGCACGACGCATCGTTCGGCCATTTCGACAGCGCCTTCCTCCAATGGGCCGGCACGTTCTTCATGTTCTGCGGGGCGCTGCCCTTCGTCTGGTATATACGCGCAGCAAACCGCGGCATCTTTCGCAGCGAGCAGGTCCGGGCCTTCGCCATCGGCCTGACCATCGTCATCCTGCTGCTCACGTTCTGGCGGATGGTGGTCCATGGAGCGATGCCGCTCCCGGCGCTGCGCGAGGTCGCCTTCAACGTGGTCTCCGTGGTGACCACCACCGGCTTCGCCACAGTGGACTACACGCTCTGGGGACCCGCGGCGCAGGTGACATTCTTTTTCCTGACGGCCATCGGCGGCTGCACTGGTTCGACGGCGGGCGGCGTGAAAATCATGCGCTGGATCATCCTGACGCGTGGCATCGGGGCCAGCGCACAGCAACTGCTTCATCCAAGCGGGATCTTTCCCATTCGCTACGAGGGCCGGACCGTCGAAAGGGACGTCATCAACGGTGTCGTGGCCTTCTTCACTTTCTTCGCGCTCACGGTCTTCGGACTCGCGGTTGCACTTGGGCTTATCGGACTTGATCCAGTGACGGCCATCACCGGGGCGCTCACGGCGGTCACGAATGTCGGCCCCGGCCTCGGGCCGATCATCGGCCCGGCAGGCAACTTCGCGCCCCTGCCGGACTTGGCCAAGTGGCTTTTGAGCTTCGGCATGTATGCCGGGCGGCTCGAGATGCTGACCGTCTTCGTGTTACTGACCCGGCTGTTTTGGGAGGAAGGGGCCGCCTGAAGCGGCGTGGCCGTTGCGGCCCGATGTACCTGGCCCCCACGCCTTCGATGCCAGCTCCTGCCCGGCGACGCGAAGAACGTCACGGCCCGCCCATCCGGCTATCGAGATTGTGCAAGATCCAGATTGTGCCGCCGCCCATCATGCCGAGGATCAGGGCGGTGAAGAGGATGAGTTGCAGATCCTCCTTCGCTTGGCCTTTGAGCCGGATATGCAGAAAGAACCGGAACTGCACCGCGATCTGCCCCAGCGCGGCCGCGCCGATAGCCCACCACAGGGCTGTCTGCGACAGCCATTCCCACGCGACCGCGCCGAAGACCGGCAGCGTCAGCAGCAGCGACAGTCCGTAGCCCCATAGATAGGAGCGCAACTCCTGCTGCGGTGTGCCGTCGGGCGTGCCGGTTTCGTCCTCGGTCTCGACGGGCGCGGTCATGCCAGCCCTCCAAGGAAGACAACCGAGACGATGGCGATCCAGACCACGTCGAGGAAGTGCCACAGCACGCCCAAGCGCAGCAGCGCCGTCTTGACCGACGTATCAAGGCCAAAGCGCCAGATCTGGGCCGCGATGGCCATGAGCCAGATGGCGGCCGCCGTGACATGCAGGGCGTGCAACGGCACCAGAGCCCAATAGGCGGAGAGAAAGCCGCTACGCTGCGGCGCGCCGCCCTTTCCAAGGATCGCGTGCAAATCCTTGGCCTCCATTGCCACGAAAGCCAATCCAAGCATCAGCGTCAGACCGAGCCACGCCAGCACCGGACCGACGCGGTGCCCCGGACCGTGCTTCAGCGACAGCACCGCCATGCCGTAGGTCAGGCTCGACGTCAAAAGCACGAGGGTTTCGATAAAGACGGGCTTCAGCTCGAATAGATCCTTTGGGCCCGGTCCGCCCGCGAGGTTGTCGAGCATGGTGACATAGGTGGCGAGCAGCAGCCCGAAGGTCACCAGATCGCTCATCATGAAGACCCAGAACCCAAATACCAAGGCTTCGGCCTCGCCATGCGCGTCGGCATGGCCGCTGCCGAGGTTCAGGCCAGGGTGCCGACCGGTTTCGGTGTTCATGACTGCTCCTCCTGCGAGGCCGGGACCGCATGTCCGAGATTGGTGGGCGTGTGCTCCTGGTGGCGAAGCACGCGCGGTGTGGCATGCACCAAGGTGAGCCAGCTTTCATGCGCCTCACGAACCTCCGCCGCCGGAATGATCCGAACCGTGTCGCGCACGAAGCCGCGCGCCAGCATCACGCCGAGGCCAAGCAGTGCCCC
>NZ_BATB01000128.1 GCF_000466965.1 Limimaricola cinnabarinus LL-001
AAACCGGGGAGCACCTCACAGCCGTCCTATGCCAGTGCGCGCAGACAGGCCTCCCGCACTTCAGGCAGAATATTTCTCGCGGAGTGACAAATCAGGGATGACATTCTGCCTGCGCTGCCTCCGGCGGCCTGTGTCGACGGTCGCAGGCAAGCCTCGGCGGCGGAACGGATCGCACCCATTCAGGACAAAAGGCATGTCCGGCCAACGAAACCGGTGCCGGACCGCACGCGGCCTGGCAGCGCCGCCCGCGAGCGACGCAGAACGATGTCCTGCGAAGGCGGCGGAGCTATCGCCCCCCGCAAAGCGCTTCAGCGTTTCCCCGAAGATCCGATCCTATAAGGGTAGAGCGTCTCGGGTGCCGACACCTCGTTCAGGGCCTGCATCTCGCCGTCGCTCAGCGTCAACGCCACTGCGCGCAGGTTGTCCTCGAACTGCTCCATCGTGCGGGCTCCGAGGATCACGGATGCGACCGACGGGCGCTTCAGCAACCATGCGAGGGCGACCTGCGGCACGCTGGCGCCTTGCGCTGCGGCGATCCGTTCCACTTCGGCGACGATGGCCCAGTTGCGCTCGGTGGCACGGCGCTCCCAGCTTTCCTCGTAACCGGCATCGGCCTCGGCCACGCGGCCCTCGCTGCGAGGAGTTCGGTCGGCCGACGTGTACTTGCCGCTCAGAAAACCGCCTCCGAGCGGGCCCCACGGCACCAGCCCGAGGCCTTCGCTTTCCAGAAGGTCCGGGAACTCATGCTCGATGTCGCGCAGCACGAGGCTGTACTGGTACTGGGCCGCCACCAGCGGCAGGAAGCCGCGACGTTCGGCGATGCCCTGTGCCTTCATTACCTGCCACGCCTTAAAGTTCGACACGCCTATGTAGCGGATCTTGCCACCGCTCACGAGATCGTCGAAGGCGCGCAGCGTCTCCTCGAGTGGGGTCAGCGGGTCCCAGCCATGCATGTAGAGGATGTCGATCCGGTCGGTGTCTAGCCGGCGCAGGCTGGCCTCGACCGAGGCCATGACGTGATGCCGCGACAGGCCGACCTCGTTGATCCCCTCGCCCATCGGCCAGCGCAGCTTGGAGGCGATGACCAACTCGTCGCGCCGGCCCTTCACGGCCCCACCCACGATCTCCTCGGATCGGCCACCCGCATAGACATTGGCGGCGTCGATATGGTTGCCGCCTGCCTCGATAAAAGCATCGACCATGGCACGGGCCGTCGCCTCGTCGGTACCCCGGCTGCCGGTCTCGCCGAACAGCATGGTCCCGAGCGCCAGTTCGGACACCATCAGCCCGGAACGGCCCAATCTGCGGTACTGCATCGAGTTACTCCTCGTCATGTATAAAGTGATCGCCGCGCAGCACACATCGCAGGCGGCCGTGGCAGCCTGGGCCTGTTTCAGCCAGCATGCTCGATGAAAAGGCGCCCGTCGCCAGCGACCTTCAGCGGCATCGGGTCCATCACATAGCCGCCGAAAGCATCCTTGCCACCATCGGCGAAGCCCATGATGACCCGGCCGTTTTCCGTTTCCAGCACGCGCGCCGCGTAGCGGCGGCACGGCAGGTCGCCGTCGAGAAAGCCAGGCGCCACGGTCCATGGCCCACGCGGGCTCTCTGCGATGAGGTAGTGATTGCCAGTGACCGGCGGTACACCCGCCTTCGTCTTGCGCTCTTCGGACCAGTGGATGTCGGCAGTACAGAACAGGCAGTACCAGCGCCCGTCGACCTCGAAGACCTGCGGCACTTCAAGCTGGCCATAATCGCCCACAAAAACCGGCGGTTGCAGCGTCCATTCATGCAGGTCAGGCGAAGTCGCAAAGCCGATCGCACCGCCGGCATTGACCTCGGCTATGCCCGGCGCGCAGGCCGTGAAATACATCAGCCAGCCGCCGCCGTCGGGGTCCTTCATCACGTAGGGGTCGCGCATCGCCCGGTCGGGCCAGAAGCCCACCTGCATCTCGGCCTCGTAGTGGATTGCGTTCGGCCCCTCCAGATCGAGGCACAGCCCGGAGCCGACGCGCTCCCACGAATGCATGTCGGTCGAGGTGGCGTGGCCGATACGCTGGTAGAGACCCTTCTCGGCCGAGCCGCCGCCGGTGTAGAACAGGTGCCAAACCCCATCCGCCCCCTGGACCACCGAGCCCGTCCATGTGGTGGTGTCGTCCCAGGCCGGCGTCGGCGCGGGCTTCAGGCAGGTGCCCTTGTGCTCCCAGTTGATGAGGTCGTCCGAAACGGCATGGCCTTGGGAGACGTTGAAATGCCGCAGGTCCGGATCGCCGAGCGACTTGTCGGCCTGAAGGAAATAACCGTGCCAGCGCTCCCCGTCATGGGCATACCAGCTGTCCCAGATCCATTTGTCATCGAGCGAAAGCGGCATGTCGTGTCCTTGTTGAAATCGTAGACTGGCCCGTCAGGACCGTGGTCGCGCGTTGATACAAAGACGCGCGAGCTTGAGTTCAGAACCAGCTTGGGTTCGATGAAAATCAGGCTGGCTTCATTGCATTAGCGGTAGTAGAGCGAGCGGCCATCGCGAAAGATCTGCACCTTTTCGGGAGCAACGGTCATGTTGACATGGCGCCCACGCAGATCGCCGTGGATACCGGGCAGCTTGGCGATCACCGGATCGGCGCCGCCTGCCTTTTGGAAATAGAGGATGGTAACCTCGCCCAGCGACTCGGTGAAGTCGACCTTTCCCTCGAACAGGTAGTCGCCGCCCGCCTCCACTTCGGTCATGTCCTCGGGGCGCACGCCGACATTTACCGAGGCGCCCATATCCGCCTCGGTAGAGGGTGCGTTCGACACCGCGACGCCGCCGCCGTCAAGTTTCACGGTGGTCTGCGCTCCGGTGCCGGTGATTCGGCCCGGCAGCAGGTTCATCGCCGGGCTGCCGATGAACTGCGCCACGAACTCGTTCTCGGGCCGCTCGTAGAGTTCGAGCGGCGTGCCGACCTGGGCGATGCCCTTGTTGGCCAGCACCACGATCCGGGTCGCGAGCGTCATCGCTTCGACCTGATCATGCGTGACGTAGATCATGGTGCTGTCTGGCATCGACTCCTTGAGCTGGGCGATCTCGATCCGGGTGGCGACGCGCAGCGCCGCGTCGAGGTTCGAGAGCGGCTCGTCGAAGAGATAGACCTTAGGGTCGCGCACGATCGAGCGGCCGATCGCCACCCGCTGCCGCTGACCACCCGAGAGCGCCTTAGGCAGGCGGTCGAGATAAGGTTCGAGCTGCAGGATGCGGGCGGCGTTGGAGATCGCAGCCTCGATTTCCTCCTTCGACTTCTTCGCGAGCTTCAGGGCGAAGGC
>NZ_BATB01000127.1 GCF_000466965.1 Limimaricola cinnabarinus LL-001
CGCGGCACGCTGGTGGTGGCGCTCGGGCGCGACCGGGCGGAGCTTGGACGCTTCGGCCGTCGCGTGGCTGGCGTGACGCTCGATGCCGAAAGCGTGGCGGCGCTGGAGCCCGATCTCGCGGGGCGGTTCGATCGGGGCCTGCATGTCGAGACGGAGGCCCATCTCGACCCGCGCGCGACGCTGGCGGGCTTGCGCGACAGGCTCGCTGCGCGCGGCGTGGTTTTCGAGACGGGGGAGGCGCGCGCGCAGGGGTGCTGCGATCGACTGCCGTGGGTTGGCGGCGCGCGACGCATTGTCCGACCTGCGCGGGGTGCGCGGCGAGATGCTGGTGCTGCGCGCGCCCGAGGTCGCGATCACCCGGCCCGTGCGGCTCTTGCATCCGCGCCACCCACTTTATGTCGTGCCGCGCGGCGACGGCCTTTACATGCTGGGCGCCACGCAGATCGAGAGCGAGGGGCGCGGTCCGCCAAGCGCGCGTGCGGTGCTCGAGCTTTTGAGCGCGGCTTATGCGCTGCACCCCGCCTTTGGCGAGGCCGAGGTTCTGGAGATCGGCGCGGATGCGCGCCCGGCCTTTCCCGACAACCTGCCGCGCATCCGGCGGCGGGGCGAGACCATTCATGTCAACGGGCTGTTCCGCCACGGCTTCCTTCTTGCGCCAGCGATGGCGCGGATGGTGGCGGATTGGCTCTGTGACGGCATCAGACCGGAGGTTTGCGATGAGGATCATGGTTAACGGCGCGCCGCGCGAGGTCGCGGCCGAAACGCTGGCCGAGGCGTTGGAGGCGCTGGGGCAGGGGGGCGACACGGTGGCGACGGCCCTGAACGAGGAGTTCGTGCCCGCCGCGGCGCGCGCGCGCACCCTGCTGGCGCCGGGCGACCGGGTCGAGATCGTCGCGCCGCGGCAGGGGGGCTGAGATGGTCACATTCTATGGCTCGGAGCTGCCCTCGCGGCTGATGCTCGGCACCGCGCAATACCCCTCGCCGAAGGTTCTGGCCGAGGCGTTCCGCCGCTCGGGCGCGGGCATCGCCACGGTTTCGGTGCGGCGCGAGGCGGCGGGCGGCGAGGGCGGCGCCTTTTGGGATCTGGTGCGCGAGCTTGGCGTGCGGCTCCTGCCCAACACCGCCGGGTGCCACACCGCGCGCGAGGCGGTGACCACGGCGCGGATGGCGCGCGAGCTGTTCGGCACCGACTGGATCAAGCTTGAGGTGATCGGCCATGCCGACACGCTGCAGCCCGACCCTTGGGGTCTGGTGGAGGCGGCACGGATCCTGAGCGACGACGGCTTCAAGGTGTTTCCCTACACCACCGAGGATCTGGTGCTGGCCGAGAGGCTCATCGAGGCGGGCTGCGAGGTGCTGATGCCATGGGGCGCGCCGATCGGCACCGGGCTGGGGCTCGCGAACCGCTACGGGTTGCGAAGCTTGCGGGCGCAGTTTCCACAGGTGCCGATGGTGGTGGATGCGGGGCTGGGCCGCCCGTCGCAGGCCGCCGAGGCGATGGAGATGGGATTCGACGCGGTGCTGCTCAACACCGCCGTAGCGAAGGCCGACGACCCGGCGGCGATGGCCGAAGGCTTTGCGCGCGCGGTCGAGGCCGGACGGCTCGGGTATGAGGCGGGCGCGATGGAGCCGCGCGACATGGCGGCACCGTCGACGCCGCTGATCGGCAAGGCGTTCCTCGCATGACGCTTGATCGCTTCTACCCGATCTTCGACGATGTCGCGTGGCTGGAGCGGATGCTGCCGCTCGGCGTGAAGCTGGTGCAACTGCGGCTCAAGGACCGGAGCGCGGCCGAGACCCGCGCGCAGATCGCCCACGCCCGCGATCTCTGCGTGACCCATGGTGCGACGCTCGTGGTCAACGACCATTGGCGCGAGGCGATCGACCTGAACTGCGATTGGCTGCATCTGGGGCAGGAGGATCTCGACACCGCCGACATGGCCGCGATCCGCCGCGCCGGGCTGCGCCTCGGGGTGAGCACGCATGACCGGGCCGAGCTGGATCGGGCGCTGTCGCTTTCTCCCGATTACGTGGCGCTGGGGCCGGTCTGGCCGACGATCCTCAAGAAGATGAAATGGGAGCGGCAGGGGGTGGAGCGGCTCACGGAGTGGAAGCGGCTGGTGGGCGACATGCCCCTCGTCGCGATCGGCGGGCTGTCGGTGGCGCGCGCCCGAGGCTTTCGCCGCCGGGGCCGACATCGTCTCGGCGGTGACCGACATCACGCTCAATGCCGATCCCGAGGCGCGGCTGCGCGACTGGATCGGGGCGACGCGATGAACCGCTACGCGCGGCAGGTCGCGGTGCCGGGGTTCGGCGTGGAGGGGCAGGCGCGGCTGGCCGCTGCCCATGCGCTGGTGATCGGCGCGGGCGGGCTGGCGGCCCCGGTGCTGCAATACCTCGCGGGCGCGGGTGTGGGCCGCATCCGGCTCGTCGATCCCGACCATGTGGAGGCGTCGAACTTGCACCGCCAGACCCTGTTTCGCCAGGCCGATCTGGACCAAGCCAAATCCATCGCGGCGGCGGCGCATCTGTTTGCCGCGAACCCCGATTGCGCGGTCGAGCCTCTGGTCGCGCGTTTTGATCCGGGCAACGCGGCGGCGCTCTGCGCGGGCGTCGATCTGGTGATCGACTGCGCCGACAGTTTCGCCGCGAGCTATGTCGCCTCGGATCACTGCAAGGAGGCCGGGCCGCCACTTATCAGCGCCTCGGTCACGGGGCTCTCGGGCTATGCGGGCGGGTTCTGCGGCGGCGCGCCGAGCTTGCGCGCGGTGTTTCCGGACCTGCCCGCGCGCATGGGCTCCTGCGCCGAGGACGGCGTGCTCGGGCCGGTGGTCGGCGTGATCGGCGGTCTTCAGGCGCAGATGGCGCTGGCACAGCTTTCCGGCATGGTGCCGTCGCCGCTGGGGCGGCTGGTCAGCTTCGACGCCGAGACGTGGCGCTTTGGCGGTTTCGGCTTCGCGGGGGCTGAGGAGCCTGACCGCGCGCCACGTTTCCTTGCCGCGTCACAGATCGCGGCGGAGGATTTCGTGGTGGATCTGCGACGCGAGGAGGAGGGGCCGCTGGTACGGGCAGGGGCGCGGCGGCTGCCGGTCGAGGGCCTCGGGGGTTACGGCCCGCGCCCGTCCGACGGCGCCCGCGCGGTGCTATGCTGCCGCTCGGGGCTTCAGGGCGTGGCAGGCGGCGCGGCGGCTGGAGACGGTCTGGGACGGGGAGATCCGGCTGGTGGCGCTCGGCTGACGCTGCCGTGGCGGCAGAGCTTGCAAGCCACGCGCGCGGGCATAGAGTCGAGGCTCGTCCCGTGCCGTTGAGAGGACCCTCCATGAG
>NZ_BATB01000126.1 GCF_000466965.1 Limimaricola cinnabarinus LL-001
ATGTCCGATAATCTTGGTTTGTCGGACATGAAAATGGTTGGTCACTCGGCATGACCGGATCACATGAAAACCCCGATACGCCGCTCGCCCTGCCCGATTAAATTGCAGGCTCCGGCACGCTCGACCGGCTGGTCGACACCGCGCGAGGCTATGCCGACCAAGCCCGTAGCCGAGAACACCCGGAGGCCTATACGCGCGACTGGACGGCCCTCGCGCGCTGGTGCCGGCTGAAGGGCGCCGACCCCCTGCCCCCTTCGCCCGAACTGATCGGGCTCTACATCACCGATCTCGCCGCTCCGACCGGCAAGACCCGCGCGCTCTCGGTTGCCTCGATCGAACGCCGACTGGCGGGTCTTTCCTGGGGCTACACGCAGCGCGGCTTCCGGCTCGACCGTCGCAACCGCCACATCGCATCCATTCTCGCCGGCATCCGCCGCTGCCATGCTCGGCTACCGGTGCAGAAGGAGGCAATCGGACCCGACGAGCTTCGGGCGATGCTCGCCACGCTGGGCCACGACCTGCGCGGGCTGCGAGACAGCGCAATGCTGCTGGTGGCTTTGCCGGGGCGCTGCGACGCTCCGAGATCGTCGGGCTGGTCCGCGATCGCGACGATACCATCGACGGCAGCGGCTGGGTCGAGATCCTCGACGCCGGCGCGCTCGTCGGGCTGCGAGGCAAGACCGGTTGGCGGGAGATCGAGATCGCCCGCGACTCGAGCGCCGCGACCTGCCCGGTGCGGGCGCTGGAGCGCTGGCTGGAGTTCGCGAAGATCGAGTTCGGACCAATTTTCATGTCCGTCAGCCGCGACGATAGCCATGTGCTCGACCGCCGCCTGAGTGACCGTCACGTGGCGCGACTGGTGCAGCGCACGGCGCTGGCCGCTGGCTTGCGTCCCGACCTCCCCGAAGCCGAACGCCGGACGCCCGGCATTCGCTGCGCGCTGGCCTGGCCTCGTCGGCCAAGATCGACGAGGCCACCTGCAGAAACAGCTAGGTCACGCCTCGGCGGAGATGACCCGTCGCTACCAGCGGCCCCGACATCTGGCTGAAGCCGCCGGGAGCCATTCAAGACATGCGTTGCGCATGGTCTCGGTCAAACGAGGTCGGACATCCGCATCGGGATCTTGCGCAGCCGCTTGCCGGTGGCGTGGTGGATCGCGTTGCCGATCGCGGCGGCCGTGCCGACGATCCCCAGCTCGCCGATCCCCTTCACGCCGAGCGGGTTCACGTAGTCGTCCTGCTCCTCCAGCATCTCGACCCGCACCTCGCGCACATCGGCGTTCACCGGCACGAGATACTCGGCGATGTTGGCGTTGAGGAAACGGGCGCGAGGCAGGTCGACCTCCGTGACCTCGTGCAGCGCCGAGCCGATGCCCCAGACCATGCCGCCCATCAGCTGGCTATGCGCGGTCTTGCGGTTGAGCCACGTGCCCGCGGCGAAGGCGCCGTGCAGCCGCGGCACCCGGATCTCATGGGTCCAGCGGTGAATATGCACCTCGGCGAACTCGGCCCCGAAGGCGAACATCGCCTTTTCGGGCGTCACCGGTCCGGCAACGCCATAGCCGCCCTGATAGGTTAGACGCAGCGCCTCGTCGGTCAGCGCCGGATGGCGGTATTCGCCCTCTGCCGTGGCCTCGCCGCGCGGGGTCGAGGACAGCGCCTCCAGAAGCGGCTGGCTCTGGCCTTCGGGGCCGCGTAGCACGCCGTCTACGAGCGTGATCCGCTCGGGGTCGACGCCCGAGAAAGGGCTGTCCGACATCTGGCTCACCTCTCGCGCCACCTGTGCTGCGACATTGAGACAGGCCAGATGTACCGCCGATCCCGCAGAGGCGGCGGTGGTCGAGCCGCCGGAGATCGGTGCCAGCGGCAGATGCGCCTCGCCCATCACCACGTCGCAGGCCGAGACCGGCAGCCCGAGCCGGGCGGCGGCGATCTGCGCGAAGATGGTGTAGCTTCCGGTGCCCACGTCATGCGCGGCCAGCTCGATGAAGGCGTGGCCGGTGCCCTGCATCCGCACGCGCGCCGCAGAAGGCGACACGTTGGTCGGATAGGTCGCCGTGGCGCAGCCATAGCCGACCAGCCAGTCGCCGTCGGTCATGCTGCCCACCTCCGGGTTGCGGCCGGCCCAGCCGAAGCTTGCGCTCGCTGCGTCGTAGCACTCCATCAGCGAGCGCGAGGAGAACGGCACCTCGGCCACGGGGTGGGTCTGGGTGTCGTTGACGCGGCGCAGTTCGACCGGGTCCATGCCGAGCTTCAGCGCCAGCTCGTCCATCGCGGATTCAAGCCCGAAGAAGGTCTGCATCTCATTGGGCGCGCGCATGAAGCCGCCGGTGTTGGTGTCCGAGCGCGACAGCCGCTGCTCGGTATGGATGTTGGGGCTGGCATACATCGCCCGCGTCATGTGGGTGCCGGGGTTCACCACCTCGTCGAACTGCGAGGTCTGGGCGATCTCGATATGCTCGAAGGCGGTGAGCTTGCCCGAGGCGTCGGCACCGATCCGGAACTTCTGCACGCTTTCGGGCCGGAAGGTCGCCACCGTGTACATCTGCGGCCGCGTCACGATGAGCCGCACCGGCGCGTTCACCGCCTTGGCGGCGGCGATGGTCAGCATGGTGTAGGGCGTGATTCCGGCCTTGGAGCCGAAGGCACCACCGACGAAGGGAGAGACGACGCGGACGCTGGTCTCGGGCAGGCCATAGGCCTTGGAGATGCCGTGGCGCAGCGTGCGCACCGATTGCGACGGCATCCAGACCGTCAGCCGGTCGCCGCGCCATTCGGCGGTGGCGGCGAACATCTCCATCGGGTTGTGATGCTGGAACGGTGTCACGTATTCCACATCGACCGATTGCGCCGCCTCGGATAGGCCCGCCGAGACATCGCCCTTGGTGACGGTCATGCCCTTGCTGTCTTCGCCCGCGCCGATGACGAAGCTGTCGGAGGGGTCCATGGTGATGTTGGCCTCGCCCTCCTCATAGGTGGGCTCGATCAGCTGCGCGCCGCGCCGGGCCGCCGCCGCCGTCTCGGCCACCACATAGGCGATGGGCTGGCCCGCATAGCGGATCTCGGTCCCCTCCATCGGCCAGAAGCTCGCCGAGCCGGGGCCGCCGGCATAAAAGCCCTTCACCGTCTTGTAGTCGGGCAGGTTGTCATGGGTGAACACCGCGACGACGCCCGGCTCGGCCTCGGCCTTGGAGGTGTCGATGCCGGTGAGCGTGCCGACCGCGATGCGCGAGGTGGCAAGCGCGCCGTGCAACATGCCTGCGGGCGTGAAATCGGCGGCGTAATGCGCGGCCCCCGTGACCTTGCGCGGCGCATCGGTGCGGGTGACCTCGGTGTTGATCGTCTGGGCCATCAGTTCTCTCCCTTCGCGCGGGCATGGGCAGTCATCAGCGCGCCGGCGACCACATCGGCACCAAGCGGGATCTTGTAGGCGGAATGATCGAGCGGCACCGCGTCGGCGAATGCCACGCGGCCCGCCTCCCGCGCCAGATCCTCGCTGAACACCTCGCCGCGCAGCACGTCTTCGGCGGCGGAGGCGCGCCATGGCACCGACGCGACGCCACCGAGCGCGATCCGCGCATCCTTGACGCTGTCGCCCTCCATCTCCAACCCGACCGCCGCGGAGGCGCTGGCGAAAGCGTAGCTCTCGCGGTCGCGCGCCTTGAGGTAATGCGAGCCGCGCATCGCCCCGATCACCGGCACCTCGATCGCGGTGATGATTTCGCCCTTCTCGAGGATCGTCTCGATCTCGGGCGTGTCACCGGGCATGAGGTGCAGGTCGGCAAAGGGAATGGTGCGGCTGCCGCCGGGGCCCATGGTCTTCACCTCGGCATCGAAGGCGATCAGCGCCTGCGCCCAATCGCCGGGATACATGGCCACGCAGCTCTCCGAGCCGCCCAGGATCGCGTGCAGCGAGGTGACGCCGCCATCGAGTGCCGCGCAGCCCGAGCCGG
>NZ_BATB01000125.1 GCF_000466965.1 Limimaricola cinnabarinus LL-001
TGCTTGGCAGCCAGACCGACGGCTCTGTTGCACGGAATACCTGAAGGCTGAGTTTCCCCTTACCCCGAGTGGCTTAGACGACGGGTTCTGTGACGGGAATGCCGAGTGCGGTGAAGCGGTTTAAGATCGCGATGCGGACCTGAAGCTCGGCGGTCTGGCGATCGAAGTCTCGAGCCATCAGTTTCTGGCCGAGCAGCTTCATACAGTTCATCTTGGTCTCGGCGCGGCTTCGGCGATGATAACCGGTCCAGTGCCGCCAAATAGCCCTGCCGAGATGCTTGATGGCGCGCAAGGCCTCGTTCCTGTCTGCCGCTCCGGGGCTATCCTTCTTCCACGGTTTGGCGTTGCGCCTGGGCGGTATGACCGCTTCCGCGCCCCGGTTCGCGATGGCGTCGCGGCAACCGCGAGTGTCGTAGGCGCCGTCAGCCGTGACCGAGGCGATCGCTTCGCCCTCGGGGATCTGGGCGAGTAGATCAGGCAACACAGGCGCATCGCCCACGCCGCTGCCGGTGATCTCGACAGCTCGCACCTCCAAGGTCGCCTCGTCCATGGCCAGATGGACCTTGCGCCAAACCCGCCTGCGCGAACCACCGTGCTTGCGCGTATGCCATTCGCCTTCGCCGCGGACTTTGATACCCGTGCTGTCGATGAGCAGATGCAGCGGACCGTTGCTGCTACGGTAGGGCAATTGCACAGCCAGCGTCTTCTGCCGCCGACAGAGCGTCGAGAAGTCCGGGACCGGCCAATCGAGCTTTGCGAGCTTCAGCAGGCTTGCCACGAAGCCAGTCGTCTGGCGAAGCGGCAGGCCGAACAGAACCTTGATCGTCAGACAGGCTTGGATCGCGGCGTCGCTGTAGATCAGCTGGCCGCCGCGCTTACCCGATGACGTCGCGTGCCAGGGTGTCGACGGGTCGAACCAGACGGTCAGCGATCCACGCTCACGCAGCGCCGCGTTATAGGCGGACCAGTTCCGGGTGCGGTAGCGGGTGGGTGCAGACTTGGGCATGCCACCCAGCTACGCCGTAGGACACTCAATGTGAATCCCGGGCAGGCTTCGTGCAACATGTGTAACCGCCCCAAGCGCAAGAGGTATCTTCAAAGCTGATCTTAGCGCGTCGTCGGGTGCTGACATGTGTCCGGCCTCTGATGCGGCCCTACATGCCGCCGGCCCGTGTGGTGTTCGCGGATCGAGTCCAGATCAAGGCCGCGTGCTCGAAGGCACTCTGTTGCACACTGGTTTTCCCGATCCCGTCTCACGACCGTTGCGCCATACAACTCCTTGCCCTCTTTCGCTCCGACGTCCTCGCGGCCGACGATGGGTTACGCCATCGCGACCGGAGACCTGTAGACGCCGCCTCGAGCCATCAAGGCCCAGACGATCCGCGCCATCTTGTTGGCCAGCGCTACCCGCACCAACATCGGCGGCTTGCGCGACAGCAGGCCGCCCAGCCACGTGCCCGGCTGCGCCTCCTTGTGAACGTGTCGTTTGATGACGACGCTATTGGCGCCGATGATCAGCAGGCGTCGCAAGGATCGCTCGCCCATCTTCGTGGTAGCACCCAGACGCTGCTTGCCGCCCGTCGAATGCTGTCGCGGCACCAAGCCGAGCCAGGCGGCAAAATCCCGACCTCTTCGGAACGTCTCCGGCGGGGGCGCCAAAACCGCAATCGCCGTGGCAATCAGCGGGCCGATGCCCGGGACCGTCATCAGCCGGCGCGCGACGTCGCTCTCCTTGGCACGACGGGCAATCTCTGCGTCGAGCTTAGCGATCTGCGCGTCGAGCTGGGACAGCGTTTCGACCAGAACGTCCAAGGTGCCTCGTGCGTCGTCGGGTAGGCCGCTGCTCTGATCCTCCACCAGAGCCACCAGGCGCGCGGCGTTAGCGGCCCCTTGCGGCACGACCGCCCCGAACTCGGCCAAGTGGCCGCGCAGGGCATTGATCGCTTGGGTGCGCTGCCGGATCAGAAGCTCCCGGACGCGGAAGACCATGGCCGCACCCTGGGTCGCTTCACTCTTCGCCGGCACGAAGCGCATCGACGGGCGCTGCGCCGCCTCGCAGATCGCCTCGGCATCGGCTGCATCGTTTTTTTGGCGTTTGACGAAGGGCTTCACATAAGCTGGCGGGATCAGCCGCACCTCGTGACCCAGCTTGCCGATTTCACGGCCCCAAAAGTGGGCACCGCCACAGGCTTCCATGGCGACGAGGCACGGTGGCATCTGGCTGAAAAAGGACAGGACCTGATCCCGGCGCAGCTTCTTGCGAATGACCGCGTGGCCGGAGCCATCAGCTCCATGCACCTGAAACACGTTCTTCGCCAGATCCAGACCGATTGTGGTAACTTCCGACATGACCGCCCTCCAATGTGGAATGTTGCAAACCCACCTTGGCACATCGATGCCGTCGGGGGGCGGTTACAGCATCAAGGCCCAGACCGACCATAATCTGGGCAAAGATGCCTTTCTCGCTCCAACGCTTCCATCGGCTGTACAGCGTCTTGTGCGGACCATATTCCTGCGGCGCATCCCGCCAGCGCAACCCATTGCGATTGATGAAGATAATCCCGCTCAACACCCGTCTGTCATCGACCCGTGGCTTGCCGTGCGACTTCGGGAAGAAAGGGGCAAGTTTGGCCATCTGCTCGTCGGTCAGCCAGTAAAGGTCGCTCATGTCACCGCTCCGTTTTCCGAGCCGTGAATCACGCAGCGCGTTGAAAATCAACCCTATTATCCACGAGAAAAAGCAGAGCTTTCGGAAATGCCCAGCCTCCTTGCCTCGCGAAGGTCCCGGCTGCGCCATAACGTAGTCGCTTCCGGTTAGGAGAAATCAGCCAATCTTCTGGGTTCCCCCGAAGCGAGGCCACTCCATGATCACCGAACTGAAGTCCGTCCGCGATGTCTGGAAGAAGATGCCGACCGAACGCCACGCGCGGCTCTTCCTCGAGAACGCCATCTGGGGCGATGATCGGTTCTGTCCACATTGCGGAAGCTTGAGGTCGCGCCCGCTGCGTGGTGCATCCGTGCGCCCCGGCCTGTATCAGTGCGTCGAGAGGGAATGCCGGAGCCAGTTCACCGTCACCACGAGGACGCCGCTCCACGCGACGAAGCTGGATCTCCGGACCTGGATCGCCGCAATGTTCCTCGTGCTGACCTCCTCCAAGGGCATCTCGTCGGTCGTGATGGCGCGCATTTTGGGCGTGAACCAAAAGACCGCGTGGAAGCTTGGCCACGCGATCCGCGAGATGATGGATGATCGGCAGGGCATTGCCGGTCGACTGTCGGGAGTGGTCGAGGTCGACGAGGCCTTCGTCGGCGGCAAGCCGAAGTTCCGCCATGGCGTCAAGAACAAGCGGGGGCGAGGAACAGGCAAGCCAATCGCCCTCGTTGCTGCGGCGCGAAACGGTCAGGCTCGAGCCGTGCTCATCCCCAATACTCGAGGGCGCACGATGAAGCCGATCATCGAGGGCTGGATCGACCCGACCTCGGCGCTCATCACCGACAAGAACCCAAGTTACGGAAAGATCGGGGCATCTTTTGCCAGCCACCATACGATCCAGCACAACAAGCGCCAGTATGCGAACACGAAGACCGGGGCGCACATCAACACCGTCGAGGCCGTGAACGCGGTCGTCCAGCGCGCTCTGATCGGCGTGTATCATCGTCTCGGACGGAAGCACCTACAGCGATACCTGGACGAGATCATCTGGCGGTGGAACCACAGAACCCCGGAGAGCAAAGTGCGGAAGCGGAAGTCTTCATCGGGCTTCTCAACAGCCGAGACCACGACCGTATGGAGGCCGGTCCCGGTTGTGGACCAGATGCGAGGCCTGCTCTGCGGAGCTGTCGGCCGCCAGATGAGGCGCACACCCTCGTGGGGTCTTCGGTGGCCATAACCCCGTCATTGCGACGGTCCGCTGAGAGCTCTTCGACGACCTTCGGCAGTAAGTGCCTACAACCCTGTGACCACGACCCTTTCATGCCGAGATTAGGTGGTTCGCCCTGAGCAACTCCC
>NZ_BATB01000124.1 GCF_000466965.1 Limimaricola cinnabarinus LL-001
CACCATCACCGCGATCAGCGGCATGTAAGGTGATCCGGCCACCCCCGCCGTGCTGGTCGTGGCGAAACTGGCCGAGACGACCCCCACCAGCGCCACGACCGACCCGACCGACAGGTCGATCCCACGCGTCAGGATGACGAAGGTCATGCCGATCGCCAGGATACCGTTGATCGAGGTCTGGCGCAGCACATTGATGATGTTGCGCTGGCTGAGAAAATTGTCGTTCACCACCGCCAGAACGACGCACAGCAGGATCAGCGCGATCAGGATGCCGTATCGCTGTGCCAACGGGCCGATGCGCGACGTGATCGTGCGCGGCTGCTCGGTTCCTGCCCCGGCCGGCGTGGCGGCTTCGATCTGCTTTTCCAACTTGATCCTCCCTTTCATGCATCATGCGTCGCGCAGCCGCCCGCATGGGGCGCGCCGCGCTCTCAGGCTGCCAGATGCAACAATCTCTCTGCGGACAATTCCGCCCGCTGCAATTCCCCGGCCACGCGACCGTCGCGCATCACGACGGCGCGGTCAGCCATGCCTAGAACTTCGTCCGTCTCGGACGAGATCATGATGACTGCGCCTCCGGCCCGCGTGAATTCTGACATGACGCGATAAATCTCTCGCTTGGCGCCCACATCGACACCACGCGTCGGCTCGTCCAGCAACAGGATGCGCGGTTCAGTCAAAAACCACTTGCCCAGAACGACCTTCTGCTGGTTGCCCCCCGACAGGCTGGATACCGACAGCTTGTCCGAGGCAGTCTTGATGTTCAGCGTCTCGATCATGCGCTGCGCCGCGTCGCGTTCAGCGCCCACGCGCATCAACTGGCCGCTGGACACGCGGTCCAGCGTCGCAAGGCACAGGTTGTCGCGGACATCCCCTGTCAGGACCAGGCCCGAATGCTTGCGGTCTTCGGTGACATAGGCCAGCCCCGCAGCGATCGCCTGATGCGGCGTGTCGATCCGCGTGGCTGTTCCTTCGATCACGATCTCACCGCCTGCGGTGCCCGACAGGCCGAACAGGCGATCGAATATCTCGGTCCGGCCCGATCCCATCAGACCGTAAAGTGCCAAAATTTCGCCGCGCCTGACGGCGAAGTTCACGTCACGGACGCCGTGATCGGCACTCAGATTGCGCACGGACAGCATTTCCTCGCCGCCCGGCTCGTTCTCCTTGACGAACTCCTCGGTCAGCGGGCGGCCCACCACCAGATGGATCAGGCGATCCTTGTCGATATCGTTCATGGCCCCGGTCTCGACGAAGGCGCCGTCGCGGAACACAGTATAGCTGTCGCAGATCGAGAAGATTTCGGACAGGCGGTGGCTGACATAAATGACGCCCTTGCCCCGCGCCGTCAGGGTCTTGATGGCGGCGAACAACTGATCCGCCTCGGCCTCGCCCAAGGCCGAGGTCGGTTCGTCCATGATGATGATTTCGGCATCATAGCTCAGCGCCTTGGCAATCTCGACCAGCTGGATCTGCGCCACGGTCAGGTCCATCATCAGGCTGTCCGCACGGATACCGAAATGGAAGCCGTCCAGCAGCTCCTGCGCCATGCGGTTCAGTTCGCCAAAGCGCACGCGGCCTAACAAGCCCACCGGCTCACGCCCCAGATAAATGTTCTCGGCCACGGTCATCGCCGGAACCGGGCTCAACTCCTGCTCAATGATCGAGATGCCGTTGGCAAGGGCCTGCGAAGGGCTTTCGAAAGTCATCGGCTTGCCGTCGCGCAGCAGCGTGCCGGCGTCACGACGATGAATACCCATCAGGATCTTCAGGAAGGTGGACTTGCCGGCACCATTGCCACCGCAAAGCGCATGGACCGAACCGGGGTGCAACATGAAGCGGCCATCGCGCAGGGCGGGAACGCCCCCGAAGGATTTTCGAAAGCCCGTGGCCTCCAGTAGCGGTTGTTCCATGATCCCTCCCCCTACGCACTGCCTCTCCCTAGGCAATACAAATGTCAGGCATGGCCCGACAAATGGCAGGCTAGAAGACTAGTCCGACATCTGTCAACCGCCTTTGGTCATTTGTCATAGTTGCCGTGTCAGGTCGGTCGCGCCCCCCCCTCCGGCCAGCTTGGCATCCGGTACGGCCGTCGCGGCAGCAGTGCTTGGAGAAATGCCACACCGACCGGTATCGCGGCGGCCCCGGCCTCGCCATCGCAGCAGCGGCGCTATGACTTTTCCGGCCCGCGCATATATTCGGGGGTCTTTACAGCCCGCCCCGGCTGGCGTCGTATGCGCCCATCGGCAGACCGATTGCCGCCAAGCATCCAAGGGAGGGGCAAAATGCCGAGATCGCTAGTTCTGGAGCGCAAGGGAGAACTGTCGCTGCGGGATATTCCGCTGGACATGGACATGGGGCCGACCGAAGTCCGCATCCGGGTTCACACCGTAGGCATCTGCGGGTCCGACGTGCATTATTATACCCATGGCAAGATCGGGCCCTTCGTCGTCAACGAACCGATGGTTCTGGGTCACGAAGCCTCGGGCGTGGTGATCGAGGTCGGCGCGCGAGTCCGTCACCTGAAGGCGGGTGATCGCGTCTGCATGGAACCGGGCATTCCCGACCCCGCCTCGCGCGCGGCCAAGCTGGGCATCTACAACGTTGATCCCGCGGTGACCTTCTGGGCGACGCCCCCCGTGCATGGCTGCCTTACACCGCAGGTCGTTCATCCGGCGGCCTATACCTACAAGCTTCCTGACAATGTCTCCTTCGCCGAAGGGGCGATGGTCGAACCCTTCGCGATTGGCATGCAGGCCGCGCTGCGTGCGCGCATCCAGCCCGGTGACGTGGGGATGGTGCTGGGCGCGGGACCCATCGGCATGATGACGGCGCTGGCGGCCCTTGCCGGGGGATGCGCCAAGGTCCTAGTGGCCGACCTGGCCCAGCCCAAGCTGGACATCATCGGCGCCTATCCCGGCATCGAAACGATCAACATCCGCGACATTCCCGCGGCGGATGCCATCGCCAAGGCGACCGAAGGCTGGGGTGCGGATGTTGTCTTCGAATGCTCGGGCGCGGCACCGGCCGTCTTGAGCCTGCCGCAACTGGTGCGTCCGGGCGGGACCGCCGTGCTGGTCGGCATGCCGGTCGATCCGGTGCCCATGGACATCGTCGGCCTGCAGGCCAAGGAATTGCGCCTCGAAACGGTCTTCCGCTACGCCAATGTCTATGACCGCGCCATCGCGCTGATCGGGGCGGGCAAGGTGGACTTGAAGCCGCTGATCTCGCTCAGCATGCCTTTCGAGGACAGCATCGCGGCCTTCGAACGCGCTGCAGAAGGGCGCGAGACTGACGTCAAGATGCAGATCGAGATGCCCAGATGATCGACCGAACCGGACGCTGAACGGGGATATCGGGGACTGATGACCTGCCACCGCTCTGCCTGACGCCAGTGCCGCAGCAATGAGGGTTGACCCGTCAGTGGGCTACAGATCGGCCGAAATGGCCTCAAGTGTATGGTCCCGAGGTCAAGTGGCCCGGCTTTCGATGAATCAGGCGGGGGTTAGTCTGCCATTCTCGCCAGATGAATTGCGCCGGCGTTAGCCCTTTGAGCGTCTTCAATCGCCGCGCCGTGTATAGGTGTCGATGAACAGGGCGAGGTGGCGCTCGAGCTGTGCGTGGTCGTCGTAGTAATAGCGCTTCGCAGCGCAACCAGCCGGTCGAACTCCGCGCGGGTGTTCAGAACTGTCAGACGCCGACGTCGCGCCCTCCCGGGCGCAGCGATCAGAACCTCGTGGCGATGCTTGGCGATATCGATGCCTACGAGGACGGCGTCGGATCGTGTAGGATGCTGAGCGGTCATGGTCGGTCTCCTCTGCGGTGTGGTTCGTGCAGAACCACTGTAGAGACCCGAGGACCGCCCATGGCTGCCTGCTGCGCTTACTGAGGGCTACGCAACCAGCCATGACCTCCGTCAAACCGTCATTCCGAATGTGCTACGGTAGCGAATTCATCTCGCGCGACCTCGATCTGTGGGCCTATGCCAACCATGTCACGCTGGATTTCTCACGGCCCGGTAAGCCCACGGACAACGGCTT
>NZ_BATB01000123.1 GCF_000466965.1 Limimaricola cinnabarinus LL-001
CGGGGCGGCGGGGCGAATGGTCTGCATTTGTCCTCCCGGCGCGGGGCCATGAACCCCCGCGCTTGTCCTCTGCCCCAATTGGTATACCATTTTCACGACGCATCAAGCCGCCCGGCGCGGCAAGGGAGGGACAGTGATGAATAACGGGACGGACAACCAAGCGGGCAAGGCAAGGATCGGCTTCATCGGGCTGGGCTTCATGGGGCGCGGCATGGCGACGAACCTCGCACGGGCGGGGCACCCGATGATGGTCAAGGGCAACCGTGACCGCGCGCCGGTCGAGGCGCTGATGGCCCAAGGCGCGGTCGAGGCGCAAAGCCCGCGCGAAATGGCCGAGAGCTGCGACATCATCCATCTGTGCCTGTCGAACTCGGATCAGGTCGAGGCGGTGATCCGGGGCGAGGACGGGATATTGGCGGGGGCGCGCGCAGGGCTGATCGTGATCGACACGACGACCGCCGACCCGGTCTCGACCGCCGCGCTGGCCGGGGAGATGGCGGCGGCGGGGGTCACCCTCGTCGATGCGCCCTTGGGCCGCACACCCAAGGAGGCCGAGGCGGGCACGCTCGACGCGATGGTCGGCTGCGACGCCGAGACATTCGCCAAGGTGCGGCCCATCATCGAGGTCTGGGCCGGCAACATCACCCATGTCGGCGAGACCGGTGCCGGGCACCGGATGAAGCTGGTGATGAATTTCATCTCCATGGGCTATGCCGCGCTTTATGCCGAGGCGCTGACCATGGGGGTGAAATCGGGGCTGAGTCCGCAGGCGATCCACGAGGTGATCGGCGGCTCGCGGCTTGCGAACGGGTTCTACGACACCTTCATGCGCGCGGCGGTAAGCCGCGATCGCGAGGTGCACAAGTTCACGATCACCAACGCCGCCAAGGACACGCGCTATGCCGCCTCGATGGCGATGGCGGCGGGGATGGCCAACCCGATGGGATCGGCGATCCGCGACGCCTTCGCGCAGATGGAGGCGGCGGGCGGGGGCGGCGGTTACGTGCCGTGGCTGGCCGATCACGTGGCCGCCCTCAACGGGCTCGACCTCGAAGGGGCGGTGGCTCAGAGCAAGGCCTGAGCCGTGTAGAGCGCGGCGAGTCCGGCGGTGATCGCGCCGACCGGGCCGAAGCGCAGCCCCACCGCGACGGCAAGAAGTGCCGCGATGACGCGGGGGGCCTCGGTCTCGCCGCCGGTGGCGGCGGGCCAGAGCACGGCGGGCACGATGAGGGCCGGGAACACCGCGACGCCCACGTATTTGAGGTGCAGAAGCAGCCAGCCGGGAAGCTGGCGGCCCCCCAACAGGCCGAGAAAGGAAAACCGGATCAGGAAAGTGCCGAGGCCGAGGGCCAGCGTCAGGCTCCAGAATTCGCCCGCGCCGATCATGCCGGGCACCCCGCCTTGGCGCGGGCGCGGCGGGCGAGGAACAGCTCGGCCTGCGCGCCCGCGATCATCGCGGCGATGGCGGCGATCGGCAGGCCGAGATTCCACGGCAGCCACGCGAAGGCCACCGTCACCAGCGCCGAGACGAAGGCCGCGATCAGGTGCGGCAGGCTGCGCAGCAGCGGCGCGAGCAGCGCGATGAAGCACACAGGCACCGCGAAATCGAGCGAGAGCGAGGCCGGGATCGCCTGTCCCATCAGCGCCCCCGCCAGCGTGCAGCCATACCAGATCGGGCAGACCACGGCCATGCAGCCGAAATAGTAGCGCAGCTTTTGCGAGACGGTCATCTCGGGGCTTTCCTCGTAGCGGCGCACCGCCACGGCAAAGCTCTGATCCACCATGAGATAGGCCGCGAGCGCGCGCGCACCCAAGGGGGCCGCGCCCAGATGCGGCACGAGGGCGGCGGAATACATCGCCATGCGCAGGTTCACCGCCAAGGCCGCCAGAAGCGCCACGAAGACCGGCGCGCCGTCCTGCAACAGCGCCAGCGCCGTGAACTGCGACGCGCCGGCGATGACGATCACCGACATCGACATCACCTGCACGAGGTCGAGACCCGCGTCGCGGGCGACGACGCCGAACAGGGTCGAGAACGGGATCACGATCAGCACGAAGGGCAGGCAGTCGCGAAAGCCCGCGCGAAAGGGGTGGCGAGGCGGCGGCATGGGAGGCTCCGGTAACGATGCGGCAGGGGCCGGATTGGCCCTTGCATTTGGTATACCATTTCACGATCCTGCCACAAGCAGACAGGCGGCCCGCGATGGCCTTTTGCCGACAGGAGGAGACGGCCATGGACACCCGCGCCAAGCGCAAGTTCCGCAGCCAGGAATGGTTCGACAACCCCAACAACCCCGGCATGACCGCGCTTTATATCGAGCGCTACCAGAACCAGGGCTATACCCAAGGCGAGCTTCAGAGCGAGCGCCCGGTGATCGGCATCGCCCAGACCGGCAGCGACATCGCGCCCTGCAACAAGATCCACGTCTTTCTCATGGACCGGATCAAGGCGGGCATCCGCGACGCGGGCGGCATCCCGATGGAGTTTCCGGTGCATCCGATCCAGGAAACCGGCAAGCGGCCCACCGCGGCACTCGACCGCAACCTGAGCTATCTCGGCCTCGTCGAGGTGCTGCATGGCTACCCGATCGACGGCGTGGTGCTCACCACTGGCTGCGACAAGACCACGCCCGCGATGCTGATGGGGGCGGCCACGGTCGACCTGCCCGCCATCGCGCTCAATGGCGGGCCGATGCTCGACGGTTGGTGGAAAGGCGAGCGCGCGGGCTCGGGCACGATCATCTGGGAAAGCCGTCGCCTCCTGGCCGAGGGCAGGATCGACTATGACGAGTTCATGGGCCGGGTCTGCGCCTCGGCCCCCTCGCTCGGGCATTGCAACACCATGGGCACGGCCTCGACGATGAACGCGATGGCCGAGGCCTTGGGCATGACGCTGCCGGGCAACTCGGCGATCCCGGCGCCGTTCCGCGAGCGGATGGCGATGGCCTATGAGACCGGGCGGCGCATCGTCGGCATGGTGCACGAGGATCTGAAGCCCTCGGACATCCTGACGCGCGAGCCTCGAGAACGCCATCGTGACAAACTCGGCCATCGGCGGCTCCACCAACGCGCCGCCGCATCTTCAGGCGATCGCGCGGCATGCGGGGGTCGAGCTCGACGTGACCGACTGGCAGAAGATCGGCTTCGACGTGCCGCTGCTGGTCAACATGCAGCCCGCCGGGACCTATCTGGGCGAGAGCTTCTTCCGCGCGGGCGGGGTGCCGGCGGTGATGGGCGAATTGCGCCGCGCGGGCCGCATCCATGAGGGGGCGATGACCGCGAGTGGCAAATCCATGGGCGAGAACCTCGCGGGTTGGGAGAGCCGGGACAGGGACGTGATCCTGCCTATGACGCGCCGCTGCGGATCAATGCGGGCTTTCTCGTGCTCTCGGGCAACCTGTTCGACAGCGCGCTGATGAAGACCTCCGTGATCTCCGAAGGGTTTCGCGCGCGCTACCTGTCGCGGCCCGGCCATGAGGGTATCTTTGAGGCGCGCGCCGTGGTGTTCGAGGGCCCCGAGGATTACCACGAGCGGATCAACGACCCCGCCCTCGAGATCGACGCCGAGACGATCCTGTTCATCCGGGGCGTCGGCTGCGTCGGCTATCCCGGCTCGGCCGAGGTGGTGAACATGCAGCCGCCCGATGCGGTTCTGATGCAGGGCATCAATCATTTGCCCACGGTGGGCGACGGGCGGCAATCGGGCACCTCCGAAAGCCCCTCGATCCTCAACGCTTCGCCCGAGGCGGTGGTGGGCGGCGGGCTGGCGCTTCTCAAGACCGGCGACCGGGTGCGGCTCGACCTCGAAGCCTGCCGCCTCGACGCGCTGGTGGACGAGACCGAATGGGCCGAGCGGCGCGGCGCGTGGAGCCCGCCCGAGCTGCGCAACCAGACGCCGTGGCAGGAGATCTACCGCAGACACGTGGGCCAGCTCGCGGATGGCGGCTGTCTCGAACTGGCCACGGCCTATCACAAGGTCGGCCGCGACCTGCCGCGCGACAACCATTGAGGCACGAGATGAGCAAGACGATCCTGATCACCGGCGCG
>NZ_BATB01000122.1 GCF_000466965.1 Limimaricola cinnabarinus LL-001
TTGCCGATGCCCGCGAAAAGGTGGAGAATTGGCGCAGAGACTACAACGAGGTTCGGCCCCACAGCGCGATCGGATATAACGTTCCGATCGACATCCATAATCCCGGTGGCGCCACCAGCCTGTCACCGGAATGAAGGCCGAAAACTTCAGATCCCGGCGGTCCAAGATTGGGTCCCAGAGCACAAACCCGCAAACTCTCGTTATGACCAAGGGACCGGCGGGGGGCAGGTCACAAAGAGCGCATCCAGCAACGTCCAGTCGGCATCCGAGTTCTCGACGGTGAGCAGCCGGGCGTCCGAGCCAAGCTGCGATGCCATGTGAGAGTGGCTGTCGAACAATCTTGGCAAAGCGAACTCGTCTTTGAGATCAATGATCTCCGCGCCGTCTCGCTCGACATAACCCGCCTCAATCGCCTCGATCTTATCGCCGATGATGACCATCGACTGTTCGGTCATCGGGCTGGCCGACGCGTTAGCCATCAACGTCCCGGCGTGAGTGATAACGGTCCGCGCATCCTCCTCCTGAGCGATGACAGGCATGGCCAGGGCGGCCGCGAAAGCGCTCAACGCGCCTGCGGTTCTAAGCATTCGATCTCTCCCCCCTGATAGATCGCGCTTACATGACGATCACATGTAATAAATTCGATCAACATGCTTCGGTAGAACGTGATGGGTGAGACTCGCCCAGCCTGAACGAGGTATATCAGACGGCTGGCGCGAGATACCCGCTTGGTTAGGGGCAGATGCAATATGGCTGAGAAGGCTGACGGAATGCTCGAGCGGCATGACCGACTACTGCGCGGTACGGTCTTTCGGTTCCACCGCACCTACCTAGGATTCTTGGATGCCTGAAGCACTTCGCAGGCTGCCCGCGCGACCTCGACTTTGCATCGAATCCGCCAGCGTCACCACGTGGGCAGGTGCAACCTAAACCGGAGGCCTCCTACTGAGCGCAAACATGAGGGGCCCCCACCCTGCAACGAGAACCTCAGAGCCCAGCAAGCAGGACGTGAGCCCCCGCCGATCAAAACTCGACGGAAGCGACTAGTGAACGTCGAGGGACATGTTCATCTGCAAAGCCCCTCGCGCTTTAGAACCGGTGTCTCATTTCGCAGTCACAACTGGAACGCGCAGTCCAACAAACAAGGCGTGCGCAGACGACTTTTCCTTTTGCATAACGTGATCTCCAAACAGGCGCGCATCCGAGTTAAGTCACCGGAAACCCAATGCGAGGCTCCGAGATGAAGACCGCAATTACCACCCTGTTCGTTGCCGGCTTGGTCGCTTCTCCTGTGGTGGCGCAGGAGACCGAGATCGAGATAGGCTACATGCCGATCCTGCCGGTATCGCAGCTCTTCGTGGCTCTGGAGAACGGCGCGCTCGACGATACCGGGATTGAAGCCGATCTTGTCGAGTTCCAGAACGGGCCAGCTATGGTGCAGGCGCTGCTGGCTGGTCAACTCGATGTTGCCTATCTTGGCATCGGTCCCGCCATGGTGGCGCATGGTCGCGGCGCCGATATCAAGGTGGTTGCCTCCAACATCATCGAGCAGATCTCGCTCGTCGCGCTGCCGCCTCTGGCCGGAGATTTCGAGGGCAACAACCCCGCCGACGCCTTCACGGCCTTCGCCGCGCGTGAGGGCCGCAAGCCGGTAATCTCGACCTTCCCCAAGGGCTCGGTGCCGGAAACCGTGCTGCAATACTGGATGCGCGAAGAGGCAGGTATCGATCCCGATCTGATCGAGATCATCCATCAGGGCACGGCGCAGGTGCAGCAGGCGCTGCTGACCGGTGCGGTTGACGGTGCCGCGATCCTCGAACCAGTCGTCTCGACCACACTGGCCCGGATCGAGGGCGCCGAGGTGGTGGCCGCAGGCGCCGAGATGTTCCCTGACCAGCCGGGCGCTGTGCTTGCGGTCCGTGAAGGACTCCTGGAGAAGTCGCCCGATGCCGTCGAGGCGCTGGTTTCGGCCCATATCGCCGCGACCCACCTACTTGCCGGCGATGCGGCCGCCGCCGCGCCTATGGTTGCCAAGCATGTCGGCGGCGGCCGTCTCGATCCGGCAGTGGTCGAGGCTGCGATCGCGCGTTCCTCGGAGCAGTTCGTTGCCGACCCGAACCGCATCGTCGAGGGCACGCGCGCCATGCACGACTTTCAGATCGAGCTGGGTACGCTGGCGCAGCCGGTCGATCTCGACGCGCTGTTCGACCTCAACGTCTTCGAGCGCGCAGCCGCACAATGAGCGCTGTCGCCCCGCGCGGCATGCGGCGGACCGCATTCGGCGCCGCCGGTCTCGTGGCCTTCATTGCGCTGTGGAAGGCGGCCGGGAGCTTCGGCTGGACCACGCCCGGCACCATGCCAGACCCGTTCCTGGTGCCGGCGGCGATCCGTGACGAGATCGCCTCGGGTCGGCTGCTGCCGGCCGTCGGCTCATCGCTCGTCCACTATATCTGGGGGCTCGCTCTTGGCTCGGTGCTGGGCATCGCCGTGGGCCTCGCCACCGCGACGCTGCCGCGGCTCGACGCGGCGCATGCCTGGTTGGCGCGGATCCTGCGGCCGATCCCGCCGCTGGCCTGGGTGGTCTTCGCCATCGCCTGGTTCAAGGTGAGCCATGCAGGCGCGGCCTTCGTGATCTCGATTGGCGTGTTCTGGGTGAACTACTTCGCCACCTACGCCGCTGTGCGCAACGTCGATCCACGCTACCACGAGCTGGCCCGCGCCTTCGGCCAAGGCGCCTATTTCAAGCGGCATCGCACGGTCACGTTGCCCGCCGCCTCGCCTGGAATCTTATCAGGGCTGCGCACGGGCGTCGGTCAGGCCTGGATGACACTGATCGCAGCCGAGCTTCTGGGCGTGCCCGGCATGGGTCAGGAGATGAACGCCGCAGCCGGCGTTGGCGCCTACGAGGCGGTGGTAGTTTACATGCTGGCGATCTCGGTGGTCTACACCCTGTCCGACGCGTTGTTCTCGCTGATCGAGGGGAGGCTTCTCGCATGGCGCCCGTCCTGACTGCGCGCGGGCTGACCCTGCGCTTTCCCGGAGCCGAGCGCCCGACGCTCGAAGACTTCGATCTCGACATCGAGAAAGGCGGTTTCGTGGCGCTGGTCGGCGGCTCGGGTGTCGGCAAGTCGACGCTTCTGCGCGCCATCGCCGGTTTGCTGCCACCCGATGCCGGCACCATCGATCTCACCAGCCCCGAGCGGCCGGGCCAGCGCCGCCGCGCCATCGTGTTTCAGGACGGTCGCCTGCTGCCTTGGCGCACGCTCAGGCGCAACGTCGAATACGGGCTCGAGGGGCTGTCGCTCGCCGCGAAGGAGCGCAGCGAGAGAGTCGACGAGGTGCTGCGCCTGACGCGGATGGAACATCTGGCCGATCGCTACCCGCACCAGCTTTCCGGCGGCCAAGTGCAACGCGGCGGCATCGCCCGCGCGCTGGTGGTGCGGCCCGACGTGCTTCTGATGGACGAACCCTTCTCGGCGGTCGACGCGCTGACGCGCGGTGCGCTGCAGAGCGAGCTGCTCAGGATCTGGTCGGCCTCGGGCGCGGCGGTCCTCTTCGTAACGCATGACATCGCCGAGGCGGCGCTGCTGAGCGAACGCGTCATCGTCCTGTCGGGCCAGCCCGCCCGCGTCGCTCTTGACCGCCGCGTCGCGTTGCCACTCGAGGGCCGCCGAGAAGATCCAGGCTTCGCCCCGCTCGTCACCGACATTCAGGAGGCCCTGTGACATGGCACTGCGACTGCTGATCCATGCACCCACCGCGGCCGCCCTCGCCCGGGCCCGCTCCACGCCCGCAACCTGCTGCGCGCCGATCCCACAGCCGAGGTCGAAATCGTCGTCAATGGCGGCGCGGTAGCCGCGGCGATCGAGACCGGCGAGGTCGAGCCGCAGCTGCTGCTCTGCAGCAACTCGCTTGCAGCGCAGGGTCTCGTTGCGCCGTCAGAAGCCCGGACCGTAGACGCTGCCGTGCTGTATATCGCAATGCGTCAGCAAAGTGGTTGGGCCTACATGCGGGCTTAACGTGTCGTTAGCACTGCTAGAGCCGCACTTTCGAGCGCGGCTCTAGCAGTCTTAAGGACGAGTTCGATCTTAGTTCTGGAAAAGGCGCCTACGCTTGGTTGGAGGTCGAGAGTTCTGGCCTATGGCAGTAGAACCTCACATGACTTGCAGTGTCGCTCTGTGGTGGAATTGTTCCCCTGCAATGATCGTGTCCCAACGCTTGGTGTAAGAGGCTGCGGGCGGAGCCCTTGGCGTAGCGCAGCGCGTGGCCGGGTGTGACGCTGGCGATCA
>NZ_BATB01000121.1 GCF_000466965.1 Limimaricola cinnabarinus LL-001
GCGGTCTCGTCCTCGGCCAGCTCGACGGTGGCGGGGCCGGTGATCGCCGGGGCGATTTCGTCGAGATCGGTGATCTGGATGAGCAGACCCTGGTCGGTCTCGGCGCCGTTCGCATCGGTTGCTGTGACCGTCACTTCGTAGATATTGTCCGCATTGGCATCGCGGGGTGCCTCGAAGTCCGGCGTGGCGGCGAAGGTGAGCGCGCCGTTCGCATCTACCTCAAACGCCCCGGCGTCGGCATCCCACAGGGTCCAGCTCGTGGCGGGATCAGGGGCGTAGGCGTCAATTGCGCCGGTGCCCTCGGCCAGTTCGATGGTTCGCAGCGTCCGGGCGGTAAGTTCGACCACCAGATCGACCGGCCCTGCGCAATTGCCGGGGTTAAGCGTCTCGCAGATCCGATAACTGCCCGCGTAGCGACCGTCCGCCGTTTCGGAGGCGACGGAGACCATGCCATCGGGCGCGACGGATATCGGGCTGTCTGCAGGCAGGTTGAGCGTCAGATCGACATCCGCCGGCGAAATGGTGGCGCCGTCGATCAGGTCATTGTCGAAGAGATTGCCCATGTCGTCATGCCCGGCGGGGCGGTTCACCGCCGAGAAGGAGTCTTTGGCAGGAGCCAGAACGGCGGCGAGCGCTTCGATGCTGGCCGTGGCTTCGGTGCAGTTGCCGGGGTTGAGACCCTCGCAGATCTCATAGTCGAGCGAATAGGTGCCGGCAGGGGTGGCGGACGCGAGGGCGAGATTGCCCGCCGCGTCGAGCGTCAGCCGCCCCTCGGGGTCGGCGCGGACGAGCCGCAGCGTCACGTCGGCGGCATCGACCGCTTCGGCGTCGAGCAGGTCGTTGGCAAGCGCCTGTCCGGCCTGCGCGGCACCGGCTCGACCGGGCACGCCGCCGAGATCGTCAGCGATCGCGGTGATCGGGGCCTCCGTGACCTCGATTTCGATTTGACCGGTGGCGCAGTTTTTCGGATCGGTGGAATTCAGCGCCTCGCAGATCTCGTAGGAGCGGCGATAGATCCCGGCCGGCTTCGGCGTGTCGAGGCTGACGATGCCCTCGGCGGAAAGGCCGATCCCGTCGACGCTGCCCGCCGTGATGGTGACCTCCGGCGTCGCCGCCGGATCGCCAGCGATCGTGTCGTTGGCCAGCACCGAGGGCGCGCCGTCGATGGCGCCGCTGCGACGCCCGACATGCGGGCCGAGCCGGTCGGTCGTCGCGGCAAGCGGCGCGGCGGCGACGCTCACGGTCAGGCGCGCGGTGTCGCAGTTGGTCGTGTTCGCCGTCTCGCACAGCTCGTAGTCGAACGTGTAGTCTCCGGCCCTGGTCGCGGCGGCGAGGTCGACGGTGCCATCGGCATTGAGCGTGAGTGGCCCGTTGGCCGCGTCGGTGCGGCTCAGGAAGGTGTTCGCGGCGCTGGCGTCGATGGTCGGCGTCAGCGTGTCGTTCGCCCGCAGGTCGATCAGTGCCGTGGCGCCGGACCGTCCCGGCACCCCGGTGACGGCGTCGTTCACCGCCTCGATCGGGGGCAGGGCGGGGATGGCGACCGCATGCGGGTCGTCGCCCTGCGGATGCGGCCCGAGGATGCTGCCGCCGCCCGTTCCAGCATCCGCCACGTCGGAATCCGAGAGGTCGTGGATCGTCTGGCCGTTGCGGGTGCCACTGACGCGGTACTGGAGCGACAGCGTCCGGCCCGCATCGGCGTCCTGCACGGCATAGCGGCCGATGAAGGTCAAGCTGTCGCCCGGCTGCAACGTCGTGGCGGCAGCGGGTTGGTCGAGCGTCAACCGCGGCGCGGTGCCGACGCCGTCGAAGCTTTCGACCGCCACGGTGACGTTCTCGACCGGCAGGTCGGCGAGATTGGCCACGGTCAGGCTGACAGGCATTTCCTCGCCAGGTTGGGCGGCGCCGTCGCCATTGGAGTCCTCGAAGGCGGCGGAGAGGCGCGCGCCGAGCACGGGCGAGAGGATGGTTACGCTGGTCGCGGCGGAATGACTGTCACCCGTGGTCGCGGCCCGACGGATCCGATAGCCGACAGGGCTCGGTTGCCGGGTGAAGCCCGCCGCGGGGGTGAAACTCAGCTTGCCGGTCGCGCGGTCATAGAGCCAGTCGCCTTCGATCTGGCCCTGGCTCGAAACGGTGAACCCTTCGACGTCCTTCGCTTCGGCATCGAGGCGGATCGCGCTTACCGTGGCCTTGCTGGTGGGGTCCATCTGGACCGGGCTGCGCAGATCCACGGCTTGCAGTGCGTATTCGGACGGCTTGCCGGAGGTATTCAGCTCAGCGACGCTGTCATTGAGCAGGATGTCGAACTCGACCGGCGCCGAGGCGGGCTGGTCGAGGATCCGCTCATCGGGGTCGAGCTGGATCGACTTGAAGTCGCCGCACTGAAGATCGAGCGTGTCGCTTTCCAGATAGGTCGGATTGGCGAGGCGTACGAGGAAGTTGTTGTTCGCGGTGCGGCCGAAAGTGAAGGTATGGGCGTCGGCGTAGTTGATCTCGAGGCCCGATTCCGGCTCGTTGCTGTAGCCCTTGTCGCCTGAGAGCGTGAAGACGCCACTGGTGTTGTCGAAGAGGCGGCCGGTGGTCGCGCTGGAATCGATGCGCAGATAGTCGACGGTGCCGTCGCAGACCGGCAGGAAGACCTGTTCGTTGCTGGGGCCGTCGATGTCGTTGATCTGAACATGAATATCGGCAATGATCCGGCGCCCGCTGCCGCCGAAATCATAGGTGTTGGCTTCGTAGATCTCCCAGCGGACCTCGTGCGGATCCTGGCCGACCGAAACGACAGCGGGCGCGCCTGCCCTGGTTTCGAAGGTATGGTCGAGGCTTGAGGACACCAATGTCGCCACGAGGTCTACCGCCACCCCGCTGACCGTGCCGACATTGCGCCAGATCGCCTGCTTGTTTTGGCCGGTGCCCTGGATCTCCGGAGCGGTTGCGGAATTGAGTTGCAGGAGCCCGGCTGCGCGGGCCGGAGTTGCGCCGAGCATGGCCCCGATCGCGAGCGCCGAGGCCGCGATGGCCAAAGCAGGTCGGGAGGTGGAAAAGTGCAGTGTCTTCATGGCAATATCTCTCCAGCGGCGCCGAGCGGCGTCGTCGAGGCGGGACGGGAAGTCTTGAAAGAAAGCGGGTCGGTCGGGCCGGTCAGGCCGTCGGTGGCCGAATGTCGGGTCTTGGCGGGTCTTGCAGCATCGTTCTCTCCCTGCGCGTCATGCACAGTCGGCCGCTTGTGCGTGTGGACGTGCGACTTTCGTTACGAGGGAGGTGCCCCCGATGGATCGCGAACCAGAAGGCCCGGCATAAATTTATTAAAATATGGTAAAACTCGAGCTTCAAGGATAGCGCTGCGTATTCTTGCTTGATCCTGCTCGTTTCGTAACGTCACGAATTTGTATAGGGTGGCCTGCTAAGAATAGACATGGATAGGGCCATGTTTTGCCACATTTCGGCCTGGAAAAGGTCGAGCTCCGGCAGCCGTGATGCTGAGCCTGCCTCTTCCGGAGTCTCTATCGCTACCGCCGTTCCTCTGAGGAACGGAAGTTTTCTTCGTCCCGATAGGCCATTCAATGGTGCCGTTGAGCCTCGGCTATCCTCGCGCGGCCCGCGGGTGTTCTTGGCCCTGTGTTTCGTCCGCCGTGGAACTTGCATTGGTTGCGACCGGGCTCGGGCCTCATCCGGCATGGGCAGCCCTTCGGGGCAATGGCGCCGCATGGCAACTGCAGTCGGGCAGAACATTGGGTATTAGGCTTCTTCGTCACCGAACGAGCCCGCCTCGCCGTCCGCTGCTTCATCGGGGCCCCCAGGAGTAACACCCCATCCCCCGTGTCCTGATACTTCCGACGGAGTAGGAGTGCCCAGATGCTCAGGAAACGAATTTCAGATGAAAAGAGCGCCTCCGCGCTGAGACAGGCGAGGGGAACCATGGTGGGCGTGATCTGCCGCAAGATGGGCGTGGCGGAAGCCACTTTCTATCGTTGAAAAAAAAATGTATGCTGACATGGGCGTATCGGAGATCCGCCGGTGAAGATGCTCGATAACGAGAATGGCTGTCTGAAGCGGATGGTTGTGGACCTGTCGCTCGACAAGTCGATGGCGGCCCTTTGTCCGCCATCGGTTTGAGGGCGATGGCAAGCGGACGCGCTTCGAAAAAATGTGGTGAGGCACCGTCCGACGCCGCGAAGTCGTCCGGCACCACTATCAGGATGTCTTCGAACCGTCGGAGCGCCGAGCGTGCCAGGCCATGGGCTTCGGGCAGGCCTGCCGCAGATACCAGTCGCGCCGTGACCCGGCCGTTGCACTGCGTCTACGGCTGAGAGATCTGGCCGAGAGCCGGGTGCGATACGGATACCGGCCCCTGCAGGGGTGTCTGAACGCCTCATGGTTCCTGTCAATGGCTGACGCGTCCATGAACGGGGGATCGATTACAATGATCATCGGCCGCATTCGGCGTCGGGAAACTTCACCCCCCAGCGCCTTCGCGGCTCAACTCGATCCAGCCCGAAAGGTCTCACAACGGCTGGACCAGGGACGGGATGAAGTCGGGGCCGACATGCACGGAACCTGAAACCAAACCACCCAACATGGGCAAGCTGCGGTAGGCTCAGACCGATCTCGGAAAAGGCAAGGGCCGTCGGCCACTTGAGCGATACCGTACGGCACATCTCCTTAACGAAATGTGATCGCTCGCGCCACATTCCCGCCTTATTTCAATGAACGTGCTAAGCGTATAAAACCAACGAATTAAAGCCTCGATCAGCGGTCCTGACCCACTCACCTCGGCGCTCCGGATGGAACGCCGAAGAGTCAGGCCGCTGAAATATAGAAGGGTATGAACGTGAGCATTTCCTACGCCATGCAGACCGGTGTCAGCGGTCTTCGGGCCAACTCCACGGCCGTGGGCCGGATCTCCGAGAACATCGCCAACGCCAACACCGACGGCTATCGGCGCAGCTTTGCGCAGATGGTGACGACCTCCACGCTGAGCGGCAATGGCGGGATCAATCCTTCGGGCGTGCGCGCCGCGCAGGGCACCGATGTCAGCACCGAAGGAGCCATGCGCGCCACCGAGCGGGGGACCGATCTCGCGATCGGCGGTGC
>NZ_BATB01000120.1 GCF_000466965.1 Limimaricola cinnabarinus LL-001
TGCCGAAGGCCGCACCGCCGACCATCGCCGTGCCCCCGGCCCGGACCGGCCCGGCCAGCGGCAGCGCCGCCAGCCCCGCCAGAAAATGTCTGCGCCGCATCCGCATGGTTCAGCTCCCGAAATCGTCGAAGAAAATGCGCTCTGGCGGCACGCCCGCCCCCTCCAGCGCCGACATCACCGCCGCGATCATCAGGGGCGGGCCGCACAGGTAATAGTCGCAGGCGTCGGGCTCGGGGTGATCGCGCAGGAACCGCTCGCGCAGCACCGCATGGACAAAGCCCACCGGCCCCTCCCAGTCGTCCCCGGGCCGGGGCTCGGAGAGCGCCACCGTCCAGCGGAAATTGGAATGGCGCGCCGCAAGCTCCTCGAACTCCCCCGCATGAAGCAGGTCCTCGCGGCTGCGCGCGCCGTACCAGAAGCCGATCTTTCGCCCGGTGCCGCGCGCATCGAGCTGGTCGTGGACGATGGCCCGCAGCGGCGCCAGTCCGACACCGCCGCCGATCAACACCATCTCGCGCGCATTGTCCTGCGCGCGAAAGCTGCCGAAGGGCCCGGCCGCCGACACCCTGTCGCCCGGCACAAGCTGGAACAGCCATGACGATACGATGCCCGGTGGCACGCCCGGCCGGTCGGGTGGCGGCCCGGCGAGGCGGATGAGCAGGACGATCCGCCCCGCCGCGAGATCGGCGGGCGTGCTGGCGATGGAATAGGCGCGGCTCACTGGCTCGTGCGACGCGACGCGCAGGCGGCGCAGGGGCACCCAGGCGCGCTCGAACCGTTCCGGCACGGCGATCGCCGCGAACTCCAGCTCATAAGGCGGCGCGGTGACCTGCACGAAGGCCCCGGCCTCGATCCCTTCGGCGACGCCGGAGGGGGCCTTCAGCACGATCTCGCGGATCAGCGGCGTCAGCGACCGCGCCTCCACCACCTCGCACTGAAAGCTCTGCGCCGCCAGCAGCGCCTCGGCTACCTCGACGGCGATCGGCTCGCGCAGCACAAGCTGGCAGGCCAGATGCAACCCGCCGCGCCGCTCCGCGCGCGACAGCAGCGCGGTCTCGGCAGGCAGGGCCACGGGGCTTCCTTGCGTCACGCGCACCCGGCAGAGCCGCAGGTGCCCGCCCCGCCGCAGGCCGCCGGAAGCAGAATGCCGTTCTCGGCCAGCGCCGTCAGAAGCTTCGTGCCAAAGCAGCTTTCGAACCCCGCGCCGCCGTTCACCGCGACCGCGATCGCGCGGTCGGGCACCAAGAGCCGCCGCGCCAGCAAAAGTGCCGCGCTCAGCATCAGCACGATCCCGGTCAGCAGCACGATGCCCAAAAGCGCCTGCGTCATCGCGCCAGCCCCCCGAAGCCCGAAAAGCCAAGCGACATAAGCCCGGTGACGATGAAGGCCGAGCCCAGCCCCTGCAGCCCCTGCGGCATGTCCGAATAGCGCAGCCGCTCGCGGATCGCGGCGAAGGCTGCGATGGCCAGCGCCCAGCCCGCGCCGCTGCCGACGCCCCAGGCAATGGACTCGCCAAGATCATAGCGCCGCTCGACCATGAACAGCTTCCGCCGAGGATCGCGCAGTTCACGGTGATCAGCGGCAGAAAGACGCCCAAGGCCCGGTGCAGCGCGGGCACGAAGCGGTCGAGCACGAGCTCTAGAAGCTGCACCATCGCGGCGATCACGCCGATGAAGACGATGATCCGCAGAAAGCTCAGATCGACCTCGGGCAGACCGGCCCAGCCCAAGGCACCGGGGGCGAGCAGGTATCGGTGGATCAACGCGTTGACCGGCACGCTGATGGACTGCGCCACGATCACAGACAAGCCGAGCCCCAGCGCCGTCGACAGGCGCTGCGACACGGCGAGAAAGGTGCAGATGCCCAGAAAGAACGACAGCGCGAGGTTGTCGGTAAAGATCGTGGCGATGAGAATGTCGGTCATGGCGTGGCCTTCGTATCAAGGCTGATGAGGCTATGGTCGGGGTGTTCGGCCTGCTCGGGCCGCGCGGCGCGGATCGCCCAGATCAGCAGCCCGATGATGAAGAAGGCCGAAGGCGCGAGCTGCATCAGCCCTAGCGGCACGAACCAGCCGCCCCCCGCCACGGTCGGCAGGACCGGCAGGCCCGAAAGCTGGCCCGTGCCAAAAAGCTCGCGGATCGTCGCCACGATCACTAGCACGAGGCTGTAGCCGAGCGCGTTGCCCAGACCGTCGAGCACCGAGGGCCAGACGGGGTGATGCATGGCAAAGCTTTCGGCCCGGCCCAGCACGATGCAGTTGGTGACGATCAGCCCGACGAAGATCGACAATAGCTGGCTTATCTCGAAGGCATAGGCGCGCAGCACCTCGTCGATCAGGATCACCAGCGTGGCGATGATGGTGATCTGCAAAATGAGCCGGATCGATTGCGGGATGTGCCGCCGGATCGCGCTGATCAGCCCGGAGGCCGCGCAGAGCACGAAGATCAGCGCCGCGCACATGGTCAACGCAGTCACCAGCGAGGTCGTCACCGCCAGCGCCGAGCATATGCCCAAAATCCGCAGCGTCACCGGGTTGGCCCGGATCAGCGGATCGGTAAGGGGGCGCGGCAGGCGCATCATCCCAGCCCCTCCTGCCCCAGCCGGTCGAGAAACGGGCCATAGCCCCACGGCCCCATCCAGAAGCGGATCATGTCGGCGACACCGTTGCCGGTGCGCGTGGCCCCCGAGATACCGTCGACCTCGTAAGGCGTGCTGGCTTGTCCGCGCACCACGTCGATGCGGATCGCGCCCGTCTCGTCGGCGATCTGCCGTCCGGGCCAGAGCGCCTGCCACGCCTCGCTTTCGATCCGGGCGCCGAGGCCCGGCGTCTCGGCCTGTTCGGTCACGGTCAGTGCCGCGATGGTGTTGAGATCGGGCTCGAGCGCCAGAAGCGCGCTGATGGTCGATTGATACCCCGCGCCGCGCACCGGCAGCACCACGAGCATCACCGCGCCGTCGCGCTCAAGAAGATGCACCAGCGCCTGCGCCTCGCGCCGCTCCAGCCCGGCGATGTCGGCCTCTTCGGGCAGGGCGATGCTGGTCTCGGGATCGCGCGCCGCCGTCTCGGGGTCATGGCCCTGCGCCTCCGCCAGCATCCGCCCGGTGGCGAGATCGACCAGACGGGTCTCAAGTTCGGTGACCCCCAGCTCCTCCATCACCGCGCGCAGGCCGGGCAGCGCATCCACCATCGCCTGCATGCGAAGCTGCCGCGCCGCTTCGATGTTGGCGATCTGGCGCGGGCGCAGCGCGGTGGCGGCGGTGGAGAGGGTGAGCGCCGAGGCCAGCGCCACCAGCCCCGCGAGCCCCAGCGCCTTCACCGGGTCCTCGTTGGGGCGGGCGAGGAACCGCGCCCAGGGGCCGCGCGGCTTATCCATGGCGCAGCCGCGCGCGCAGCGCGTCCCCCGCGATCACGCTCGCGTCGATCAGCGGCGCGAAGATCCCGGCCAGCACCACCGCGAAGACCACGGCCCCCATGTCGAGCCCCGGCAGCGCCGGGCCGCAGAGCACCGCCGTCAGCCCGCCCACGAGCAGGCCGAAGATCCAATGCCCCGGCGCGGTGACCGGCGCGCCGAAGGGATCGGCGGCGAGAAAGACGAGAGCGAACAGCATCGGCCCGATGAGACCCGGCGACAGGCTCCAGAACATGGCGGCGAAGCCTGCGAACCCCGCGCCACCGGCCAGCACCACGCGCCAAGGCGCCAGCCCCGACAGCAGCAAGAGCCCGCCCCCCGGCAGCGCCGCCCAAAGCACCGCGGGTCCGGGCGCCCCGAGGGCGAGCCCCGGGAATGAGAAGGTCAGAAACGCCAGCGCCAGCGCGCCCGTGCTCAGAAAGTCGAAGCCCGCGCCGCCGAAGATCAGCTCACCCATGACCAGCGCCAGCGTGAGCGCGAGCGCGAGCTGCCACAGCGCCGACTCGGGCGGGGCGAAGAGCACGAGGAGCAGCGCCGGGACCAGCCCGGCCAGCAGCGGCCCCCGGCCCCGCAATTCGGCGAATAGGAACGACCAGCTGAGCGCCACCGAAACCGCCACGAGAAGGGCCGGGACCGCCGCCGCGCCGGTGAGCCAAAGATGCGCCAGCGCAGGCGGCACGAGGGCCATGAGGCGAAAGATCCCGCAGCGTTGCGCCGCCTGTGCCCTGAGATCGAGGAGCGCTTCCCGGATCATCGCTCCGCCTCCAGCTCGTCCAGCACGCGGCGCAGCAGCGCGCTGTAATCCGACCCGCTCGCGCAGATCATCGTGGCGGCGCGCATGTCCTCCTCGATTAGGTCGAGACACCCGAGCCTGCGTGCGGCGTCGGCATCGCCGATGCTCAGCGCCCGCAACAGCGGGATCGCCCTGATCCCTGCGGGCAGGGTGGCGCATAGCGCCGGGGTCGGAACGATCGGGCCAAACGCGGAGGCCTCGGCAAGGGCCGCGCCGGGCGCGGGCCATGCCACGCGCGTTTCGAACGCCCGAGCCAGCGGCGGCTCTCATATGGGCCTGCCGCCCACGAGGGCATGGGCGCGCGCCCCCTCGCCCTTTCCCCCGAGGATCTCGTCGAGATCGGCGCCGGTGACGCTGCGCAGCAGCCGCCCCGCGCCCCCATCGGGTGCGATTTCAATCAGCCTCGACAGGTCGAGCACATGCGCTTCCAGAAGACGCCCGATCGCGATCACCGCCTGGCAATCGACGGTCCAGACTTCGCCGCCGCGCGCGACGCTGTGCCAGCGCCGCAGCTGC
The DNA here is from genome assembly GCF_000466965.1 of Limimaricola cinnabarinus LL-001. Classification (GTDB taxonomy): domain Bacteria; phylum Pseudomonadota; class Alphaproteobacteria; order Rhodobacterales; family Rhodobacteraceae; genus Limimaricola; species Limimaricola cinnabarinus. Next base: position 4,720 of record NZ_BATB01000120.1, read on the forward strand.
GCGCCCATGCCGCCGGGGCCGACTTTCACGTGAAGCCCCTCGGCCGGCGCCGTCAGCGCAGCGCCTCCCTCTTGGCAAAGCACGACCTCCCCTCGCGTAAGCTCGCGCAAGGCCGAAAGGCCCCGATCCAGAGCCTTTGGCTGTTCTCGCGCCGCCCGAACCCCGGCCGCACGCTCCCCCCCAAGCGCATCGACGAGGACCGCATCCGGCTGGGCCCCGGGCTCGGGCACGCGGCCGAAGGGGCGGGTCCGGAACTCCGGCCAGAGCCCCTGCGCCAGCAGCGTTTCGCGCAGGTCCTCCCCCGGCATCGCCGGGGCGGTCCATGGCGGCGCGCGGCGCGTCTCGATCACGATCCGTTCGATCCGGCGGCATACTCCCGTGTCGATCCGCGCGACC
>NZ_BATB01000119.1 GCF_000466965.1 Limimaricola cinnabarinus LL-001
CCGCTCCATCTCGGCGGCCGCCTCCGAGGGGCGGCGGCCCGCGATATGGGCAAAGAGGTCCTGATGCTGGCGCCCGAGCGCGGCGATCCGCTCGGGCGAAAAGGTCTCGCGCCGCCGCACGGTCCATTGCGCATGCCGCCGCACCGAGCGGATCGACTGGTGGATCGTCAGGAACAGCGGGTTGTGCGCCAGCTCGGCGATCTTGAAGTGGAATATGTCGTCTGCCGTCTCATAGGCGCGCACCTCGCCGGGCGACAGCGTCGCCTGCATCAACCGCTCTAGAACCGAAAGCTCCTCGGAGGTGGCGCGCTGCGCGGCGAGCGCCGCCAGCGCCGGCTCGATCTCCATGCGGACTTCCATGAGATTGTGCGGCGTGACCTGCCGCGCGAGGGTCTCGATGCCGCCGCCTGCGGGGGGCGGCGCGGCGAAGGTGCCCTGACCCTGCCGCCGGAAGATCGCGCCTTCGGATTCCAGCACGTCGAGCAACGACCTGAGCCGCGCCCGACCGAGGCCGAACCGCTCGGCGAGCTGTCGCTCGGGCAGCACCTTGCCGTTGACGAGAAGGCTCTCGTCGCCCAGCCCGGCGCGCAGCCGGTCCAGCAGCTTTTGATCTTCGCCCGGAGTCATGCCAGCTCCATCGCCCCGGCAAGATCCCAGATCATCCGCGCCGAGGTCAAGGCCAGGAACAGCCCGAAAGACAGGCGCAGCGCCCGTTGCGGGATCGAATGGGCGAGCTTCACGCCGACACCGGCGAAGCTGGTGGTGAGGGGGATGATGACGGCCACGGCGACGAGATTGACGTATCCCACCGAGAAGGGCGGCAGCCCCTCGGCTCCGAGGCCGGTCCACATGTAGATCAAGGCACCCGGCAGCCCGATCACGAAGCCGATCGCCGCCGAGGTGCCGACGGCGCGGCGGATGTCGTAGCCGAGGAAGTTCAGAAGCGGCACGCAGACCGTGCCGCCGCCGATCCCCATCATCGACGACACGGTCCCGGCGAAGATGCCGAAGCCCGCCCAGGCCGGCTTGGAAAAGCCCTTGGGCACCACCTCGCCCTTGCGGCCGCGCAGCATCATGTCGGCGGCGACGACGGCGGCGACCACCGCGAAGACGCCGATCAGGATGCGCCCATCGATGAGCCCGCCGGTGAAGCTGCCGATCACCACGCCGACGAGGATCGAGGGCGCCCAGAGCTTGAGCAGGTCCTTGTCGATCGCGCCCTTCTTGTGATGGCCCCAAGCCGAGGACAGCGAGGTGAAGACGATGGTGGCGAGCGATGTGCCGACCGCCACCTGCATGGTCAGCCCCGGCTCCATGCCGGTGAGTGAGAGCGCGAAATAGAGCGCAGGCACGATGACGATGCCGCCGCCGACGCCCAAGAGCCCCGCGAGGATGCCGCCCATGACACCCGCCGAAACGGCGACGGCCAGAAGCGTCAGGATCGTTCCGAGGTCCATCTCACGACCCCGTTTCGGTTGCGCGCGAACGCGAGCTTCGGCCCTCGAGGCGGCGACGGTCCTCGGCCTCGGCGATGGCGTGGTCGATCGGCGCGCGATCGGTGAGGCCCGAAAAGTTCTCGGCGGTAGGCATCGCCTCGGCCACGTGCAGGTAGCGTTCATCCGCCACGTCGAGCAGGCGGCGCAGTTCGGCCAGCGGATCGGCTTCGTCATCCACCCTGAGCGACAGGTAGGCGTAGTCCTGCCCGCGATGCACGGTGAGACAGGCGGCCTGACGGCCGCGCTTGTCGCCGCCCGCGGCCTCGCCCGCCTCCATTGCCGTAAGCAGCCTCTCGGCCATCGAGCCCTGCGCCTTGATATAGGCGGCATAGGTCGCCTCGATGACCCCCGGTCCGGCCAGCATGTTGCCCGCGACCGAATGGTGCCGACCCACCAGATGCCCGGCCCAGTCGATGCAATCCGCGCCGGTATGCGCTGCGAAATTGCCCTTCGCGTCCATCATGTGACACTGCCGGATCGCTTGGCCCTCATCACGGGACTTGAAATCGGCGAGCACCGCCTCGGCGCTTTCCCCCGCCGCCAGCCGGGTGCGCCCTTCGACGCCCCAGATCGGGTTGACGAAGGCCTGCGTGGCGACGGCGCAGCGCGCGCCGACGTAAGGGACGGCGGCACCCGCCGCAAAGAAGCGCGAGGCGACGGCGAGGCCGATCTCACCGGTGGCGGGGTCATGGGCGATGATCGAATAGGTCATGCTCAGCGCCCCACCGCATAGGCCTGCATCAGCCGCGGCGTGGCGGCGGCGCGCAGCAGCCCGTCGGGCTCGCGCAGCGCCGCCGTCAGCCGCCCGACGCTCCACGGCTCGGCCACGGTGACCTTGTGACCGCGCCCGCGCAGCGCCTCGATCACCTCTTCGCCCACCGAGGGTTCGATCATCATCTCGCCGGGCTTGGTCTCGCGCGGGTAGAACGAGCCCTGGAAATGCATCGAATGGAACAGCGGCGCGTCCATCCCCTCCTGCAGGTCGAAACCGTGATGCACGAAACGCAAAAACCACACGAGCTGCCACTGGTCCTGCTGATCGCCGCCGGGCGTGCCGAAGACGAGACCGCGCCCGTCCTTTTCCGCCAGCGTCGGGGTCAGCGTGGTGCGCGGTCGGCGGCCCGGCGCGAGCGAGGTGGGCAGCCCCTCGTCGAGCCAGAACATCTGGGCGCGGGAATTGAGCGGAAAGCCCAAGCCCGGGATGACCGGCGAGCTTTGCAGCCAGCCGCCCGAGGGGGTCGCGGCGACCATGTTGCCCCATTTGTCGATCACGTCGAGATGCACGGTGTCGCCGCGCTTTTCCGACAGGTGCGCCATGGTCGGCTCCTGCGGCGCGGCGTCGGGGTTGCGGTCGAAATCGCGGGCTGCGCGTTCGATCGCGGCATCCGCCTGATGCTCGAACCCTTCGATCCGGCCCGGGCGCTGCTCGGTCGAAGCGGTTTCCGAAATCAGTCGGGCGCGCTCGGCGCCGTAGGCGTCCGAGAGCAGCACTTGCATCGGGATGTCGGACTGCGCGGGGTCTCCGTAATAGGCCTCGCGGTCGGCATAGGCGAGCTTCATCGCCTCGATGACGGTATGCACGAAGTCCGGACCGTTCGGGTCCATCGCCGCGAGATCGAAGTTCTTGAGGATCGACAGCGCCTGAAGCAGCACCGGCCCCTGCCCCCATGGCCCGGTCTTGTGCACCGTCCAGCCATGGTAGTCGATCGAGACCGGCGCCTCGTAGCTGGCGCGCCAGCCGGCCATGTCGGCGCGGGTCAGTACGCCGCGATTGCGGCGCTCCGAGACGTCGTGCACCTCGGCGTCCTTGAGATAGTCTTCGACCGCCTCGGCGACGAAGCCCTCGGCCCACATCGCGCGGGCGGCGTCGATGCGCGCCTCGCGGGTCGCGCCCTCGGCCTCCGACAGCCGCTCATAGGTGTCGGCGAGGTCGGGGTTGCGGAACAGCTCATGCGCCTGCGGCGCGCGGCCGCCCGGTGCCCAGACGGCGGCGGAGGTCGGCCATTCGGTCTCGAAATACTCGACCAGCCCCTGCATCGTCGCGGCGACGCGCGGCAGGACCGGGTGGCCGTCGCGCGCATAGTCGATGGCCGGGCGCATCACATCGGCGATCTCCATCGTGCCGTGGTCGCGCAACAGCAGCATCCAGCCATCGAAGGCGCCGGGGATCACCGTGGCCAAGAGCCCGGTGCCGGGAATGAGGTCGATGCCCAGCCCCTTGTAATGCTCGATCGTGGCGCCCGCCGGGGCCGGACCCTGACCGCAGATCACTTCCACCTTGCCGGTCTCGGCGGGCCGGAAGATCACCGGCAGATCGCCCGCCGGGCCATTGAGGTGCGGCTCCACCACCTGCAGCACGAGGCCGGTGGCGACGGCGGCATCGAACGCGTTGCCGCCGCGCTCAAGGATGCCCATGCCGACAGCGGAGGCGATCCAGTGGGTCGAGGTGACGGCGCCGAAGGTGCCGCGGATCTCGGGGCGAGTGGTGAAACCGGTCATTTGGATAACTCTTTTCTTGATATTCAGTGTTCGCGCGGATCGAGCGCGTCGCGCAGCCCGTCGCCCAGAAGGTTGAAGCCCAGCACCACGAGGAAGATCGCGATGCCCGGCCACATCGCCATCCAGGGCGCCTGGCTCAGGAAATTCTTGGCGGTGTTGAGCATCGAGCCCCAGCTCGGCGCGGGCGGCTGCTGGCCCAGCCCGAGGAACGACAGCGACGCCTCGGCGATGATCGCGGTGGCGATGGTCAGCGTTGCCTGCACGAGAACGGGTGGCAGGATGTTGGGAAAGATGTAACGGCTCAGGATCCTGGGCGTCGACAGCCCGACCGCATGCGCGCCCTCGACGTAATCCTCGGCCTTGACCGAGATCACCTGTCCGCGCGTCAGCCGCACGAAGACCGGCGTGGCCGAGAGACCGATGGCGATCATCGCGTTGGTGAGCGACGGGCCGAGAAAGGCGGCGAGCGCGATGGCGAGGATCAGGAACGGCACCGCGAGCAGCGCTTCGGTACAGCGCGAGATGATGCCATCCGTCCAGCCGCCGAAATACCCCGCGAGGATGCCCAGAGGCACGCCGAAGGCGACCGCGATGCCGACCGAGACCACTCCGGCCATCAGCGACGCCTGCGCGCCCCAGACAAGGCGCGAGAGCACGTCGCGGCCGATCTCGTCGGTGCCGAGCCAATGCGCCGCCGACGGCGCTTGCCGCACTGCGCCCCAGTCGGTCGCGGTCGGGTCGGGGATCGGCAGGATCGGCGCGAAGACGGCCATCAGCACGAAGAACCCCACCAGCAGCCCGCCCAGAACGGCGGATCGGTGGCTGCGGAATTTCTTCCAGACGCGGTTCTCGGGGCGCTTTTGCAGCACCGGGTCGGCTATCACCTGTGGCTTGAGCGTGGCGGGGCTGGCGGGTTGGGCCATCATTGCTTCCTCAGGCGCGGGTTCAGAACGAAGTAGGCGGCGTCGGCGAGGATGTTCATGACGATGAAGCCCATCGCCGTGACCAGCACGATGCCCTGGACCACCGCGTAGTCGCGGTTGAACACGGCATCGACCACGAGCTTGCCGAAGCCCGGAATGGTGAAGATCTGCTCGGTCAGCACGGCTCCCGCGATCAGCTCGCCGAACAAAAGCGCCGTGAGCGTGACGATCGGGGTGAGCGCGTTGCGGAACGCGTGCTTGAGGATCACCCGGCGTTCGGCAAGGCCCTTGGCCCGCGCGGTGCGCACATAGTCGGATTTCAGCACGCCGAGCATCGCCGACCGGGTGTGGCGCATCAGCGTCGCCGCCAGCGCCGTGCCCAGCACGAAGGCCGGCATCAGCATGGTCTTGAGCGACAGCCACAGATCCTCGGAAGGCGGCACGTAACCCGAGGCGGGCAGCACCTGCCAGTTCACCGCGACCAGAAGGATCAGCATGATGCCGAGCCAGAA
>NZ_BATB01000118.1 GCF_000466965.1 Limimaricola cinnabarinus LL-001
GCCCGAGGCGCGCCGCCGCCTCGCGCTGCGCGCCCGCGCCGCCTATGCCGAGGCCGCGCGCGAGATCGGCGCGCATTCGCGGCTGCGCATCGCGCCCGCGCTGCTGATGATGGGCCCCTACGAGCGGATGCTGCGCCAGATCGAGGCCGACGCGCACCGCGCGCCGCCGCCGCGCGCGCGCTGGCGCAAGCTGGTCGACGGTCTGCGCTGCCTCGCTTCCCCCGGCGCGTCGCGGTGAGGCGCGTCCATGTCGTCGGCGCGGGCTCGCGGGCCTCGCCGCCGCGCTGCGCCTGTCCGAACGCCCCGGCACCGAAGTGGTGCTGCACGAGGCGGTGAACCGCGCCGGTGGCCGGGCCTGGAGCTTTCACGACGCCCGGCTCGACCGGGTGATCGACAATGGCAACCACCTCGTGCTGTCGGGCAACGCCGAGGTCCTCGCCCATTGCGACCGCATCGGCACCACGCCGCTTCTCGACATCGCGCCGCGCGCGGAACTGCCGTTTCTCGATCTGGCGCGGGGCGATCGCTGGCTCTTGCGGCTGCCCTCCGGCCTTCGCGATCTCGTCACCGGCGGGCTGCGCCTGCCGCCCGGCACCGCTCTGTCGCTGGCCGCCGACACGCGGCGCCTGCTGTGCGCCGATGCGCGCGCCACCGTCGCCCATGCCATTCCCGGCCGCGGTCCCGCCTGGATCCGGGTGTGGGAGCCGCTGAGCCTCGCCGTGCTCAACGCCCCGCCCGAGACCGCCGCCGCCGCCCCCCTTGCCGAGGTGCTGCGCCGCACGCTCCTGCGCGGCGGCGCGGCGAGCCGCCCCATCACCATGCCGCAGGGCCTCGGGCCGACCCTCGTCGATCCGGCGCTGGCCCGCCTCGCCCGGCGCGGCGTCCACCTCGCGCTTCGCCGCCCGCTCACCGGGCTGGAGGCACGCGGCGACCGGATCACGGCGCTGCGCTTCGCCTCCGGCGAAGTGGCGCTTGGGCCCGACGACGCGGCAATCTTCGCCCTGCCGCCAGAGGCGCTGTCGCGGCTTCTCGACCTGCCGATGCCGGGGCCGGGTCAAAGCATCCTCAACGCGCATTTCCGCGTGGACCCGGAGGTGGCGGCGCGGATGCCGCCGCTTCTCGGCCTCGTCTCGGGTCTGTCGCACTGGGTGTTCAGACGCGGCGACGTGCTCTCGGTCACCGTCTCCGCCGCCGAAAGCTGCATTGACGCAAGCGACGCCGAGGCCCCCGAGGCGCGGATCTGGCGCGAGGTCGCGCAGGCCGCCGGGACCGACGCGCCGCCTTTGGCGTCCCGCGTGATCCGCGCCCGCGCCGCCACTGCCGAGGTCACGCCCGCCGCCCGCGCCGCGCGTCCGCCATTGAAGCCCTACGCCAACCTCGCGCTTGCCGGCGACTGGCTGTCGGGCGCGCTGCCAGAGACGATCGAGGCGGCACTCCTGTCGGGCCGCGCCGCCGCCCGTTCGATCGAAGCCTGAAGAGCCGCTCGGGGGTTGCGTCCCGTGCAACCCTGCCAGACCCAATCGGCGGTTGCCGCCCGTGGCCCCCTGCCCCATGTCTGGGTGCAGGGAGGGGGCAGATCTCAGAATACGAGGCCGTCCCAATGGCACAGACCGCAACGACCACCAATGCCAACCGTTCGCTGGTTGGATATCTGATCGCGCCTTTCGCGGCCATCGGCCGGGGTCTGGTGGCGATCGCCGAGGCCGGGCCGCGCATGCAGCAGGTCCGCCGCCTCAACGAGATGAGCGATGACGATCTCGCAGCACTCGGCGTGACCCGCGCCGAAATGGTGCGCAAGATCTTCGGCGGTTCGATCTACCTGTGATCCACCGCCTCGGGGCCGCCGCGACCGGCGGCCCCGGCGACACCTACGGGTATCCTGACTTGCAATCGTGGCGCGAAGCTCCATATTCGGGGGGCTGACGTTCTCTTTTTCGACCCTTCTGTTTCCGCTCGACCGGCTCAGTTGATCGATCCAGACTGCAACGCCGGGCTGCCGCATGTCGCGGGCAGTGTACTAGACAGGAGACACGGATATGGCCACTGGCACCGTGAAATGGTTCAACACCACCAAAGGCTTCGGCTTCATCGCACCCGACACCGGCGGCAAGGACGTCTTCGTCCACATTTCCGCCGTTGAGCGTTCGGGCCTGAACGGTCTCGCCGACGACCAGAAGGTGACCTACGACATCGAATCCGGCCGTGATGGCCGCGAATCGGCTGTGAACCTCGCTCTCGCCTGAGTGACGGATCCAACCGGATCGAAAAGCGGGGCCTCGTGCCCCGTTTTTTTTTATGCGCGAGTGATGCAGCCGTCCCACAGATCGAAGTCCCTCGCGGAACGATACTCCCGTTTCCATTCGGTCACTCACTCTAACGCCTTCGTTTTCAGGCGCTTGCGACGTGCTTCGAAGGGACCTCACAGCCCCTCGGACAGCGCCGCCAGCAGCCGGTCCGCCAAGGCCTGACGCTCGCTCTCGCTGCGCCCCCCCTGCCCGTCCAGCGTCAGCACCAGCTTGGCGCCGTCGCTGCGCACCACCGCGCGCGCGCCGTCCGGCAGCAGCGCCTCGGCCAAGGGCGGCGGCGTCTCGCGGCGCGGTCGCCCGCCCCGTGCGGCGGGCTTGGGCGCGGCCTCCGCCGGGGCCAGCACCGCCTCCAGCAACGCCCACTCCTCGCTCGCGTCATCCGGCGCGCCCTGCTCCAGAGCGTTGCGCAGTTTCGCGGCGAAACGCCCCGGATCGCGGTGGCGAGCCGCAGCCCCGCCGCTTCGGTCAATTCGCGCCCATGCACCAACAGGTCGCCCAGCTCGTAATGCACCGCGGCGAAGGAGCGGATCTTTGAGCGCTTGGCCTTGGACGCGGCGGCAAAGATCGCGTCGACCGCCGCTTCCATCGAAGGAAACGCGCCGAGATGCGCCGCCACGGCGGCGATCCGTCCGCGCTCATAGGGGGTGAGCTGGGCCCGGACCTCGTTCTCCTCGACCATCGCGGCATAGGCGGCCCCGACCTCGACCATGGGGCGCACGATGGCGCGGGCGACGGGCGGCGTGCCGTCCTCGGTCCCGATCAGGGCCAAGGCCCGCACCCGGCGCCAACCCGAGACGAGGCCATAGCGCCCCTCGCCCAGATCCATCACCTCGACCGGCAGGCGCTGGCCGTTGGCGCGGATCGAGGCGACGAGTTCCTCCATCGCCTCGGCGTCGGTCTCGACCCGGTCGCGGGTCAGGTGGTTCACCTGTATCCGCTCCAAGGGCAGCGTCTCGATCACCCGCCCCTCGGCCTGCGCGTCGCGCCACGACGCAGCCTCGGCCGCAACCCGCGCCTCGGTGGCGCGGTCGGTCGCCGGGCGGGCGTCGCGGCCTTGGGCCGCCTCGGAGGCGACCTGCGCGATGGGGGCATGGAGCGCCGCCGGGCCGCTCGCCGGTTTCGCGGCGAAACCGGCCTCGATCTCGGCGAGCGCGCGTGCGTCGGGGGCCTCAAGCGTCCTGCGTCTGGCCATCTCTGTCCTCCTGCTCTTCCATCATGTCGCGATACCAGCTGCCCAGCAGCAGCTCCTTGAACTCGGCATAGGTCCGGTCGAACGCCTCGCGCCCGCGCAGATAGGTCTCGCGGTTGAAGTCGCGGTAATCGGCCTCGTAGATACCGTTGATCTGTTCCCCCGCCTGACCGACGAGGGCGGTGAACTCCTGCCGGTAGGGGGTCATGAAGTCGCCGAAATAGGCCTGGATCACGTTGGCCAGATCGGTCTGCTGCCCGGCGTCGTAGCGGGTGATGATGGCGCGCACCACGTCCCATTCGAACCGCATCTCGGGCAGGCCGGCACGGCGGCGCTGCGCGTTCTCGCCCTCCTCGATCGAGGCGAAGGTCGAGTAGAGCATGTCGAAGAAACGACCCGTGGAGTCGAATTCAAGAAACGATGCGCCAAGCGGCACCAGCAGGATGTCGGCGGCGGAGAGCGAGTTGATCGTCAGGTAGCCGAGCGCGGGCGGGGTATCGAGAAAGACGATGTCGTATTCGTCGAGCAGACCCTCCTCGTTCAGCGCATTGTTGAGCGCGTCCCACAGCGACCACGACTTCAGCCCCATGCGCCAGACCGGGATCTGAAACTCGGACCAGTAGAGGTTCAGCTGTGCGCCGATCAGGTCGATGTTGGGCCAGTGCGTGGACTGGATCAGGTTTCGCGGCGAAACCTCCAGTGCCTCGGTCAGCGTCTCGTCGAGGGGCAGGGGGGGCTGCCCCTCGGCCTCGCGCACGAGGTTCTCCTGCTGCACCGCGCGGGCATAGTCGCGCGCAAGGAGCGGGAACACCGTCTGCCATTCATCGGCGACCTTGCCGCCCAGAAGCGAGGTCATCGAGGCTTGGCTGTCGAGGTCGATCACCAGCACCTTGTAGCCGTCGAGAGCCGCGGCCATGGCGAGATGCACGCAGGTCGTGGTCTTGCCCGAGCCGCCCTTGAAGTTGGCGACGGCGGCGATCTTGGCGGGCAGGCCCTCGGGGCGCCAGGGGCGGTATTCCTTGTTGGCGGCGCCTTCCTCGGAGAAGTGCTTTCGCAGCTTGAGCACGTCGTCGAGGCTGAACCACTTGGCCCCGGCCTCGCCTTCGCCCTGCGGCAGGTCGGGGTGGGATTTGAGCACCCGGCGCAGATGCGCGGCGGCGACCGGGATCAGGTAGCGGGTGATCTCCCAGATCGAGAACCGGCGCAGCGTCTTGGTGCCATCGGGGGCATAGCCGCGCTTGGCCATGTCGTCGCGGCCGCGCGAACAGAAGGTGGCGGCCTTGGCGAATCGCGTGGTATCCACGCGGGGCCCGAGACGGGCCGCGGCCTTGGCCGGGTCAATGTTGTGAAAGGGCGGTGAGGTCGTGTCCGCGCGCTTGTTCATGCGAAACCTTCTGTCATGTGCGCCGATTGGGCTGTTGTCGGCGGAACCTTCGCACATCGATCCCAGGAGCGGAATAGAGCGGATCACGTGGCACCGGTTCTGTGGCATCGAGGGTTTCGCGGCGAAACCTATCCCATTTTCCATTGCCAATTCATGATCGAACAGCACGCGCCGTGTTTGGTATGATTTAGGAACTTTAGAGTCTTTGGGTCTGAAAAACATAAGCACCACTTAGGCTTACAGGGCGTTAGGTACCCGTTTGCAGGGCTAGGGGCACCCAGATTCAGGGCCAAAGGTACCCGAGTTCGGGAGGAGGGGACCCCGGATACAGGGGCGCTGCTCTGCTGCGAAACCGGGGCGATCGGGGCGAAATCACCGGGTTTCGGGGCGGGAACACCGCCAAACGCGCCGTCTGAGTCCACTGATTCGTCTCCGGCGAGTCGGTCCGGGGGGTGTTGCGCTGCCGACAGGAACCAACGTGCGGTACGGTGACGGAAAGGTACCCCTTTACGGGATAGGATGGGGCGGGGTGAGAGGTACCCGGAACAGGCTTGCGCGGAGGTGCCATACTTGGCAGCTTGCCGACGACGCCGGGCAGGGTCGGGCAGGGGTCCGGGTTCGGGTCGGGGAAGGACAGGCGGG
>NZ_BATB01000117.1 GCF_000466965.1 Limimaricola cinnabarinus LL-001
GCGAGAAGGAAGCCCGCCATGCTCGTGGCCCCCGCCCCGATCCAGCGCCCGAGGCCGGGCCCGTCGCCCCGCCGGGCGGCGAAGACGGCGGCTTGCATGGCGAGGCTGCTCAGGACAAGGAGCGCCAAGCCGAGCCAGACCACACGCGGCAGCCGCATCTCGAACCAGTCGGCATAGCCCATGCGCATGGTCACCGCGCTGCCCGACAGCGCGAAGAGCCCGCCCGCCACGATCAGGAAGATGCCGAGCCCGGCCCGCCCCGTGGCTGCCCGCCGGGGGAAGGGATGCGGGTGTCGGCGCCGGTCTCCAACCATGGCCGCTCGGTCACGCCCTGTTTCCACAGCCATGTCAGCGCGATGACAGCAACCAATGCGACGAAGCCCAGAACGATGCTCATGGCACGTGGCTCCAGCTGGCGCGGGGGCCGGGATCGTCCTGCGCGATGTAGTCGCGCGCGGCCCCCGGCACGGAGTAGTCATAGGCCCAGCGATAGACCACGGGCAGCTCTTTGCCCCAGTTGCCATGGCGCGGCGGGATCTCGGGCGTCTGCCATTCGAGCGAGGCGGCGCGCCACGGGTTCAGGCCCGATCTGCGTCCGAAGCACAGGCTCCAGAACAGGTTGAACAGGAACAACATCTGCGCCGCGCCCACGGTCAGGGCCGCCACGGTGATGAAGGCGTTGAGGGTGGCGACGCTGTCTGGCACGAAGCTCGCCGTGATGTCGGGATAGCGGCGCGGCACCCCGACAAGACCCACGTAATGCATCGGAAAGAAGATCGCGTAGGCGCCGATGAAGGTGACCCAGAAATGGACGAGCCCCATGCGGTGCGACAGCATCCGCCCCGAGATCAATGGAAACCAGTGATAGATCGCGCCGAAGATCACCATGATCGGCGCCACACCCATCACCATGTGAAAATGCGCCACCACGAACATCGTGTCCGACAACGGCACGTCGACCACCACGTTGCCGAGAAAGAGGCCGGTGAGACCACCGTTGAGAAAGGTGACGATGAAGCCGAGCGCGAAGAGCATCGGCAAGGTGAGGTGGATGTCGCCGCGCCACAGCGTCAGGACCCAGTTATAGACCTTGAGCGCGGTGGGCACCGCGATGATCAGGGTCGTGGTGGCGAAGAAGAAGCCGAAATAGGGGTGCATCCCCGAGACATACATGTGGTGCGCCCAGACGATGAAGGATAGCGCGCCGATGATGACGATGGCCCAGACCATCATCCGGTAGCCGAAGATGTTCTTGCGCGCATGCACCGCGATCAGGTCTGACACGATGCCGAAGGCGGGCAGGGCGACGATGTAGACCTCCGGATGGCCGAAGAACCAGAACAGGTGCTGGAACACGATCGGGCTTCCGCCGCCATAGCTCAGCTGCTCGCCCATCTCGACCAGCGCGGGCATGAAGAACGACGTGCCCAAGAGCCGGTCGAACAGCATCATCACGGCGGCCACGAACAGCGCGGGGAAGGCCAGAAGCGCCATGACGGTGGCGGTGAAGATGCCCCAGATGGTGAGCGGCATGCGCATCAATGTCATGCCGCGCGTTCGCGCCTGAAGCACCGTGACGGCATAGTTCAGACCGCCCATGGTGAAGCCGATGATGAACAGGATGAGCGACACGAGCATCAGAACGATGCCCCATTGCGTGCCGCCCGGCGTCCCCGACAGGATCGCCTGCGGCGGATAGAGCGTCCAGCCCGCCCCGGTCGGCCCGCCCGGCGCGAAGAAGCTTGCCGCCAGCACCACGACGGCCGCGAAATACATCCAGAAGCTCAGCATGTTGACGAAGGGAAACACCATGTCCCGCGCGCCGACCATGAGCGGGATCAGGTAGTTGCCGAAGCCGCCAAGGAAGATCGCGGTGAGCAGGTAGACCACCATGATCATGCCGTGCATGGTGATGAACTGGTAATAGGCCTCGGCCGAGATGAAATCGAACACGCCGGGAAAGCCGAGCTGCATCCGGATCAGCCATGACAGCACGAGGGCCACGAGGCCGATGGCGATGGCGGTGCCGGAATATTGCAGGGCGATGTATTTCGCGTCCTGCGAAAAGACCCAGCGCGACCAGAACCCATGCGCATGCGGCGGCGGCAGGTCGGGGACTTCGGCGGGCGGAATGCCCGTGTCGGGGCCTTCGCTGACGCTGCTCATGGATCGCTCCCTCCCGCGGTCTTCGCGACCTGAATGCCTTGGCTCGCGGGCAGACCCGCGAAAGTGAACTGCTCGCCGAGCCAGGCCTCGTATTCGGCCTCCTCATCGATCAGCACATAGCCGCGCATGATGCCGTGGCCGGTGCCGCAGAGTTCGGCGCAGAGCACCTCGAATTCGCCGGTGCGGGTAGGGGTGAACCAGAAATAGGTCACCATGCCGGGCACCATGTCCATCTTGGCGCGAAACTCGGGCACGTAGAAATCATGCAGCACGTCGATCGAGCGCAAATTGACCTTCACGGGCTGTCCCAGCGGCAGATGCAGGTCGCCCGCGTCGATCACCACGTCGTCGGCGCCGAAGCGGTCATGCGGGTTGATGCCGAGCGGGTTCTCGAAATCGATCCATTCGACGCCGGAGCTTCCCAGCCGCCCGTCGACGCCGGGCAGGCGGTAGCTCCAGAACCATTGCTGCGCCACCACCTCGATCTCAGTCGCCTCGTCGGGAACGGTGATGAACTGCTTCCAGACCACGAGGCCCGGTGCCAGCATCGCCGCCACGCCGAGCGCGGTGAGGCCGGTGAGCCAGATTTCGAGCCTACGGCTTTCGGGTTCGTAATGGGCGACGCGGCCGGGCTTGTGGCGGTAGCGGAACACGCACCACGCCATGAACAGCACCACCGCGACAAAGACCGCGCCGGTGATCCAGAAGGTGACGACGAGGGTGGTGTCGATATAGCCCCAGTTCGAGGCGATCGGGGTCCACCACCAAGGGCTGAGAAGGTGAAAGCCGACGGAAAACAGAACAATCAGTACCAGACTGGCCGCAACGATCATCGCGATGCCCGCTCGCGCGACCGGTGAAGAAACGCGCACCAGCCGGGCGATCCCTATGCAGATGGTTGCGACCATAGCCGAATTTCGGACAATTTTCCAGCGATCTGCACAGCCCCCCCTGAGGGCGCCCGGTGCGCCGTCCGGGCGAGACCGGAAACTCCGGGCCGGGCCGCGGCGCTATCGATGCGGCGCAATCAGGTAACGGTGTCGTTTGCGGCCCGGACACCCCTTGTCCGAAGCATCGGCCTGTCGCATGCTTTGCATCCGGAAGGCGTTCTCGACAGCGTCTTCTTCGAGACCCCGGGAAACGGGGCCGAGCAGTGATGAGGTACCATGAATACATCCAGCCCGCCCGCGGGGCGCGTCACTCGGCGCAGGCTTTTCTGTGCTGCCGGCGCAAGCCTCGCCACGCCGCTCCTGTCAGGCTGCGCCGCTCGCGGCTACGAGAAACTGCCTTCTCCCACCCGGCCCGGCACGCGGCTGGATTTCATGTTTCCGCGCGGGGACAGTTATCTCGACATCACCAACGCCCATACCGGCGAACGCCGGGCCTTGCGCTTCATGAAGGACGGCCGCACGGATCGGCGCGCGCTGCGTCGGCTGGACTGGTTGTTCCGGGACTGGCGCGACGGTGAGACCCCGGACATCGACCACAGGATCTACTGGAGCCTTGCGGCGCTATCGGACGTGGTCCGGCAGCAGGGGCATTCGGGCCAGATCATTCTGCTTTCGGGGTTTCGCACGCCGGAAACGACGCGGTTTCTGCAAAGCCGGGGCATCGGTGCCTCGTCCAACAGCTATCACATGAAACGGCGGGCCGCCGACGTCCTGTTCGAGGGTATTCCCATGACGGACGTGGCCAACATAGCGGAATGGCTGCAGGTCGGAGGCGTCGGCCGATACCATGGATCGAACTTCACGCATATCGATTCCGGCCCGATCCGGACCTGGCGTGGCTGAAGCCTTTCGAATGCAGGTCATGATAGGGCGCTCTTTCGGGAGCGGGAGTTCCTGACGTTCCTTTCCCCGTGAACCCGCGCGGCGGTTCATGCGCCTTCTTCAGGATCCGTCAGTCGGGTTTCCCACGAGCAGGTCGCATGAGGGGGCGCTCGTCCCAGTCACGACATCAGCCCGACCCCCATCGGCGGGTGGGGATCCTGCACGTTGCGACACAGTGATGGCGATGAAGATCCGGGCAGACCCGAGATCGGGGGCGGGCTGCCGGAGAGCACCGATCACAAAATGACGATGGCCGGCGGGATCGCCGCCGATCTTCGGGAATGCCAAGACCATTCGCGTCAGGCTTCGCTGGGTGGCGCGGCGGTGCTGTCGCGCGCCATCAGCGCGATGTCGAGGAGCTGTGCCTCGGGGCGGCGCTGCGCCTCGACCCAGCCCGCAATGGCGTCGGCCGCGACCCGGCCCATTCGCCCGACCGGCAGATGCACGGTGGTCAGCGCCGGATAGAGATGCGCCGAGCCGGGCAGATCGTCGGTGCCGATCACCGACAGCGCCTCGGGTACGCGTATTCCGGCATGAAGACATTCCTGAAGCGCGCCGGTCGCCTGCACATCCGACAGGCACAAAAGCGCGGTCGGGCGGACCGGCGCGGCCAGCGCCGCGCGGGTGGCCGCGCGACCATCGGCGATCGTCATGCCGGTGGCGTGAAAGACGAGGTCGTGGTCGCTCTCCTCGAGCGCGGTGACCCGCAGCGCCGTCCGGTCGTTGGTGGCGAGCGGGCCGTGCAGCACCGCGATCCGCCGATGGCCCAGATCGGTCAGGTGGCGCAACGCCATCAGCGCCGCGGCCCGGTTGTCGTAGCCCACCGTCGGCAGAGCATAGCCGGGATCGTACCACGAGGTCGCCACGGCGGGCAGGCGGGTCCGCTCGATCAGGGCGTGGAACTCCGGCGCGCGGACGGCACCGGAGACGAGCAGCCCCTCGGCGCCGATGTCCAGAAGGCCCTGTGCCTTGCGCGCCTCGGTCTGCGGATCGCCGGCGGGTGGTGGCCACCACCAGCGACAGTCGATGCTCGGCCAGCCGCGACTCCAGCTCGGCCAGCAGCCGGGCAAAGATGTCGTGATCGAGCGTCGGCACCAGCGCGCCCACGAAGCGGCTGCGGCCCGAATTGATCGCCCGGGCCGCGGCGCTCGGGGTCCAGTGCAGCCGCGCCATCGCATCCTCGACCCGAAGCCGGGTGTCGCGGGCCACGCTGCCCGGCGCGTTCAGCACCCGACTCACCGTCGCGACCGAAACCTCGGCCGCCGCGGCGACGTCGCGCAGGTTGGCGCGTTTGTGGGGTGCCGTGTTTTGCATCGCGTCCTGCGCCTCCTGTGCAGCTTTCCGGCATTTTCGGGCCGGATCCGAGACCCGCAACAAGGTTCTTGACGAATGTAACCAGTTACACCGAACATGTAACCAGTTACATCAAGGGAGCGGGACCTGCTCGATGGACAACTACGCACTCCTGCGCGCATTCGACAACATCGGATACGCCACCCCCGCCCGGAGGTTTCCGGGCTTTCCCAAGGCGAGCGAAGCGCGGCGGCATGTGCTGCCCCC
>NZ_BATB01000116.1 GCF_000466965.1 Limimaricola cinnabarinus LL-001
CGCGCCGCTCACCGCCTTCATCGCCAGCTATTCGAGCCCAGAGGGCCTGTTCTACGCGAAGCTCTCGGCTGCCTCGACCATGGCCATCGCGCCGATCCTCATCCTCGGCTGGTTCAGCCAGAAGCAGCTCGTCCGCGGGCTCACCTTCGGCGCAGTGAAATAAGGAAGACACCAATGGGACGCATCACGCTCGACAAGGTGACCAAGCAGTTCGGCGACGTTCAGGTCATCCCGCCTCTCGATCTCACCATCAATGACGGCGAATTCGTCGTCTTCGTCGGCCCCTCGGGCTGCGGCAAATCCACGCTTCTGCGGCTGATCGCTGGGCTGGAAGACGTCACCGCCGGTGAGATCCGCATCGACGGCAAACCCGCCACCGACCTGCCGCCCGCCAAGCGCGGCCTGGCAATGGTGTTCCAGAGCTACGCGCTTTACCCGCATATGTCGGTGCGCAAGAACATCGCCTTCCCGATGAAGATGGCGGGCATGCCCGAGGATGAGCAGAAGCGGCGCATCGACAACGCGGCGCGCGCGCTCAACCTCACCGACTATCTCGACCGCCGCCCCGGCCAGCTTTCGGGCGGCCAGCGCCAGCGGGTCGCGATCGGCCGGGCCATCGTCCGCGAACCGGCGGCCTTCCTCTTCGACGAGCCGCTGTCGAACCTCGACGCGGCGCTGCGCGTCGGCATGCGGATGGAGATCTCCGAGCTGCACAAGAAGCTCGATACCACGATGATCTACGTGACCCACGACCAGGTCGAAGCGATGACCATGGCCGACAAGATCGTGGTGCTGCGCGCCGGCAACATCGAGCAGGTCGGAAGCCCGCTCGAACTCTACAAGGCGCCGCGCAACACCTTCGTCGCGGGTTTCATCGGCAGCCCCAAGATGAACCTGATCGACGGCGCGGAGGCCGGCAAGCACGACGCCGCCACCATCGGCGTGCGTCCCGAGCACATCGACGTCTCACCCACCGACGGCGCCTGGAAGGGCCGGATCGGCGTGGCCGAGCATCTGGGCTCGGACACCTTCTTCCACGTGCACGACACGGGTCTGGCCGAAACGCTGACCATCCGGGCCGGTGGCGAGGTGGGCCTGCATCACGGCGACACCGTCTACCTGACGCCGCAGGCCGACAAGATCCACCGCTTCGACGCACAGGGGTTGCGGATCGCATGACCCAACTGGCGGGAAAATCCGCGCTGATCACCGGGGCCGCGCGCGGCATCGGGCTGGCTTTCGCCAAGCGCTATGCCGAGGAGGGCGCGACCGTCGCCATCGCCGACATCAATCTCGAGGCGGCGCAGGCCGCCGCCTCGGAGATCGGCGACGCCGCCTATGCGGTGCAGATGGATGTGAGCCATCAGGACAGCATCGACGCCGCTATCGCGCAGGTTGTCGAGACCGCAGGCAAGATCGATATCCTCGTCAACAACGCAGCCCTCTTTGACGCGGCCGAGACGGTCGACATCACGCGCGAGAGCTTCGACAAGCTCTACGCCGTCAACGTCGCAGGCGCGCTCTTCACCATGCAGGCCGCCGCCCGGCAGATGATCGCCCAAGGCCATGGCGGCAAGATCATCAACATGGCGAGCCAAGCCGGTCGTCGCGGTGAGCCGCTGGTGCTGGTCTATTGCTCGACCAAGGCAGCCGTCATCTCAATGACGCAGTCGGCGGGGCTCAACCTCATCAAGCACGGCATCAACGTCAACGCCATCGCACCCGGCGTGGTCGACGGCGAACATTGGGAGCATGTCGATGGCATGTTCGCGAGGCTCGAAGGCAAGCAGCCCGGCCAGAAGAAGGCCGAGGTCGCCGCCGGCGTGCCCGCCGGACGCTTCGCCACGCCTGCCGATCTGACCGGCATGGCCGTGTTCCTGGCCTCGGACGAGGCCGATTATATCGTGTCGCAGACCTACAACGTCGACGGCGGCCAATGGATGAGCTGACGGCTCATCCCTTTCCTACAGGAGGCTGACATGGCCATTGATCTCAACGCCGCTGCCCTCGATCGCCTCCCCGAAGGCGTCGAAGGGCCGAGCTACGACCGCGCCGGTCTTTCGGCGGGCATCGTGCATATCGGCGTCGGCAACTTTCACCGCGCCCACATGGCCGTCTATCTCGATCGGCTGTTCTCGATCGGGGCGGATCACGACTGGGCGATCAGCGGCGCGGGCGTACGCGCCGGCGACTCGCGGATGCGGGACCTGCTGCTAAAGCAGGACTGGCTCACCACCGTGGTCGAGCTCGACCCTGCCGGTCTCTCGGCCCGCGTCACGGGTGCCATGATCGATTTCACCGAGATCGATGCGGCCAAGCTCGTCGCGCGCATGAGCGATCCGGCGATCCGCATCGTGTCGCTCACCGTGACCGAGGGCGGCTGGTTCGTCGACGCCAAGACCAACGGCTTCGACGCATCCCATCCCGACATTCGCCACGATGCCGAGACCCCTGACGCGCCGAAGACCGCCTTCGGCATGATCCTCGCCGCGCTCAGGCAGCGCCGCGATGCGGGCGCGGCCCCCTTCACCGTGATGTCCTGCGACAACCTGCCCGAGAACGGGCACGTGGCCAAGCAGACGGTCGTCGGGCTGGCAGAGCTGTCGGACCCGGAATTCGCGAATTGGGTGTCCGACAACGTCGCCTTCCCGAACTCGATGGTCGATTGCATTACCCCCGCAACCTCGGACCGCGAGCGCGCGCTGGTCAAGGACCGCTTCGACCTCGTCGATGCGGTGCCGGTCGCCTGCGAGCCGTTCCGCCAATGGGTGCTCGAGGACAACTTCCCGCAAGGCCGTCCGGCGCTCGAAAAGGTCGGGGCGGAGTTCGTGGCCGATGTCGCGCCCTACGAGCTGATGAAGCTGCGCATCCTCAATGGCGGGCACGCGGCCATCGCCTATCCTTCGGCGCTGCTGGGCCATCATTTCGTGCATGACGCCATGGCCGATCCGCGGATCAAGTCCTGGCTCGCGGCGCTTGAGGCGCGGGAGATCATCCCGACGCTCGAGCCGATCGAGGGCGTCGATTTCGAAGCCTATCGCGTCAAGATCGAAGAGCGCTTCTCGAACCCCGAGATCGGCGACACGATCCCGCGGCTGTGCTTCGACGGCTGGAACCGGCAGCCGAAATTCGTGCTGCCGGTGATCCGCGATGCGCTGGCGGCAGGCCGCGATGTCGATGGCCTCGCGCTCGAAGTGGCGTTGTGGTGCCGCTACTGCGCCGGCACCAACGATGCGGGCGAGGCGCTCGCGCCGAACGACGACCACGCCGAGGAGCTGAAGACCCGCGCGATCGCTGCCAAGGACGATCCCGCTGCGTTCCTGTCGAACGAGACCGTCTTCGGCGATCTGGGGCAGCAGCCCGCCTTCGCCGATGCCTTCGCCCGGCAGATCAGGGCGCTCTGGACCGACGGCGTCGCCGCCACCCTCGAGCGTTACGCCCGCGGGTGAGTTGAAGAACAGGCCGGGTGGCTACTGTTTCAGCAGCCGCTCGGCCGTCGCCTCATCGGTGATCAGCCCGTTGATGAGGCCGCCGCGCAGCGCGGCGCGGATCGCCCCCGCCTTGTCCGGTCCGGCCGCGAGTCCGACCACCGGGGCGTCGCCGCCGACCGTCAGCGGTGCCGAGGCGACGCGCATGTTGAAGGCGCAGTCCATCACCCGTCCTTCGGTGTCATAGACCCAACTGGTGATTTCGCCTGCCGCGCCTTGGGCCACCAGCGTGTTCATCTCGTGAGCCTGCATGAAGCCGTCGACATGCAAGGGGGCGTTCATCCCGATCTGACCCACGCCGACAAGCGTGAAATCCGCCCGCGCGCAAAGCTGCATCGTGTGGCGCACGGGCTCTTGCCCATGCATCACCCGCAGTTCCTCTTCGTCGCGCGCCACCACCGGGAGCGGAAACGGGTAATGCTTTGCGCCGACCCGTTCGGCCATACGGATCACGGCGTTGTAGGGCGTGGCCGACCCGTCCGACATCATGTTGCCAAGGCGTGACACGATGCGGTGCTGCGGGCAGTCCATGCGCGGCAGCTGTTCCACGCAGGCGCGCAGCGCACGCCCCGTGCCCAAAGCGATGATCTTTTCCTCCGGGCTCTTCAGCAGCTTCTCCATCTCGGCCGCGGCGGCGATGGCGATCCCGGTCAGCAGTTCCGGCGCGGTCGGATCGGTGGGGACCACCTCGATCACCTTGAGCTTGAACCGCTGCGCCAGCGCGCCGGATAGGTCCATGCAACGCGCGATCGGATGGTCGAGTCGGACTTTGACCAGCTTTTCCGACACGGCGAGCGACACCAGCCGCTGCGCTGACTGGCGCGACACGCCAAGCTTCTTCGCGATCTCGTCCTGCGTGTTGCCAGCGACGTAATAGAGCCAGCCCGCGCGCGCGGCGTCGTCAAGCCGCGTGGTCTCGGGGGTGAAGCGCGACTGGCTCATCCCACCGCCTCCGGCCGCAGCCGGTCGAGCAGGGCGGGCAACTCGGCCCAGTCCGAAAGGATCGGCATGCCGGGGTCGTGGCGCAGTTGGGCTCTGGCGAGGTGGCTGCCACCCGTATAGCGCACGGCGGACATGCGGGCGGCCTGCGCGGCTTCGAGCCCCGGCAGACTGTCCTCGATCACGAGGCAGCGGGCCGGGGCCGCGCCCATGATTTCGGCGGCGAACAGGAACAGGTCGGGCGCGGGCTTGCCGCGCGCCACCTGACTGGCTGTGAAAACATGCGGCAGGGCCGGGGCCAGTCCCACGATTTCGAGAGAGCGCGCCACGCGGGGCGGGGAGGACGAGGTCGCCACGCAAACCGGAACGCCGCGCGCGCCGAGCATTGCCAACACCGGGGCGATGCCCGGCATCGGCCTTAACTCGGTCTCGAACCGCTTCAGAAGGCGCGCACGGTAGAGCGCCTCGAAATCGGGCGCGAGGTCGTGGCCCAGCTCCTCACGGATGTGCCGCGCCACCGTGGGAAAGCTGCGGCCGAGGAAATTGCGGCGCACATGGTCGAAGTCGATAACGACCCCATCGGTGGCCAGCAGGTCTATCAGCACCTCCGCGCTCAGCAGTTCGCTGTCGATCAACACTCCGTCGCAGTCGAAGATGATGAGATCCCAGTCGCGCGCCATGCCGTCCTCCTCGCCGTCAGCCGTCGAAATTCTCCCGGTCGCAGACTGCCATAGCTTCGGGCATTTGCCCATAGGCTGGGCGTCTGCGCGCAGGGGGCTTCACTTGACCATCGAAGGGGGATTGCGCACCCCTTGGTGGGCAGCACAAGGGGACCGGGCATGAGCGTGTGGGATTTCTGGATCGACCGTGGCGGCACCTTCACCGATGTGGTGGGCCGCGAGCCGGATGGCACCCTGCATCCGCTCAAGCTTTTGTCCGAAAACCCCGAAGCTATGAGGACGCCGCAATCGAGGGCATTCGGCGGCTCTTGGGCGGCGCGATCGAGCCCGCGCGCATCGGCACGGTCAAGATGGGCACGACCGTCGCCACCAACGCGCTTCTGGAGCGCAAGGGCGATCGGACGGTGCTGCTCATCACCCGAGGCTTTCGCGACGCGCTGCGCATCGCCTATCAAGTCGGCCCTGAACAACGTC
>NZ_BATB01000115.1 GCF_000466965.1 Limimaricola cinnabarinus LL-001
CGGGGACGAGAATCTTCATAACCAGCCTCTGCTTTCAGACGTTTGCCAGATTGGTAACGCGCCCGTTTCGACGGCAACAAGGCCAAACCGACCATTCGGCACCGGGCGACGTCGCGTTACGCGAACGTCAACCTCGTCCGATTTGTCTGGAGCGCAGCCCCGGTCAACCGACCTGCAACACGATCTTGCCGATATGCGCAGAACTTTCCATCCGCGCATGCGCCGCCGCCGCCTCCGAAAGCAGGTAGCTGCTGTCCATCACCGGGGCGATGTGCCCCGCGTCGAGCAGCGGCCAGACCTTGTCACGCAGATCGCGGGCGATGGCGGCCTTTGCCGAGACCGATTGCGGGCGCAGCGTCGATCCGGTGAGCGTCAGCCGCCGCACCATCAGGGGCGCGAGGTTCAGCCCGACCTTCGGACCTTGCAAGAAGGCGATTTGCACCAGACGCCCGTCATCGGCCAAAGCCTTGATGTTCCGGGCGACATAGTCGCCGCCGACCATGTCGAGGATCAGGTCCGCTCCGCCTTGGGCGCGCATCACTTCCACGAAATCCTCCTCGCGGTAGTTGATCGCCCGCTCCGCGCCGAGCCGCTCGCAAGCAGCGCATTTCTTGGCCGATCCGGCGGTGGCGAAGACCCGCGCGTCGAAATGCCGGGCAAGTTGGATCGCGGTGGTACCGATGCCCGAGGAGCCGCCATGCACCAAAAACCGCTCCCCGCCCTGCAGACCGCCGCGCATGAAGACGTTGGACCAGACGGTGAAATAGGTCTCGGGCAGGCAGGCGGCCTCCTTGAGGCCCATGCCCTTGGGCACCGGTAGGCAATGTTCGGCGGGTGTGGCCACCGCCTGCGCATAGCCGCCGCCGGGGGTGAGCGCACAGACCGCATCTCCTACCGACCATCCCATCACCCCCTCCCCCAGGCCCGCGACATGCCCCGACACTTCGAGCCCCGGCAGGTCCGAGGCGTCGGGCGGCGGCGCATAGGCGCCTATACGTTGCAGCGCGTCGGGGCGGTTCACACCGGCGAAGGCCACGTCGATCACCACTTCGCCGGGCTTCGGCTCGGGGCGCGGGCGGGTGGTCAGGACCAGCACATCGGGCCCGCCGGGGCGGGATATCTCGATCACCTGCATGTTCATCGGCGGCTGCTCCAGTGTCCGGGAAGGTCCATGGGGGGGTTGTTGTTCGGCGCGTGCACGCCCGACAACAGCAGCGACAGCGCCCCGGTGAAGGGCCGCAGCAGCACCGAGTTGTTCACCTTGGCCTTGGCGCTCTCGATGCGCATCACGTCGTCGATGCGGCGATCGATGAAGGCCCATGTCGCCTGATGCTCGAGGCTGTCATCGCCGAGCCAGTAGAGCACCACCGAGGCCCAGACGCCCGACAGCGTCGCCCGCTTGGTGTACCAGTTCACATCGTCAGAGGCGTCGCCCAGCGCGGTCCAGACCGAATCGGCGGTGCGCCACAGCAGGCGTGAGCCTTCGGCGGCATGATGCGGCAGCGCGAAAAGGGCCGTGGCGCGGCGCAGCGCCTCCTTGTCGCGCACCGCCTCGATCCGGGCGCGCAGCGCAAAGGCGACGCGGTCGCGGTAGCGCATCTGCCCCAGCTCGGCGGCGCGCACCGTCTCGATCATGGCGCGGTCGCCCGCGTCGTGCAGTGCCACCGCAAGGTCGATCGCGCCGCGTGGACACAGCGCCCGAGCCTGCGGCAAGGTCAGCCCGACGTCGTGGGCAGCGGAGCGAAACGCAGTGTCGGACCAGCCATCGAAGGCAACATGCGGCAAGATCGCATCCAGCAGGGCCGCGATCTCTTCCGCCTCGGGCCGCCCGGTCTCCGGCGCATCGGAATGTGGGTTGGTCATCGGTGTCTCCCTTCCACCCCAGCCTAGACAAGCTGCCGGGACTTTGCTATACGGCCGCTTCCTGCAATCTTGAAACTCCAGCTTAGAAAGGTGGTGAAAACCACATGCAGGTCAGCGTTCGCGACAACAACGTCGATCAGGCCCTCCGGGCTCTGAAGAAGAAGTTGCAGCGCGAGGGTGTGTTCCGCGAGATGAAGCTCAAGCAGCATTTCGAGAAGCCCTCCGAGAAGAAAGCACGCGAGAAGGCCGAGGCCATCCGGCGTCAGCGCAAACTCGCCCGCAAGAAAGCCCAGCGCGAAGGTCTCCTCTGAGATCCTGAAGCCAGGCTTTTGCACGATGAAACCCCCGAGCGACGCTCCGGGGGTTTTTTCGTGTCTCCCACCCGGCCCGCATGACACGACCGCGTGACCGCACCGACCCATATGGGCCGAGGCGCGTTGATGGCCCGAGTTTCAAACAAGACGGAGGCCATATGCCCGGCAAACCGACCCCCGACGCCGCCCTTCCCGAAATTACCCTGCCCCGCCTTGGCGGCGGTGAGCTGACCCTCGGGCGTCCCCTCGAAGGGCGCGACTGGCAGATGGTGGTGGTCTATCGCGGCAAGCATTGCCCGATCTGCCATAAATACGTCTCCGGGCTGGAGCCGCTCTTGTCCAAGTATCACGAGGCCGGGATCGACGTGGTTCTCGTTTCGGCCGACCCCGAGGAAAAGGCCCGCACCTTCGTCGAGGAAACCGGCACCTCGGCACCCGTGGCCTATGACATGAGCGTCGCGCAGATGCTCGATCTCGGCCTCTATGTGTCCGAGCCGCGCTCCCCGCAGGAGACCGACCGCCCCTTCGCGGAACCGGCGGTCTTCGTGATCAATGGCGAGGGCAAGGTGCATATCGCCGATATCTCCAACGCCCCCTTTGCGCGGCCGGACCTTGAAGCCCTGCTGAACGGGCTGAAGTTCATTCGCGACAAGGACTACCCGATCCGCGGCACCAAGCTCGCCGCCTGACCGAGATCCGATGCTGCTGCACCGGTAGGCGCCGCTTCCCTCGCGGGGGGCGGCGTTCTCACGTGGGGAGCGCCGTGGTCTGGCGCACGGTGCGCAGCGCGAAGCTCGACTGCATGGTCTGCACGCCGGGCAGCCGGGCAAGGTGGCGGCGGTGGATCTGCGCAAAATCCTCGCTGTCGCGCGCCACGACCTTGAGCAGGTAATCCGCCGTCCCCGCCATCAGGTGACACTCCAGCACGTCGGGGATCCGCGCCACCGCCGCCTCGAAGGCATCGAGCAGCTCGTCGGCCTGCCCCGAGAGCGTGATCTCCACGAAGACGGTCACGGGCCGCCCCATACCGCGCGGATCGAGAAGCGCCACGTAGCCGCGGATCAGCCCCGATTGTTCGAGCGCCCGCACCCGGCGATGGCAGGCCGAGGGCGACAGGTTCACCTTCTCGGAGAGCTGCGCGTTCGACAGCCGCCCGTCGGCCTGCAGCGCGGCGAGGATGGCTCGGTCGATGCGGTCGATCTCACCCAATGCACGATCCTTCGAAGCTGATGCCATTCGACGCAAGAACCTGCGACATCTGATGAAGATCAGGCCACGATCTCGTCGGCAATTGCAAGAGAGGGATGGCAGCATGGAGGCAACAAGGAGGATGTATCATGCACATCGGTTGCCCCACAGAGATCAAGCCGCAGGAATTCCGCGTCGGCCTCACCCCCAACGCCGCGCGCGAAGCGGTGGGCCATGGCCACAGCGTCACCATGCAGGCCGGTGCCGGGATGGGCGCAGGCTTCACGGATGACGACTACCGCGCCGCTGGCGCGCAGATCGCGGACACCGCCGAGGAGATCTTCGCCAATGCCGAGATGATCGTGAAGGTGAAGGAGCCGCAGGCCATCGAGCGCCGGATGCTGCGCGAGGGGCAGATACTGTTCACCTATCTCCACCTCGCACCCGATCCGGCGCAGACCGAGGATCTCGTGCGCTCGGGCGCCACCTGCATTGCCTATGAGACGGTGACGGACCGTTCGGGCGGCTTGCCGCTTCTGGCGCCGATGTCCGAGGTCGCGGGCCGTCTCGCGCCGCAGGTCGGGGCCTGGACGCTGCAGAAGGCCAATGGCGGGCGCGGCGTGCTCTTGGGCGGCGTGCCGGGCGTGGGCCCGGCCAATGTCGTGGTGATCGGCGGCGGCGTCGTCGGCACGCAGGCCGCGAAGATCGCCGCCGGGATGGGCGCGCGCGTCACCGTGCTCGACAAGTCGCTGCCGCGCATGCGCTATCTCGACGACGTCTATGGCCGCGACTTCCGCACCACCTATGCCAGCGCCGGGGCGACAGCCGAGGCCGTGGTGCAGGCCGACATGGTGATCGGCGCGGTGCTGGTGCCCGGCGCTGCCGCACCCAAGCTGGTCTCGCGCGAACAGCTCTCGACCATGAAGCCGGGTGCGGCCATCGTCGACGTGGCGATCGATCAGGGCGGCTGCTTCGAAACCTCCAAGGCCACGACGCATGAGGACCCGATCTACGAGGTCGACGGCATCATGCATTACTGCGTCGCCAACATGCCGGGTGCCGTCGCCCGCACCTCGACGTTGGCGCTCGGCAACGCGACCATGCCTTTCGTTCTGGCGATCGCCGACAAGGGCTGGAAGCAGGCCTGCGAGGAAGATGCGCATCTGGCCGAGGGCCTCAACGTGCATGCGGGCCTCATCACCAATCTCGCCGTGGGCGAAGGTCTGGGCCGCGAGGCGATCTCCGCACAGGAGGCGCTTCGCCGCTAGGGTGCGATGCCGCACCGGAACCCCCCGGTGCGGCATCGGTTTTCCCCGGCAACCCCAAATTGCGGAGGAAGACCCATGGTCACCACCATCGGCACATCGAGCGACATGGCCAAGATGGTCGAGAATTTCATTCTTCTCGAGCATGACGCCATCGCCGCCTACGAGACCACGATCGAACGGCTCGAAAGCGCCGCGCACAAGGCCAAGGTCGAGGAATTCCGTCAAGACCACCTGCGCCACCTGCAGGACCTGAAGGCGCTTGCGGGCCGCGTCGGCGCGAACGTCCCCGGAGAGGGCGACATGAAGGAGCTGCTGACCACTGGCAAGATCAAGCTCGCCGACATGGTCGGCGGCGACAGTGCGATCCTCAAGGCGATGGCCACCAACGAGATCGACACGATCAGCGCCTATGAGCACGCGGTCGACAACGCCGCGGTGCCCGCCACCGAGAAAGAGCTGTTCCAGCGCGGTCTAGCGGATGAGCGCAAGCACAAGGACTGGATGGATCAAGCCGCTCAGACAGCCTGAAGCTTCCGCCTTTCGGTAAAACGGCCGGTGCATCGCACCGGCCGTTTCGCGTTCGGGAACGGAAGATCAGGCCGCGATGCTCTCGACGAGACCCGGCACCTTGGCACGGGCGTCATTGATCGCCTTGGTGCGCGCCTCCGGCGAGATCGCCACGCCCTCGACCCGCAGCACCGTCACGTCGGTGATGCCGATGAAGCCCAGCACCTGCCGCAGATAAGGCTCGACGAAGTCGGTGGTGCCATCATGCACGCCGCCCGAGGCATAGACCACGATGGCATGTCGGCCACCGGCGAGGCCTTGCGGACCCTCGGCAGTGTATTGAAACGTCTTGCCCGCCACCGCGATGCTGTCGATCCAGGCCTTGAGCTGGTGCGGAATCGCAAAGTTGTACATCGGTGCGCCGATCACCAGAGTGTCCGCCGACATCAGCTGCTCGACCGGGTCGCCGTCAAAGGCGGCCTCGGTTTCGGCATCGGCGAGGTCGCGGCGCAGAACGGTCTGATCGCCCTTGGCGGTCAGTTCGGCCACGATGGCCGCCGTGAGATCGCGCGAAACCGAATTCTCGCCGAGAATGGAGCTGTCGATGTGCAGGATGGTCATGTGGAAGCGTCCTTGGTTGGAGATGCACCCTACGTAGTCGGCCCTGAACAACGT
>NZ_BATB01000114.1:2500-5845 GCF_000466965.1 Limimaricola cinnabarinus LL-001
AGTAAGAGGCGATGAAGGACGTGATACTCTGCGATAAGCCATGGGGAGCTGAGAATAAGCTTTGATCCATGGATTTCCGAATGGGGCAACCCACCTGAAACACTCTTATTTATTCTACCGTCAGCTATGCGGGGTTCGTCCTCAAGTAACGAAGCGGTAGGACAGATTAAGAGTGTGAAACAGGTACTTTTGACCTGAATACATAGGGTTAAAAGAGCAAACCCGGGGAACTGAAACATCTAAGTACCCGGAGGAAAGGACATCAACAGAGACTCCGCTAGTAGTGGCGAGCGAACGCGGACCAGCCGAGCCTTGAGTGTGACCAGAACATGTTGGAAAACATGGCCATAGCGGGTGACAGCCCCGTATGGGAAGCATGATAGGACGTATCAAGTAGGGCGGGACACGTGAAATCCTGTCTGAAGATCGGGGGACCACCCTCGAAGGCTAAGTACTCCTTACTGACCGATAGCGAACCAGTACCGTGAGGGAAAGGTGAAAAGCACCCCGACGAGGGGAGTGAAACAGTACCTGAAACCGAACGCCTACAATCAGTCGGAGCTTCCTTGCGAAGTGACGGCGTACCTTTTGTATAATGGGTCATCGACTTGGTCTCACGAGCAAGCTTAAGCCGGTAGGTGTAGGCGCAGCGAAAGCGAGTCTTAATAGGGCGCATGAGTTCGTGGGATCAGACCCGAAACCGAGTGATCTAGGCATGTCCAGGATGAAGGTGCGGTAACACGCACTGGAGGTCCGAACCCACACCTGTTGAAAAAGGTCGGGATGAGGTGTGCCTAGGGGTGAAAGGCCAATCAAACTCGGAGATAGCTGGTTCTCTGCGAAATCTATTTAGGTAGAGCGTCATCCGAATACCCCGGGGGGTAGAGCACTGGATGGGTAATGGGGCCCCACAGGCTTACTGATCCTAACCAAACTCCGAATACCCGGGAGTACTAGATGGCAGACACACGGCGGGTGCTAACGTCCGTCGTGAAGAGGGAAACAACCCTGACCTACAGCTAAGGCCCCTAATTCATGGCTAAGTGGGAAAGCAGGTGGGACGACCAAAACAACCAGGAGGTTGGCTTAGAAGCAGCCATCCTTTAAAGATAGCGTAACAGCTCACTGGTCTAAATAAGTTGTCCTGCGGCGAAGATGTAACGGGGCTCAAGCCATGAGCCGAAGCTTAGGATGCACATAGTGCATGGTAGCAGAGCGTGGTGTGACATAACGCTTTATCTGTTTTGCCGTCGGTCTACGGACGGCGCGGGCAACCGCGCTCAAGTAGCGAAGCGGTAGCGCAGATATAAGCGTTTTCTGTGAAGCCCGGGCGTGAGCCATCGGGTGGAGAGATCACCAGCGAGAATGATGACATGAGTAGCGATAAACAGGGTGAGAGACCCTGTCGCCGAAAGTCCAAGGGTTCCTGCTTAAAGTTAATCTGAGCAGGGTAAGCCGACCCCTAAGGCGAGGCCGAAAGGCGTAGTCGATGGGAACCAGGTTAATATTCCTGGGCCAGATGGAAGTGACGGATTGCGAGGGTTGTTCGATCTTATCGGATTGATCGGGCCGCTTAGCAGTCCCTGGAAATAGCTCCATCATGAGATCGTACCCTAAACCGACACAGGTGGACTGGTAGAGAATACCAAGGCGCTTGAGAGAACGATGTTGAAGGAACTCGGCAAAATACCTCCGTAAGTTCGCGAGAAGGAGGCCCGGTTTGCACGCAAGTGTGGGCCGGGGGCACAAACCAGGGGGTGGCGACTGTTTACTAAAAACACAGGGCTCTGCGAAGTCGCAAGACGACGTATAGGGTCTGACGCCTGCCCGGTGCCGGAAGGTTAAAAGGAGAGGTGCAAGCCTTGAATTGAAGCCCCGGTAAACGGCGGCCGTAACTATAACGGTCCTAAGGTAGCGAAATTCCTTGTCGGGTAAGTTCCGACCTGCACGAATGGCGTAACGACTTCCCCGCTGTCTCCAACATCGACTCAGCGAAATTGAATTGCCGGTCAAGATGCCGGTTCCCGCGGTTAGACGGAAAGACCCCATGCACCTTTACTACAGCTTCACACTGGCATCAGGATTGCGATGTGCAGGATAGGTGGTAGGCTTTGAAACAGGGACGCCAGTCCTTGCGGAGCCTTCCTTGAGATACCACCCTTCGCACTCTTGATGTCTAACCGCGGTCCGTCATCCGGATCCGGGACCCTGTGTGGCGGGTAGTTTGACTGGGGCGGTCGCCTCCCAAACAGTAACGGAGGCGCGCGAAGGTTGGCTCAGAACGGTCGGAAATCGTTCGTCGAGTGCAATGGCATAAGCCAGCCTGACTGCAAGACTGACAAGTCGAGCAGAGTCGAAAGACGGCCATAGTGATCCGGTGGTCCCGAGTGGAAGGGCCATCGCTCAACGGATAAAAGGTACGCTGGGGATAACAGGCTGATACTGCCCAAGAGTCCATATCGACGGCAGTGTTTGGCACCTCGATGTCGGCTCATCTCATCCTGGGGCTGGAGCAGGTCCCAAGGGTATGGCTGTTCGCCATTTAAAGAGGTACGTGAGCTGGGTTTAGAACGTCGTGAGACAGTTCGGTCCCTATCTTCCGTGGGTGTAGGATACTTGAGAGGAGTTGCCCCTAGTACGAGAGGACCGGGGTGAACGATCCACTGGTGGACCAGTTGTCGTGCCAACGGCAGTGCTGGGTAGCTATGATCGGACAGGATAACCGCTGAAGGCATCTAAGCGGGAAGCCCCCCTCAAAACAAGGTATCCCTGAGGACCGTGGTAGACCACCACGTCGATAGGTCGGAGATGTAAGCGCAGCAATGCGTTCAGTTGACCGATACTAATGGTCCGATAGGCTTGATCCGATCCAGAAACAGCAAGGCTGACTGAATCCGAAAGCCATACACAATCAAGGAAACGTACGACGACCTGGAACACCGCCTCCCCGTAAGGGAAGGGCGGCTGATACCCTCATCCGTCTCTCGACGGAAGACTGCGCAGGCCAACCGGCCTCAAGCAGCCCTCCGGGCGATAGGCCAGTGAGGTGATGTTCTTTTCTCGGTCTGGTGGCCATAGCACGAGCAAAACACCCGATCCCATTCCGAACTCGGCCGTTAAGTGCCGTTGCGCTGATGGTACTGCGTCTCAAGACGTGGGAGAGTAAGTCACCGCCAGACCTAGTAAAGAACATCACATTCTCTCTGAACGATCTCGAATAGCACCATTCGGCCTCAAGCAGCCTCCGGGCGATAGGCCAAACAAATGGCGCGGGATGGAGCAGCCCGGTAGCTCGTCAGGCTCATAACCTGAAGGTCGCAGGTTCAAATCCTGCTCCCGCAACCA
>NZ_BATB01000113.1 GCF_000466965.1 Limimaricola cinnabarinus LL-001
CAAATTCGAGACACGACCGCGCCGCAATTGAGCAAACTCTATATCAGACTGAGGGATCTCGAGGGGAGCAGGTCAGTTAGACGCCAGGCCCATCCCCTCCGCCAGATATCAATGGTTTTTCGGATACAATTGCTGATCTGGCGCCTATGCTCGCCATCTCGTCCACGATGCTGTTTGTGATAGATGCATCGAGACGAGACAGGCCGAGCGTAGTTCGGCGGGGAGGCCGCCGCCCCCTTCGCTCGGCGGGGACGGTGGGGGCGTACGGTCAGAAGCTGTAGACCGCGTTGACGAAGACGCCACGGTCATCGTGATCGTAGTCGGTTAGATCGTCGGAGAACCTGCCGAAATTGTAGCCCGCACCGATCCGCACGTGGTCGTTGACCCGATAGTAGGGAGCAATGAGAACACCTTGGTCGCGGGTTTCCTGCTCGGGCTGCCACAGGCTGCGGTACTCGATCAGCAAGTCCCAGTTCTCGGCGAAGCTCCAGTCGCCGCGCAGCACGAAGATATGCGCCGGGCTGTCGTCCCAGACCGGCAAGTCGCGGTCATAGGCGACCTCGCCCAGCCGCACGCCGTACTTCGCGCCCAGCGTCAGGTCGGGCGAGATGCGAAAATCGACATCTGCCGAGAAGACGTGGCTGCGCTGCAGCGGCGCATCGGCATCCGCCGCGCCCACTGCGCCCCGTTCAAGGTCGACGCGCATGTCGTAGGACAGCACCGCAACGAGCGCGTCGTCTGCGACCGGGCGCAGCGCATAGGACAGCCCGGCCTCGGCATATGCGCCGTCGGGAGCGTCGTCATGCACATCGCGGGCATATTCGACCCGGGCGCGCAGCGTGCCGCCCTGATCCGCCGTGACCCGCCGGGTCGAGGCGGCGAGCAGCACGCCCCGGCTGTCGTCCGCGTCCTCGATCTCGTCACTGTGCAGCTCGAGCCGCAGGCGGCCCGCAGCACGGTCGCCATGGCTCTCGGCGCCGAAACTGAGGGTCCGGCGGCGTGCCGCATCGCTTGTCTCGTCGATGCTGGCGGCAAGGTCGAAGGCGAGACTTTCGCCCGGGGTCCAGTCGAGGCCGTAGCTTTGACCGCGCTTGCGCTCGGAGGTGCCGATCAGAACGTCCTGCTCGGTGAAGATCGACCAGTCGTCGAAGAGCGCGCGCCGCGCGCCCAGAACGAGGTCGTGGCCGGTGATCTCGGCAGTCTCGTCGCCCGCGATGCGCTGGCGCAAGTAGATCTCGCCATCCTCGCGCGCATAGGTGAGACCGGCCTCGAGCCCGGTCCCGGCGCTGCCGAAGCCCAGCTCGGCCTCGGCGCTCAGCCGGTCGGTGACCTGGCCCGAGACGCCCGCGCCGTAGCGGTCGTAGCCCTCAAGCGTGCCAGAAGCCTCCACCGAACCCTCGGCGAAGAGATAGGCTTGCGCCGCGTCGCCCAGATCGCGGCCCAAGCGCGCCGCCAGATCGGTGCGCCCGCCGCCGCCCGCCGGGCCGCTCTCGCGCTGCCGCTCTATGCCGAAGCTCAGATGGGTCTGCGCGCCGATGCGCTGCTCCAGCGTGGCGCGCAGCTCGTCGCTCTCGGTGTCGCCGCGACGGGTCCGCTCGGCGCCGAAGCCGAGCCGGGTGCCGTTCGCGATCACGGTCTCGACCTCGAGGCCGCTGCGCTCCACCGCCTCGTCGAGCGGGGCGCCGTCGCCGGCAAAGCCCGCCTCGCGCCGCTCGGCCCAAGCGGTGGCGTGGCCCTCGCGGCCCATCAGCCGTTCCAGCTCCGCCTCGGCCTCGATCCGCCAGGCATCGGCCTGGGTGCGGGCGGCGCCCGCCGCGCGAGTGGTGAAGCTGCGCCCGCCATCCTGCGAGACCTCGACCGCACGGCCGCGCCCTTCGGAGCGGGCGATCTCCGCAGTGACGGAGAGGCCCCGGCCCGCATCGTGGTGCAAGTCGAGCCCGGTCACTGTGTCGGCCGCGTCGCCCGAACCGTCACGGAACGTCGTCGCCCCGAGGCTCAGCCCGGCCCCGATCTCGTGGCGTGCGCGCAGCCCGGCCACGCTGTCCTCGATGCCTTGTGCCGGACGGGCATAATCGGCACGCAGCACCAGATCATCTGCCTCGCCCACGAAGAGCGCGCCGGTCGGCGTCTCGACCAGTGGCCGGTCGAGCAGCACGTGCCCTTGCGTGTGATTGACCCGGTAGTCGACCCCCTCGACGAGACGCCGGCGCTCCAGCAGGCGGCCGTTTTCGTCGCGCCGCTCGACGCTGAGTTGGGTGGTGCCGGGCAGGACGTCGCGATGCGACAGCCGGTAGGAGGCCCCGCCGGTGGCGGCGAACTCGTCGGTCTGCGGGATGCTCTCTTCGCTGGAGACGAAGCCCTCGACCGTGCCGCGCCTGCCGCTCAGCCGCCCGCTCAGGCCATAGATGCTGCGATCGGCGCGGATCAGGTCGCCCTCGGCGAGGCTGACGCGCCCTTGCCCGAAGGTCAGGTGACTGCCCTCGCGCGCGATCCGGGCATAGGGCCGCCCATCACGGCCACCGGTGCCGAGCATGACCGACTCATCGCCGAAGGTGACGGCGCCCGGATCAGCGCGCAGACGCTCCAGCGCGTCGCGCGGCGCGGTGCCGCCGAGCCCGTCGAAGACCTCGTCGAGCGGACGCGCGCCGGTATCTGCCGACATGGTCAGCGTCCAGCCGTTTCGCAGCGGGCCCTCGGCGAAGAAGGCCGCGCGGCCTTCGCTCCAGCCGCGCCCCTCCTCGAGATCATGGCCGAGCGTCAGATCGGCGATGCCGGTGCTGGTCCAGAGCGGTTGGGCCGTGCGTGCGCGCGGCTCGATCCGACCGAGTGCGGCGACGGGCACGGCGACAGGCGCGGCGGTGGCGGTCGTGATGGGCGTCCCGGCCCGTTCAGCCGGTCGTTGCGCGGCCTGCGGTGCGCGCGGTGCCTCTTCGGCCTCGAGGATCTCGAAGGCGAAGGCGTCAGGCGCGGCCGCTTCGGGCCGTGCCGTCGCCGGGGCGGCGCCGCCTGCCACGGTGGGCAGTCCGGCGATCGGGAAGGCCATGCCCACGGTCTCTGCCCCGACCGGCCTGCCGCCGACCGAGAGGATGAGGACGAG
The DNA here is from genome assembly GCF_000466965.1 of Limimaricola cinnabarinus LL-001. Classification (GTDB taxonomy): domain Bacteria; phylum Pseudomonadota; class Alphaproteobacteria; order Rhodobacterales; family Rhodobacteraceae; genus Limimaricola; species Limimaricola cinnabarinus. Next base: position 3,098 of record NZ_BATB01000113.1, read on the forward strand.
CGCGGTGGCGGTGAGGAGGGTAGAACGGTTCACCGGGCTTCTCCACGGATCAGGGTTTCGACGACGAGGGCGGGGGCGTTGGCGTCGCCCTCGTGGGTGGCGGTGACAGCGGTCGAGATTGCGTTGAGCCGGGCGCGGGCCACGCGGCGGTCGGCGGGATCGAGATAGACCAGCCCGAGCCGGGTCGGTCCTGCGCGCAGCGCCTGCATCATCTCGACCATGCCGGCCTGCCATTCGGCGCGCAGCTGACCGTCGGGCCCGAAGGCCGCGTCGGTGATCTGCAGCGTCGCCTTACGGCCCGGCAGCACGCCGAAATCCATCCGGCCCATCTTGCCGCGGGTCAGGCGGATCACCTGCGGATTGTCGCTGGTGACGATGCCGCCCGCAGGCAGGCTGCGCTCGTCGAGCTCGAGCTGCATGTTCGAGCCGATGCCGTCGCGCGGCAGCATGGCGCAGGGCACCGAGAAGCGGCCATGCGCGTCGACGGTGATCGCCTCGCCACGCGGGGTGCGCAGCAGCGCCCCGGCGAGGCCCGGCTCGCCCGCATCGGCATAGCCGTCGCCGTCGCGGTCCTCGTAGACCCGGCCGACCAGATCGGCGCAGTCGAAGATCCGCTCCAGTTCCAGCGTGACCACCGCCTCGGCCCGGGCCAGCACGCGCCCGTCATCAGGGTCGTGCAGTTTTGCCACCGAGAGGTGGCTGCCATGGGCGATCTCGCCCGCCGCCACGATGTCGAGCAGGATTTCGATCCGGTCGTCCGCATCCGCCGCCAGGCTGGCGAAGGCCAGCTCCCGGCCGGTCACGACCGGCTCGACGGCGCTGCCGTTCACCCGGGCCGAGCCCATGGCATAGACGAAGCCCTCGGGCAGGAGGTCGGTGATGTCGACGCGGTCGTATTCGACCTCTTCGGCGGTGATGCGGAAGCGCATGGGCATGCCGCGGCGCGCCGTCTCGGTCAGCGCCGTGATCGACAGGGTCGCGTCGGCCAGCACCGGGTCGACCGCGATGTGGTTGTTGATCACGTTCGGATCGCCCGGCTCGAGCAGGAAGCGCATGAAGTAGCGCGCCGCCTCGCCCGCCAGCGGCGGGTTGGCCGAGGCGCTGATCTCGCAATTGCCACCCGGGATCGGGTCGCCGACGCAGGCGGTGGCGTCGTAGGCCTCGATCGAGGTGACCGGCAGCCGCGCCGAGGTGCCGGCGACGAAGCCCGATGGCAGCTCCATGCTGATGCGGTATTCCGTCTCCACGGCGGGGCATTGCGGCGCGGCGGCAGGCGCCACGTCGAAGCGGTAGAACCCGTCCGTTCCGGTCACCTGGTCCTGCTGCTGCGGATCGGCGAGGCAGCGCGCGGGCAGGGCCCGCCCGGCGGCATCGGTGAGGGTCACGCGGACGCCCGGGATCGGCGCGCGGGTGACCGAGTCGTAGATCACGCCGGAGGGGTCGATCGGCAGGTTCTGGTCCTCGAGCCGCTGGCCCGGTTTCAGGTCGCTGATGGCGAAGCCGCCGAGCGCCTCGCCCGCCGGGCTGTACATCACCACCCGGTATCCTTCGTTCGCGTCGATATAGAGTTCGTAGCTGCCATTGGCGTCGGTGGTGACGAACTCGACCGGCTGACCCTTGTTGTCGAAGATCGGCTGGGTCCTGCCGTCATTGTCGATCACGGTGACGCGGTAGCCCGCGCCGACACCCCGATCGGCGGCGGGGTCGAAGCGGCCGTTGCGGTCGATGTCGTCGTAGATCATGCCGGACACCGCCGCGATCGGCACGATCGAGAGCCGCGCGGACCCCTCGATGCAGTTCGCCGGGTTGAGCGCCTCGCAGACGCCGTAGCCTACGTCGTAGAGGCCGGGATCGATGAAAGTGGGCACGGTGATGCGCCCCTCGCCATCGATGCCGACGCCGTCGAGGCCGCCATCGTCGATGATCGACATCGTCACCTCATCCGCGACCACCGGCGCGCCGCCGAGCAAATCGTTGGCGATCACGGGCGCGTGACGCCGCCCGAGACGCCGTAGATCGGCGCGTCGGTCAGGTCGTCGTCGGTTAGTTCGATCTGGGAGGCGCCCACCCTGACGGTGGCCGTGCTCTCGGCGCAGTTGTCGGGGTTGAGGATCTCGCAGGCGCGGTAGGTCACGTCATGCGTGCCTGCGACCGTGCCCGGCCCGACGCGCAGCGTGCCGTCGGGGTCGATGGACAGACCCGGCACCGAGGCCACCAGCTGAGTTGCCTCGGCCTCGCCTGCCTCGAACGCCGCGCCGTCGATGGTGTCGTTGGTCAGCACGTTGCCCGCGACGCCACCGTCGCGTCCGTCGATCGGGGTCGTGCCGGAGGCTTCGGACGACGGGGCCCGTGCGGCGCCGCCGTCGCGCCTTTCGATCGGTGGCGCGCCAAAGGCGTCGGGCGCCAAGGCGAGCGCGGCGGCGGCGACGTCGATCACCGCGTCGGCCCGTGCACAGCTTTCCGGCGCATCCTTCGCGCAGATCTCGTAGCTCAGCTCGTAGCGCCCGGCGGGTGTGCCGACGGCGACCGACACCGGACCTTCCGCCGAAAGCGCGATCCGTCCACCGGCGAGATCGGCGTCGGGCAGCAGTCGCAGCGCAACCTCTGCCGCCGTCGGCCGCGCCGCATTGAAGACGTCGTTGGCGAGCACATCGATCGCCGTCTCCGCCCCTTCGCGGCCCTGCACGGGTCCGGCCATCACGTCGTCCTCCGCCGCGATCTCGGCCACGTCGGCGAGGGTCACGGTCAAGTCGAGAACACCGGCGTTGCCTCGCGCGTCGGTGGCGGTGAGGGTCAACTGGTGGATGTTGTCGCCGTCGGCATCGC
>NZ_BATB01000112.1 GCF_000466965.1 Limimaricola cinnabarinus LL-001
AACTTCGCGACACGACCCCGGATGCCGCTACGGACCAGTCAGAAGCTCCGCTCAGACAGCTATGGCCACCTGTTGCGCTGCGTTGCTTCTGCCATGGTGGAACCTTCCGCTCCTCGACTTGCTGGGGTCCTGACCCGGCAAGCATCATCACTGGTTGCCAACCCCAAAAAAACAGCATCGCGATGTGGCTAGTCTTCTTCGCGATTACTCTGCACAAGCTTCCAGCCGCCATACTTGGAAATTACCGTATTCTTTTCAGACCTCCTCCACGAGTAAAGCGTGGCTCTACTCACATCGAGATGCGCTGCAATTTCATCAATTGGAACACCTTCAGCAACGTACTTAGTGAGCAGTTTGACCCTTTCCTCGGTCATCCTAATTCTCCGCCCTCGCGCGTCAGCTTCCGTGCCTTCAAACCGGACCCAACTAAGTATTTGATGGCCATATCGCTGGAACGATGATTCCTTCCACCCCTTACTGAACTTATCGTTCAATTCCCGACCAACATCATAGGCACTCACCAATGGATCATTGCGCAGCAAATCATCAACAAATGCAATAGTCTTCTGTCGCCTAACTATAGCCTGAAAAGACATAATAGTGCTCATCTGCGGAAAATGATTGAACACTTGAACCCCACCCTTTTCCTCTCGGATCAATCCAAGCCCCTTCAGCAACAAGAACGATTTTTTGTCGCAATACTCAAGAACCTTAGCGGCATCAATGGCGCCTGCTCCGATTTCGAATTTCGAAGTCAATCGCAAATACACATCAAGCACGCGAGCGTATGGCACTAACGGAAAGAAGTCAGAACCACCACTCACCTGAAGGGCATGCACTTCACTTATTAGAGCGTCGTAAGTTGCACGCTCCGCACCATCTGGAGCATTCAACATCCTGAGTAAAACATGACCCGGCGCCTCAAGCCTGCATTTTGAAGCTTGCGCTGCAATAGGTCGAAATGCGCCTCGCTCTGCAACCACCAGCCCCGCAGCGGCAAGAGTCGCGAGGTCTTTCTGGTCCGACGACTGTAACTGCAGATAAATAAGCTCACGAACCAGGTCAGAAAATAGTTCCATTTTTGGGGCAGATCGCTTTGGCGACAGACTCCGCACAGACTGAATGGCCCTACCTATTGCTGTCTTCGCGTCTCCGACCTCAACTCTTCTAATCTCGATCCAGTTTTTTCGCACGTTCAGCTTGGCGAGCACTCCGGACGCTTCAGAGCCATTGCTGCGACTCGCCAACCAACCCGAGTAAGTTCTCGGAAAAGTACCAGAAAGGGCCGAGCCCTTCCTCCAATCCCCCACAATGACGGTCCGTAGCTCAGGATGACGGAAACCAATATCAGAGTCGTCCCAAGCGGCGCTCTTCAATCCCTTCTTGACACCCCTAACTGAAATCCTTGGTAATAAATTACCATCTTGACCAAGCGAACCCTCCCTTTCAGTATTCGCCTCTTCTATATATCGCTTCTCGATCGGCCTTGGAGAAAAATACTCATAGTAGTGGTGCCCATGCTGCAATAGACAACCATGCTCCTTCAAGACAACCTCAGCCTGACGAATCTCGATCTCCACCTCGACATCCCCGCTTCCGGTCCTTAACGCAACTATATCAACACCAAATGAAGCGTTCATTCGAATTTCAAACTCGCCGTCAGCGTGATTTGCGGTCGGCCAGATTTCAACAGTTGCAATTCTTTTATCAAGCGGCGGTGGAATGAAATCCGCCTGATAGAATTGGTACCTCGGGCTATCGTCAGACATCTATGCGAACCTCACCTGCAGGGCTGGATACCTACGTATCACTGCCAATGACGCCCTGTCTATTCGGATAACCGACAAGTAGCCCCAACAGCCACTGCATGATCCAGCCAGGGCCCGCGGGTATCAATTAGTATCACCTGTTCGACAAATACGATTCAGGTTCTGTACTTCCTACCGACTTGTTAGGGCACAGATCAGCCGCACTGATCGAAGTTGGACTATAGGGCTGCAACTGTCCACTTTCTCACATGTCAGCCCGATAGGTCCTCCCCCAGACGGACGACAGGCGTTGCTCATGACCACCCCACATTTAGGGGCGATAGTCTCAGCTGCAGTCGCCCACCATGGATCAGGCTCGGATCGTGGCGCCGCCTCTCTACCCGCACCCGAGCCTATTAGGTCTCGGATGCATGGTGAAGCTGCAAGCCCCGGCCAAGTCCTTCGCACTCGCGTGAGAGCAGCTAACAATTCAATGATCGCCCAGACCTCATCGTGATCAACGTGTGTGGAGAACGGCTTCGAACTATAAAAGATGCTAAGATTATCAAAACTTTACATTGCGATGAGAAAGCTGGCGGACGAGGTGCTGTGCGATGCCTTGCCTGCATTTCGAACGCCATGATTTACTGGTGCCTCAGGCGCCATAAGCATTGGTGGATCTTCGGCACCGCCCTAGGGATAGACTCAGCTGCCGCATCGAGGGCAGCTGCAACCTCGCCCTCATCCACACCGAACATCAGCTGCCCCTCTTCATCCGCGACATGCATGAGTATAGGGGTCATTTGTTCTGCACCCTCATCTGTGCTCATAAGCTGATCCCACAGTTCGAGCCGTAGCTTCACCCCCTCCATGAAGCCCTCACACCAGTCCATCGCGATAGGGTTACCCTCAGAGTCTTCCCAAAAGATCGGTTCAATGTATGGCGGCGTGGACGCTAGATTATTTCGGCGACGAGAAAGGCGTCGCTTAACTATCTCCACAATCTCTTTGGGAACTCGCCGCACTTCGCCGAGCGCGATGGGGAGCCATTCATCTTCAGCAATCTCCTCTGGGACGCAAGCGAGGGATGTTAGGAAGCCGTCGAGGTCAGAGATCATCATGCATTCATCCGGACTGTCATCCGAACTGAGATAGACATCTAAGGTGTTTAGGTCGGTCATGTTCAAACTCTAGCGCTGTGGGGACTCAGATGAAGGATATTCCCCCCATTGCTTGGCACCCAGACATACCAGCTGACAGCACATCGAAGGCCAACAAGGGCGACCGTGTGTGGTAAGCGTGTGGGGCGGGGTGGGCCGACCCATGTGATTTCACCTTGATAAACAAGGATTTAGCCTAAGCACACTCAGGTGGCGGAGGAGGTGTCATTCACTGCCTTGGAGGCCCCCGCACAAGATGCTGTTTTATAAGGATAATAGTTTAGGCCGCGCGAGGGTGAATCCATAACGTGTCCCATCTTGTGTCCCAACACTTCACTCTGTAATGAACGGCAGGTGACAGGTGAGCATGGGCGGGACAGAAATGGCAGAACGGGCAAGTCGGTACCTTGAGCAGCGCGGGACCACTTGGCACCTACGAATGCGGGTCCCAGCTCGCTACCATGCCGTGGAAAAGCGGAAGCTGATCAAACAAAGCCTTTACACCGACAGCAAAACTGAAGCGGAAGCAATCAAAGGTAAGATCCGGCAAGAAATATTGGTTGAGCTTGACCGCCGGCTCGCTGGTGACAAGGCGACGGCCGACCCTTCCTTTGATAACGTTGTAGCACTCGCAAAGGCTCGGGGAGTGGCCTATCGAACATCGGCCGAACTCGCAGCAGGACCTGCCTCAGAGCTGATGGGCCGACTAAAGAAGCTGATGACCGAAGATCCATCAGCCACCCGGCAAGAACTTATTTCCGCAGAACTTGGAGGCATTGATCGTCCCCAAGTATTGATCTCAGACCTTCTGCGGGAGTACGAAGAAACAAATCGTGCTCGCCTCTCTCGCAAGAATGATGATCAACTTCGCCGGTGGAGAAATCCTTACAAGCGGGCGATAAATGATTTGAGATCCGTACTCCCCAACAAGCAAGCAGTTGAGATAACGAGACAGGAAGCCTTGCAGCTCGAGGCTATCTATTTAGACCGAGTCGCAGAAGGAGAAATCTTGGCGGCTACAGCCAACAAGAGGCTTGGCCATTTGCGGACTCTCGTGCGCGCGCATTGCAAGAGACATCAACTTATTGACAACACCTCGTTTGAGAACCTTTCAGTCTCAGGCGGCCGCGAACCCAGAAAGAGGAAAGAGTGCAGCGAAGCTTGGATCTTGGAAAATATCTTGTCGCCAAGCTTACTTTCCAGAACGAATTCTGAAATTCGTGATGTGCTGATCATCATGTCCGAAACCGGCGCCAGCCCATCCGAAATTACCGGCGCTTTGCCTAATCACTTCCGCCTAAACGACCCGATCCCTCATATAGAACTTAGACAAGAAGGACGGGATCTCAAAAACAAGTATCGTGTTCGAGATCTTGTTTTGACGCGTCCAGCCTTGGAAGCCGCTCGCCGGCACCCAGAAGGATTTCCGAGGTATCGTGGCAAACCAGGATTTTCCGACGCTGCAAATGGGTTCCTTAGGGAAAACAAACTTCTCCCGACCCCTGAACACACTGTCTATTCACTTCGGCATGCTTTTCAGGGCCGACTGCGACGTGCTGGAGGCATAGATCAATTCTATCAAGCACGCATGATGGGACACGATCCGAAACACGTTATCAAGCGTGAGGTATATGGCGACGACCTTACCTTGGAAGAACGCATGGCCGTCATGAATATAATTCGACTCGACACCTCAGAAGAGGAGAGAAGAAAGGCAAAAGCAGCTTTAATGGGTTCGACCAGATCCTAAGCCGCGCTCGGGCTGCTGCCCGCGATCCTGAGCGCTCTCGCAAGCGCGTCTTCTCGCGACGTAAGGTTCGCAACTTCTCGCTCCATGGCTTCAAATATCGGCAAATAGTTTCGACCATGCAGGGCGACTACGAGCGCAGCATAATCGCGAACCTTAATAGCCTCTGCCAACGTGTATTCCATGGATTTGGACCCCTGATCGTGAGGTCAGGAGATCCGTTCGTAAAAAGTTATCCACAGGCCGAAAAGTTGGAGAATATTCGAGCACTGTCCATTTCGTATCTTTTTTGTCACACCGCATTCGAGAACAGGCGCACAGAGAACGTGACCCAAATATTCTCCGCCGATCGAGTGAAGCATTGTGACGAGGTAGGCACACCGATCGGATAGCAGTAGGAGCGCTTCGGCACGCCCGCCCGCCGTGATCCAGCTGTGGATCTTGAGCCTTGCGAACCTCAGGCGGCAGCGCCCTTCTCAGAACGCTGCCGCTGGATCAGGTTTCGAGAAGAGCCCGAGCATCACGCAGCGCACGAGCCCCAGTCGTTGCCGCCAGAACCGTATCGGTAAGAGAGGCAATCTCTCTCCGAGCCTGCGCAAGCGGCAGGATATCAGGCTCTCGGTGAGTGGCCTCGTAGCCGCCACGCACATGGTTGTCATCGCCATGCCAGTACCGGTGCGTGCCAGCCTCGATCCGGTCGTCCAGCACGTCCATGAAAGCGCGGAGATCACCCGAGACTCCCTCGTCGAGGATCGCGCCCCGGGCAAGTCTTTGTGCCAAGTATTGCGCGAAAGCACGGTCTCTGGGCAGCAGGACAGGGAGCACGGAGGCTTCCAGTAGGGACGCCACAGTGTGCGCCTGCGCCAGTGCAACGGCAACGAGTCGCGTAACCAGATCCGGTGTCATTGGGGTGCCGTCCACCAGATTGGACAAGCCGAGACGGTGATGGATGGGCCCGTTCATGTCGCCGCCCTCTCGGGATCGCGTAGACTGGACGCGACAGCGTCTCTATAGGCATCGATTGCAGCGCTAAGCCCGTCGGCCAGCAGACAGACTTCGTCGACTCGGGGGTCCGCGGGGTCGATGAGTGCAAGCCTCGGAGTCTCGTGGCGCGTGGGGGCGTGCACGTGCCCCAGCATCAGCAAATCGCGCAGGTCGTCGAGCAGCCGCAGCGTGCGCCGCGATACCTGGCCTGCCCCTGCAAGCCCGTCGAGCGCCGCCTGTGCGAGGCGCAGGCCCGGCCTGTCTCCCAGCCAGTCGGCGGTATCGAGCAGGGCATCGCGGTGATCTTCGACGAACTCGCGCAGCTCGCCAGCCGGCGCCAGACGAGTAGTATCGGAAAATTGGGTGATGTCGAACATGGGTACTCCCGTTTCTGGGTTTCCGGCTCAGTGCCGGGTCAAGCTCGTCCGCCCACCTCTTTTGCTATTCGCCGTCGCCTCCTCTTTCTGTCCCGG
>NZ_BATB01000111.1 GCF_000466965.1 Limimaricola cinnabarinus LL-001
CCGATGACCATCGCCTGCCTGCTCGCCAACACGCTGACCGCCTGCTGCCGTGCGCATGGCCTGCCCGAGCCAGACGGCCTGACCGCCTGACCGCCCGATCGGCCCCCAATTCCCGGAGAGAGACGCACATGTCCAAGTTCTGCCTGACCGTGACCTGCCAATCGGCCCGCGGCGTCGTCGCGGCTATCGCCGGCTACCTGTCCGAACAGGGCTGCAACATCACCGACAGCTCGCAATTCGACGACCCTGAGACCGGCGGCTTCTTCATGCGCGTAAGCTTCGTATCCGAGACCGGCGCGACGAGCGACGAGTTCGAACAGGGCTTTGCCAAGCGCGCAGGGCTTTGGCATGGAGTACATGTTTTACGACGAGGCCCGCAAGATGCGGGTCGTCGTCATGGTCTCGCGCTTTGGCCATTGCCTCAACGACCTGCTCTATCGCTGGAAGATCGGCGCGCTGCCGATCGACATCGCCGCGGTGGTCTCGAACCACATGGACTACCAGAAGCTCGTGGTGAACCACGACATCCCGTTCCACTGTATCAAGGTGACCAAGGCCAAAAAGCCCGACGCCGAGGCACGGATCATGGCCGTGGTGGAGGAGGCCGAGGCCGATCTGATCGTGCTGGCGCGCTACATGCAGATCCTGTCCGATGACATGTGCCGAACGATGTCAGGCCGGATCATCAACATCCACCACTCCTTCCTGCCCAGCTTCAAGGGCGCCAACCCCTACAAGCAGGCGTTCCAGCGCGGCGTGAAGCTGATCGGCGCGACGTCGCACTACGTCACCGCGGATCTCGACGAGGGCCCGATCATCGAGCAGGACATCGTTCGCGTCACCCACGCGCAATCGGCCGAAGATTATGTCAGCCTCGGCCGCGATGTCGAGGCGAGGTCCTGGCCCGCGCGATCCATTCCCATGCCAACCGCCGGGTCTTTCTCAACGGCGACAAGACCATCGTCTTCCCGGCCTCCCCCGGCTCCTATTACAGCGAGCGGATGGGCTGAGAGCTCTATCGTCCGGCACGGCGCGGCCGTGCCGGACCCCTACGACAGAAATCGGACAAACCGATCGTCGCCCCGCGGCCTCCAACCGACCGCATCCAGACCCAACACGGAGAGACCCATGACACGTATTTTCAGCCTGCCGATCCTCGTCCTGTCCGGCCTCATGGCCGGGACCACCGCGATGGCCCAGGACGGGCTCACGGTCGCCTATTTCACCGAATGGCCGATGCCGTTCCAATACGCCAAGGCCGAAGGGATCTATGACGAGACGCTCGGCCTGCCGGTGAACTGGGTCCGCTTCGATTCAGGCACCGCCATGTCCGCCGCCATGGCCGCGGGCAACGTGCAGATCGCGATCAGCCAGGGCGTGCTGCCCTTCATCGGCGCGGCCTCGGCGGGTCAGGACCTGCGCATCGTCGACATTGCCGCCTCCTATGCCGACAACGAGAACTGCGTCGTCGCCGCCGCCCTCGAGATCGACGCCGAGAACGCCGCGGAGCTCGAAGGCACGCGCGTCGCCGTGCCGGTCGGCACCGGGGCGCAGTACACCTTTCTGCAGCTGATGGAACATCTGGAGGTCGACGCCTCGACCATGTCGATCGTCGACATGGCCCCCGCCCAGGGCGCCGCCGCCTTCTCGCGCGGCGACGTCGACATGGCCTGCGGCTGGGGCGGCGCGCTGGGGCGGATGATGGAATACGGCAACGTGCTGCTGACCGGCGCCGAAAAGGAGGAGGTCGGCATCCTCTCCTTCGATCTGACCACCACCACGGCCGGGTTCGCCACCTCCCAACCCGAGCTGCTCGAAGAGTTCCTCGCCGTCACCGCCGAGATGAACGCCAAGTGGAACGCGGGCGAGGACCGGGCCGAGATGCTGCCGGTCATTGCCCAAGACGCCGGCATGGAAGACGCCGCCGCAGGCGATGTGATCGACGACTTCACCTTCATCCCGGTCGATGCGCTGTTGTCCGACGAATGGCTGGGCGGGCGCGTTGGCAGCTATATCGACGGTGCCGCGGCCTTCTTCCACGAGCATGGCTCCGTGCCCACGCTTCTGCCCAGCTATGGCGAACTGATCATCATGGCACCGCTGCAGGACATCGCCACCAACTGAACCGGCGGAGGCGCGAAAGCGCCTCCCTCCCCCTGCCCACCGACAAGGGAATGCCCGGATGCCCGGATTGACGCTGAACAACATCTCCATGCGCTTCGACTTGCCCAATGGAAGCCACGTGCAGGCCCTGCAGGACGTGTCCTTGCATCTCGCCAAGGGCGAGCTGCTGTCGGTCCTCGGACCGTCGGGCTGCGGCAAGACCACGCTTCTCAACATCGTGGCGGGCTTTCTCGCGCCCACCTCGGGCGAGATCACGCTCAATGGCCACGCCGTGCGCGGCCCCGACGCCGAACGCGGCATGGTGTTCCAGGAAGGCGCGCTGTTCGAGTGGATGAACGTGCGCGACAACGTCTCCTTCGGGCCGCGCATGGCCGGGCGCCGCAAGTCCGACTACCTGCCCGAGGTGGACCGCTTGCTCGAAATCGTCGGGCTCAAGGATTTTCGCGACAAGGCGATCTACGAGCTGTCGGGCGGCATGCAGCAGCGCGTGGCGCTGGCCCGCTGCCTTGCCAACGACCCGGACGTGATCTTGATGGACGAGCCGTTGGGCGCGCTCGACGCGCTCACCCGCGAAAAGATGCAGGCGCTGGTCCTCAAGCTGTGGAAGGAGACCGGCAAGACCGTGATGCTGATCACCCATTCGGTCGAGGAGGCGCTCTTGTTGGGCGAGCGGCTGATCGTCATGGCGCCGCGCCCCGGCCGCATCCACAAGGAATACCGCCTTCCCTTTGCCGAGCTGGGGGCCGGAATGGACCTGAGAGAGGTGAAGAAACATCCCGATTTCGGCACGACGCGGGAGGAGATCCTGTCGATGATCTGGAACATGGAAGAAGAAATTATGGGTCACATGGAGCCCGCATCATGACCGGTATCGCAATCCTCCTCGTTTACGTGATGGCCTTCGTGCTGGCGGCCGCGCTGGCCGGTCTGCTGCGGCGCGGCAGGATACGGCGCGCCGATTTCAGCAGCCTCAAGACCGTACCTTCGGCGACGAAAGCGCGATCCGTTCCGATCGCCTCGCCTCCATCGCCTCGATCGTGGTGATCTTCCTGCTCTGGGGTGCCTTTACCGGCTCCAGGCTGGTGCCCCTGCACGTGCCCGGCCCCTTCGCGGGCGAGACCTCCTTCACCTACCAGTCCGAGAGCGAAGGCGGGCAGCTCAGCGACGGGCGCGTGCGGATCGCCGTCGGCCCGGACGGAGCGCTTCCTGCCGGGGCCGAGACATCCGAAGATGTCGCTGTCGCAGTCCAGAGCGGACGCAACAAGCTGATCCAGCTGCCGGACGACGCGCGTGCGGTCTCGGTCAACGGCACCGGGATCGCGCCGGGTGGCGCGGTGCCGGTCGAGGACGGCACCGTGTCGATGACGGCCAAGGGCACGCTGAGCTTCGCCGCCGAAAGGGGCCTGCAGATGGAGCCGATCTGGCTGCCCTCGCCTGAAGCCGTGGTCGGCCGCTTCATCGAGGTCATGGCCAATGGCTACCAGAACCATTCGCTGTGGGAGCATATCGGCGCCTCGCTCCTGCGGGTGCTCGCCGGCTTTAGCTTGGGCGCGCTGGTGGGGATTCCGCTGGGCTACGCGATGGGCCTGTCGGGCTGGTTTCGCGGCTGGTTCGACCCGATCGTGGAATTCATGCGCCCGGTGCCGCCGCTGGCGCTGATCCCGCTCGTCATCATCTGGTTCGGGATCTGGGAGACCGGCAAGGTGGTGCTGCTGTTCCTCGCCGCATTGTGGGTGATGGCCATCGCGGCGCGGGCGGGGGTGTCCGGCGTCAGGATCTCCAAGATCCACGCCGCCTATTCGCTCGGCGCGTCGAAATGGCAGATCCTGCGCCACGTGATCGTGCCCAACTCCTTGCCCGAGATCTTCACCGGGGCACGGGTGGCGATGGGCGTGTGCTGGGGCACCGTCGTTGCGGCCGAACTGGTCGCGGCGCAGATGGGTGCCGGCATGATGATCATCGCCGCCGCGAAGTTCCAGCTCACCGACATCGTGATGATGGGCATCATCCTGATCGGCCTGATCGGCTTTGGCATCGACATGCTGATGCGACAGGCCGAGAGCCGGCTGGTCCCGTGGAAGGGGCGTGGCTGAGCCCTCCGCCACCGAAATGCCCGAAGGCCCGCTCGTGTCACGAGCGGGCCTTCGCCTTTTGCGGGAGCGCGGCCTTGATGCGAACCCGCGTCTCGCCCCAGCTACGCGTTACCTGCGCGGCGGACGCGCCTCGCGCTGTTCCTCGACGCTGAGCACGCCATCGCCGTTCCTGTCGCTGGCGTCGAACCGCTCGGCTTCGCGCTTCAGCGCATCGGCCCGCGATATGGGCCCGAACGCGCCCTGCCGCTCGGGTGCCGGGCGCTGCTTGCTTTTCTGCCCCTGACCCTGCGCCTCAGGCGGGCGGCCTTCGGGCCGGCCCGCGCGCGCTTCTTCGGCGCTCAACTGACCATCGTGGTTCTCGTCGGCGGCGTCGAACCGCTCGCCCGCCATCTTGAGCGCCTCGGCACGCGGCAGTGGCTTCATCTCGCGCGGCGGCTGCTGGGCAAAGGCCGCGCTGGCGGCCATGCCCGTCAGGGTGGCGATCGTGGCGATGATGCCGATCTTGCTTGAGAATTTCATTCTCGTCGTCCTTGCGAATGTAACGTCACCCCCGGTCTTCGCGGCGTTGCGCCGCGCCGGGGTTGCCCCTCAGATGGCGCAGTCCGGGCGCAGGAAACAGCACTGTATTGTCGCAAGATGTATGCGCGGCGACATCACGTCCGAGACCCGACCCACGGGGGCGCACCGCTCATTCCCTTGCCAGATAGGGCACAGGTCCGTGTGACAACCTGCAGTCCAAGGAGGCATTCGCCCGGTGTGCCGGATACAATTCAGTGTCCCCATGCGCCCTTGCTCTACGACTGCATCCGGCGACCAGTTCGGTCCAGACCGAGTTATCGGATCTACGCTCCATGGTCTTGCCCCCGTTTCACCGGACGCTCAGGCGGTTGTGGCCTGCCCCAATCAAGTGACCCGGTTTCGGTTCTGGTACATGAGGAGCCGGGACTTCACCCGTTCTTGGTCCGGGCGCCATGTGACTTTTCGGGCTGATCCGAGTTGAGCCGCAGAGGCGCTGGAGGTGAAGTTTTCCGGCGCCGAATGCGACCGGTGGTCATCGTAATCGATCCTTCACTCATTGATGCGTTGGCCATCGACAGGAACCATGAGGCGTTCAGACACTCCTGCCGGAGCGGGGCACTGAAGGCTTCGATGTGGGCGTTGTCGCGGCGCTGGTTCTCGACTTTTTTCTTCAAGACCGATCCGCGCTTCTGGTTCGTCGGGTTGCGGCCGCTGACGGCCGAGCGCTTTGGCATTGCGCTGGTCAATCTCGTCCCGTTCGGCCTGTATTTCCTGCTGGCGATGGGGGCGCTGCATGGCGGCCTGTCGGTGGCGGGCCAGAGCGCCGCGGCGGAATACGTCTTCAACGCGCTGGCATTGATGGGCGGGTTTCTGGTGTTCCTCGCTCTGCAATACGCGGTGCTTTTTTTGACCGGCCAACTTCTGACGCCGTCCGAGCCATTGAACACCATCGTCATGTTCCAGTTCGTGCCACTGCTGCTGATCGCGGCGCTGATCAGCACCTACAGCTACCGTCGCACCGCGAGCTACGTGCCCGGCGCTCTGGTGAACGCGTTCTTCATCAGCTGGTACGTGGTGGCCGGACAAGCGACCCAGTTCGCTTACTGATGCAACCCGTGCTCCGGCCCCCTTCGGAGGGCCGGAGCTTCTTCTACCGCATGGGTTTGAGCCCTGAGGCATCGCCCTGCATGGGAGGTTGGGCGTTTCCGGACCTTTCCGCAGCACATGTCAGGGGCGAAGTCGCGCGCCGGTTCCAAAAGAACACCGGAAATCTTCCTTCGGCACGCTATCTGACCTGTCAGCCAGCAGCGATGGGAGATCCGAAATGGTAAAATCCTCGACCCCGCCTCGCCCCGGGCTCTCCCGAAGGAGCTTTCTCGGATCTTCGGGAGTGGCCGCAGCCAGCGCGGGTCTTGCCGCAGGTGCACAGGCCCAGACGCAGGATGCGCCCGCCGTAGCACCCGATGCGCAACCCAAGGTGAGCTTCACCCTCAACGGCAAGACGCGGACCATCACCGTCGAGCCGCGCACCTCGCTGGTCGAGGCGTTGCGCGACACGATCGGCATGACCGGCACCAAGATCGGTTGCAATCACGGCCAGTGCGGCGCCTGTACGGTCCTGCTGAACGGCCGCCGGATCAATTCCTGCCTGACGCTGGCGATCACCGTC
>NZ_BATB01000110.1 GCF_000466965.1 Limimaricola cinnabarinus LL-001
GCTGGCCAAGGGCCATGCGCTCGATCTTATGGTAGCGGGTCTCGCCGCCTTGGGCCTCTCCCATGCGCTGGTCGAGATCGGCGGCGAGGTCGCGACGCTGGGCCGTCACCCCTCGGGCCGGGCGTGGCGCCTCGCGATCGAGGCGGGCGGACGCACCACGGGGGACGGCGCTGCGCATGGTGCGCCCGTGCGGCCTGGCGCTGGCAACATCGGCCCATCGCCGCAGGGCCTGCGCGGGCGGGTGGAAACGAGCCATGTGATCGACCCGCGACAGGGGCGTCCGGCGGCGCAGGGGCTGGCGCAGGTTTCGGTTCTGGCGTCCACCGCCTGCGCGCGGATGCGCTGGCCACGGGGCTGCTCGCGCTGGGGCCGCATGACGGCCCGCGCATCGCGCGTGCGGCGGGCATCGCGGCGCTCTTTGTGCATCCGGGCGGCGCGGAGCGCATGACTGGGGGCTTTGCGGCCCATCTCATCGCCTGAAAGGAGCCGCGCATGATCACGATTCTCGTCGCCTTTCTTCTTATCGCGCTGTCGATGGCGGGCTTGGGCCTCGGGCTGATGTTCGGGTGCGGACCGCCGCAGGGCGGCTGCGGCACGCCTTGCGCGGGGTGTCGCAACCCCTGCGCGCGGAAGGGGGCGCGATGAGACCGTTGCCGCGCATCGAGGACGTCATGACGCGCGAGGTCGTATCGGTCACGCCCGAGACGGATCTGCTGCGCGCCATGCGTCTTCTCTTGTATCACTTCATTTCCGGCATGCCCGTCGTCGATGCGCAGGGCCGGCTCGTCGGCATGCTGTCCCAAAAGGACTGCCTGCGCGCCGCGCTTCATGCCGGATACCACGCGGGACAGGGCGGCCTCGTGGGCGATGCGATGCGCGCGCCGGTGGAATGCCTGACGCCCGATCTCGACATCCTCTCCGCGGCCGAGCGCATTCTGAGCGGCCCCTACCGCCGGTTTCCGGTGATGGAGGGATCGAGAATTGCGGGAATTCTGAGCCGCAGCGACCTCTTGCGCGCGCTGGCCGCCGCAAGAGAGGCTTCCGGTTGAAGCCCCGGGACGCAAGCTCGCATCATCGGGGCTGGGGTCATCGGCCCTTCGGTGGTATCGTCGTTGCATCCCTTCAAGGAGATCCGCGATGACCCCGAGATTGGATCTGCGCTGCGCCGATTGCGGCATCCGGCACCGTGCCGTCTGCGCGCGCTGCGACGAGACCGAGCTGGCACGGCTCGAGGAGGTCAAGTTCTACCGCAGCTATGAGGCCGGGCAGAAGATCGTCTGGGCCGGTGACGATCTGAGCTTCGTGGGCTCGCTCGTCGCGGGCATCGCCACCATGTCGCAGACGCTCGAGGACGGGCGGGTGCAGATGGTGGGGCTTTTGCTGCCGTCGGATTTCATCGGACGTCCCGGTCGGACCTCCACGCCCTATGACATCACGGCCGCCAGCGACGTGACCCTGTGCTGTTTTCGCCGTGCGCGTTCGAACGGCTGCTCGCGGACATGCCGCATGTCGCGGGGCGGCTTCTGGAGATGACGCTCGACGAACTGGACGCGGCGCGCGAATGGATGATGGTGCTGGGCCGCAAGACCGCGCGTGAGCGCATCGCGAGCCTGGCTGGTGTCGGTCGCGCGGCGCGAGGCAAGCTTCGATCTCGCGACCCGGACCCGCGACATCCGGCTCGACCTGCCGCTGACGCGCGAGGCGATGTCGGAGTATCTTGGCCTCACCATCGAGACGGTGAGCCGCCAGATCAGCCAGCTTGGGCGCGAAGGGGTGATCGAACTCGACGGCAAGCGCAAAATCGTGATTCCCGATCTCGACCGGCTGGGGGCCGAGACTGGTGACGAGGCCATGGCGGGCTGAACCGGTCGAGCGGGGCCCCGGACGGGTCACGGAACTCGTTGACAGATGCGGCGCATTTTGACCTGATCGAAGGCAGAGTCGCCTTGTTTTGAGGAGGACCGAGGATGAACCCCGATGCCGCAACCGCCCGCCGTGCCCTGATCCGGGCCTATCGCGCCTATCTCGAGGCCGAGGAGGATCTGGAGCGGGCGCTCGACGACGCCGCCGCCTTCGTGCCCAAACTGCGCCGCCACGGGCTGCGACCGATCGGCGCGCCCGGGTCGCGCATCCGCCGATTGACCGAAACCCGTAGCCATTCGGTCGAAGTGCTCGACGTCATGCGCGACAAGCATCGGCGCGCGGTAATCCGCTTGGCGGCTGAAAAAGAGGGCACGCCGCCTCGCGCGCTGCGCTAGCCATCCCGGCGCGTCCCGGCCCCCTCGCGCGAGGCCCGGGGGTCGCAGGTCATCGCGCGAGGATCAGCGGCAGGCGCGCGTTGGTCAGCATCTCGCGCGTGGTGCCGCCGAACAGCTGCTCGCGCAGGCGCGAATGGCCATACGCGCCCATCACCACGGCCTCGGCCCCGGTATCCATCGCGTGGCGGCGCAGCACCTCCGAATTGCGGAACCGGCTGCGCGCCAGCACCGAGACCTCGACCGCCACGCCGTTGCGCGCGAGAAACAGCGCGATGTCGCCGCCGGGATCGGAGCGGGCGCCGACCTGTACTTCGGGATCGACGATCACCACGTCGACAAGTCGCGCACGCCGCAGCATCGGCAGCGCGGCCCGCGCCGCCACCATCGCCTCGCGGCTGCCATCCCAAGCCAGCATGAGGCGCCCCGGACATGGCGCGATCTCGGCGCCGCCATCGGGGACGACGATGACCGGCAGCCCGCCTGCAAATAGCGACGCCTCCAGCACCGCGACCTGAAGCGGGCGCGCCTCGAGGCCATAGGGGGCAGTGGCGACGACGCGGTCGGCAAAGCGGGCGATCTCTCCGACGTTCCGGCCGATCATCCCCTCGCGCACATGATGCCGGTGCAGCTGCACGTTGCCGCGATGGGCGGGAATGAGCGAGCGCAGCTCGTGCTCCAGTTCCTCGGCGCGTGCGACGGCGCTTTCGGTGTCGGGCATGGTCAGCATCAGGGCCGGTCCCGCCATGTAGGCGTCGGGCGGCGTACTCTCGATGCCGAGGCAGTGGATGTCGAGATGCGCCTCTTGGATCTCGGTCAGCGCGAGCGCGGTGACGATCGCGCGCGATCGAGCGCGGCGTCGGTGGCCAAGACGGCGACGGTTCCATGGGACATGGGGGTCTCTCCCTTCGAGTTTGCGACTTGAGGGTGGCAGGGCCGCAGGAGGCGCGCCTTGATCCCGATCAATCCCGGCGGTGCTTGCGCTTGATCCAGATCAAGGTGGCCGCGGCGCGGGCACCGCAGAGAGGAGACAAGGGCCGATCAAGGCCCGCATAGAGGCGATGCGAGGAGCGGAAGATGAACTGGAACATCAAGGCGGCGGCGTTGTCGGCGGCGATGGCCCTCGGGGCCTGCGCCATGCCCGGCCCCGAGCCCGAACTGCTCACGGGCCGCGCGATCTTCCTGCAGAATTGCGCGTCCTGCCATGGTGCGGATGGCCGGGGCGACGGCCCGATGGCCGCGGGCCTGCCGCGCCCGCCCGCCGATCTGACACGCCTGCGCGCGGAGGGCGAGCCGTTCCCGACGGTGCATGTGATGTCCTATATCGACGGTTATTTCCGGCAGGACGATCCGGGGCAGGTGATGCCGGAGTTCAGCGGGGTCTTCACCGGTCCGACCCTGCATGTCGATACCGGCGACGGCCTCCTCACCCCCACGCCGCAGCCCCTCGTCGCGCTCTCGGAGTATCTCGCGACGCTGCAGGAGGGATGATCCAGATCAAGGCGTGGGCCGTGCGGATCGGGCAGTCTCGATATCGCGATGACAGGGACATGAGGGGAGAGGGCCATGACATTCACACCGCTGTTGCAACGCGTGGCGCTGGCCAAGTCGCTCGGGTTGCTGTTCGGCCTGCTGGCCCCGGCGCTGCTGACATCGGCGTCGGCCTCCGAGCTCATGCTGGTCTGGGGGATCGTGCTCTGGGCCGTGGTGCTCGGGGCGCTGGTCGGGTTGATCGGCGTGTTCGACCGGGTGCCGCCATTCGGCTTCCGGCTGCCCGTCGGCCTTCGTGGCGGCTGGGTCGGGCTCTGGATGGGGGTGCTCTTGCTGCTCGTCGCGCGGGATGGCCTCGCCACCCTCTGGGCCCGGTCGGAATGGCTGCCGCAGCCGGGGCCTGGGGTCTGGTGGATCGTGATCGAAGCGACGCTGATCGGCGCTTTGATCGACCTTGCCGTCTCCGCCGTGACCGACCCGGTAGGACGTCGCGGCACGGGTTATACCCGGCCCGGCCAGTGAATATCGCGCAAAGGGAGACGGCACATGCTCCGCATGCTCATGACAAGCGATCTGTCCGACCGCAGCGGCCTCGCGCTCGATCGGGCGCGAAGTCTGGCCGCGGCGCTCGGGATGGATCTCGAGATCCTGCACGTCGTGGACGACACGCTGCCGAGCCATGTCGCACAGGAGGCGGCGCAATCGGCGCATGAAATGCTGACCCGTGAGGCGAGCGGCGCGGGGAAGGTGGAGGTCGCCTTCGGCCATCCATGGCGCCGCGTGGTCGAGCGGATCGCCCATGGCCGCTTCGATCTCGTGGTGATGGGCGCGCATCGCGATCAGGGCATTGTCGATCTGTTTCGCAGCAGCGTATTGCACCGCTGCGTACAGATGTCGGAGGCGCCAGTACTGGTGGTCTCGAACCGGCCCGTCGCTGACTATGGCAAGGTCATGGTCGGCGCCAACTTTGCGCGCCGCGACGCGGAGGCGGCGCTGCTCGCCTCGAAGCTCGCGGGTGGGGCGCCGGTGCGGATCGCGCATGCCTACCGTGTGCCCTTCGGCGGCTTGGGCCACCGCATGGACGAGACCGGCGACATCACCAAGCGCGACCGCGACGAGATCGAGGCGCCGATGCTGTTCCAGTTGGAGGAGATGCGGCGATGGCTGGAGGCGGAGAGCGTCGAGGCCGACCGCGCGCTGCTCGAGGGGCGGACCACGTCCGCGCTGATCGCGGCGGTGGCGCAGGAGGGGATCGACCTCTTGGCGATTGGTCGCCACGGCGCCGAGGGTCACGCGCCGATGACCATGGGCCGTGTCGCGTCGGAATTGCTGAGCTATCTGCCCTGCGACCTGCTGGTACATCCGGGGCGCTTCCCGCGCGAAGATTGAACGCGCGGCGGGATCAGCCCCGCGGGCCGTTCGCCCGCGCCAGCCTCGGCGCAACAGCTTCTCGGCCTCCAGCAGCACCAGAAGCGCGACCCCCAGACCGAGGATCAGCGCCCCGTCGGCGGGCGTCACAGGCCGCGTGTCGAACAGTGCCTGCAGCGGCGGGGCGTAGGTGAAGAGCGCCTGCGCGGCCATGGCCATGGCGATGCCGAGCAGCACGGCGCGCGTGCCGAGGAGCCCCCGCGCGGTGATCGAGGTCATGTGCAGGTAGCGCACCGAGAACAGATAGAAGATCTCAAGCACCACCAGCAGGTTGACCGAGAGGGTCCGCGCATAGGCGAGCGTCTCGCCGCGCGCCATGACCCAAGCCGTCGCTCCGAAAACCGCCAGCCCGAACAGCGCCGAGACCAGCACCACCCGCCAGATCATCTCGCCGTCGAGCAGCGCCGCGCCGGGCGCGCGGGGCGGGCGGTCCATGACGCCCGGCTCGGCGGGCTCGAAGGCCAGCGTCAGCCCAAGCGCCACCGTCGTGACCATGTTGATCCAAAGGATCTGGATCGGCGTGATCGGCAGCGGCAGTCCGATCAGGATCGCGAGGATGATCACCAGCGCCTCGCCGCCATTGGTCGGCAGGTTCCAGGCGATGACCTTGCGGATGTTGTCGTGAATGGTGCGCCCCTCGCGCACGGCGGCGACGATGGAGGCGAAGTTGTCGTCGGCGAGCACCACCCGTGCCGCCTCCTTTGCGGCCTCGGTGCCCTTGATGCCCATGGCGATGCCGACATCGGCGCGCTTGAGCGCGGGCGCGTCGTTCACGCCGTCGCCGGTCATCGCCACGACATCGCCCCCGGCCTGCAGCGCCTCGACCAGCCGCAGCTTGTGCTCGGGCGAGCTGCGCGCGAAGACAGTCGTCGTGCCGATGCGGCGGCGCAGCTCGGCCTCGTCCATCGCCTCGATTTGCTGGCCGGTGAGGGGCGGCCGGGACGTCTCAAGCCCCAGCTCGACCGCGACGGCGTGGGCGGTGAGCGCATGGTCGCCGGTGATCATCCTGACCGCGATGCCGGCGCGGCGGCAATCGGCCACGGCCGAAATCGCCTCGGGCCGGGCCGGGTCGATGAAACCTGCAATGCCTAGCAATGTCAGGTCGCGGATGTCGTCTGGTGCCAGCGTTGCGCGATCCGCAGGTGTTGTGGGGAAGGCCAGAACCCGGTGGCCCGTCGCGGCGAGCTCTTCGATCCGCGCCGCCCATGCCGCGCGATCGATGGGTTCGGGCGATTTCGCGCCGATCTGGCGGCTGCACTGCGCGAGGAGCTGATCCGGCGCGCCCTTCACATAGACCTGCCGCCCCTCCGGGCCGTCATTCAGCGTCGCCATGTAGCGATAGGCGGCATCGAAGGGGATCTCGTACAGGCGCGCATGGCGCTGGCGTTCGGCCTCGGGATCGAGGCCCGCCTTGCGCGCCAGCGCCAGCAGCGCGCCCTCCATCGGGTCGCCCACGGCCTGCCAGCCGGCAGCATTTTCGAAGAGATGCGTGTCATTGCACAGCATCCCGGCCCGGATCAGCGGCAGGGCGGCCCCGGCATCGCCCGTGATCTGGCCGCGCGGCGCGTAGCCGGTGCCGCCGATGTCCAGCGGCGGCGCGGCGGGGTCGG
>NZ_BATB01000109.1 GCF_000466965.1 Limimaricola cinnabarinus LL-001
TCGGCTGCCATCACCGCCGCAGAAGCCGGGGCGCGGGTCGCCCTGATCGGCGACGGGACCATCGGCGGCACATGCGTCAACGTGGGCTGCGTGCCCTCCAAAGCGCTGATCCGCGCGGTGGAGGGCCTGCACCATGCGCGCGCTGCGAACCGGTTCGACGGCATCGAGGCCGGGGCCCGCGTTACCGGCTGGGCCGCAACGGTGGCGCAGAAGCACGCGCTGGTGGAGGAGCTGCGCATGGCGAAATACGCGGACGTTCTGCCCCGGCACGAGAATATCGACTACATCGAGGGCCGCGCCCGGTTCGACGACGCGGGCCGGCTCACCGTGGACGGCGATGTCTTTCCAGCGGCGAAGATCGCCATCGCGACCGGCGCCCGCCCGCATGTGCCAGCGATCCCCGGTATCGAGGCGGTTGATGCCCTCGACAGCACCTCGGCGCTGGAACTGACCGAATTACCCACCTCGATGCTGGTCCTCGGCGCGGGCTATATTGGGGTGGAACTGGCGCAGTTATTCGCTCGTGCCGGTGTCGAAGTGACGGTAATCAGCCGCCGGGGCGTGCTGCCGGAGGCAGAGCCCGAGGTTTCCGAGGCGCTGGAGGGCTACCTTTCCGAGGAAGGCATCCGCCTGGCGCGGGTCAGTGGCTACGAGAGCGTAGCACGCGACAGCGGCGGGGTGCGCCTGACCGGAACAGGCGGAGAGAGCTTCGAAGCCGAGCAACTGCTGCTCGCCACCGGTCGGGTGCCGAACAGCGAAGGTCTGAACCTCGGAGCCGCCGGGATCGAGACCGACGCGCGGGGCGGGATCGTCGTCGACGCGCAGATGCGCACCGCCAACCCGAAGGTCTGGGCCGCGGGCGACGTCACGGGGCGCGACCAGTTTGTCTACATGGCAGCCTATGGGGCCAAGCTCGCCGCCCGGAACGCGGTGGCGGGCGAGGCGCGCAGCTATGACAACGGCTCGATGCCCTGGGTGGTGTTCTCCGACCCGCAAGTGGCGGGCGTGGGTCTGAGCGAGGCACAGGCGCGCAGCGCGGGGCACGAGGTCGTCACCTCGGTGCTGCCGCTCGACGCCGTGCCGCGCGCGCTGGCCGCTCGCGACACGCGCGGGCTGATCAAGCTGGTGGCGGATGCAGTCAACAAGCGGCTGCTGGGTGCGCAGATCCTCGCCCCCGAGGGCGCCGACAGCATCCAGACGGCGGCGATGGCGCTGAAGGCGGAGCTGACCTACGAGGAGTTGGGGGACACCATCATGCCCTATCTCACCACCGTCGAGGGGTTGAAGCTCGCCGCCCAGACCTTCGAGAAGGACGTGGCTGCACTCAGCTGCTGCGCCGGGTGACCCCATGAGCGAGAGATCGAAGCGCGACCTCCTCGGCTCGGCCCGCAGCGCCGCCTTCGCTTGGTGGTTGCCCATCGGCGCCATGGTCCTGGCGATCCCGCTGTCCGATGGTCCCAAGCAATCTGGGTGCTGGCGCTGGCGTGGATGGGCGGGGCCTGCCTGCTCAACGCCCGACGCTGCGGCCGGGTGCATTGCCGCTACACCGGTCCCTTCCTGCTGGCGATGACGCTGCCGGTGCTGGGGCATGGCACCGGGCTGTTGCCACTGGGCGAAGATGGCTGGCTCTTGCTCGGCCTTGCGATTGGCGGTGGCACAGCGGCGATCTGGGGACTGAGCGAACGACTGCTGGGTCGCTACCGTTGAGGCCCCGCTCCACTCCCTCCCGACCTATGTAAAACGAGGAGCAGAAATGACCGACACGCTCGACCTGATCGTCATCGGCGCCGGCATGGCCGGGATCAACGCCGCGAAGAAATGCAGCAAGGCCGGCTGGTCCGTCGCCATCGTCGACGAGCTGCCCTATGGCGGCACCTGCGCGCTCAGGGGCTGCGACCCGAAGAAGATGCTGCGCGCCGGTGCCGAGGCGGTCGAGGCCGCGCGGCGGCTCGAAGGCAAGGGCGTCACGGGCGAGACCCGGATCGACTGGCCGGCGCTGATGAAGCACAAGGAGAGCTTCACCGACCCAGTGCCCGAGAGCAGGGAAAGTGGGCTGAAGGAGGCCGGGGTGCGGACGCTGCATGGCCGCGCCCGATTCACCGCTGAGGACCGGATCGAGATCGAAGGTCATGGCGAGATCGCTTTTCGCCACGCCCTGATCGCCGCTGGAGCAAAGCCGCGACCCTTGCATTTCCCCGGCGCCGAGACGCTGATCGACAGCACCGACTTCCTGAACCTCGCCGAGCTGCCGCGCCGGATCGTTTTCGTCGGTGGCGGCTACATCTCTTTCGAGTTCGCGCATATAGCCGCGCGGGCCGGGGCACAGGTGACGATCCTCGATCGCGGCGCGCGGCAGTTGAAGATGTTCGATCCGGATCTCGTTGACATGCTGCTCGAGCGCAGCCGCGCCGCCGGGATCGAGATCGTGGCCGAGGCTGTGCCGGAGAGCGTCGAGGATGCAGACGGCACGCACCACGTAATCTATCGGACGGCGGGGGAGAGCCACGCCATCGAGGCCAACCTCGTCGTCCACGGCGCGGGTCGCGTGCCCGCCATCGACCATCTCGACCTCGCCGCTGCCAAGATCGAAATCGAGAACGGGGGTGTGAAGGTCACGCCTTGGCTGCAATCCCCGTCGAACCCGCGCGTCTTCGCAGCCGGCGACGCGGCCGCCTCGCCCGGCAAACCGCTGACCCCGGTGGCGGTGTTCGAAGGCAAGATCGCGGCCTCGAACATGCTGAATGACAAGCGCACCGAGCCAGACTACTCAGGCGTTCCGAGCGTGGTGTTCACCATCCCCGAGCTGGCGCGGGTCGGCCTGCTCGAGGAGGAGGCGCGAGAAAGGGCCGATGTCGAGGTGAGCTTCACCGACACCTCC
Organism: Limimaricola cinnabarinus LL-001; assembly: GCF_000466965.1. Taxonomy (GTDB): domain Bacteria; phylum Pseudomonadota; class Alphaproteobacteria; order Rhodobacterales; family Rhodobacteraceae; genus Limimaricola; species Limimaricola cinnabarinus. The sequence goes on from NZ_BATB01000109.1 coordinate 2,879, forward strand.
GGCTGGTTCTCACAGAAACGTCTGGGCGAAAGCCATGCGGGCGCGAAGATCATCACGGCCAAGGACGGGCAGATCCTCGGCGCGCACATGTTCGGCCCGGACTACGCCGAACTGATCAATGTCTTCTCCCTGGCGATCAAGCTGAAGCTGACGGCGGCCCAGGTGAAAGCCATGCCGGCCGCCTATCCGACCAGAGCGTCTGATATCGGCTCGATGTTCTGAAAAGAACAGCGGCCCTTCGCTGCGCGATCCTCCAACGTCGGGTAAGGGCCGTTTGCGACAGCGACTGAGAAACCTCTCCTCGGTCGCTCCAAAGCCCGATAAGCAAGCAATCCTTGAGAACCTCGAACTCTAATGACACTTAACCTGCCCCATCGTAGCCTGACGGCATGAACTCGAGCGATTGGTCAGACTTCGAAAACGACGCCGTCGTCGCAGCCTACTTTGCGATGCTCAGCGATGAGTTGTCTGGGCGGCCCTACAACAAGGCAGCCCAGAACAGGGCTTTGCAGCAGCAGATCGGTCGAAGCCGCGGCTCGATCGAGTTCAAGCTGTGCAACGTGTCCGCGGCCTGCCTTGGCCTCGGACTGCCGATCATCCAAGGCTACCTGCCCCGGTTCAACGCACAGATGTCGCTGGCCGAGGCCGCCGCCCGTTGGCTCGCGCGGCACCCGGAATGGGAAGCAGCCCTGCATGGCAAAGCTGTCCCGCAGTTGACCGAGGCCACCATGCTCCACGTTGGCGTCGCACCGACTCTGCGCAACTCACCGCCCTCGGAAGATCTCGAGCACACGCAGCGCATTGCACGACGCTTCGACGTGGCCGGTCGAGATGAGCGCAACCGTTCTCTGGGTCATGCCGGCGAAGAACGGGTGCTTCGCCATGAGATCCAAGTCCTGCGGCAAAGCGGCCGCGAGGATCTGGCGGGGCGGGTCCGCTGGGTCTCGCAGGAAGATGGCGACGGCGCGGGCTACGATATCGCCAGTTTCACGGCCGAAGGCCGGGAGCGCCTCATCGAGGTGAAGACAACCAACGGGTGGGAGCGGACCCCCTTTCACATCTCGCGCAACGAGATCGAGGTGGCGCAGGAGCGCCGGGATGACTGGCATCTCTTCCGGCTCTACGACTTTGCGCGTGCGCCGAAGGCGTTCGAGCTGCGTCCCCCTCTCGACGCGCATGTCTCGCTGACCGCCACGAGCTTTCGCGCGAGCTTCCAGTGACCGATACGCCGCGCCGCTTCGCCCGCACCATCGGCATTGATTATTCGGGGGCCGAGACCGCAGAGGCGAGCCTCAAGGGATTGCGAGTCTATCAGACCCTCTGTGACGAGGAGGCGCAGGAAGTCCTGCCGCCCGTAGGGCCTCGAAAATACTGGACCCGGCGCGGGTTGGCGGCATGGCTGATGCAGGAGCTGGACAGCCGCGTGCCGACGATCGTGGGTATCGACCATGCGTTCTCCTTCCCGATGCGCTATTTCGAGCGTCACCGTCTGGCGCCGGACTGGCCGAATTTCCTGGACGACTTCTGCGCGCATTGGCCGACGGACGAGCCGCACACCTATGTCGACTTCGTGCGCTATGGCCACGTCGGTAACGGGCGGCCCGGACAGGCGAGCGAACCTGGCGCCGCCTGACCGAGGAGGCCACCGGATCGGCGAAGTCGGCGTTTCATTTCGACGTGCAGGGCTCCGTGGCGAAGTCCACCCATTCCGGACTCCCCTGGCTTCGCGCGTTGCGCAGGGCGAGGCCAAGGCTTCACTTCTGGCCATTCGACGGCTGGGCTCCGGCTTCGGGGGCCTCGGTGGTCGTCGAGGCGTATCCGCGGCTCTGGAGTGCGACCTATCCGCGAGACGCGCGCACGCCCGACCAGCATGACGCCTATGCCATCGCGCGATGGCTCCAGGAGGCCGATCGCAGCGGAGATCTTTCAGGCGCCTTTGCGGCACCTGCGCCCGAACCGATCGCCATGACGGGACAGGTCGAGGGGTGGATCCTCGGCTCCACTTGGCCGCCGGCTAAAAAGTCGAAGTCGAAGCAGAAACTGCGCACACAAAGGACGGCACCGGCCGGGACGACCAGGCCGGGCTTTGTCAATCGAAACGAACAAGAAGTCCTGCGGAAGACCGACCTTCCCGGCAACGACCACAACCAGCTCGTCTACATCCTTCAATGCCGACGCTGCGGCGAACGCTACGGGGCGAACGGCTCGGACATCTTTCAGCGACGCTGTCCGGCTTGCGGGGCTGGTCGACCAGGGCTGCCGATCGGTGACGCATGATGAGGGGCACCTCGAGCCGCCGCACGTGCTGAGCGATATCCGCTATGCAGGGGACTGCCGGCAAGACAGACAGAAAGCGAACGAAGCCACTGGCGGGCGATCGAGAAGGTGCGTGGGCCAAAGGTCCCGCCGTCACCTTGCCCTGTTCCGCCGCCAGTCCCGCATCGCGCAGCGCTTCGGCATCAGGCAGGTCCCGCAGGTCCGCCAGCCCGAAGGCGGCGAGGAAGCCCGCCGTGGTGACGTAGGTATAGGGTGCCCCGCGACGCGGCGCGCGCGGCCCCGGCGCGATCAGCTCGCGCGCGGCCAGCCGACCGATCAGATCGCGGGAGATCTCGCGCCCGAAGATCTCGGCCAGCCCGTCACGGGTGACCGGCTGGTGGTAGGCGATGGCGGCGAGCACCGCGAGGTCGCGCTCGGACAGGCCGACCTCCCGGTCCCCGAGATTGGCAGCGGTGCGGATCACCGCTCCGTAGGCGGGCCGGGTGCGCAGCATCCAGCCTTCGCCGATGCGCACCACCTCGTAGGGCCGGTCGGCCAGTTCCGCGGCAAGATCGTCGAGCAGCAGATCGAGCGCCGCCCCCTGCCCCACGACCTGCGCCAGATCCCCGCGCGGCACCGGCCGGGCACTGGCGAACAGCACCGCCTCGATCCGCCGCATCCATTCGCGCCAGCGCAGCTCGCGCGGCAGCTCGTCCAGCTCGCGGTCGATCATCTCCATGCTCAAAGCCCGTAGAGCCGGAAGCTGTCGCGGCCGGTCAGCTCGCGCAGCGCGCCCAGGGCCACCAACCGGTCGCAAAGCCGCCGCGCAGCTCGGTCCGACATCAGACGGGTCAGCGCCGCCGGTGCCAACGCATCCTGTGTGAGAAACAGCGCGACGGCCGCCCCCGCGCCCTTGGCGCGCAGCTTCGGCGTCACGGCGTGCAGCCGCGCGGCGCGCCGGGCCAGATCCTGCGCCAGACTGGCGGCCTGGGTCGCGGCGCGGGCCATAGCTCGATGGCAGGCCAGCCGCAGATCGTCCCCCTCGCGCCGCAGATCGCGCGGTGCCAAGCCGTTGGCCAGCAGTGGCACGATCCGGCCCCAGCCAAGCGCTTGGCCAGCGCCACGTCGGCCAGGATCAGCGCTGCCGTCTCGGCACGGGGCATCTCGGTCAACACGGCCTCCAGCACCTGCGCGACCCGTACCATGGGTGCCCCCGGCATCGCCAGGCACCGCCCGACCAGATCCGGCGAGACGCCGGGCAGTCCCGGCGCGAGGGCGCTTGCCGCCAGCGGCCGCGTCACCGCGCGCCGCCAGGCTGGCCGATCTCCCCCGCCGGGCCGAGCGGATCGCCCGGGCGCGACAGGCACAGCGCGTTGCGCAGTTCCGCCAGGCCCTCCGCTCGCCCCGAAAGCCTCACAGTTGCCGCGGCGGCCTTGAGCGCCAGCCGGTCGCGCCACAGCGCCAGAGGCAAGCCAGGCTGGGTCCTCACGCCTTGCAGATGCGCCAGCGCCGCGCCGACGCGGAACGCGGCCTCCTCGGAATCCGCAGCGCGGCCGGTGACGGCCCAGCCCGGCGCGGCGGGCCAGGAGGGGGCGGGATGGTCTGGATGCAGGAGGACGGACATGCCCCGCGGCTACCGGGTTGCGGCGCTTTTGTCCATCATTCGACGCAATAACCGCCGCGCCCTGTAGTTATCTTTCATGTCCGATAATCTTGGTTT
>NZ_BATB01000108.1 GCF_000466965.1 Limimaricola cinnabarinus LL-001
GCCGCCGCGTCCCCGGCGGCCTCGTTCGTGTCGCCCTCGGTGCCGGACGCATCGCCGGTCCCTGTCGCGTCCGAAATCTGCTCGACCGCAGCGCTGGCCTGTTCGGCGGGAAAGCGGGTCAGGAATTGCTGCGCCGAGACCCACAGCATGCCGATGAAGACCGCCAGCGTCAGCGCCAGAAGCGTCATCGCCGCGATATGGCCAACCCATCGCCGCCCGCCCGCCGCCCGCGCGGCCCAGCCATCGACGGGCGCAAGCAGCAGCGCCACGAAGACCGCGAAGACGATCGGCAGGAACACCGGCTGCATCGCGTGCAGCGCCCATCCCACCAGCACCAGCGTCACCACGCCCAGCATGCCCAAGGCGGGATGCGCCATGCGCTGGGGCGCGGTCAGGTCGCGCCTGGTCTCGGACGCGCGATCAGGCACCCTGGCCTACGTTCAGAGATAGCCCGCCGTCGATGGTGAAGGTCTGCCCGGTCACGTAATCGGCCTCTGGCGAGGCGAGATAGACCGCGAGATGCGCCACCTCCTCGGGTTGGCCGGCGCGCCGCCACGGGATGTTGCGCACCTGCTTTTCGCGGGCCTCCGCGTCGTCCATCGCCTCCTGGTTCATCGCGGTGAGGATCATCCCCGGCGCGATGTTGTTGACCGCGATGCGGTCCGGCGCCAGTTCGAGGCAGAGCGTACGGGTGAGGTTGCGCAGGCCGCCCTTTGCGGCGTCATAGGCGGCCGAGCCGATGCGCGGAATTTCCTCGTGCACCGAGGAGATGTTGACGATCCGCCCGCCGCCGCCTTCGGCGCGCCGCGCGCGGATGAAGGCGCGGCAGCACAGGAACGGGCCGAAGAGATCGACCTTCAGCATCTTTTCCCACGTTTCCTCGTCCATCTCGGCCACCTCGTCTCCCGGTGCGTCGAGACCGGCGGAGTTGACGAGTATGTCGGGCGGACCGAAGGCGTCGCCCGCCGAGGAGAAGAGCCGCTCCACGTCGTCGGGGCGGGTGTGGTCGCATTGCACCGTGATCGCGGCGCGGCCCGCCTCGCGCACCGCGCGGGCGGTCTCGTCCGCGGCTTTGGCATCGCTCAGATAGGCCAGCACGAGGTCCGCGCCTTCGCGCGCGAAGGCGGTTGCGATGGCGCGACCGATGCCGGATTCCGCACCGGTGACGATCGCGATGCTGCCTTGAAGTCTGTCGGTCATCTGCCCCTCGCTTTGGCCGGGGGGCGCGGCCTCGTGCGGCATCCCGCGACAGCGCCCCTCGGGGGGGCAACTGCCGCGGGGGCGCGGGGTTCCGGATCAGCTGCGGGCGTAGACGTCCTCGTAGCGCACGATGTCGTCCTCGCCGACATAGGCGCCGGTCTGCACCTCGATCAGCACCATCGGCACCTTGCCGGGGTTCTCCATGCGGTGCACGGCGCCCAGCGGGATATAGACCGACTGGTTCTCGGTCACGAGCTTGACCTCGTCATCCACGGTCACGCGCGCGGTGCCCTCGACCACGATCCAGTGCTCGGAGCGGTGGTGATGGCTTTGCAGCGACAGCGAGGCGCCGGGATGCACCATGATCCGCTTCACCTGGAAGCGGCCGCCGACCACGAGGCTTTCGAACCAGCCCCACGGGCGGTGATCCTTGGGGAAGGCAGTGGCCTGCGGGGCCTTCTTGGCCTTGAGCGCCTCGACCGCCTTCTTGACGTCCTGCGCGCGGCTCATGTCCGCGACCAGCACCGCGTCGTTCATCGCGATGGCCATGATGTTCTCGAGCCCGATGCCCACGACCTCCATGCGCTCGCTCTCCGAGCGCAGCAGCGTGTTGGCGCAATCGATCGCGGTGGCGCCCTGCGAGGTCACGACGCCCTGCGCGTCGGGGTTGCTCTCGCGCCAGACGGCGTCCCAGCCGCCCAGATCCGACCATTCGGAAACGAAGGGGACCACCGACAGGTTGTCGGCCTTCTCCATCACCGCGTAGTCGATCGAAATGTCGGGCGCGGTGGACCACGCCTCGGGGTCGAGGCGCAGGAAACCCAGATCGGTCTTGCCTTGGGCGAGCGACGCCTCGACCGGGGCGAAGGTCTCGGGGGCGTGGGCCCTGAAGGCGGCGACCATGTCGGAGGCGCGCGCCATGAAGATGCCCGCGTTCCACAGGAACTTGCCAGATTCGAACATCTGCGTCGCGCGATCGGTATCGGGCTTTTCGACGAAACGGCTCAGCTTCTGCGGCGCGCCGTCGGCGATCGGGCTTGCGATCTCGAGATAGCCGTAGCCGGTCTCGCCATGGGTCGCTTGATGCCGAAGGTAACGAGCTGGCCACGCGAGACCGGCTCGAGCCCGCGCTCGATCGCGGCGTGGAAGGCGGCAGTGTCGGGGACGACCTGATCGGACGGGGCGATCAGCATAATGGCCCCGGGCGAGGTCGCCTCGAGATGCAGCGCCGCGGCGAGGATCGCGGGGGCGGTGTTGCGGCCCTCGGGTTCGATCAGCACGGCGCCGGGATCGATCGCCGCGAGGCTGAGCTGTTCGGTCACGATGAAGCGGAAATCGGAGTTGGTCAGCACGAGGGGGCGGTCGAAGTTCAGATCGCCGCTGCCCTGCCGCGTGCCCTGCAGCCGCCGTGCCGAAGCCTGAAACAGTGTCTCTTCACCCATCAGCGGCACGAACTGCTTGGGATAGCTCTTGCGCGATAGCGGCCACAGACGGGTGCCGGAACCACCGCAGAGGAGGACGGGGGTGATGGTGGTCATGAGATACTCCATTCAAAGTCAGGGAACATGGAACCGGCAACGGGGCCATCTAAGATCATTGCGCCTCACATCGCCCAGAAAGGGGGTCAAATGGAAGGCCCTGAAGACGGCATAATTCGTTTCCCCGCCATCATTGGCCTGCGGCGACCCGATGGGGCGCGTCGCGGATCGCGACGCCGCCGAAAGGCGCAATGCGCGAAGGGGCGCGGTGGACACCGCTGGACAAGGCGGGGCCGACCCCGCATCAAGCACGGGTCCGTAGGGGGGAGACATCGACATGGGTGAAACGATGCGGCGGTATTTCATCTGGTCGCTTCTGGTGACGGCGGTCGGTCTGGCGCTCGCGGTCTGGCTCGGCTGGAGCCGGGGCGGCGTGGCCGGGGCGCTGTCCTTCGGCCTGATCGCGGCGGTGCTCGCGGTGCTCGAGATCTCGTTGTCCTTCGACAACGCCATCGTCAATGCCAACAAGCTCGACGGCATGGCGCCGGTCTGGCGGCAGCGGTTCCTGACATGGGGCATCCTGATCGCGGTGTTCGGCATGCGCATCGTGTTTCCGCTCGCGGTGGTGGTGATCGCCGCCGGGATCGGGCCGTGGGATGCGATCCGCCTCGCCGCCGCCGAACCGGATGAATACGCGCGCATCATGGAGGAGGCGCATCTGTCGATCACCGCCTTCGGCGGCACCTTTCTGATGATGGTGGCGCTGGGGTTCTTCATCGACGAGGAAAAGGAGATCGACTGGATCGGCGGGCTGGAGCGACGTCTGCGCCGGGCCGCGGGCGTGCAGGGGCTTCAGGTCGGTCTAGTCCTCGTGGTGCTGGTGAGCTTCGCCTCGGTGCTCGACCCGATCGAGACTGGTATCTTCCTGTTCTCGGCGCTGTTGGGGCTTCTGAGCTATCTCGCGCTCGACATGCTAGGCAACTGGCTCGACGCGGAGCAGGAGGTGGCGGGGGCCGCGCGGGCCGGGGGCCTGGGCGCGTTCCTCTATCTCGAGGTGCTCGATGCGAGCTTTTCCTTCGACGGGGTGATCGGCGCCTTCGCGGTGACCAAGAACCTGTTCCTGATCGCCATCGGCCTCGGCATCGGCGCGATGTATGTGCGCTCCATGACGATCATGCTGGTCGAGAAGCGCACGCTGGCCGAGTTTCGCTATCTCGAACACGGGGCCTTCTACTCGATCCTCGTCTTGTCGGTGCTGATGTATGCGCAGGCGGTGGTGCATGTGCCCGAGGCGATCACCGGCCTTCTGGGCGCGGCGCTGATCGGCGTGGCGCTTTGGTCCTCGGTCCGGCATAACCGGGCGCTGCGCGAGGGTTGATCGGGAGGCGGGGCGGTTCGTGAGCGATCCTAGCTCCCCGCCTCGACCGCACATCTTGGTGATCGCCGGCCCGTCGCATACGTCTCTGGTGGCCATTCAACCGGGTCAAACCCCATGGGGAATGCCGCGGTCCGCCTGTGTCGCAGCATGGGTCCAAACCGGGAAGGCGACCGTCCCGCCGCCTCTATTCGAAGGTTACAAGCTGCGCCTTCGGTGCCAAGATCGACGCCATCCGGAGATCTGACCGGACAAGGGAGGCAAGACCGTGAAATTTACCATTTTCGATCCACTCAATCGTTCTCAGCGCTTCGACGCCGCAGATGACGATGGCGTCAATTCATCCAAGGCACCGACGATCGGCGACGTGATCGCCGCCCGCATGGGGCGCCGGGACCTCATGAAGGGGGCCTTGGGGTTCACCGCCATCGCCGCGACGGTCAGCCCGATGGCATTGGCCGCGAGCCGCGCTTACGCGCAGACCGAGGGCAGCAGCTTCGACTTCACCGAAATCGAGGCCGGCGTCAGCGAAGACATGGTCGTGGCGGAGGGCTACGACGCCGAGGTGCTGATCCGCTGGGGCGATCCGGTCCTGCCCGGTGCGCCGGAGTTCGACGTCGACAATCAGACCGCCGAGGCGCAGAACCAGCAATTCGGCTACAACTCGGACTTCATCGGCACCGTGCCGCACCCCGAGGCCCCCGACGATCCCGACCGGCTCCTCCTCGTGAACCATCACGAATACACCAACGAGGAGCTGATGTTCCCCGGCCTCGGCATCCAGGACGACGCCGAGTTCGCGAAGATGACCCAGGAGCTGGTGGATATCGAGAAGGCCGCGCATGGCGGCAGCGTCATCGAGATCCGCCGGGGCGAGGACGGCAAATGGTCGGTGGTGCGCGAGTCGACCTATAACCGCCGGATCACCGCCGAAACGCCGATGAAGATCTCTGGCCCGGCGGCGGGTCATGCGCGGATGCAGACCAATGCGGACCCGAGCGGCACTGAGGCGCGCGGCACCTTCAACAACTGCGCCGGCGGCATCACGCCCTGGGGCACCTGGCTCATGGCCGAGGAGAACTTCAACGGCTATTTCTGGAGCGACCAGCAGGAGCCGCCCGCGACCGAGACCTCGGACGACCCGGCGACGATCCTCAATGCCCGCTACGGCGTGCCGGGCAAGTGGTATGCCTGGGGCAAGTTCGACGACCGCTTCAATATCGACAAGGAACCGAACGAGCCCAACCGCCACGGCTGGATCGTCGAGGTGAACCCGGCCGACCCGAACTCCACCCCGGTCAAGCGCACGGCGTTGGGACGGGTGAAGCACGAGGGCGCCATGCCCGCGGTCAACGGCGATGGACGGGTCGCGCTCTTCATGGGCGACGACGAGCGGTTCGACTACGTTTACCGCTTCGTCACCGAGGCCGCCTATGACGAGGCGAACCCGGACCCCGACATTCTCGACCGCGGCACGCTCTCGGTGGCGAGGTTCGACGAGGATGGCTCCGTGACATGGCTGCCTTTGATCCATGGCGAAGGCCCGCTGACCGCCGAGAACGGCTTTGCCGATCAGGGCGACGTTCTGGTCCAGACCCGGCGCGCCGCCGATTTCCTGGAGGCGACACCGATGGACCGCCCCGAGGATGTGGAGCCGAACGAGCAGACCGGCAGGATCTACGTGATGCTGACCAACAACACGCGCCGCAAGCCGGGCGACGAGAACGCGGCCAACCCGCGCGCCGAGAACGCGTTCGGCCACATCATCGAGATCACCGCACCGGAGGGCGATTTCGCGGCCGACACCATGTCGTGGGAGATCCTCGTCAAATGCGGCGACCCTTCGGTCGAGGCGGTCGGTGCGACCTTCTCTCCCGCCACGAGCGAGAACGGCTGGTTCGGCATGCCGGACAACTGCGCGATCGACGCGGCGGGTCGGCTCTGGATCTCGACCGATGGCAACTCGGCGGAGGACACCGGGCGGGCCGACGGTCTTTGGGCGATGGAGACCGACGGAGAGATGCGCGGCACGTCGAAGCACTTCTTCCGCGTGCCGGTCGGGGCGGAGATGTGCGGCCCGTGGTTCGTCAACGACGACCAGACGCTGTTCCTCGCGGTCCAGCATCCGGGCGATGGCTCGACCTTCGAGGACCCCTCGACCCGCTGGCCCGACTTCGCGGACGGCATGCCGCCGCGACCTGCCGTGGTCGTGATCCAGAAGCAGGGCGGAGGCCGGATCGGGTGATCGCCACGCGCGTCTGACGGTCCTGAGCCAGTCCGGGCCAAAGCTGCGCCGTCAGCGGCGCAGCTTCTCCCCTACGAGCGGCAATGGGCGGGTTTCATGACGGGGCGCGTTGTGGGTTCATCGCTCCGCCGCGTGTGACAAGGGGCTCCCGATGGGGAGCCCCTTTTTGCCGAGCGGATACGGGGTCAGTCGCGGCGCTTGGGGGCCTCGGTGCCGCCCTTGCGGGGCGGTTTGCCGGGCCGGGGTCCGGGCTTGGCGCCAGCCTTGCCGCCGGGGGCCGAGGGCGGCGTGAAGCGGCGCGAGGTGTCGGCGGCGCCGCGCGACTTGGGCGCGCCGTCGGGCTTGCCCGGCTTGGCGAAGGGCTTCGCACCTGGCTTCGCTCCGGGCTTGGCGAAGGGTTTCGCGCCCGGCTTGCCCGCCGGTTTCGCGCCCCGCTCGGAGACCGCGCCGTCGCGGCTGCGGTCGAAGGGCTTGGCGTCGCGCTTCTGCCACGGCTTGTCGCCGCCCTTGTCGGATGCGCCTTCGCGCTTCTTCCACGGCTTGTCGCCTGCGGGCTTGTCGGCGCGCGGCTTGCGCGGCGGGCGCTCCTCGGACGGGGCAGGGGCCGAAAGCCGGAGCCGGGGCGGGC
>NZ_BATB01000107.1 GCF_000466965.1 Limimaricola cinnabarinus LL-001
GAAGCGGCCAAAAACCACCAGCCCCGCCTGCGCGCAGGCGGCATAGAGCGCGAGCGCCTGCGGGCTTTTCTCGACCTGTGCGGCAACCCGGTCACCGGGCCTGAGACCGGCATCGGTCAACGCATGCGCGATCCGCGCCGCCCGGCCCAGAAACTCGGTATGGTTGATCTTCGTGCCGTCTTTCAGGATGAGGAAAGGTGTCGTCTTGCCTTGGTGGCGGCCGAACAGCGTGTCATAAAGCGGGTTGGCCATTTTCATGCCCCTTCCTTGCGGGCCCGCCCGTTGCGGGGAAGAAGGCCGCGCACGGCATCGGACGCCGCCACCTCCTGCCGCTTGGCGAAACCTTCGTGGTTCTGCGTAATCTTGCCCAGATCATAGAGGTAGTTGACCATCGCGCCGCAGCTTTCGGCCCGGCCCTTGGCCGAGATGTCGGCATTGGCGTGGATCGCGTGAAGCTGCGCGCCGTTGCCGAGATGAAACCGCGCCACCGGATCGAGGGGCATGCCGCCCTCGCGCTTGGCGGTCAGCAGATAGCTCGCCGCCGTCCTCCTGAGCGCCTCGTCGTCGAGCCGGGTCGGGTCGATCCCTTCGGCGTCCATCCAACTGCGCAGCCCCGGAATCGGCGACAGCGTCACGAAGGTCCTGAGCCCCGGCAGTTCCGCCGAGAGATCCGCCACCACCTGCTTGATGAGGGAGTTGCCGAAGGAGATCCCCGCCAGCCCCGACTGGCAGTTCGAGATCGAGTAGAAGACGGCGGTGTCGGCCTCCGCCGCCTCGCCCTCCTCGCGGTCCTCGGCCAGAAGCCCCTGCACCGATCCGGGAATGCCGCGCGTCAGCGCCACTTCGACGAAGATCACCGGCTCGTCCGGCATCGCGGGATGAAAGAACGCGAAGCAGCGCCGGTCGGTCGGCTCGACCCGGCGGCGCAGATCGTTCCAGCTGTCGATCGCATGCACCGCCTCATAGGCGATGATCTTCTCGAGGATCTGCGCCGGGCTTTCCCAGCTCACCGGGCGCAGCACGAGGAATCCACGGTTGAACCAGCTCTGGAACAGGTGCCGGAAATCCTGATCGAGGGCGGCGCGCGGATCGTCACGTTTCAGGAGACGCAGCAGGTCCTCGCGCATCGCCACCAGCCGCGCCGTCGCCCCCGGAACCCGGTTGAGCCTGCGCACCAGCTCTTGGCGCGGCGGCTCGGCCGCCTCCAGAAAGGCGCGGTAGCTCCTCGGCCCCGGCTCGGCCTCGTAGGCGTCGAGCGCCGAGCGCACCGCCTCGGGGTCGATGTCGAGCCGCTCGGCCAGATAGGCGAAGAAGGCAATCTTGGCCGCGTCGTCCTTGGCCGCATAGCGTTCGAGCAGCTCGCGCGCCGAGGTCAGCCCCGACACCTCGCCCGCGTTCGACAGAAGATCCGCGATCAGCGCCTCGTCCGAGCGGTGATCCGCTTCGCGCGCCGGCTGCCACGGGTAGCGGCGTTCGAGGATGGTCGAGAGGACGTCGGACAGGATGCTCATATGGCTTTCCCCATGACGAAGTCGGGCAGCCAGGTCGCCAGACCCGGAAAGACCGACAGGAGCACGATGGCCGCGATCATGCAGCCGACGAAGGGCAGCGAGCCGAACAGCACCTTCTTGAGCGAGATGTCCGGCGCGATGCCGTTGATGACGTAAAGGTTGAGGCCGACGGGCGGCGTGATCAAGCCGATCTCCATGTTGATGGTCACGATCACCGCGAACCAGTAGGGGTCGAAACCGGCGGCGGTGATGATCGGCAACAGGATCGGCGCCGACATCAGGATCACCGCCACGGGCGGCAGGAAAAATCCCGCCACCAGCAAAAACAGGTTCACGATCGCCATCAGCACCCAGCGGTTCACGTCGAGCCCGCCGATCCATTCGGCTACCGATTGGGTGATGAAGAGCGACGACAGCATGAAGGAGAACACCCCCGCCGCGCCGATGATGAACAGGATCATCACGCTCTCGCGGGTGCTGTCGCGCAAAATCGCCCAGAGCGCGCGGGGCTGCACCATCTTGTAGACGATCATCACCACCACGATGCAGAGAAGCGCGCCGACGGCGGCCGTCTCCGACGGCGTCGCGATGCCGCCATAAAGCGCGTAGAGCACGCCCACGATGATCGCGAGGAAGGGCAGCACGCGTGGCAGGATCTCGAACTTCTGACGCCAGCTATACTTGATGCCCGACAGCGCCACGCCAGCGGCCCCGCGCCGCCACGTGTCAAAGATCGCCCATGCGATGAAGAGAAGCGTCAACAGCAGGCCGGGGATCACGCCGGCAAGGAACAGCCGCCCGATCGAGGTTTCGGTCGCGATGCCATATACGATCATCGTCACCGATGGCGGGATCAGGATGCCCAGCGTGCCGCCCGCGGCGATCGAGCCCGCCGCCACCTCGTCGGGATAGCCGCGTTTGCGCATCTCGGGGATGCCCATCTTGCCGATCGCCGCACAGGTCGCGGGGCTCGACCCCGACATCGCGGCAAAGAGCGCGCAGGCCCCGAGGTTCGATACCAGAAGCCCGCCCGGCACCCGCGTCAGCCAGCGCTCCAGCGCCTCGTAGAGATCGGGCCCGGCGCGCGACGACGAGATCGCGGCCCCCATGATGATGAACATCGGGATCGACAAAAGCGCAAAGCTGTTGAGTTCGCCGAAGAACAGCTCGGGCAGCGCCTCGAGCGACCGCGCGCCATCGACGAAGAACAGAAATCCGGTGGCGACGACCAGAAGGCCCGCCCCGACGGAGATGCCGGAAAACAGCACCAGAACGGTGAACAGCGCGACCAGCGCGCCGAGGGTGAGCGGCTCCATCAGTGTCTCCGGTCTTCGGGGGCGACGTCGGGATCGACGTCGTCATGGCCGGTCGCGACGGCCCAGAGATCGGCCACGAGCTGCAGCGCGAAGAGCGCGAAGCCGAGCGGCACGGCGAGATAGGGAATCCAGAGCTTCACGCCCCAGACGGTCTCGGAGCGCCAGTTGCGCTCCCACGCGATGTGGAACATTTCCCAGCCATAGCCGAGCATCAGCGCGATCATGAAGATGGTGGCGAGCAGCACGCCCACGGCCAGCGCCCGGCGCGCCCCGGGCGGCAGCATCCCCGGCACCAGATCGACGCCGACATGGCCGCGCAGCTTCTGCACATAAGGCAGGCCCAGAAGCGTCGCGCCGATCATCATGTAGATCACGGCCTCGGTCTGCCAGACCGTCGATTGCCCCATCACCGCGCGCAGAAAGATCATCTGGCAGGTGATGAGCACGGAGGCGAAGATCAGACCGGCGGCCACGACCCCGCACAGGGTCGAGACATGGCCGATCGCGCGGATCACGGCGGGCTCGGCCCGCCGGGTCATGTCGGTCATTGGATGTCCTCGGGGATGAAAAACGGCCCCCGCGCGATGCACGGGGGCCAAGCGCGGTCACTCGACGGCAAGCGCCTTGTCGAGCAGTTCCTGACCGTTCGGTGTCTCTTCGACGAACACCTTGAACGCGGTCTCCTTTGCCAGCTCGCGCCAGGCGTTGAAGTCCTCTTCGGTCATCTCCGCGATTTCGACGCCGGCCTGCTCGAAGGTCTCGCGCGCCACGTCGTCGCCCTTCTTGCCTTCGGTGAGGTAGTATTCCTCTGCCTTGGCGGCGGCGTCGGTCAGGGCCTTCTGCTGCTCTTCGGTCAGCTCATCGAAGGTCGTCTTGTTCATGATCATCGGCTGGTACATGAACCAAAGCGCCGTGTCGCCCGCCGGCGTGTAGCACGACAGCTGCTCGTAGAGCCGGTAGCTCACGAAGCTCTCGGAGGAGGTGTTGGCCGCATCGAGCACCCCGGTCTGCAGCGCCGGGTAGATCTCGGACGAGGCCATCGAGGCGATAGAGGCGCCAGCCCCCGCCAGCATCTCCTCGAACGACTTGCCGGCGGCGCGGATCGTCACGCCCTGCACGTCGTCGGGGTTGGTGATGCAGCCCTTGTTCGACCCGAAGCCCCCGGCGAGATAGCCGTCGACCAGCACCATCACGTCGTCCTCGGCCATGGTCTCGCGGATCGCGTCGCCGAAGTCCGACTTCGAGAGCCGATTGCCGTGTTCGAGGTTGCGGATCAGCCCCGGCATCAAGGTGAGGTTGTAGGCCGGCTGCTGGCCGCCCGCATAGCTCAGCGGCAGCACCGTCATGTCGAGCTGGCCGCGCGACAGCGGCGTGTACTGCTCGCGCGCCTTGAACAGGGTCTGGTTCGGAAAGATCTGGATCTCCAGATCGACCCCGGCGGCCTCCACCTCGTCGGCCACCATCTGCGCCACCTGATGACGCACGTCGCCCTCGGCCCATTGATGCGACAGGCGCAGGGTTTCGGCCCCGGCGGCAAGCGGCGCGAGCATGGCGGCCGAAGCCGCGAGCATCGTGATCTTGTTCATTGTCGTCCTCCCAAACGATGCACCGCGATGCTCCCCCATCCGGCGCTCTGCCACGCTGCGCGGGATTGTATTTCAAGTCAAGCTTTCGTATACAAGACTTGAGTTTCTGCATATGCGAAGGACCCGCGTCATGAGCCGCAGCCGCAGCGACCTGATCGCCGAAACGCTGGAGGACGAGATCCTGCGCGGCCGCTTTGCCCCCGGCACGAGGCTCGATGAAACCCGTCTCGCCGAGGAGCACGGTGTTTCGCGCACGCCCCTGCGCGAGGCGTTCCAGAAGCTCGCCGCCGCCGGGCTGATCGAACAGCAGCCGCGCCGTGGCGTCTTCGTGCGCGAGGTCGGCGCGGTCGAGCTTCTGGAGATGTTCGAGGTGATGGCCGAGACCGAGGCCTCCTGCGGTCGTCTCGCGGCGCTGCGGATCTCCGAATCCGCGCTCGCCGATCTTGACGCCGCCAATGCCCGCTGCCGCGAGGCGCTCGAGGCGGGCCAGAGCGATGCCTATTACCGCGAGAACGAGGTGTTCCACCACCTGATCTACGCCCAGTCCGGCAATCGCTTTCTTGCCGCCGAGGCCGCCCGCCTGCACCGCAGGCTCAAGCCGTTCCGCCGGACCCAGCTGCATCTGCGCGGCCGCATGGCGCAATCCATGTCCGAGCATCTGGAAATCGTCGAGGCGCTACGCGCGGGTGAGGCCGATCGCTGCGCCGCCTTGCTGCGCGCCCATGTCGCGGTGCAGGGCGAGAAGTTCCACCACCTGATGGCCGGGCTGCGCGCAGCCGAATAGCCCTCACTCCGGTGGCAGATCGTCGAACAGCCCCGGCTGCATCTCCTCCCAGAAGGAGAAGATGGCGCGCGCGTTCAGCGCGCTCTCCCAGCCGTTGCGGCGGAAATCCTCGCGCTCCAGCTCGCCGTCGAGCTGGCTCAGCATCAGCCGCCGGTCGGCGTCGCGCTGGGTCGGGTTGCGCGATCTCGCGGCTTCGGCCACCGCGCCGAACCGCGCGATGCGGGCCGCGCGCGCCGCCGCCCGGCTGTCGATCTCTGCCTCGGCCTCGGCCTCTCGCGCCGCGCGCGCCTGTGCCGCCGCGCGCGCCTCGGGCGAAGGCTCGGGCGCGGGCTCGGCCGCCGGTCGGGGTGCGCCCCCCTCTCCGTCCCATCCCTTGTCGAGCGCGGCGCGCAGGAACCCCACCGGGCTGCGCACGCCCTCGCGCGTCGCCACCCAGTCGAGCTTGGCCGTCACCGCTTCGGCGCCATGCTCGGCGATCCACTGCCGCGCCAGCCGGTCCGACACGCCCTGCGCTCGCAGCCGCTCATAGACCGGCTGCGAGCGCACCGCGTGACCGTCATCGATGTCGAGCATGGCGAGCTGCGGGTTCTCGCGTATCGCGAAGCGCAGCTCGGTGACCGAACGGCCCATGCGCTTGAATTCTGGCTCGATCACGATGTTCGAGGAGCGGTTCACCTCCTCTACCGCCGGCTTGATGACCTTGGCGTTGAGATGCTTGAAGCTGCGGTAATAGTCGCTGTCATCGACCCCCATGAGCCGCCGGAACACTTCGAGCGGCCACCAGCCGGTCGATCCGGTGCGCACGAAGCGGTAGCAGTTCTCGTAGAGCGCCAGCCCGTGCCCGGAGGTGAAGCGCCGCTGGATGTCGAGATTGATCAGCGCGAAGACCCGCGGGTCGTGCAGTTTTTCCGCCAGGGCCGGGGAATAGGCATAGTCGCAGACCCCGTCGCGCAGCCGCGCATGCGCCAGAAGCGCCGAGACCCCCCATTCCTGCCGCCCCTTCTCGTCGAGCATGTCCCATTCGGCCACGGTCTCGGCCAGCCCGCGCAGCGCATCGCGCAGGCTGTCGATGTCGTTCGAGTTGTAGCCGATCATCAGGCACAGGTCCGCGCGTCGATCCGGTGCACCTGATTGCTCAGGAGCGCGTCATAGGCATTGAGCAGCAGCACGTTCGACAGCTTGCGCTGCAACAGCGTCAGCTTGCCGCCGATATGGATCGCGGCGACGCTCTTCTTGACGGTGCCGCGCCGGAGCGCGCCGCTTAGCCCCTCGACATCGATCCGCGCCGGGGCCCCTGCCCCGTCGGCCGATTTGGCCGTCGATCTGGCCGCCGACTTGGCTGATGTCTTGCCCGCCGTCTTCGTGGACGCCCGGTCGATCCTGCGCCGCGCGCGCTTCGTGTTCCCTCGCCCTGCCATTCGCCCCGCCTGTCCCTTCCCCGACCCGAACCCGGACCCCTGCCCGACCCTGCCCGGCGTCGTCGGCAAGCTGCCAAGTATGGCACCTCCGCGCAAGCCTGTTCCGGGTACCTCTCACCCCGCCCCATCCTATCCCGTAAAGGGGTACCTTTCCGTCACCGTACCGCACGTTGGTTCCTGTCGGCAGCGCAACACCCCCCCGGACCGACTCGCCGGAGACGAATCAGTGGACTCAGACGGCGCGTTTGGCGGTGTTCCCGCCCCGAAACCCGGTGATTTCGCCCCGATCGCCCCGGTTTCGCAGCAGAGCAGCGCCCCTGTA
>NZ_BATB01000106.1 GCF_000466965.1 Limimaricola cinnabarinus LL-001
CCTCGCCTCGCCCTTGGCGCGGACCTGTCCGGCCATCTGGATCGCGCCCCCGAACAGCAGGAACTTTCTCGGTCAGCGTCGTCTTGCCGGCGTCGGGATGCGAGATGATCGCAAAGGTCCGGCGGCGGGCGATTTCGGGCGGGAGGGCGGGGCGGTTGTTCATGCCCGCGCTATAAAGGCTGCGCGCGCAAGGAGCAATCGCCCCGACGGCACTGTAGGCGGCGTTCAAATCCCCGAGGCGCGGCGCAGCAGGGCGGCCGCATCGGACCCAGAAAGCAGGCTTTCGGAGACCTCGTAGGACAGGTGCTGCGGTGTCGCATGGGTCGAGATGCTGCCGGGCAGCGCGCCCTTGGTGCGGTGATCGACCAGAAGCGATTCCGCGGCGATGCCCTCGGCATAGACGATCTGATGCGCGTCGAAGACAAGCTGGAAATACTGGGCGAAGCCGCCTTCGCTCTGCACCACGGTGTCGCCGTTGATCAGGTGGCGCACCCGGACCATCAGCTCGGCCCGGCCCGCGCCGATGCGGTCCTCGCGCTGCCACACGAAGATGCGGTGATCGGGGCTGAGCCAAAGATCGCGCGCGTTGTGCAGCGCGCCTTCACGGATCAGCACGGGCGCGAAGCGCCCGGTCGCGCGCAGCGTGGTCTGGCCCACCCAGCGCAGCGGCTGCGGCCCCCCGTCGCGCGTCAGGATCCTGTCGCCGGGGCGCAGATTCTCCACCGGCACCTGCGCGCCGCTGGCCAGCGCGATATGCGTGCCGCGGGTGAAGGACACGCAGGCCAGCTGGGCCAGCCGCGCGGTCCCGGCGTGACGGTCGATCCCCACGAGGCGGTAATCCTCACCCTGCACGAGCCGGCCCAGAGGCAACAGGTAGATGGCCAGCGCCGCATCCGCCTCGACCTCGACCAGCACGATCGCCTCGCTCGCCGTCCCATCGCGCGCCATCAGCGTCAGACAGCTGTCGATGTGCAGCGTCCGGCCGCCCCGGCCGTCCGCCGCGCCATCGACCACCCGAAAGCTGGCATCCGCCCTAGCGCGTAGCGTCAGCCGGCGTGCCGGGGCCTCGCGCCCAACGCGGTAGATGTCGTCCGGCACCAACTCGTCGGCAAAGCTCATCGGATCGCCTCGCGCCACGCCGTGCGACACGCGCAGATCCGCCGCATCGAAGACCATGAGGTGCTGCAGCTCGGTCTCGTCGGTCATCTGTTCTCCTGACGGGTGCCGCATGACGGGCGATCATTGCCCGACGCGCGACCCGATGCTAGGCCATGTGCGTAAACAGGGAGGTATCTGATGGATCTGGGCATCAGGGGCAAACGGGCGCTGATCTGCGCTTCGTCCAAGGGCTTGGGGCGTGGCTGCGCCGAAGCGCTGGCCGAGGCGGGCGTCGATCTGGTGATGAACGCGCGCGGCGCCGAGGCGCTGGAGCAAGCGGCGCAGGAGATCCGCGACCGGTTCGGGGTCGAGGTCGTCACCGTCGCCTGCGACGTGACCACGCCCGATGGGCAGGCGCAGCTGATCGACGCGGCGCAGGGTGTCGACATCCTCGTCACCAATGCGGGCGGCCCGCCGCCGGGCCTGTGGACCGACTGGGACCGCGAGGATTTCATCCGTGCGCTCGATGCCAACATGCTGACGCCGATCGCGCTGATGAAGGCGCTGGTGCCGGGCATGATGGAGCGCGGCTGGGGCCGGGTGGTCAACATCACCTCGCAATCGGTGAAGTCGCCGATCCCGGCGCTCGGCCTGTCGAACTCGGCGCGCGCGGGTCTCACCGGCTATGTCGCGGGCACCTCGCGGCAGGTCGCCCCTTCGGGCGTGACCATCAACAACCTGCTGCCGGGCATCCATGACACCGACCGCGCCGCGTCGCTCGATGGCGGAGTGTCCAAGAAGGAAGGCATCAGCGTCGAAGAAGCCCGCAAAAAGCGCGAAGCTGGCATCCCGACCCGGCGCTACGGCACGGCGGCCGAGTTCGGCGCAACCTGCGCCTTCATGTGCTCGCATCATGCGGGGTTCATGGTCGGTCAGAACGTGCTGCTCGATGGCGGGGTCGGCAATCAGACCATGTAAGCTTGCGGGCGCGGGGCGGTGTTGCTAGGGCAATCCGACGCATTTGATCGGATTTTGCCGTGTTCGAACAACCCGCCTCCGCCCGGGCCGCGCCCACCGGGACCGCCCCCATCCAGACCGCGCCCGCCGCACGGCTCGAGATCCGCGATCTCAGCCGGGTCTTCGCCGGGCGCGAGGTCGTGTCGGGCGTGTCGCTCAAGGTGATGCCGGGGCAGGTGACCTGCCTGCTCGGCCCCTCGGGCTGCGGCAAGTCCACGACACTTCGGATCATCGCGGGCGTCGATCGGCAGGATGCGGGCGGTGTCTATGTCGATGGCGTGGCGATTTCCGAGCGCACGTTGCACATGCCTCCAGAGGCGCGCGGCATCGGCCTGATGTTTCAGGACTTCGCCTTGTTCCCGCATCTCGACGTGGCGCGCAACGTAGGCTTCGGCCTCAAGGGGCCGAAGGCCGAGATCCGCGCCCGGGTCGAGACGCTGCTCGACAAGGTCGGCATGCGCCGCCACATCGACCGGTTCCCGCACGAGCTGTCGGGGGGCGAACAGCAGCGGGTGGCGCTGGCGCGTGCGCTGGCGCCTTCCCCTCGTATCCTCTTGATGGACGAGCCGTTCTCGGGGCTCGACGATCGGCTGCGCGACGACATCCGCGACGAGACGCTCGCCGTTCTCAAGGCCGAGGGCACCGCGGTGCTGCTCGTTACCCATGAGCCCGCCGAGGCGATGCGCATGGCCGACGAGATCGCGCTGATGCGTGACGGCCACGTGGTGCAGTACGGCGCGCCCTACAACATCTACAACGCGCCGAAGGACCGCGAGGCAGCAGCCTTCTTCTCGGATATCAACGTGATCGAGGGCACCGTTCAGGGCGCGCTGTGCGACACGCCCTTCGGAGATTTCCTGACGCCGGGCCTGCCGGACGGCACCGAGGTCGAGATCGTGATCCGGCCACAGCATTTGCGCATCGACTTCGACCGGCAGGGGCGCGGACCCAACCCCACCACGCGCGAAGGGACGCCAGCGGCGGGCACGGTGGAGCGGGCGCGGTTCTTGGGTGCGTCGAGCCTTGTGGAATTCCGCATGGACCACGACGGTGAGATCCTGCGAGCCTCGGTGCCGTCTGTGTTCCTGCCCAAACCCGGCACGCGGCTGTGGTTGATGATGCGGCGCGACCGGTGTTTCGTGTTTCCCAAGAGGCGCGCGGGCTGAGACGGCGCGGGGGCGGACCAGCCTGATTAGCCGCGCGACGCTTCCAGATCCGCGAGGGTCCGGCCAGCCTCGTCCACGAAAAGCTGCGGCAGGACCCGCAGGGCGGTGATCCGGTCCACCCGTAGCTCGGCAAAGCCCTTGGCCGTTTCGCTCCACCCCGCAAGGTCCAGACCCGACCCCAGTAGTCGAGACGCAGCGGGCGCAAGACCTGCGCGCTCTCTGGGCCACGCAGGGTCACCTGAAGCTTCTGGCGCGCGCGGATCGCGGCGCGCAGCGAAGCCATGTGCCGAAACCCCGCCACCGCGTCGCCAAGCGGCGGCGTGGCAAAGCTCCACCCCCCGGCCTGCCCGCGATCTTCGGGCAGCACCGCGTCGATCCGCCCCGACAGCAGGCGCGCCGCCTCGCGCAGTTCCGCATCCTCGGACTGCGCCACCACCGCTGCGAGGCCGAGATGCAGCGCTTCGAGTTCGGTCATAGTGAGGTTCAAGGGCGGCAGCGTCACCGCCGCCGTGGCGCGGTAGCCCAGACCCCGCCGCCCCTCGATCGGGACGCCGGAGGCGATGAGCCGGTCCATGTCGCGGTAGATCGTGCGCAGAGAGGTGCCCAGACGGGACGCGAGATCCTCGGCGCGGTGCAGCCGTCCGTCGCGCAGGATCCGGATCATTTCGACAAGCCGGTCGGCTCGGGGCATGGGAGGTCCTTTTAACTGACACAAAAGTGACAACTGACAGCTTAGTGTCAAGAAAAGCGGATTGTAGCCCCACGAAAAAGGTTTCCGGCCTTTTACCCGGACGGTGGGGCGCGTATCTGGGGGCTGCGAGACAATGCGCGGCCTTGTCGGGCCGCCGGGATGGGAGACACGCCATGCTCAACAATATCGGCCTTCCGGGCCTCCTTCTGATCGCCGTCGTGGTGCTGGTGCTGTTTGGCCGGGGCAAGATTTCCTCGCTGATGGGCGAAGTCGGCAAGGGCATCACCGCCTTCAAGCGCGGCGTCGACGACGGCAAGCGCGAGATCGACGATCAGTCCAATACCGTGAACGAGGCGGGCACCGTGCACGAGCCGGGCACCCTGCACGACGCGGGCACCGTGAAGGACAAGGACCGGGTGTAACCCGAGACAGGATGGACAGACATGTTCGATCTGGGCTGGAGCGAGCTTCTGCTGATCGGGGTCGTGGCGCTGATCGTGGTCGGCCCCAAGGATTTGCCGGGGATGTTCCGTGAAATCGGACGCTTCACTGGCAAGGCCAAGGCGATGGCGCGGGAGTTCTCGCGGGCCATGGAAGATGCCGCGGACGAGAGCGGCATGCGCGATATCCAGAAGACCATCAAGGCCGCCGCCGACCCGAAGGGGTTCGGCACCGACGCGCTGAAGAAGAACTTCAAGCCGGGCGGGACCGGGACGCTTTCGGAGGACCGCGCCGAGGCCCGCCGCAAGGTCGAGGAGGCCACCGCCAAGGCCGCGACCGACCGGCAGGCCCGCGAGGCGATGGCCCCAACCGAGGAGGAGCTGGCCGATCTCGAGCCCTCCATCGTGCCGGACCGCGAAACAGGGCCGATCAGCGCACCCGCCGAGCCGCTGGAGCCCGCCGAGTCGACGCCCGCGCGAAAGGATGACACGACATCATGAGCCCCGTTGACGAGATCGAGGACAGCTCGGCGCCGCTGATCGAGCACCTCGCCGAGTTGCGCACCCGCCTGATCCGCTCGGTACTTGCCTTCGTGGCGGGCATGATCGTGTGTTTCACGGTCTGGAACCCGATCTTCGACTTTCTGACCCGACCCTTGTGCACCGCCATGGCGGCGCGGGGGCAGGAGGATTGCGGCTTGATCCTGATCGCGCTTCAGGAAGGCTTCTTCGTGGCGGTGTCGATCTCGATGCTGGGCGGGCTGGCACTGTCCTTCCCGGTGATCTCCTACCAGATGTGGCGTTTCGTGGCGCCGGGCCTCTACAAGTCCGAAAAGGGGGCGTTCCTGCCGTTCATGCTGGCGTCGCCCTTCATGTTCTTTCTGGGCGCTTCCTTCGCCTATTACATCGTCACGCCGCTGGCCTTCGATTTCTTCCTCGGCTTCCAGCAACCGGGCAGCTTGGCCAACGGTGTCGAGAACGACACGGCGGTGGCTGGCATCGCGTTCCAAGGCTCCGCACAGGCCTATCTCACGCTGACCATCAAGTTCATCGTGGCCTTCGGCCTGTGCTTCCAGTTGCCGGTGTTGCTGACGCTGATGGGCAAGGCGGGGCTGGTCTCGGCCAAGGGGCTGGGCGCGGTGCGCAAATACGCGGTTGTTGCGATCCTGCTGCTCGCCGCCGTCGCGACACCGCCCGATGTCGTGAGCCAGGTGATCCTGTTCACCGTGGTCTACGGGCTTTACGAAATTTCGATCCTTCTCGTGGCGCGCGTCGAGCGCAAGCGCGAGGCGCATCTTCGGGCCGAGGGGCTCTGGATCGAGGACGAGGATGAGCCGGAGGAGCCGAAATGAGCCAGGACGCGCTCGACCGTATCGCCTTGGCGCTGGAGCGGATGAGCCCGCCGCCCCAGCCCGCGCCCTCGCTGCGCGGAGCGCCCGCCTATATGTGGCAGCCTGATCCCGACCGGATGGTCGCGGTACCGCGCGTGAGCCGCGTCGATCTTTCGCTGCTCGTGGGCATCGACCGCGCGCGGGACACGCTGCTTGCCAACACCCGCCGCTTTGCCCAGGGCCTGCCCGCGAACAATGCGCTGTTATGGGGCGCGCGGGGAATGGGAAAGTCGAGCCTTGTCAAGGCGGTGCACGGTGCTCTTCAGGGCGAGTTTCCGCAGCTCAAGATCGTCGAGGTGCAGCGTGAGGATCTTCAGAGCATCGACCGCTGCCTCGCGATCCTGCGCGCCGCGCCGCAGCGTTTCGTGTTGTTCTGCGATGACCTGTCGTTCAGCCATGACGATGCGCATTACAAGTCGCTGAAGGCGGTGCTCGACGGCGGCATCGAAGGGCGGCCCGAGAACGTCGTGCTCTATGCCACCTCGAACCGGCGTCACCTGATGCCGCGCGACATGATCGAGAACGAGCGCTCCACCGCGATCAGCCCGTCGGAGGCGGTCGAGGAAAAGGTCTCGCTTTCGGACCGCTTCGGTCTCTGGCTGGGCTTTCACCCCTGTGATCAGGATCAATTCCTGTCCATGGTCCAAGGCTATTGCGATGCCTTCGGCCTGACCGTCGATGCGGCACGGCTACGTGCCGAAGCGATCGAGTGGCAGGCGACGCGGGGCGGCCGGTCGGGCCGCGTGGCGTGGCAGTTCTTTACCGATCTGGCAGGCCGCGAGGGCGTGAAGATCGGCTAAGACAGCTCTGGCCGGAAACGAAAAAAGGGCCGCCCCTCGGGGCGGCCCTTTCGCATGCCCCCCGGTCAGGGCAGGTAGTTGGTCGGGTCTTGGCTTTCCATGCCTTTGCGTACTTCGAAGTGCAGCAGGCTCGGGCTTCCGGCCTTCACCTTGCCGATGGTCTGGCCCTTGGACACGCTGGCGCCGCGCTCGACCGCGAGATCGACCACATGGGTATAGACCGTCAGAAGCTCGTCGGGATGGCGGATCACGACGATCTGGATGCCTTCGGTGTTGGTGGTGATCGCGGCGACCGTGCCCGCAGCTGCGGCCTTCACGGCGCTCCCGGCGGGCGCGCCGATGTCGATGCCGTCG
>NZ_BATB01000105.1 GCF_000466965.1 Limimaricola cinnabarinus LL-001
CTACCTGCCGGGATGTGACACCGATCTCGTCTCGGGCCTGAGGCCGCGGGGCCATTGAGCCCCGCTCGTTTGCTGAGGCTGCGTGGCGGGTTCAGGCGCTGTCCTTCATGATTGCCAGATACTCGTCGCGCGTGGCGATGCGGGGATTGGTCGCGTGGCAATGGTCCAGCAGCGCCTCGCCCGCGACCTTTTCCATCATGTCGGGCGTCACGCCCATCGCGGAAAGGCCCGAGGGCATCCCGATACGCTCATTGAGCTGTGCGATGAAGGCGTCAGGCGCCATGCCCATCCGGGCCTCGAGGACATCCCATTTGGACCCGATGCTGCCGCGGTTGAAGCGCAGGACCGCCGGGGTCAGCACCGCGTTCAGTGTGCCGTGGTGCAGGTTCAGCTCGTGGATCGCGCCAAGCGGGTGGGTCAGCGCATGGACGGCGCCCAGGCCCTTCTGAAAGGCCATGGCGCCTTCCAGCGCGCAGACCATCATGTCGCGGCGCGCGTCCCGGTCCGATCCGTCAGTCACGGCGCGTTCGATGGCGCCCAGGCCGGCGTCCAGCCCGTGCAGCGCGATCGCGTCCGCCGGCGGGTTGAAAGACGGCGCCATGAACGTCTCGAGGCAATGCGACATCGCGTCCATCCCCGTGGCGGCGGTCAGTCCGGCGGGCAGGCCATAGGTCAGCTCGGGATCGCAAAGCGCGATCGAGGGCAGGTTGTAGGGCGACAGGATGCCCAGCTTGCGGCCGCTCTCCATGTTGATGACCGCCGCACGCCCCACCTCGGACCCGGTGCCCGAGGTGGTCGGAATCGCGATCATCGGGGCGATCTGGCCATGGATCTTGCCGACGCCGCCGTTGATCGCCGCATATTGTTCCAGCGGCGGCTGATGGCCGGTCAGGACGCGGACCGCCTTGGCCAGATCCAGCGACGAGCCACCCCCGAGTCCCACGATCCCGTCGCAGTCCGCCTCGCTATAGGTCGCGAAGGCTTCCATGACGGCAGCCTCGGTCGGATTGGGCGGGGGTGCCATCGAAGATCACTGGATCTTGCAGCAGCCCCGCGATGCGGCCGACGAGGCCGGTGCCGACCAAACCCTTGTCGGTGCAGATCAGCGGGCGTTTCACGCCCAGCTCATTCAGGAAGTCGGGTAGGCGGACGATCTCGCCCTCACCAAACTCGATACGCGTCAGATATGTTATTCGTGCCATTGGGAATGACCCTTTCTTTGGAAATCTTGCGTTGTGACGGGCCCGCTCAGGCTGTTTTGTGCCGCCGGACAAGGCGCCGCAGCGCAAGGACGGGTGGCAGTAGCCAGACGGTCAGTGTGATGATGCCCAGCACGGCGGCGATCGGCCTGGTGAAGAAGGCTGTCAGCCTGCCGTCGCTCATCAGCATCGAGGTCATGAAGTTCTGCTCGACGATCGCGCCGAGAACGACGCCGAGCACAAAAGGTGCAGCGGGGTAATCGTTGGCATTCATGATCCAGACGAGAACGCCGATGGCGCACAGCGTCCACAGATCGAAGAGAGCGTTGTTGGTGGCAAAGGTGCCAATGATGCACAACAGCAAAATGGCCGGGTAGAGAAAGCCGGCCCGCACGGACAGCACGCGACGGGCGGCCATGATCGCGACGATGCCGAGCGGCAGGATCAGAAGGTTTGCCAGGATGAAGACGATATAGATCGCGTTTATGAGGTCCGGCGAGGTGACGAAGACCAGCGGTCCTGGTTGAAGACCCTTGATCAGCAGGACGCCGATGACGATTGCGGTGATCGAATCCCCGGGAATGCCGAAGACCAGCGCGGGGACATAGGCCCCAGCAAGCGCGGCGTTGTTCGCCGAGCCAGCGCCGATCACCGCTTCCGAACTGCCGCGCCCGTATTTCTCCGGGTTACGCGAGAAGCGCATGCTGATCGCATAGGCGATCCAGGCCGCAATGTCGGGTCCTGCGCCGGGCAACGCACCGATCACAGTGCCCAGAAACGAGCCCCGCGCCAGCGGCACCTTGTGACGCCACAGGGTGCCGCCCTGTCCCTTCACGATGGCACCCGCCCCGATCCGGGGCAGGTCGACTTGCTTCCGGATGCCGGACTGCGAACTGCGCATGATCTCGGCAATGGCGAAGGCGCCGATCAGGACCGCAATAAGCGAGATACCCGCTTGCAGGTCGACAAGCCCGAAGGTGTAGCGCGGCGTTCCCGTCACGACATCGAGGCCTATCAGCGTCACGAAGACACCCAGTGCCAGCGATACAGCTCCCTTCAGCTTGTCCGCGCCCGCGACCAGCGTGGCGCAGGACAGGCCCAACAGGGCGAGCCAGAAATATTCGTAGCTGGAGAAGGACAGCGCGAAATTCGCCAGTTGCGGCGCAACCAGGATCAGGACCGCCGTCCCGACCAACCCGCCGACCACAGCCGCGAACATCGAGTTGCCGAGCCTTTGGCCATCTCGCCTCGCTCGCTCATCGCTTGCAGCTCGTTCATATAAGCGGCTGAGGCCGGTGTGCCCGGGATCCGAAGGAAGGCGGCGGGGATGTCGCCCGCGAAGATGGACATTGCCGTGCAGGCGACGATGGCTCCGATGGCGGCTACGGGCGATAGAGGGAAGGTCAACGGCACCAGCAACGCCGCCGCCATCGTTGCGCTGAGGCCGGGTGTCGCGCCCACGAAGAGGCCGAAGACCGCCCCTAGCCCAATGGCCGCAAGCACCTCCCATGAGGCGACAAGCGTCATCGCCTGGATGAAGTTATCCACCTTGTGTCCTCCTCAGAAGGGCAGCGGAACGGGACCGATCGGCAGCGGCACGCGCATCACGGCCGTAAAGAACAGATAGATCGCCACGGAAAAGCAGATGCCGAAGGTCAAGGCAGCCAGCGGCCCCGTGCGCCACAGGACGGCGTAACCGATTATGAGCAGCGCGCTGATGGGTATCGTTCCCAGGACATGAGCAAAGAGGGCGAACGCGATGATCGCGCAAGGGACATAGATCAAACGTGCGATTTTCAGGGGGTCGGCCGCCCAAGGCGGCTGCTCCCATCCGCCGATGCCGCCGGCACGGATCGCCCCACGGGCCGAGACCAGTCCGCCCAGCACCATCAGCGCCGCCCCCATGATCTGGGGAAAGAGGCGCGGTGACGCGCCACCCGCCACATCGGGGAAGCCTTGAGCCTTGATGATCGCAAGTGCCCCGAGAATCAGGACCGCGAGACCCGTCCAGAAGTCCGGAAGTTTCACGATTGCGCACCCCTATTCAGTGCGCTGCGCTAGGCCGATGGCCTGCAGCGTTTCCCCGAAGGACTGTTGGGTCTGGGTAAGAAACTCGCCGAATTCCCCCCCGGCCATGTAGCGAGCACCGTAGCCTTGCTTCGCCATGAAGGACTGGAAGTTGTCGCTGTTGTAGACGGCCTCGACCGCGTCTTCCAGACGGGCGACGACTGCCTCGTCCATGCCGGCGGGGCCGACAACGCCGCGGAAGTTGCCGCCCGAGAAGGGCGTGCCGGTCGCCTCGGCGACGGTCGGCACATCCGGGAAAGTCGCCACGCGCTCATCGGCAAAGACCGCCAGCGGCACGGACCTGCCGGCCTGCATCATCGCCTGACCCTCCGGCAGGGACGAGTTGATGATCTGCACACCCCCTGCTGCAAGGGACTGAAAACCCGGCGCGGCGCCCTGCGATGGCACCATCGTCACCTGCAGCGGGTCGATCCCCTGCGATTGCAGGAAGCCGGCAAAGGCCAGATGGAATGCCCCGCCGACGGACGAGCCGGACATCTTGTATTCGCCCCGCTCCGAGTTCCTGATCACCTCTAGCGCCGCATTCGCGTCTTGCCAGCCGCTGGAGGTGGACACATGGAACGCGCCCGGATCGACATTGACCAGCCCGATGGGAGTCACCTCCTTGGCGGTCAGGTCGGCGTTTCCGGTCCAGTAGTAGCCGAGAAGATCGGCGGACGCGAAGCCGATCGTGTAGCCGTCTGCGTCGGCGTTGACCATCGCGGTATGGCCGATCACACCCGAGCCGCCGTCACGGTTCACGACCGTCACGTTGACACCGAGTTCCTCCTCAAGGCCGGCGGCCACAGTGCGGGCAATGGCGTCGGTGCCGCCGCCAGCGGCCCACGCCACGATCATCGTGATCCCGCGCTCAGGATAGTCGGCAAGGGCGGCCCCGGTCGACAGGGTAAGGACCGCCGCGGCGGTGATGGTGTAGCGCATGATATCTCCTCCCTCAGGTAGACAACAGGTTCAGTTTTTCAGGACATGCCTCTTCAGGCTCTGCCGCGTGAACTGGATCGTATCCAGCATCGCAGCGGACGCGTCCTCGGCGCGCCCTTCCCGGATCGCCTCGAGGACGCGCCGGTGATTCTCAAGGTTTAGGGCGAAAATCTGCCGGTGATCAGCGGCGGCCACGTTGAACAGGATGCCCAACACGGCATCGATCGCAGAATCGAAGGCCATCAGGATCGGATTGCCCGTCGCCTTCAGGATCGCCATGTGAAATTCGCAGTCGGCCGCGATCGCCGCCTCGACATCGTCGGCCTCGGCGGCGACAGCCATCCCCTCGTAGCCAGCGGCAATGGCCGATACCTGCGCCCGCGTGGCGCGCCGTGCAGCCAAGGCTGCGGCCTGCGGCTCTAGAACGCCGCGCGCCTCGTCGATGGCGGCGATCAGCACTGCGACATCGGCGGCGTTCTGCATCATCCAGCCCAGCACTGTCCGGTCCAGAACATTCCAGCACTGCTGCGGCCGCACGCTTGTGCCGGCGCGGGTGCGGACCTCCAGCATTCCAAGGGTCACGAGGCAACGAACAGCTTCGCGGATGGTCGAACGACTGACACCTAGTTCCTGCGCCAGGTCGGATTCGACGGGCAGTGTCGCGCCGACGGGATAGGTGCCGTCGGCGATTCTCTGGCCCAGGACGTGCAGGGCTCCTGCCGTGCGACCGACCTGCGCGCTGTCCGGACCTGCAATGTGTTGAACGCCCATGCCATCTCCTCTAATTAATCCTATCAATAGCTTGCTTCATCTGATAAATCAAGTTGCGTCTTTACCGGCGCTGGCTTACCACCCACCGCAAGGCCACCGGGCGGCCTGCCTCATCGAAAGGCCAAGTGGCAGGCCGACATCTCGCAGGCAGCAAGCCGTCGTCGAAATCGATCAGAGGAGATCCGACATGACCCACATCCCCCACGGCGACCACTGGATCGCAGGCCGCAAGACCCGCAGCGAGGGGCGCTTCTCTTCGGCCCCGGCCACCGGCACGTCGCACGAGTTCTCGGCCGGGACCCCGGCGCTGGTGGCCGAGGCCTGCGCCGCCGCCCATGCCGCCTTCCCCGCCTTCGCTGCCACCACCCGCGAGGAACGGGCCAAGCTGCTTGAGACCATCGCGGGCGAGATCGAGGCCCGCGGCGAGGCGATCACCGCCATCGGCAGCGCCGAGACCGGCTTGCCCGAGGCGCGCCTTCAGGGTGAGCGCGGCCGCACCACCGGCCAGCTGCGCCTGTTCGCAGACCACATCCGCAAGGGCGATTACCTCGACCACCGGCATGATGCCGCGCTGCCGGACCGCCAGCCGCTGCCGCGCCCGGACCTGCGCATGATCCAGCGCCCAATCGGGCCGGTCGCAGTCTTCGGCGCCTCGAACTTCCCGCTGGCCTTCTCGGTCGCGGGCGGCGACACCGCCGCCGCGCTGGCCGCCGGCTGCCCGGTCGTGGTCAAGGGCCACAGCGCCCATCCCGGCACGGGCGAGATCGTCGCAGACGCCATCGCCGCCGCCATCGAGAAGCTGGGCATGGACCCGCGCATCTTCTCCCTCGTCCAGGGCGGCAAGCGCGAGGTCGGCGAGGCGCTGGTCCAGGACCCGCGCATCAAGGCGGTGGGCTTCACCGGAAGCCTCGGCGGGGGGCGCGCCCTCTACAACCTCTGCGCCGCACGGCCCGAGCCGATCCCGTTCTTCGGCGAGCTCGGCAGCGTCAACCCGATGTTCGTGCTGCCCGAAGCGGCGCGCGCCCGCGGCAAGGCGCTCGGCGAGGGCTGGGCGGCGAGCCTGCTGATGGGCGCGGGCCAGTTCTGCACCAATCCGGGCATCGCGGTCATCATCGACGGCCCCGACGCAGACGCCTTTGCCGAGGCGGCCCGCGCCGCGCTGGCCAATTCCCAGCCCCAGGTCATGCTGACCGACGGCATGGCCGAGGCTTATCGCCAGGGCGCCGCCCGCGTCGCGGCGGGCGCGGGCGTGCGCGCGCTGCTGGCGCAGGACTGCTCGGGCCGCACCTCGCTGCCCTATCTCTTCGAGGTCTCGGCCGCCGACTTCCTCGGCAACCACGAGCTGGCCGAGGAGGTCTTTGGCCCTCTCGGCGTGATCGTGCGGGTGGGGGACGCCGCCCAGATGGAAGAGGTTGCGGCCAGCTTCGGCGGCCAGCTGACGGTGACGCTGCAACTTGACGACGGGGATGCGGACTTCGGCCGGCGCCTTCTGCCGATTGCCGAACGGGTGGCGGGGCGGGTGCTCTGCAACGGCTTCCCGACGGGGGTCGAGGTGGCCGATGCGATAGTCCATGGCGGGCCCTACCCGGCCTCGACCAACTTCGGCGCGACCTCGGTCGGCACCCTCTCGATCCGCCGCTTCCTGCGCCCGGTCTGCTACCAGAACCTGCCCGACGCCCTGATCCCCGAGGACCTGCGGTAGGCATGCTCTCGCCCACGCTGCCGGGCAGAAACTGGCGCACCTGCGCCCGTGTTACTACCCGGCAGCCCCGGGGTCGTCATGAACCAAGTGAGGAGAACAGCATGACGGAAGTAATTCCTGCAGTGGTCCCGGCCGCGGCCTGAGGCACTTTGCCGCCTCGGCGCAGGACATGACCCCCGGCAGCATCTACATCGTCGAAGTCGCCTCAACCTCGGGCCAGTTTGAAACGCTGGAGAGGCGCTGCTTGTCGCCTAACTGGCCAAGGAGGACCACTTCTCCCGTCACATGGGCACGTCCCCACGTGCATTTGCAGAAACGGCTTACGAACCGTCTGCGGCAATGGATTTTGCCCTCTGAACCAGATGCAGCGGGTTGACGGCTTTCTGTCTCGAGGCCCGTGATCGGCTATGTCATGAATGACGGCTTCATACCGGACGGTAGACGCCCTCCCGGTAATCTCGTTGCGGGTAACGCTAACGTCCGGTCTAAGGAAACCGCACGATGGCGGCTGGGGCGGCTCGACCGGCAGCTTTGGGCCGAGTGCGCAGATACGAGCCTCAATGTGCAGTCGTCCCCTTATCAGGCGGGACGGATCGACGCGAAGAGCCCAAAGCGGTCAGTAGGTCGAAAGTGCGCCTATCTAGGGTCAGGATTCATAACC
>NZ_BATB01000104.1 GCF_000466965.1 Limimaricola cinnabarinus LL-001
CCGCGAGGTCCGCGAAATCGAGCGGCTGGACCATCCGCGCCGATGAGGTCCAGATCAGGCGCGGGGCCGGAGATCGCCTCGAATGCAGGCTCCTTCAGGGCGGTGACCTCGTCGAGCCGTTCGCCCGGGTGATCGGCCAGCGCCGGGATACCGAGCAGGGCCATGATCATGGCGATGGGAGCGAGCCGCCGCATCAACTTCGTCCCTCCGCCTCGATGCGCATCTCGATCTCCCGGGCCAGATCCTCGGGGGGGCTGGTCGCCTTCCAGGAAGACGGCCTCGAAGCGGCCGTCGGGCCGCATCAGGTAGATGTGGCCGGCATGCGCCATGCGGTATCCGTCGGCGGCCTCCGCATCCGGCAGCTGCTCATGATAGACCTTGAAGGCATGCGCGGCGGCCGTGACCTGATCGTTGCTGCCGGTCAGCCCGACAAACTCAGGGTGAAAGTTCGCGACGTAGTCGGCCATGACCTCGGGCGTGTCCCGCTCGGGGTCCACCGTGATGAAAAGCGGTGCGACCCGGCCTGCGTCCTCGCCCAGAAGATCGAGCGCGGTGGCCATGTAGGCCAGCGTGGTCGGGCAGACATCGGGGCAGTTGGTGAAGCCGAAGAACACGAGCTGCCAGCGACCGGCGTAATCGGCCTGTGTCACCGCACGCCCGGTGTGGTCGACCAGCTCGAAGTCGGAGCGGATGTCGGCCTCGCCGCTGTAGGCGACCTCAATGGGCGCGGAGGGATCGCGCAGGACGAAGAGTCCCGCGATGGCCAGGGCGAAAACGGCGGCCCCGCTCCAGAGGAGGAAACGCAACCGCCGGTGAAAGCTGTGGGAAGGGAGCATCTGTCTGTCTTTCTGGTTGGCCCGCCCGGGCGAGGGCCCGGGCGGGCCTTCGTTCAGCCCTGGTCGGCCTGGTCGTGGTGTTCCTGCATGTGGGTGTTCATCGTTTCCATCATCTCCATGCAGGCCTGCATGTGCTTCATCATCATCGGCATCATGTTTTCCATGCCTTCCATGCCTTCCATGCCCTGCATCCCGGCCATGTCGCCGCCCATCATGTGGCCGCCCTCCTTCGTCGTTTCCTGGGTTTCCGCCGGGGCGGTCTCCTGGGCGTGGGCCAGGGGGGCGAGCGCGAGCAGGGAGAGGGCGACGGTGCCGCCGAGCTTGGTGGTGGTCTTCATGTCGTGTCCTTTCGGAATGGGTTTCAGTCGGTCGAAATGTCCGGCTTGGTCACCGGATCGCTCTTGTTGGCGCAGGCGGACGAGCCCCCACGCATGCAAAGCCCCAACGCGCACATGACGGCGCAGGGGGCCAAGCTCAGGATCAGGGGCGTGGCGCCGATGGCGGTGAGCCAGCCCCAGTTCAGGATCATGCCGGTGCCGATGACCGCGAAGGCCAGCACCATCCAGCCACGCCGTCCGAACGCCGGGAAACGGCGGACAGGGGCGGTCACGGGGGCGGATTTTGACAATTCGCTCATGCATCGCCCTCCGACTGGAGGCGTCGCACGACCGGCAGGATGTCCTGTTCGAGCGAGCGGCGGTCAAAGGGACCGACATGCTTGTAGGCGATCCGCCCCTGCGCATCGATGACGAAGGTTTCCGGCAGCCCGTAGACACCCCAGTCGATCGAGGCGTGTCCCGAGCGGTCGGCACCGATACGGGTATAGGGATCGCCCGTCTCGTCGAGAAAGGCGAGCGCCGCGTCCGGCGGGTCCGGCGCGTCCTTGTCGTTGATGTCGTGGATCGGAACCGTGCCTCGGGCGGCCAGCTCGACCAGCAGCGGCACCTCGACCCGGCAGGGCACGGACCACGAGGCCCAGACGTTGACGATCGATACCTCGCCTTGCAAATCGGCGGAGGACAGGCCGTCATCGCGGCCCTCGATCGGCGGCAGGTCGAATTCGGGCACCGCGCGGCCGATCAGGGCCGAGGGCAGCCGGTCGTCGGAATTCATCAGGCCCCAGTAGAAGGCCGCCGCGAGCGCTGCGAACAGCGCCGCAGGAAGCAGCACCAAGGTTCGGCCTCGGGATCGCCTGCGCGGGGCCTGTTCCGCCGAGCTCATGGCTTGCCCTCGGCCCCGGCCGAGACCTCTGCCTGGAAGCCGCGCTCGCGCTCCGACCAACTCGTCTTGATGTAGGCCAGCACCGCCTTGACCTCGTCGTCGCTCAGCAGGCCCGCGAAGGCCGGCATGTCGCTCTCGTAGCCGGGCACCACCGCGCCGACACCATGCTTGGTGATGGTAAAGAGATCGCGATCGGCGTGGTGCCAGGTGTGGCCGCTGTCGTCATGCGGCGGGGCGGGCATGCGCCCGTCCTCGGTCCGGCGGCGCCAGTCGGGTTGGCCCTTGAGCTGCGCGCCATGGCAGGCGGCGCAGCTCTCAGCATAGATCGCGCCGCCCTGTTCGACCATGTCTCGCGTGACCGGCTCTCCGAAGATGGCGAGCCCCGCGATTTCCGCCGGTGCCGCACCCTGCGCGTCCTCATCCATCAGCCCTTGGGCCACCGCCGCGATCGCGGCGGCGCCAATCAGGCCCGAGGCGAGGCCGATGGCCAGCCCGCGTCTCATCGCGCGCTCCTGAGGAACTTGACCAGCGCCATCAGGCTCAGAACGAGCAGGGTCAGCACCAGCAGCATGACGACCCCGCCGCCAAGCATCATGGCGCCCATCATCGGTCCGTTCATCATCGACATCATGGCCTCCATGCACTCATTCATCGGAGAACACCGTGATGTCGTCGCCCGCGAAGGCGTAGGTCTTGAGCGTGCCGCTCTTGCCGCCCATGCCGGGGGCGTTCATCGGCATGCCGGGCAGGGTGATACCGGTGACCTCGGGGCGCTCGGTGGTCAGGCGGGAAACGATTTCGGCCGGGACCAGCCCGCTGACATAGTAGCCGTCGACCTGCGCGAGATGGCAGCCAAGCCCCTGCTCGGGCACCCCGGCCTCGATTGAGCGCTTGTCGAAGTCGCGGTCGTCGATCCGCGTCACATGGTAGCCGTTCTCCTCCATGTAGTCGGCATAGGCGTCGCAGCAGCCGCAATTCGGATCACGCCAGATCGTCATCTGCCGATCGGCGGGGACGGTGGCCTCGGCGGGCGTGACCGCCGCGCTGTCGGTTTCGGCAGTGGTGAAGGTCGCGATGCCGATGGCGGAGACGGCGGCCAGGGCGAGGGCGGCGCCGGTGAGAAGCTTGCGGTTCATGTCAGCTATCCTTGGACAGATCGAAAGGGGACCAGTTGGTGCCGCCATCGCGCGAGACGCGCAGGCCGGCAGCATCGGCAGAGATCACGTGGAGCGGATCGGCGGGGTCGACGGCGAGGGCGCTGACGGGGTCGGAGGCGCTCTGCTCCCAGTTCACCCCCGCATCCGTCGACAGCCACAGCCCGGAGGGCAGTGCTGCGAGAAGGCGCTGTGGCGCGTCGGGGGCAAGGGCGAGGATCTCGACCGGTTCCCCCTTGGGCAGCGCGGCCGCCGCCGCGGGGGTGTCGCCCGCCACGAGCGCGTCCAGCGCGTCGCCCGCGACCACGTCCTGCCAGCGGCAGAAGCAGTCGGGCACCCGCGTCAGCCCGGCCCGCGTCCCGGCATAGAGCCAGATGCCGCCCATGCCGGTCTCGTGCGCCACGGAGACAAGGCTGAGCACGTCATGCTCCTCGCCGCCGAGATAGGGGCGATCCATCACGAATTCCCACGTCTCGCCGCCATCCTCGCTGCGCCAGAGCCCGTCGCCTTCGAGAGCGGCATAGATGGTGTCGGGCGCCTGCGCGGCCAGAGCGATCGAAAGGATTGCCGCGCCGGGCAGCCCGGCATCGGCGGGGACCCAGCTTTGGCCGCCGTCATGGCTGCGCCGCAGGGCGCCGTCGCGCCATCCGGCGAGGATCGTGCCGGGGCGGTCGGGATGCGTGGCGAGGGCGGAGGGTCCCGCCGGAGCGTCGAGCCGGGTCCACGCATCGCCCTCGTAGCGCAGCAGTCCGTCCGGCGTGGCGGCAAGGATGGCGGTGCCGTCGAAGGCCAAGGTAGTGACGGCGCCCGGAAGGGCACTCCGGGGGGCCGAGCGGGCGAGGCCCGGGGCGAGCATCGTCATGCCCATCGCGGCAAGGCCGGAGGACAGGACGCGACGGCGCGACAGCGCACGTGCGAAATGGGTGGTCATGGAGAATATCCCGAGAAGGAGAAGGTCGGTTCAGCGTCCGCCTGCCGAGATCGGGCGGGCATGACGAAACCGGGCCGTCACCTGCGCGGTGCGGCCGGTCAGCTCAGGATGGTGGTTCGTGGTGGCGCGGGATCGAAGCCCGGCTGTCGTGTTCGCACCGCCGCGTCCGCGGGCCAATCACGAGCGGTCGCGGCGACAGCCTGCGGCAGCGCCGCCATGGACGTCTCCGTGGACAGCAGCGGCGCGGTGCAGTCGAGGTCGCAGACCACCTGTTCGCCCGCCTCCTGCGCACAGGCTGGGCAGAGATCGTCCTGCTGTTCCACGGTGCTGGACGCCGCCATGTCGATCGACATCCGGGCACCGGCAACGTCATGCACCAGCACGCTGACCAGAAGGGTTAGCGACAGGCAGAACGTGGCAAGGCGAACCCAGAGGCGCATGGCAACGATCTAAGAACGGACGCGCCGCCTGTCTACCGGGCAAAGGGGAAATTCGCTCACGAAACCGTCACCTTGGGGATCGCTGCCGAGGCACGCGCGAAGCGGGAATGTGGTAACGGGCCTGCTCGTTTTCATCTCGCGCGGCCTAGTTGCACGAAGCGGCTGCTGATCGGACTTCCCCTTTCCCCGGGCACACTTACCCCACGGCCTTTGTGATGGGTATGCCGAGAGCGGTATATCCATTCATGATGGCAATGCGGATCTGGACCTCGGCGACTTGGCGATCGAAGTCCCGCGCCATGAGGCGCTGCCCCAGCAGCTTCATGCAGTTCATTTTTGTCTCGGCGCGGCTTCGGCGGTGGTATCCACTCCAGTTTCGCCAGATCGCTCGCCCTAGATATTTCGACGCGCGCAGGGCTTCGTTACGTGCCACCGCACCGGCCGTGGTCGGCTTCCAGGGTTTGGCGTTTTTGCGGGGCGGGATGACGGCGTGGGCGCCTCTATCCGCGATGGCATCGTGGCATTTGCGCGTGTCATAGGCGCCGTCTGCGGTCACGCTGCCGATCTCCTGCTCAGGTGGGATCTGGCTGAGCAGATCAGGCAGCACCGGCGCATCGCCGATGTGGTTCCCGGTGACCTCGACCGCCCGGACCTCCAGCGTCTGCTCGTCGATCCCGAGGTGGATCTTGCGCCAGACGCGCCGTTTGGTGCCACCATGCTTGCGCGCGTGCCACTCGCCTTCGCCCTCGACCTTGATCCCGGTGCTGTCGACCAGCAGGTGCAGCGGGCCTCTGGAGCCGCGATAGGGGATGTTTACAGCAAGGGTCTTCTGGCGACGTGACAGGGTGCTGAAATCTGGCACCGTCCAATCCAAGCCGACCACCTACCACGATGGATTCACGAGATGAATCCTATGCTGGCTTTGTGCAACATGTATAACCGCCCCGTGCGCAAGAGGGTTCTTCGGAGCTCTGGCTGGCGCGCTGTCGGGTGCTGACATGTATCCGGCCTCTTAATGCGACCGTCTGTGCCGCGGGCCCATATGGTGGTCGAGGATCGGGGCCAAATCAAAGCCGCGTGCTCAAAGGCACTTTGTTGATGGCGTGGATGCCCCCTCCCGACGGCATCGCAATGTGCCACTGTGATGTATGTGAAGCCATCACGGAAGGAGAGAGCATCCATGTCCGAAGCTACCTTCATCGGTATCGATCTGGCAAAGCGTGTCTTCCAATTGCACGGAGCACGCGACGACGGGTCGGTCGTTTTCCGCAAGAAGCTTTCGCGTCCTCAATTGATTGCCTTCGTGTCACAGCATCCAAGGTGCGTCATCGCCATGGAGGCCTGCGCGACGGCGCATGGCTGGGGTCGCGAGTTCGAGAAGCTGGGACATGAAATCCGCCTGATCCCACCGATCTACGTGAAACCGTTCGTCAAGCGTCAAAAGAACGACGCGGCGGATGCCGAAGCGATCGTAGAGGCGGCCACGCGCCCCACCATGCGCTTTGTCGCGTTGAAGTCGGAAGCGCAGCAGGCACGAGCGATGCTGTTCCGCACCCGGCAGATGTTCGTCGGCCAGCGCACCCAGTTGATCAACGCTTTACGCGGGCATCTTGCCGAGCATGGCCTGGTTGTTGCCAGAGGGCCCGCGCACTTCAAACGCCTCGCCGATGCGATCGAGGATGATGACACGGCGCTGCTTCAGGACATTCGCGAACTCGGCCGGATGTATCTGGAGCAGATCGAGGGCCTGAATGCTCGGATTGCGGATATAGACGGGAAGGTGAAGAGCGCGGCCAAAGAAGATGGCTTGGCGCAACGCGCCCAAACCATGCCGGGCGTCGGCCCGGTGACAGCTCTTGCCCTCGAAACTTTCGTTCCTGATCTGGCGACGTTTCGGCGGGGGCGCGATTTTGCCGCTTGGCTCGGTCTCGTGCCGAAGCAGCATTCGACCGGCGGCAAACAACGACTGGGCAAGACGTCGAAGATGGGCCAGCGCGACATCCGCACGCTTCTGGTCTCCGGCGCGATGGCGGTGCTCCAAGCGGTCGAACGATTTGATACCTCGAGCAATGGCTGGCTGAAGCGCCTGCTGAGCCGCAAGCCACGCATGGTCGCCGCGATCGCGCTGGCCAACAAGATGGCGCGTGGCCTCTGGGCCATGATGACAAAGCAAGAGGATTACCGGAACCCGGCGGCGATGATGGCGTAAGCGCTCGACGCTTGCCACGTCGTCCCGGCACGTCGGGGGTGTGAGGAGGTCACTGAACAGTAAGGGCACAGGATCGATCAGATCCGGGTCAGAGAAAGCAGTCTTTGTGCAGGAGCCATCGAGCTCGGTTTGTTGATATGCTTCTGATCCGCGCATCGCCATACCGGCCCGCGGCCACATCAGCGCCGCATAGATAGGCCTGATACATGACCGCACCCGATCACACGCTTGAGCCGTTCAAACATCGCTTGCATCAACGGGGGCATCCATACATGCACTCTGGGTGTCCCGATCTCGTCTCACGACGGCTGCGCCATAACACTCCTTGCCCTCTTTCGCTCCGGCGTTCTCCGATCGAAAACGGGCTACGCCGCCGCGACCGGAGCCTTGTAGACGCCGCCTCGGGCCATCAGGGCCCAGACGATCCGCGCCAATTTGTTCGCCAGTGCCACGCGCACCAGCATGCCTGGCTTGCGCGCCAGCAACCCACCGAGCCAAGTGCCTTGCTGTGCCATGGGTGGAAGAGCTATGCCCGAATTTGGGTAACGCGCTTTGA
>NZ_BATB01000103.1 GCF_000466965.1 Limimaricola cinnabarinus LL-001
GCGGGCCGTCATGCGATGTCCAGCCCTCGAAGGCGACCCCCGGCACCGCGCGCGCGCGGCTTCGAGCGCGGCCCGCGTCATCGAGACGGTGGCATTGGGGTTGATCACGACGATGCTCATCCGCGGCCCCGGCGCCCAAAGACCCATAGCCCCGCGAGACAGGCCCGATGATGGCGAGCGAGAACAGCGTCGTCAGCGTGCCGAGCGCGTAGAGCACCGGCGTGGTGACGTTGGTGGTCATGCCGAACACCTCGAGCGGCAGGGTGTTGCGGCTGCCCGCGGTCAGCAGCGTGCGGGCGAATTCATCGTAGGAGAGCGTGAAGCCGAACAGGGCCACGCCGATCAGCGATGGCGCGATGATCGGCAGCACCACATGCGCAAAGCCCTGCCACGCGCTCGCGCCCTGATCGCGCGCCGCTTCCTCGAAGGAGGGATCGAAACGGTTGAACACCGCGAACATGATCAACAGACCGAAGGGCAACGTCCAGGTGAGCTGCGCGCCGAAGCCCGAGGTCGCCCAATGCACCTTGAGACCCGCCTGGTCGAACATCAGCCCGACGCCGAGCGACACGAGGATCGAGGGCACCACCAGCGAGGCGACGGCGAGGTAAAATAGCGCACCCGCGCCGCGAAACCGCTTGCGGAACGCCAGACCCGCCAGCGTCGAGACCATGACCGTCACCGCCATGACCAACAGCCCAAGCGCGAGGCTGCGGCGAAAGCTGCCCCAGATGTCGCCCACCGCCTGCTGCGCAAAAAGCTCGCGAAACCAGTGCAGCGAGGTGCCGCGCATCGGGAATGTAAGGCCACCGCCCGGCCCCTGAAACGACAGGATGCCGATGGTGACGACAGGGCCGTAGAGGAACAGCACGAAAAGCGCGAAGAAGGCCGAGAGGACGTAGAAGCTACGCGGGCGAGAGGTCATGTCAAAGCTCCTTGCGGATATCGACGAAGCGCATCAGCAGCCCGATCACCAAGAGCACCGAGGCCAGCAGCACCACCGCCGTGGCCGCCGCAGACGGATAGGCCAGAAGCGCGATGTCATTGGAGATGAGGCGGCCGACATTAGCCGACTGGCTGCCCGACATGAAGCGCACGGTGATGAGATCGCCCATCACCAGCGTCAGCACGAAAATCGTGCCGATCATGATGCCGGGCTTGCACAGCGGGATGACCACGTTCCACATCACCTGCGCGCCGGATGCCCCCGCGTCATGCGCCGCCTCGAGCAGGGCGCGGTCGATGCGCATCATCGAGTTGAAGATCGGCACCACCATGAACAACGTGTAGAGATGCACGAAAGCGAGGATCACCGAGAAGTCCGAGAACAGCAGCCAATCGAGCGGCTGGTCGATCACCCCCCACGACATGAGCGCCGAATTGGCGATCCCTTCGCGGCCCAGAAACGGAATCCACGAGATCATGCGGATGATGTTCGAGGTCCAGAAAGGGATGGTGCAGAGCAGAAACAGTGCGATCTGCCAAGTCAGGCTGCGAATGTGAAAGGCGAGAAACCACGCCACCGTGAAGCCGATGGCCAGCGTCAGCGCCCACGTGATCGCCGCATAGCGGAAGGTGGCGAGAAACACCCGGCCCACCACTTCGGAGGAGAACAGGTAGGCGTAATTCTCGAGGGAGAACGCCGGGATGATTGAGAATTCGGTCGCCTCCCAGAAGCTCACCGTGACGATCACCATGATCGGCAGGACGAGAAAGACCAGCAGGATCAGCGCGAGCGGCGCGGCCTGCGCATAGGCCATCAAGCGCGGCCATTCGCGCGTGTGTTTCATGGCCCCTCGCACGCGGGCGGGGGCAGGATCGGCCAGAGCGGCGTCGGTCATGGACTGCTCCTGTTTGGGGAAGGGCGCGGGCGCGATCAATGCGCCGCGCGGGGGCATCAGGCGGCGATGAATTCGTTCCACTTGCGGTTCATGTACTGGTTCTCGTCCATCACCGAGTTCCAGCAGGCGACCCGGCCCATGCGCTCCTCGAAGCTGCCGCCATCGCGCACGTCACCGGCCTGTGCCAGCACGTCGCCGGTGGGGCTGGTGATCACATCGGTCGCGGGCTTTCCCTCGAACCAGTAGCCCCATTCGTTTTCGGACATGTGGGCCTTGGAGGTTTCAGGCACCGCCGAGTAATACCCCTGCCGCATCAGGTAGCCGCCGACCCAGCCGTCGAGATACCAGTTGACATAGTCATAGGCTGCGTCGAGCTCGATCCCCGACAGCGAGCTGGACAGGCCGATGCCGCCGCCCCAACTGCGGTAGCCCTCCTTCAAGGCTGGTAGACGCAATCGATGCCGCGGGTCTTGACGGCGGTGATGGCGGGCGACCACATCGATTGGATCACCACCTCTCCCGAGG
Organism: Limimaricola cinnabarinus LL-001; assembly: GCF_000466965.1. Classification (GTDB taxonomy): domain Bacteria; phylum Pseudomonadota; class Alphaproteobacteria; order Rhodobacterales; family Rhodobacteraceae; genus Limimaricola; species Limimaricola cinnabarinus. The sequence goes on from NZ_BATB01000103.1 coordinate 2,367, forward strand.
CCATCAAGTTCACGCTTTCGTCGAAGCTCTTCCAGAAGGCGCGGAACTGCCCGTTGCGCTTGGCCTCCGAGAAGATCGCGATGGTCTTGTCGATCTCCTCGCGGGTCATGTTGCCCTTGTTGCCATAGGCGATCTCGCCCATCGCTTCGCAGACCATGGCCATGTCCATGATGCCGATCGAGGAGATGTCGAGGATTGAGGCGCGGCCCTTGAACTCGGGGTTCAAGAGCTCGGCCCAGCTCTCGACGGGGCGGCCGATCAGGTCGGGGCGGATGCCCAGCGTGTCGGCGTTGTAGATCGTCGGGATCAGCGTCATCCAGTTGGTCTGCTCGGCGGCAAAGCCCGTGGCGCCGGGCTCTTCGATGAAGCCCACGCTATGCGGCGCGGTACCTTGGGCGATCTCGCTGTCGGGGCCGAGCTTGCCGTCCTTGAAGATGCCGACGATCTTGTCGTAATTCGCGATCCGGCTCACATCCATCGCCTGCAGATTGCCGGTGGGCCAGACCTTCTTGCAGATCCAGTATTCGATGTCGGCAATGTCGAAGCTGTCGGGCTGGGTCGCGGCGCGCTGGGTAACGCTGTCGCTGTCGAGCGCGGTCATCTCGAGCGTGAAACCGAGATCCTCCTTCACCTTGTCGGCGACGGCGTTGAGGTTCGACACGCCGGTGCCGAACTGGCGCAGCGTGATGTCCTTGATGTTCTGCGCCCAGATCATCGGCGCGCCGAGCGTCGATGCGGCGGTGGCGGCGGCGGCGTTCCTGAGAAGCGCGCGGCGGCTGAGGCTCTTGGTCATGTCAGTGTCCCGGTTGTTCTGGTGTGTCAGGCGCGGATCGGATGGGCGCTGGCGGCGTCCCAGGTCAGCCCCACCGCCGCGCCCGGCGCGATGGGGGCATCGAAGAAGGCAGCCTCGGGCAGAAGCGCGGTGACCGTCCGTCGGCCTGCGCCGTGAGCGCGACATGCGCGCCCTGATATTCGACACCGGTCACGTGCCCGGTGAAGGCGGCCGCGCCAGGGGCGGCGAGCCGGATCGCATCGGCACGCACGGCGACGATGCCGCCGGGCGCATCGAGGACGTTGTGGCCCCCGATGAAGCGGGCGACGAAGCCGGTGGCGGGCCGCGACCAGACCTCGAGCGCGGGCCCCGCCTGTTCGATCCGGCCGGCGTTCATCACGATGATCTCGTCGGCCAGCGCCAAGGCCTCGTCCTGCCCGTGGGTAACGTGGATGAAGGTGATGCCCAGCTCACGCTGAAGCCGCTTCAGCTCGGCCCGCATGCGGATGCGCAGGAACGGATCGAGCGCCGAGAGCGGCTCGTCGAGCAAAAGCACCTGCGGCCGGGTGATCAGCGCGCGGGCCAGCGCCACCCGCTGCTGCTGACCACCCGAAAGCTGCGCGGGGCGGCGATCGGCGTGGTCCTTCATGTCGACCAGCTCCAGCATCTCCATCGCGCAGGCATTACGCTCGGCCTTGTCCACGCCCTTCATGCGCAGGCTGAAGGCGACGTTGTCGCGCACCGACAGATGCGGAAACAACGCGTAACTCTGGAACATCATCGCCGTGCCGCGACGTGCGGGGGGCAGGCGTGACACGTCGCGCCCATCAAGCACGATCGAGCCCTCGCTCACGCTTTCATGTCCCGCGATCATCCGCAGGGTCGAGGATTTGCCGCAGCCGGAAGGGCCGAGCAGGCAGGCATAGACCCCCGCGCCAAAGCGGTAGTCGATCGCATCGACGGCCAGCGCTTTGCCGTAGCGCTTGGTGAGGGATATCAGTTCGAGCTCGTGCGGCTGCATGGGCGGGCTCCTTCTTGTGTCCCCCGACTGCGTCACAGCGGGCCTCGGGCGGACAAGCGCGGGGGACCGCAGCCCGGCCGAAACGCCGGGCTTTGGCGTTTATTCGGGCACCGATGATACGGATTGGCGGCATTCTGGGCATCACATCGTATACAATCTATACGCTGATCGAATCGTATATCGCGCTCTGGGCGAGTGGCGCCCCTTGTGGCAGACCGGTGCCGAGGAGTGCCGCCATGACCCGGACTAGCCGCATCGAGCCCACCAGCGCCGAGATGATTGCCGACGGGTTGTCCCGTGCGATCCATGAGCATCGGCTCGGGCCGGGGGCCAAGCTGGGCGAAGACGAGATCGGCACAATCTACGGTGTCTCGCGAACCGTCGTTAGGGCGGCGCTGCAAACCTTGTCGCATCAGCGTCTGGTGACGATCCGGCGCAATCGCGGGGCCTTCGTCGCTTCTCCCTCGCCACGCGAGGCGCGAGAGGTGTTCGAGGCCCGCGCCTTGCTGGAGCCACGTACCGCGCAGAGCGCCGCCGAACGTGCCGAGCCGCAAGACATCGACCAGCTACGAGCCCATATCATGGCCGAGCACGCAGCCATCGAGGCCGGAGACAACGGCCGGGCGCTTCACTTGTCGGGCCGGTTTCACATCGATCTGGCACGGATCGCCGACCAGACGATCGTGGCGGGCTTCGTCGAGGAGCTTGTCGCGCGCTCGTCCCTGGTCATCGCGCTCTATTGGCGGCGCCAGAGCGCGCTTTGCGAAAGACACGCCCATCATGCGCTGATCGAGGCGGTGGCGGCGGGACAGGGCGCTCGGGCGGCCGAGCTCATGCACAGCCACCTTGTCGATCTGCACAGCGCGCTCGACCTGCGCGAACATTCCGTGCCCCCGGCCACACTGCGCGACATCCTGACCTGACGCACCGGCCTCGCAGGGCCACGTTTCACGCCTGCAAGCCCGATGCTGGCCACGAGCGCCCTTACTCTGACACCATTGCGGATCAACGGTTCAACCATCGCTCGTCCTAGGCATAACCCCCTCCCCCCCGCTTGACCTCACAGTCCCCGAACTGGAACACCGGAGGGACGACAGGCGCGAGGAGGAACCCATGCCAGACCACAGCGACATGCCGCGGCTCGACGCGGCGGCCCTCGCCGATCTCGTCTCGTGGCGGCGCGAGTTGCATCGGCATCCGGAGGTGTCGGGGCACGAGGCCGCGACGGCGGCGCGGGTCGCAGCACGGATCGAGGCCGCGCGCCCCGATGCGCTGCTGGCGGGGCTGGGCGGGCACGGGGTCGCGGCGGTGTTCGAGGGCACGGCCCCCGGCCCCGCGCTGATGCTGCGCTGCGAGCTCGACGCGTTGCCGATCCAGGAGACGGGCGCGCCGGAGTGGCGCTCGACCGTGCCGGGCATGGGGCATCTGTGCGGCCATGACGGGCATATGGCGATCCTCGCGGGAATGGCTGAAATCCTCGGGCGGCACCGCCCCGGCCGGGGCCGTGTGGTGCTCCTGTTCCAGCCCTCAGAGGAGGACGGCCAAGCGCGGCGGCGGTGATCGCCGATCCGCAGTTCGCGCGGATCGCGCCGGATTGGGCCTTTGCGCTTCATAACATGCCGGGGCTGCCCGAGGGCCATGTCGCGCTGCGACCCGGCCCCGTGGCCTGCGCCTCGCGCGGGATGCGGATCGCGCTTGCGGGCCGGACCGCCCATGCCTCGCAGCCCGAAACGGGCGTCTCGCCGATGGCGGCGCTGAGCGGGCTGATGCCGGCGCTGACCGGTCTCGGCGCGGGCGGGATCGACGATCCGGATTTCGCCCTCGTCACGGTGACCCATGCCCGGATGGGCGCGCCCGCCTTCGGCATCGCGCCGGGCGAGGCCGAGATCTTCGTGACGCTGCGCAGCCTCACCGACGCCGGATGGCCGGTCTCGTGCGAGAGGCCGAAACGCTGGCGCGGCAGGCGGCGGAGCGGCACGGCCTCGGGATCGAGATCACGCATCACGACGTGTTCGCCCATTGCGAGAACGCGCCCGAGGCGGTGGCCCGCCTCGCCGCCGCGCTCGAAGCCGAGGCCATACCGCATGGCCCCCAAGGCCAGCCGATGCGCGCCTCCGAGGATTTCGGCCGCTTCGGGATCGGCGCGACATCGGCGCTGATGCTGCTGGGCGCGGGGTTGGACCGGCCCGCCCTGCACAACCCCGATTACGACTTTCCCGACGCGCTGATCGAAACCGGGCTGCGCGGCTTCGTGCGGCTGACCGGGGATCTTCTGGGCTATGACTGAAACAGGTGCCCGGCCCGCTCCGATCGGGCGGCGCGGGCGTTTACCGCTCCACATCCGGGCGCAGTTCCGCTAGAGATGGGCGCGCGGGTTGCGCTTCGCCCCGACATGCCATGACGGCGCCGATCCGACAGGAGACCCCATGAAGACGATCTACGTGCTCAACGGCCCGAACCTGAACCTGCTGGGCAAGCGCCAGCCCGAGATCTACGGCCACGAGACGCTTCAGGACGTGGCGGCGCTGTGCGAGGCGGTCGCGGGCGATGGCTTCGAGATCCGGCTGCTGCAGTCGAACCACGAGGGCCAGATCATCGACTGGATCCACGAGGCGCGCGAGACCTCCTGCGGCATCGTCATCAACCCCGGCGCCTTCACCCACACCTCGATCGCGATCCTCGACGCGCTCAACGCCTATGATCCGCCGGTGATCGAGGTGCATATCAGCCAGGTCCACAAGCGCGAGGCCTTCCGCCATCATTCCTACGTCTCGCTTCGCGCCGACGGCGTGATCGCGGGCTTGGGCCTCGAAGGCTACGCCGCTGCCGTGCGCCGCATCTGCCAGCTGGCGCGGCAGGCGGGCTGAAACGCCACAAAACCGGCCGAGGCCCGTCCGACCTCGCCGCGATCCATCGATGCCAAAGGAGCCCCCTTGTGAGCGCGTACCTGCCCCCGAACTTCACCCAGAGCTTTGCCCCCGCCCCGACGCCCCAAGGGCCGCTGTCGGGGCTACGGGTCGGCGTGAAGGATTTGTTCGACGTGGCGGGATACGTGACGCGCGCGGGCTCGCACGCTCGCGCCGCACAGCCCGCCGCCACCCGTGACGCCGAGGCCGTGGCCTGCCTGCGCGCGCCGGGCCGAGCTGGTGGGCCACACCAACATGACCGAGTTCGCCTATTCCGGGCTCGGGCTAAACCCGCATTTCGGCACGCCGATGTCGCCCATCGTCCACGGCCGCGATCGCGGGAGCTCGGACGTTC
>NZ_BATB01000102.1 GCF_000466965.1 Limimaricola cinnabarinus LL-001
GCCGATCTCGACGCCGCCGCCCGCTCGGTCATGGCGGCCAAGCTTCTGAATGCGGGCCAGACCTGCGTCGCGCCCGATTACGCGCTGGTCCCGCGCGACCTGCTGCCGCGCTTCGTCGAGGCGCTGAAGACCGCCGCCGCCGCCCTCTATCCCGATCCCGACGGCCCCGATTACGCCGCCATCGCCCGGCCCGCGGACCGCGCGCGCCTCGCCGATCTGCTGCACGGGCTCGACGCCGTGCCGCTGATGCCCCGCGCCCCGGCGCCGCCGCGCCTGCAGGCCATGGCGGTGATCGACCCGGCCCCCGACCACGCGCTGATGCGCGAAGAGATCTTCGGCCCGATCCTGCCGATCCTGCCCTATGACACGCCCGAAGAAGCGCGCGACTTCGTCAACGCCCGCCCCTGCCCGCTCGCGCTTTACGTCTATGGCCGCGATCTCGGCGCGGCGCGGGCCGAGGTCGCGGCGATGCCCTCGGGCGGCGCGGTGATCAACGAGGCGGTGCTCCATGTCGGCGTGCACGAGTTGCCCTTCGGCGGCGCCGGGGCCTCCGGCATGGGGGGCCTATCACGGCGAGGAAGGCTTTCGCGCCTTCACCCGGCCCCGCTCGGTGATGACGGCGCGGCCATCGCTCGCCCGCCTCGTGCGCCCGCCTTACGGGCGCAACTTCGAGCGCATCGTCACGTCGCTGATCGGCCGGCGCTAGGTCCTGCCGTAATCGCGCCCGCGCCACACCGCCCGCCGCCCGCGCCGCGCGTCGATCAGCGCGCTCCACTGGATCGCCAGCACCACCATGACGCCGACCGGATGTGCCGCGACCGACAGCCATGGCTGTCGCAGCCGCCGCGCCATCGCCACCCGCGCCCCGAGCACCAGCGCGCAGCCGAGACCCGAGAGTGCGGCCGACCACGGCGCGGCCACGACCAGCGCCGCGATCAGTGTCAGGAAGGGCAGCACGTGCCCGCCAAAGAGCAGCAGCGTCCAGACGGGCAGCGCGCGCGGCGTCGCCATGCCTTCGGTCGCGTTCTTGGAAAACCCGTGCCAGATCGCGCCCGCGCTGTCATACATCCGGCAGGTCGCGACATCCGTGGCGTCGCACAGGTCGCTGCGCCCGCCCGCCTGCCGCACCCGGCGTGGCAGCTCGAGCCCGTCATGCATCCGCCCCGCGAAGGCCGCGTGCCCGCCCGCCGCGTCATAGGCCCTGCGCCGCACCGCCATGAGCTGGCCACAGCCCGCGCCAAAGGCCGGGTCGGGCCGCGCCCGCGCCATCGGCAGCGGCAGGTACCCCAGAAGCGTGGTGAAGATCTGCGGGATCACGATCGCCTCGGCCCATGTCGGCGTCACCTGTCCCGGAAAACCGCTGAGCACGTCGAGATCGCCGCGCGCCATCTCGCCCGAGAGCCGCGCCGCCGCATCCGGGGCCAGCCGCACATCCGCATCGACGAAGAGCAGCACCGGATACCGCGCCGCCTTGGAAAGCTGCCAGCAGGCATGCGTCTTGCCGATCCATCCCTCGGGCAGCGCCGCCCCGCGCAAGAGCCGCAGCCGCGGCTCGACCTCGGCCCGCGCCGCCACGATGGCATCGGTGCCGTCGCTCGATCCGTCATCGAGCACGACGACCTCCACCTCCACGCCGCGCTGTCCGAGTGCGGCGTCGAGAGCAGTCCCGATATTGTCCGCCTCGTCGCGCGCCGGGATCAGGATCGACACCGCCGCGCCGTCGCCCGCCCGTGGCGCGCGCAGCACCGACAGGTTGACGAGGCACATCGCCGCGAAAAGCGCCGCCAGCGCCAGCCCCAGGATCGACAGCGCGAGGATCATCGCTCCGCGCCCCGGCCGGAGGCGGAACCCGGCGCGTGATCGGGCGAGAAGCGCCGCCCCGAGAGCATCGCCCGCCCGCGCTGCCACAGCCCGTAGACCCCGCCCGTGCCGCGTGCGCCGCCGATCGCCGTGTCGAAGGCATCCGGATCGCGCGCCATCGAGAGCGCCGCCAGATCGTCGCAGCAGCGCGTCAGGCGCCCTCCATCCGCGCCGCGAGGTCGGAGGTGGTCTCGCCCTCACGTGCCTCCAGGGGCGCGCCAAAGCGCAAGAGCGCCTCGGGTCGCCGCTCCGACCAGAACGGGTATTCGAGCGCCAGCGGCACCGCGATCAGCCTTGGCGCGCGCACCAACAGATGCGCGGCACCGGGGCGCAGGTCGAGGGGCCGCGCCCGCGGATCGGCGAACCGCCCCTGCGCGGTGATCCAGATCACCCGGTCGGGTCGCGCCACGAGGGTGCCGGCGGTGCGCAGGAACGCCGCCGCGCCGCGCCGGTCGGGCGACACGCCGAAAAGCCCGATCCGCGCCATGAATGGATATGTCTCCAGCATCGCCGCCTCAATCGGGCCAAAGCCCCCCCGCGCCGGGAACAGCCGCTCGTGCAGCGCGATCACCACCGCCGGGTCCCACCATGACGGGTGGTTGCAATAGACCATCACCGGCCGGTCGTCCGGCAGCTCCGGCAAACCGGGCCGCGCGATCCGCACCGCGCGAAATCCGCGCGCCAGCTGCCGCCGCATCACCCGCGCGAAGAACCGCGCCATCGGCTCGGAGCGCAGCGCGGCGGGGTCGTCACTCCGCCGCGACATCCCGCGCCCCGCCAGCAGCCCCGTCCCGGCTCCCCTCCCGGCCCTCCACCGCACGGCCGCCCGCGTCGCGATCCGCCGTGTCGGCGGCGATCCAGCCCGACATCAGCGCCATCGGCATGCCCGGCCCCGGGTGCGCCGACCCACCGGCAAGGTACAGCCCCTCGACCTGCCGCGACCGGTTGCCCGGCTTGAATGCGCCCAAGACCTTGCCATGGCTCGCCAGCCCGTAGATCGCGCCGTTCAGCACGTTGTAACGCTCGTGGATGTCCTGCGGCGTCAGCGCGCGCTCGACCACGATCCGCTCGTCGATGTCCTCCATCCCGGCGGTGCGCCTGAGCTTGTCCATGATCACCTCGCGGTAGCCCGGCAGCATCGCCTTCCAGTCGTGATGCGGACGCAGATAGGGCGTGTGCACCAGCACGTAGAGCGCCTCGCCGCCCTCGGGCGCCACCCCCGGCTCGGTGCGCGACGGGGCCGCGACATAGGCGGTCGGATCGGGGGCGGGCTCGCCACGGTCATAGATCGCGCCGAATTCTTCCTCGGGGTCGCGCGAAAAGACGAAGTTGTGATGCGCCAGATGCTCGTAGGCCCGGTCGAGACCCAGATAGAGCACCACCCCCGAACAGGCCGCCTCGCGCTTGCGGGTCTTCTCGAGGCCCGGCCCTCGGCGCCGCCGACAAGCTCGGCATAGGTGCGCACGCTGTCCATGTTCGACACCACCCGGTCGCAGGCCACGCGCTCGCCCGTATCGGTGATGATGGCCCGCGCGCGCCCGCCCTCGATCTCGATCCGGCTCACCCCGACCCCGGTGCGGATCTCGACCCCGAGGCTCTCGGCCAGTGCCGTCAGCGCCCGCGGCACGGCGCGGGTGCCGCCCATGGGGTACCACACGCCTTCGCCCTGCTGCATCTGCGCGATGCCGCAAAGCACCGCAGGCGAGGCCAGCGGCGAAGAGCCGACATACTGGATGAAATGCTCCAGCATCTGCGCCACGCGTTTGTCCTTCACGTCGCGCTTGATCTGCCCCGCCACGGTGCGGTGCATCCGGAGGGCCATCACGTCCGACAGGGTCGAGAGGTTCATGCTCCCCTTGAGGTCCATCGTGTCGCGCAGATCCTCGACCGACTTCCAGAAAAAGAACTTGTCCGACACATCCGACAGCCGCCGCGCCACGCCCATGAACTTCTCAAAGCCCTCGCGGTCGGCGGGCGACAGCTTGCCGATCTCCGCCGCCGCCTGTTTCGGATCGTCGCGCAGGTCGAGCACCGACCCGTCATCGTAGAAGCACCGCCATTGCGGGTCGAGGCGGCGCAGGTCCAGCGCCTCGTGCAGATCGCGCCCGGCCTCCGAAAAGATCCGCTCCAGCACCCGCGGCATGGTGAGGATCGTCGGCCCCATGTCGAAGCGGAAACCCTCCTCTTCCAGCACCGCTGCCTTGCCGCCGAGCCAGTCGTTCTTCTCGAACAGCACGACGTCATGGCCGCGCGCCGCCAGCGTGCAGGCCGCGGCGAGGCCGCCAAGCCCGCCGCCGATGATTCCGGTCCGTGTCATTCCGCAGCCTCCATCGGCAATGTCGTCGTCAGTTCGCTCGCCCCCGGCAGGCCGATATCCTCCGCGCAGAGCCGCGCCGCGATGCGCGCGCTCTCGAAGATCGTCGGCAGGCCCGATCCGGGATGCGTGCCGCCCCCCGTCAGGTACACGCCGTCGATATCCTCGAAGCGGTTGCGCGGCCGGTAGTGGAGCATCTGCCCGAGATTATGCGCGAGGTTGAAGGTCGCGCCGTTATAGACCGCCATCTTGGAGCGCCAGTCCTCGGGGGTGAACATGATCTCGGTGCGGATCGCGGGCCGGATGTCGCGCCCGGCGAGCCTGCAGACCCGGTCGAGGATCTTCTCGCGGTAGGCGGGCGCCAGCGCTGCCCAATCCTCGCCCCCGGTGAGGTTGCCGACGGGGGCCAGCACATAGAGCGCCGAATGCCCCTCGGGCGCCAGCGTCGGGTCGGTCCGGCTCGCGTTCTGCACGTAGATCGTGGGCTCCGCCGGGGCCTTGCCCGCGTCGATCTCGGCCACGTTGCGCTGGTAGTCGGCCGAGAAGGCGATGGTGTGATGGCTCATCTCCGGCAGCGTCCCCTCGATCCCGAGATAGAGCATGAAGGTCGAGCACGAATAGCTCTTCGACTTGATCCGCTTGTCGGTCCAGCGCTTGCGCGCCGCATCGGGCACGAGCGAGGTCATCGCATGGGCGAAATCGGCGTTCATCACCACCGCGTCGGCGTCGTGCTCGCCCTTGGCCGTCACAGCACCCACAGCGCGCCGCCCTTCGAGCTTGAGCTTTTCGACAGGCTCGGAAAGCTGGATATCGACCCCCATCCGCCCCGCCACCCGCGCCATCGCCGCCGTGATCGCGTTGCAGCCGCCCTTGGGGTGCCAGACGCCGAAGCCGTATTCGACATGCGCGATGATCGTGAAGAGCGAGGGGCATTTGAACGGCGACATGCCAGATATTTCGACTGGAACGAGAAGGCCACGCGCACGTCCGGGTTCTTGAACCAGCGGTGCAGCTCCCCGTCCACGGTGGACCATGGCCGGAACTTCGGCAGGGCTTTGAGCATGTCGGGATGCGCGAGGTCGCGCAGGCTCGCGAAGGGGCGTTGCAGGATCGGGCGGAACGCCTCGAACTTGGCGCGGTTGGCCTCGAGATAGCCCGCGACGTTGCGCGCATCACGCGCGTCGATCTTCGCCACCTGCGCGGTCAGCCGATCGACATCCGCCGTGGCGTCGATGGTGCGCCCGTCGTCGAACTGAAGCCGGTACATCGGGTCGAGCCGGATCAGCTCGACCTCCTTGTCGAAGTCGTGACCGCAGGCGGCGAATATCTCGCGCGGGATCTCAGGATAGAGAAAGAAGGTCGGGCCGACATCGAAGGTGTATCCGTCGCGCCGGATCGCCCCCGTGCGCCCGCCCGGCTGATCCTCTTTTTCGAGAAGCGTCACCTCGGCCCCCGCCGCGCGCAGCAGCATCGCGGTGGCGAGCCCGCCGGGGCCCGCGCCGATCACCAGCACCTTCTTGCCGGACGCCTCGCCCATCGCGGCCAGCCGTCCCGCGATCCCGGCTCCGCCGTCCACGATCAAACGCCCCGCCGCGCGCGGCGCGCCGGGGCGCGGCCTGCCTGCAGGGAATGGATTGCAAAGCACTGCTGCGTATCTACCATCTGTGTCATTCTCTCGGTAACTGCCCCATGAAAGGGCGTTGAACCAATTAGGGCGCGGATGGGCCACGACATGCAAAAAATCGAGCCGATCCGGCCGGAGCCCGCCCCGGGCACACCGCCTGCCTCGCCGATCCGTCCGCGCGACGCTGCGTCAGAAAATTTCCCGGTGGGCTCGCTTCTGCTGCCGGCGCGGCTGCGACCGTCCGTGCGGGCCTTCTACGATGTAGTGCGCGCCGCCGACGACATCGCCGACGACCCCGATCTGCGCGCCGATGTGAAGCGCGCGCGGCTCGACGCGATCGAGTTGGGTCTGCGCGCAGATGACGCAGGCGATCCGCGCGGCCACGCCCTGCGCGCGGCGCTCGCCGCCTGCGGCCATGCCGGGGCCGAGGACCACGCCATCGCGATGCTCGCGGCCTTTCACGCCGATGTCGCGGCGCAGCCCTGCGACAGCTGGTCGGACCTCACCCGCTATTGCGAGTCCTCGGCCAACCCGGTCGGGCGCTTCCTGCTCGATCTACACGGCGAAGGCCCGCGGACCCACGCCGCCTCGGACGCGCTGTGCACCGTGCTTCAGGTCCTCAACCACATGCAGGATCTGGGCGAGGACTGGCGCGATCTGGGCCGGGTCTACCTGCCGCTCGACTGGATTCACGAGGCGGGGGCGGATATCGGCGATCTCGGCGGTACCGCGCTCACGCCCGAGCTTCGGGTGGTCCTCGATCGGGCGCTGGCCGCCTGCGTGCCGCTTCTGGACCGCGCCGCCACCCTGCCCGGCCTCGTGCGCGCGCGCCGCCTGCGCGCCGAAATCCGGGTGATCGAGACGCTGGCCCGCGCCTGCATGCCCGCCTCGCGCAGTCCGACCCCCTCGCCGTCCGCGTCGCCCCGGCCCGCGCCGATTGGTGGCGCGCCGGGCTGCGCGGCGGCCTCACGCTCCTCTCCCCGGCACGCCCCGCATGAGCGATCCGATGCAGATGGGCGTGGCCGAGATCGTCTCGGGCTCGGGCAGCAGCTTTCGCGCGGGCATGCGCGTGCTGCCAGCGCCCCGCCGCCGCGCGATCCTCGCGGTCTATGCGTTCTGCCGCGTCGTCGACGACGTGGTCGACACCCCCGGCCCCGAGGCCGAGAAGCGCGCGGGGCTGGACGCGTGGGAGGCCGAGCTGACCCGCATCCGCGAGGGCCGCCCCCGGACCCCGGTGGGCCGCGAGATCGCCCATGCCGCGCGCGCCTACGACCTGCCGCTCGAAGAGTTCGACCTCGTGATCGACGGGATGCGCATGGACCTGCGCGGCATGATCGCCCCCGATGCCGCCACGCTCGACGCCTATGTGCGCCGTGTCGCGGGCGCGGTCGGCATCCTGTCGATGCATGTGTTCGGCGCGTGGCGCGGCGAGGCGTCGCGCCGCTTCGCCCTGTCGCTCGCCGAGGCGCTGCAGCTCACCAACATCCTGCGCGACGCGAGGAGGATGCCGGGCTGGGCCGGATCTACCTGCCCGCCGAGCTTCTGTCCCAGACCGGCATCCCGCCGCCTGCCCCGAGAGCATCGCCGACCGCGCCCGGCCTGCCCGAGGCCGCGCCGCCGCCCTCGCGCTGCGCGCCCCGCGCCGCCTATGCCCGAGCCGCGCGCGAGATCGGCGCGCATTCGCGGCTGCGCATCGCGCCCGCGCTGCTGATGATGGGCCCCTACGAGCGGATGCTGCGCCAGATCGAGGCCGACGCGCACGCGCGCCGCCGCCGCGCGCGCGC
>NZ_BATB01000101.1 GCF_000466965.1 Limimaricola cinnabarinus LL-001
AACGTGGCCGAAACCGCCTGGAGTGAGCTTAATAGCTGGAAACGTTGGGGCCGAGAAAAGCTTTCAAGATGAAACCTGCTCTCTTAATAGGGGGGCCTATGGGCTGGTCGCTGATCAGCCATTAGTCAAACCATTATAGTACTTATTGCAGAGGGCTAGCTCGATCTGATGCTGCTGGGACATCGAGTTTCCGGTCCTAGCGTAGTTGCTCTCCATGTCTTCGAAATATAGATCCTTGATTTCCATAATCATCTCCAAGCTCTCCGTGAAGGCTCCGCTGACCTATCTTCGCTGCGACCCAGCATTGTATTTCTTACGATTCCAGCTTCTTGTGCCAAGACTGCATATCGCCCTTTAAAAAGCATTTCATCTTCTTGTGTGGCACTCGGCGTCTTCGCTGTCCTGGTTGCCACTTCAAGGAATAGTGCTGAACACCGGGCCGCTAGATAGTTGAGCATCTGGAGGGATGGCTCTTGGTTGATTGCGTCCTGCAAAGGTCTCAAGTTCTGGGCTACGCTACTGGTCGCCGGTACGGTCATCAAAAGTAGCGTAGCGGCAAACGAAAATTTTCGGATAGATTCAATCATTTTTTAATTCCTAACTAATGTGGCGACATGCCCAGGGGGAATCTCTTGCGCTCGGGTAGGGGCTATGATTCCGTGATATGCTGCAGATGGGTTTAGGCACTCCGAGGAAATTCTAATTTAGGTAAAGGCTCTTTTGTAGCTTTCTGTAGGCTGACTGAATTGTGGAGATGGACCCTAACCTATTGCGAGCTTGTGTAACGCCGCCGTATTTGGCGGTCAGAAGCGGTGTCAGTCGGTCCTTTGCTAACTCCCGCTCGCCGCCTTCGACGTACGCTTTGAGTAGAGCTGCTAGAAATTGCCTCTGCTCCCCGTCGGAGGCGGCAAGCCATCCCTCTTCTACCGCCGATGCTCGCAGACGTCGGCTCTTCGGTGGGTGCGTGTAGAGGACATAAGCCAGCACGTCGAAGAGATCGCTATCGGGGGCGTCCACGAGACGCCGCAGGTCATCCATGACCTCGTGGTCATAGCCCCGCTCGCCGAGCTTGGTCAGGAAGGTTTCTCGTGTATCGGGATTGCTCCAAGTGGCACGCAACTCGTCCTCGTCGGCAACCAACTCTCCTAGATCTCCGAAGAGCCGCTTGAGGAAGTCGGTTGCCGAGATCGGCTTTCCGTCTGCGCTCCAGTAGCTCGTTGACGCGATATATCTGATCTCTCGCGCCTTGCCGTCCGCTAGTTTGACCACGACCTTCTGGGTCGGCTCGTCATCTTCATCCTCCGAGGGCAGGTCATCCGGTTCCTTCGGCTCAGGTTTAGAGCGAGGCGGGCCGGGAGCGACCGGCTCTTCGGGTTCGCCGTCCCATTCGGGGTCTTGGAAGTTCTCGTGGGCCTTTACGAAGTCCCAGATCGTGAAGAAATCCTTCCCATCGAAGGTCCGCGTCCCGCGTCCGATGATCTGCTTAAACTCGATCATGGACTTGACCGGTCGCATCAGAACGATGTGGCGTACGTTGCGAGCATCTACGCCAGTCGAGAGCTTCTGCGAGGTGGTCAGGATTGTTGGGACGCTCTTCTCGTTGTCTTGGAACGTCCGCAGATGCGCTTCGCCAATCGCCCCGTCATCTGCCGCCACGCGGTGGCAGTAGTCGACATCAGAGCTGTCCTTGATCTGGTTAATGAGGTCGCGGACGAGGGCCGCGTGGGCTTGTGTGGCGCAGAACACGATCGTCTTCTGGCGCTGGTCGATCTGCGCCATGAACTCGCGTACACGGCTTAGCTCGCGCTCGGGCATTTCGATGATACGGTTGAAGTCTTCTTCACGGAAACTCTGGCCGATCTCGATCTCTCCCGCGAGGACCTCGTCCTCCGGATGATAGACGTACTCGTCGATCGTGCTGGCCATCTGGCGGACCTTGAAGGGCGTCAGGAAGCCATCCTCGATGCCGTCGCGCAGGGCGTAGGTGTAGACCGGCTCTCCAAAGTAGCCGTAGGTGTCGGCGTTATGCTTGCGCTTGGGCGTCGCGGTAAGGCCGAGCTGCACGGCTGGCTCGAAGTATTCGAGAACCGCCCGCCATTCGCTCTCGTCCTTCGCGCCGCCCCGGTGGCATTCGTCGATGACGATGAAGTCGAAGAAGTCGCGCGGGTAGTCCTCGTAAACCGGCTTGCCCTCGCCGGTCATGAAGGTCTGGAAGATCGTGAAGAAGACGCTCGCGTTGCGCGGTGGTTTGCCGTGGTTCTTGCGAATTGCGTCGGGATCGATCCGGGCGAGTGCGTCCGACGGAAAAGCCGTGAAGGCGTTGTAGGCCTGATCCGCGAGGATGTTGCGATCCGCGAGAAAGAGGATACGGGGAGAACGGGTCGGCTCGCCAGAGAGGCTCCAACGTGCCTTGAAAAGCTTCCACGCGATCTGGAAGGCGATAGAAGTTTTGCCGGTCCCGGTGGCCAGCGTCAGCAGGATGCGCTTCCTGCCCTCGGCCACGGCGTCCAGCGCGGCGGTGATCGCATTGTGCTGGTAGTAGCGCGGCTCCCATTTCCCGCCATCGGTCTCGAATTCGACCTCGCCGAAACGCTCGCGCCACTCGTTGCGCTCAGCGAAGCAGCGCTCCCACAGTTCATCGGGCGACGGGAGCGGCAGAGCGACGTCGTCCTCGGTCCCGGTCGCCATATCGATGCCGTACCAAGCCAACCCGTTTGAAGCGTAGGCGAAGCGCGCCCCGAGGCGCTGGGCGTAGTCCTTGGCCTGCCCGACGCCCTCGCGATAGCTGATCCCAGCGCGCTTGGCTTCCAGCGTGGCGAGCTTGTGGCCTTTGTGGATCAACACGTAATCGCAGGATAGCCCCTTGCCGCGCTTGCCACTTGATTGGATGCGGCCGGGGCAGATGACCTCGCGTCGGACCTTCGAGCCGTTCTGACCCCAGCCAGCGGCTGAGAGGACCGGGTCAATGCGCCCAGCGCGCGTGTCGGCTTCGGTTTCGTCGTTGATACTCATATCAGCCCATCGATGCTTAATCCCGCCGCCCCGCCCTGGCAGGACGGGCATTTGCGGTGGTGGAAGTCCGATCCGTTCGCCCCGTAGCGACGGCCGCAGAGACTACCGTCGTCCAGGCGCCGTGCGCAGAATACTACCCATACGACCTGCTGATGGTCCGTGCCGGGGCGGTCGGTGCGCGCGATCAAGACCTGATCGTTTCGGCTAACTTCGCCAAGCTGGCGTTTCGATGTTCCCACGAGCAGCGTCTCCTAGGTCAAATCAGTTCGCCCGCGAAGGCCTTCTGCAAAAGCGACTGACGGAGATCGCCAATATCTTGGAGCTTGGCCTCATATTTAGATTTAATTGCTCCCGCCGCAGCTTCGAATTCCATGGTTTTCTCAACAATCGACGACTGCAGTATAATACTAGGGACCTCTACCGGCATCCCTTTGATGATGCCCATATTTAACCCGTCCATAACCGACCCCGATGCCTGCGTTGAAAGATATGCGCGCGCCTTCGGGCTGGATAGAAAATAGCGATGAAGGTATCCGGGCAGGCACTTCGTTTGATCTAGAGAAATACAGCAAAGATGCTTGGTATTGATGGCGACAGGGATATCGTCGGGGACTACCGCGCAACGCCCGCATGTACCCATGATCGTGATTATAACGTCTCCGGGGTTGACCGTGTATCGGTGAAGCTGGTCATATTTCTCAGTCGTAATGAACCTGCTTTTTCCCCACTTGAATCTGTTGGATACAGCATTGTCGATTCCAAGTACGGCAATGCCTTCGTCGACAAACTCGCTATGAAGAAGCTGGCTGCCAAACGGTCCTGTTCGGATCGAACCTCGCTTTGGAAGAGCAAGGTCCTTGACGGTCATGACTTCAGTAGAGGCTTCGCCATGAAGCGCCTCGAATTGAGAAGCTACGAAGGCGTCGAATAACGACTGCGCACTCTGCAAGTTGGCCTCGGCATGAGCGCGGGCGCGGGCCAGACCATCGAAGGCCTCGTCCAGAACCGCAACGATCCGCTGTTGTTCTTCTATGTTGCTCGGAATCCAATAACGTTCGCTATGGACGTCGTTTCGGTTGAGGGTAGGTACACCCGCACCAGACGAGAAGCGACCAAGATCGACATAATGCAGTAGATAATAGACGAAACGCGGATCATTGCCGTGGAAGTCTTTTACGTAAAGCGCTGTATTCAGCGGCCAGAAATCATCTTCAATAAAGAATACATTCCCGATGCTTCCACTTCGCCCCGTGGCAACGCCTGGTCCTTTCACTTTCGCAACTGCGTGGGTATCAGTCGGTCCGCTTGACGTCACGAGCGGGAAATTTCCCGGTTCGCGCAACCTCTTCGGAAGATCAAACCCCCGTTGCAGAGTAGAAATTTTGCCAAGCGGCTTCTCCACCCATCCTGCGGTCGCGAAGTCCTTCACAGCATCCCCCGGATATTTTCTAGGATGTCCGCTGTCTCGGCATCGCGTGCCAGCATGTCGGCGATGATCTCTTCGGGAGATCGCAGGGCCTCGGCCTCCGGCGCGTTCGGGTTCTTGACCGACAGGTCAAAGGTCGCCGCATCGAGGTCGGTGCGGTTCACAATCCAACTTTTCGGCCCGGTCTCGCGGGTACGGTGCAATTCCACGAACTCGACCAGATCGGCGTCGTTGAGCGGGTTGGTTTTGCCCATGCTCCGTCCCGGGTCGAGCTGGTAGAACCAAATGTCCCGCGTCGGTGCGCCCTTGTCGAAGAACAAGACCACGGTCTTTACGCCCGCGCCTTGGAACGTCCCCTGCGGGCAGTCGAGGACGGTGTGCAGATTGCAACTCTCAATCAGCTCCTTCCGCAGTGCCACGCTTGCGTTGTCGGTGTTGCTCAGCACGGTGTTCTTGATGACCACCGCCGCCCGGCCCCCAGCCTTTAGCTTGCGGATGAAGTGCTGGAGGAACAAATAGGCGGTCTCGCCGGTACGGATCGGGAAGTTCTGCTGGACCTCTTTCCGCTCGCCGCCACCGAAGGGCGGATTGGCGAGGATGATATCGTGCCGGTCCCGCTCTTGGATATCCATCACGTTCTCAGTGAGCGTGTTGGTGTGGATGATGTTGGGGGCCTCGATCCCATGCAGCACCATGTTCATGATGCCGATGATGTAAGCGAGCGACTTCTTCTCCTGCCCGTAGAAGGTCGCGGTTTGGAGGGTTTCCCATTCGGCTGCCGACAGTTGCGGCTGGCGCAGATGCTCGAAGGCCTCGCATAGGAAGCCCGCTGAACCTGCCGCACCGTCGTAGATGGTCTCGCCGATCTTGGGATCAGTCACGCGGATCATGGCCCGAATGAGCGGGCGGGGAGTGTAGTACTCGCCGCCATTGCGGCCCGCATTGCCCATCCGACGAATGCGGGTCTCATATAGCTCCGAAAGCTCGTGGCGCTGGGCTTGGGTGTTGAAAGACAGCCCGTCGATGACCTCCAGTACGTCACGAAGGATATAGCCTGAACGGAACTTGCTGCGCAGCTCGGTGAAGACCTCACCGATCTTATATTCGATAGTTTTAGGCCTAGTAGCCGCCGACTTGAACTTGGCAAGGTACGGGAAGAGCTGCTCGTCAACAAAACGCACGAGATCCTCGCCGGTCCGGGCGCTGTTATGGTCGAGTGTACCGTCGTCGAGCTTAGGTGCAGCCCATTCGGACCAGCGGAAGATGCCGCCGATGATTGGCGTGTACTCGCGGTCCTCCAACTCTGCCCGGTCACGGCGCTCGGCCTCCAGTGCATCAAGATAGCGCAGAAACAGGACCCACGAGATCTGCTCGACGTAGTCCAGCTCGTTGGCGATCCCCTCCTCGGCGCGGAGATCCTTTTCGATACGGTTGAAGGCGTTCTCGTACATCGCAACCTTTCCGGTCAACGTGATGAAATTCAAGTTCTTGCGCTGGGCGCGTGGAGTCAATGGCACTCGCTGCCGCGTTGATCGCGTGAGGTTCTGGGAGGTAGCCCGCCGCGACGGCTCGCTCTTGATCGCAGGGTATCTCGACGGCTGGAAGTCTGTATCAGCAGCTTGGTCCTCCAACCACCGTGGCCCTACGCCCGCTTGGATCGACCTGTTGGGCCTAGTCCGAATTCTCATCGGCACTGGGTAGGGCTAAGAAGGCATCGAGTCGTTTGTCGTGACCCTCTTGAGTGGCGAGAATTTCGCCGAGGTCCTGCGTCGTCTCAGCTCCGAAGCCCTCGGAATCCATTTCTTGCTCTGCGGCCTGCTCGGCAAGAATTTGGTCCAGATCAGGTTCGACGGGTTTGAGCTTGGTCACCACGCCGCAGATTGCGGTCAGGGCGGCCTGCATCCGCTCATTGAGCAGATCACGGTGGCCTTCATGGACGAGGAAGCTGTCGTGGATCGGCAGGATGGGGATGCCGCTGTCGATGAAGGCGAGCATTACCCGCTCGGCCACGTCACTGTCCTTGCGCTGCAGGCGCTTCCCTACGCCGGTGTAGAAGTGATGCGCAATCGGCTCGTGGGCCGTGAGGATCGCATCTGAAACCTGTCGCCAAGTCATGTCGAAGCGGCCGGGATTGATCCCCTTCGGAGCCTGCCGTAGCTCCTTGCCCGCGTTGAGCATCGCATTGAAGGCCGCCTTGACCATGCTGCGGAGGTCATCACCGCCTTTGGCTTCTGTCCCGGCGTCGAAGATGCATCGGTAGCAATCCTCGGGCGGCTTAACGCCAGCTTCGGCGTAGAGGATCACTGGGTGCAGGTTGGAGTAGTCGATCTCCACCATTCGCTTGCCGTTGACGAGCAGGTGACGGCGATACTTCTTCGGCACGTTTTGCCACCAGCCACCGTAGAACCGGCCGCCAGTGGTGAGATCCGCATCGTTGAAGACACGGTGGAGGGTCCGACGGTCCAGTGCGAGAGGCTTTCCCCCATCGGGATCGTCGGCCAGCCGGGCCTGTAGCTCGGCCAGCTCGGCATCGGGAATAAGAAGGTCATACCAGCGGCTCGTTAGTACCCGGTTGATCCGCTCTAGGTGCCACTGCATCAGCAGGACCTCACCGGTCTCAGGAGCGAGAGAGGCCTCACGACGGCCATCCTCCGTCTTCACCTGAATGCGGATCGGCGCATACGGCATCGACGGTGGCACGATTACCGGCAGGACCTCCTGTTCTTCGGGCGTAAACTTCCCGATTAGGTGATCCGTAGCTCGGTAGCGGGTCAGGCGGCTTCGGGTAGAGCCATCCTTGCGGCCCTGACGGTCGTAAACCCCCTTCCTAGTCTGCTCCAGATAACCCAACTCCAACATGCCTTGGTAGGCTCGCTGCACATGGATGCTATGAGCGAGGTCGGCAGGTGAGGCGGGTGTGCTATACCAGTTTCGGTGAAGGTGAATGCTCGACTCACCCTTCCGCTTGCGCTGGTAGACCACGGCCACGCTGTCCCGGATCAGGGTCTCCACCGAAGCCCGGAGCATCTGGAGTTGCTCACCACGTAAGCGTCTCTTCGGCTTACCCGTATCAACCCACTGATGAGCCTGGATCTCCTCGACCACCTTATCGACGATCTGGAAGAAGCGATGGTAGCGACGCTCACGAGCAATGCGTTGGATGCAGGCGGTTTCGGCCACGTT
>NZ_BATB01000100.1 GCF_000466965.1 Limimaricola cinnabarinus LL-001
CGCGGGGCTATGGGTCTTTGGGCGCCGGGGCCGCGGATGAGCATCGTCGTGATCAACCCCAATGCCACCGTCTCGATGACGCGGGCCGCGCTCGAAGCCGCGCGCCGCGCGGTGCCGGGGGTCGCCTTCGAGGGCTGGACATCGCATGACGGCCCGCCGGTCATCGAAGGGCCCGAGGATGGCGCGGCCTGCGTGCCGCCCCTCCTGCGGCTGGTGGAGCGCGCCTCCGAGCAGGGCGCAGAGGCGATCATCATCGCCTGCTTCGACGATACCGGGCTGCGGAAGGCGCGCGCCCTTGCCCGCTGTCCGGTGATCGGCATTGGCCAGGCGGCGTTTCATACGGCGGCCCTGATCGCGGACAGGACGGCCGTGGTGACGACCGTTCGGGCGGCGGTGCCGGTGATCGAGGCGAATATCGCGGTCCTCGGGCTTGATCGGGCCGTCGGCCCGGTTCGCGCCAGTGGCATCCGCGTCGCCGATCTGGAGCATGATCCGCATGCGGCACTTTCAATATTGAGCATCGAGATCGACCGCGCCGTCAGCGAAGGCGCCGACGCGGTGATCCTCGGCTGCGCCGGCATGGTCGGCGTGATCGACGCCCTGCGCGCCCGGTCGCCGGTGCCGCTGGTCGAGGGTGTCGAGGCGGCAGCGTGGCTGGCGCATGCCTGCATAGCATTGAGAGCGCCGTCCTGCCCTGCGGACCAAATCGGCTCAGGATCATAAAACGGTCGTTTGTGGGGTCTATGGGGATGACGCGACCTGATGCGGCAAGGTATTAGAGACCGCTTTGTGAAGGCCGTTCCGCAGCATTTGCGATAGGCAAAATGTCTGATCTAAGCGCGCGTACTCAAGGCCGAATGGGCGAGAAACAGCCGTTCGCCGCGCGCTGCAGGAAGGACGGCTTCTCAGGCCATGATCTGATAATCCCCTCACCATCAGTTTACCCCCAGCTTCAATGGCAGGCTCGATGACAAAGCCTTGTCATCGAGCTTGGCCTGAGCCGCGCTACGTAATGAGCCGAGCCAGAAGGAACCCGTTCGGGCCAAGGTGACAGCGGCCCTCTTTGGTCACGGCATATTGGACGTGGTCCGCCTTTAGCGCATCAGGGATGGTCACCGTGACCTCGCCGCATCCCAGGTTGAAAAGACAGAGCAAGCCGCCCGTTCGGAAACCGAGCAGAGGCTCGTCCAGATCGAGAAACTCGATTTGCATACCGCCGATGGCCGGAAGAGTTTGTCGCCATGCCAAGAGTATCCGGTAGAACGACAGCACCGAGTCCGGCGCATCTGCCTGCCGGTCCACGGCAAGATCCCGGTGCACGGGCTTGACCGGCAGCCACGTTTTCGGGGCGGTCGAGAAGCCGGCCTGCGAGGCTTCGGCCTCCCACGGCATGGGCGTGCGCGCGCCGTCGCGGCCCGGGTTTTCGGGCCAGAAGCGTAGCCCCTCGGGATCGACCAGCTCGTCAAAGGAAAGCGGCGGCACCGGCAGGCCCAGCTCCTCGCCCTGATAGAGGCAGACAGACCCCGGCAGCGACAACAGCAGGGCGGCGCAGAGCTTGGCGAAGCTCTCCGGGTCGGTGGCGTGTGAGGCCCAGCGGGTGACATGGCGCGGCACGTCGTGGTTGGAGAAGGCCCATGAAGGCACGCCGTCGGGATTCAACGCGTAGTAGCGCTCGATCTGGTCGCGGAAATGCGCCGCGGTGAAGGTCGCGCCCATCATCTCGGGGTGATAGCCCATGTGCAGCCGTCCCGGCGCGGTGTAGTCGGCCAAGCGCTCGATAGGATGGTGGCTCTCACCGATCTCGCCGATCAGTACCCCACCCATGGGTTCGACTGCGGCGCGCAGCTCGGCCATTACCTCGAGCGCCTCGGGCCGGTTTTTGGAGAACTCGGGGAACTGCATGTCGTAGGTCCGCAGCGTTGGTCTCGCCATCGCACGCTCATCGAGCGGGTTGTCCCGTAGCTCGGCGTCGTGGACGTAGAAATTCGCGGTGTCGAGGCGGAAGCCGTCAACGCCGCGATTCATCCAGAAGCGCAGCGTGTCGGCGGCCCAAACCCGGACCTCCGGGTTGTGGAAGTTCAGGTCCGGTTGCTCGGTCAGGAAATTGTGGAAGTAATACTGCCGCCGCTTCGGCTCCCATTCCCACGCCGGGCCACCGAAAATCGCCTGCCAGTTGTTGGGTGGCGTGCCATCCGGCTTGCCGTCGGCCCAGACGAACCAGTCGGACTTCGGGTTGCCACGGCTTTGACGGCTCTCGGCAAAGAACGGGTGGTCGATCGCCGTGTGCGACAGCACCTGGTCGAGAATCACCCTGAGCCCGAGTCGGTGGGCCTCTGCGATCAGCGCATCGAAATCTTTGAGATTTCCGAACATCGGGTCGATGTCGCGGTGATCCGAGACGTCGTAGCCCATGTCGCGCATGGGCGACGGATAGATCGGTGACAGCCAGACCGCATCGACGCCGAGATCGGCAACATGACGGAGCCGCCGGCTGATGCCCCTGAGATCGCCTGAGCCATTGCCTGTGCTGTCCTGAAAGGACCGCGGGTAGATCTGGTACACGACCGCCTTGCGCCACCAATCATCGGCCATACCCTCTCTCCCATGCTTTCCAAATCGTTTCGAGTCGCATAGCTATGACGTAACCGCCCGCGCTTGCAATAGCCTCGCGGGCGGTGGAGGAAGATCCATGGTCACGCTCAAGGATGTCAGCCGCGAAGTCGGCGTATCGATCACCCAGGTCAGCCGCGCGCTTGCGGGCTACCCGGATGTAAAGGAAGAAACCCGTCAGCGGATCGTCGAGGCATCGGAACGGCTCGGCTATCGGCCCAACGCGCTAGCGAGGGGTCTCAAGACCGGCCGCTCGGGCATCGTCGCTATGGTGGTGCCGGGCGATTGGGCGGTCGAGGAAAGCACGGTGCTGCTCGAGATCGTCACCGGGCTGTCGACCGAGATCTCGGGGCGGGGGATGCGCTTTGTGCTGCACGTGGCGGCCCCCGGAGAGGATGTGCGCGAGGCTCATGATGAGCTGATCCGTGGGGGGGGCATCGACGGCTTCGTAGTGATTCAGCCAGCGCGTGGCGGAGCACTGATCAAGGGGCTGGCTAAGTCCGGTATCCCCTTTGTTGTCCACGGAAATCCCGGTTCGGGAGCGCACCCGCATGTCGATATAGACAACGCGGCGGTGGGCGCGGATCTGCTGTCGCGCCTGCTGGATCTGGGGCATCGCCGTGTCCTGTTCCTCAATGGTCCGAAAGGTGCGCTGTTCGCGGAGGCTCGGGACGAGGGGGTCGCATGGGCACTGGCCGGGGCAGGGCTTGGCGCGGATACGGTTCGGACGGAGCACGGGCCGATGACCGAAACGCAGGGCCGCGAGGCAACGCGTTCGGCCCTGCGCCGCCCAGATCGGCCGACCGCGATCATGGCGGGCAACGTAATGCTAGCGCGGGGTGTCTACGATGCCGCTGCCGCGATGGGGCTGCGCATCCCCCAAGATCTGTCGGTTCTTGCGCATGACGACGGGCTCAGAGGCTATGAGCCGGAGGGATTCGTGCCGGTTCTCGGCGGCACCCGGTCTCCGCTGGCTGCGGCTTGGGTGGCGCTGGCCGATGCGCTGAAGGCCCGGATCGAGCATGGTGAGGCCTCGATCGAAAATCGCATTCTTCCGCACAAATTCAATGCCGGCGGGTCCACCTCAGAAATTCAGGGTTGACGGAGCGCCATCCGAAACGTTTAAGTCCAAATCGTTTCGGGTCGCATGGCTCGACGTCTCTGGGAGGGAAATTCGCATGATCCGCCGTTTCGCGGGCGCAAGCCTGCTCGCACTCGTTTCCGCCGCGCCGCTTTCGGCGCAAGAGTTGCTCCACCCGGTCGGGGAGGGTGCCTTCAACTGGGACAGCTATCAGTCCTTCGCCGACAGCCATGACTATTCGGGCCAGTCGCTGAAGATCGCCGGCGCCAACACCGGCAACGATGCCGAGCGCTATCGCAATCTTTACGCCTATTTCGCCGAAGCCACCGGGGCCAGCGTCGAATATTCGGGCTCCGAGAGCTTCGAGCAGGACATTGTCATTGCGGCACAAGCCGGCGGCCTGCCCGACATCGCCAACTTCCCGCAGCCCGGCCTTGCCAAGGACCTTGCCAAGCAGGGCGTGCTCCAGCCGCTTGACCAGGAGGTCGCCGATTGGGTCACTGAGAACTATGCCGCCGGGTCCTCCTGGGCCGATCTGGCGACCTTCGATGGCGCTGAGGGCGATAAGAACATCTACGGCCTGTTCTTCGGCACCGACGTCAAAAGTCTCGTATGGTATTCGCCCG
This sequence comes from Limimaricola cinnabarinus LL-001, assembly GCF_000466965.1. GTDB lineage: Bacteria > Pseudomonadota > Alphaproteobacteria > Rhodobacterales > Rhodobacteraceae > Limimaricola > Limimaricola cinnabarinus. Next base: position 4,318 of record NZ_BATB01000100.1, read on the forward strand.
AACAGTTCGAGGAATCGGGTTATGAGATCCCCGAAACCCAGGAAGAGCTGAAGGCGCTCAGCGACCAGATCGTCGAGGATGGCGGCACGCCGTGGTGCATCGGGCTCGGCTCTGGCGCGGCCACCGGCTGGCCCGCGACCGATTGGGTCGAGGACATGATGCTGCGCACCGTGCCGGTCGACGTCTACGACCAGTGGGTCAACCACGAGATACCGTTCAACGACGAGCGCATTGTCGCGGCGATCGAGGAATACGGCCACTACGCGCGGACCCCCGATTACACGCCGGCTGGACCCGAGGCTGTCGCCACCACAGATTTCCGCGACGCGCCCGACGGTCTCTTCGAGTTCCCGCCCGAGTGCTACATGCACAAGCAAGCCAGCTTCATCCCGATCTTCTTTCCCGAGGACGTGGTCGTGGGCGAGGATGCGGAGTTCTTCTATTTTCCGCCCTTCGAGGCCAATGCCGATCTCGGCCGGCCGGTGCTGGGCTCGGGTGGCTTGACCACCATGACAAAGGACTCGGAGGTCGCGCGCGGCTTCATCGAGTTCCTCGAGACGCCCTTTGCGCATGAGATCATGATGAGCCAGGGCCAGTTCCTGACCCCGCATGCCGGCGCCAACCTCGACATCTACACCACCGACACGCAGCGCGCGCTTGGCGAGATCCTGACCTCGGCCACCAGCTTCCGCTTCGACGGCTCGGATCTGATGCCCGGCGAGATCGGCACCAACGCTTTCTGGACCGGCATGGTGGATTACACCACCGGCGCCGAAGCCCAGAGCGTCGCCGACAAGATCGAAGAGCGCTGGAACGCGATCCAGTGATCGCGCACCGGGGTCGCGTCCGGCCCCGGTGACCGCCGCCGTCGCGGGGCCCTCCCGCCCTGCGGCGGCGGTCCCTCGCGGCAAGGTCCGCCGCATCCATGTGACGGAAAGGCTCGCCCATGAACCCGGCGCTTCAGGGCCTCATGACCATTGTGGTCGGGGTCGGCGGTTGTTTCGCCTATTTCTATCTCTCGAACCAGTTTCTTGACCGGGTGCTCTTCCCGGCCAAGGGGCCGCACGCCTCGCGCAACATCAACCGCGCCAGCCGCATCCGACCCTGGCTGTTCCTGTTTCCGACGGCCTTCGCGCTCGGGCTCTATCTGCTCTATCCGGTGGTAGGGTCGTTCATCCGCTCGCTCTACAACCGTTCGGGCGACGAGTTCATCGGGCTTGGCAACTACACCTCGTTGATCGGATCGGGCGAATTCCGCACGGCTTTCATGAACAATGTGCTCTGGGCGCTGGTGGTGCCCGCCGCCTCGACCATCCTCGGGCTGATCATCGCCCAGCTCACTGACAAGATCGCATGGGGCAACATCGCTAAGTCGATCATCTTCATGCCGATGGCGATCAGCTTCGTCGGCGCGTCGCTGATCTGGAAGTTCGTCTACGCCATCGACGAGGACATCGGCCTGATCAACGCGCTGCGCGACTGGGCGGGCCTTGCGCCGATCGACGTGCTGCAGCTGCCGTTCTGGAACAACATCTTCCTGATGGTGATCCTGATCTGGGTGCAGACCGGCTTTGCCATGGTGATCCTCTCGGCAGCGCTGCGCGGCATCCCAGAGGAGACGATCGAGGCCTCGATCCTCGACGGGGCCAACCCGTTCCAGATCTTCCTGAAGATCCAGGTGCCACAGATCACCGGCACGATCACCGTGGTCTGGACCACGATCACCATTCTTACCCTGAAGGTCTTCGACATCGTCTATGCGATGACGGGGGGCAACTTCGACACGCAGATCCTGCCCAGCTACATGATGCAGTTCATGTTCCGCGACGACGGGCGGGCTACCGCGGTCGCCATCCTGATCATGCTCATCGTCACGCCGGTCATGATCTCCAACATCGCGCAGGCGCGCAAAGAACTGCGCTGAGGGAGGGATCATGAGCACGCATATCGCAGGCAGGAAATCGGGCCTCGTCTGGGCCACGCACATCACGGTCGCGGCTCTCGTCATCATCTGGCTTGTGCCGACCATCGGGCTTCTGGTCTCGTCATTCCGCGACCGCGACCAGATCTCCGAAAGCGGCTGGTGGAAGTCGTTTTCCTCGGTCGAACAGGCCTATCGCGGCCGGGTCGACACGGTGGCCGTCACCCGGGACGGCGATCTCTGGGTTGTCGAGGCCAGCATCTTCACCGACGAAGAGGTCTCGGGCAGCTTCCCGGACGGAAGCGGCCGCGTCACTGCCTTCGGCGACAGCGGCCGGGCACCAGGCGAATACGACGCCGGCACCACCGCCGAAATCGGCAATGGCGAAACCCTCACCATGCAGAGCGACGGCAGTTACCGCTACACCTCGGCCACCGAGCCCGAGGGACGGGGCGCGCGCGTCTATTTCATCGCCGCGACGCCGCCCGAGTTCACCTTTGCCAATTACGAGACGGTGTTAACCTCGGACAACATGGACCGCGCCTTCATCAACACGCTGACGGTGACGATTCCCGCGACGATCATCCCGATCCTGATGGCGGCCTTCGCGGCCTACGCGCTGGCCTGGATGGACTTTCGCGGTCGTGGTTTCATGATCGCGATGATCGTGGGCCTTCTGGTGGTACCGTTGCAACTTGCGCTGGTGCCGATGCTGCAACTGCATAACGCGGTTGGCATCGGCCAGAGCTTTCTCGGCATTTGGCTCGCGCATGCAGCCTTCGGGCAACCGCTCGCGGTCTATCTCTTGCGCAACTACATGATCGGCCTGCCGCGCGATATCATCGAGAGTGCCAAGGTCGACGGGGCCACGGACTTCCAGATCTTCATCAAGATCATCCTGCCGCTGTCCTTCCCGGCACTCGCGGCCTTCGCGATCTTCCAGTTTCTCTGGACCTGGAACGACCTGCTGATTGCCAAGGTCTTCCTGCCGTCATCGGACGAGGCCAAGGTGATGACCGTGAAGATCGCCGACGACCTTCTGGGTTCGCGCGGCGGGGACTGGGGCATCCTCGCGACGGCAGCCTTCGTTTCGATCGCGGTGCCGCTCGCGGTGTTCTTCTCCCTGCAACGCTATCTCGTGCGCGGCCTGTTGGCCGGCTCCGTGAAATAAGGAGACCAGACATGGCCGAACTCAAACTCAGGGACGTGGCCAAGACCTACGGCGGGTCGGTCGAGGTCCTGAAGAACATTGATCTCGAGATCGGCAAGGGCGAGCTGGTGGTCTTCGTCGGGCCCTCGGGCTGCGGCAAGTCCACGCTTCTGCGGATGATCGCCGGGCTCGAGGAAATCTCCAGCGGCACGCTGGAGATCGATGGTCAGGTCGTCAACGACGTGCCGCCTGCGCAGCGCGGCATCGC
>NZ_BATB01000099.1 GCF_000466965.1 Limimaricola cinnabarinus LL-001
ACGTTGTTCAGGGCCGACTAGGTGGCGCGTTCGTCTTTGGGTGATCCCATTACGATGTAGGACGTGATTGCATTGACGTGGGATTGGGTGCCCAAGACCTCCGTGTGGAAGCGCTTGTATTCCGAGAGATCGGCGCTCTCGACGCGTAGCAGGTATTCGAAGGACCCTGCTACGTTGTGGCACTCGACGACTTCGGGCGCGACTGCCATGGCGCGCTCGAAGCCCTCCTGTGCCGCCTTGGTATGGGAGGACAGGCCGACCATCACGTAGGCGGCAAAACCACGACCCATCCGCTCGGGGCTGGTCACTACCCTGTAGCCCCGGATCACGCCGGTTCGCTCGAGCTCTTGAACTCGTCTCAGGCAGGCCGAGGGAGACAGGCTGACACGCTCGGCCAGAGCGACATTGCTGATCCGCCCGTCGCGCCGTAGCTCGCGCAATATTTTCTGGTCAGTAGCGTCCATATGCCGTTAATCATTGTGCAGATATATATCTGGATAGCGTATTAGACGACATGTTGCGACCTTTTTCCGCTATTATTGCGCACAAGCAATATTGAAGGAGCGCCCCATGAGTTTCGCTATCCTGACCGCCCTTCTGGGCTTCGCATTCGTCGCCACCGTCACGCCGGGGCCGAACAACCTGATGCTGATGGCGTCCGGCGCGAACTTCGGCTTCCGCCGGACCTTACCGCACATGCTCGGCATCGTCGGGGGTGTGGCGGTGATGGCTCTGCTGGTTGGGGCGGGGCTGATGGCGTTGTTCGACGCATTGCCTGCGCTGAACCTGGTGCTGAAGGTCGTTTCCGTTGCCTACCTTCTCTGGCTTGCATTCAAGATCGCGACGGCCGCTCCAATGGAGGAGCGGGACGCGGACAGCCGGCCGATGACCTTTCTTCAAGCGGCCACTTTCCAGTGGGTGAACCCCAAGGCCTGGGCCATGTGCCTGTCCGCCATCACGCTCTACGCGCCCGACCGCTCGCTTCTGTCGGTAGCCATCGTAGCTGGTGCGTTCGCGGTCGTCTGCTTTCCGGCGATCTCGGTCTGGGCATGGCTCGGGACCGTGGTCCGGCAATGGCTGTCGAACGCAACCCGGCTCAGGGTTTTCAACATCACCATGGCGGCTCTGCTTGTGGCTTCGCTCTATCCCGTGCTCGGGCTCGGAACCTGAACGGGGTGTTGCCAAACTCGTTTCCCGAGAGGCGCGATTGAACTGGCTGTGGCGGGGCGGTTGAAATCCGACAGGTCCCGCGAAACTGTCTCACCCAGATTTGGCGCGCCTCCTGCTTTTTCTCGTGGATAATAGGGAAACGCGTTGGTTTCGACTGCTTAACTCTCCACAGTTAAACGGGCGAATGGCCGCAATGCGGACCTTCGTGGCGGGTTGATTATTCGAGAACAAGAGGCCGATACCCCGGTTCGCATCCGCCATGTCGAGCGGTCTGACAAGTGATGACATTCTGGAAGGTCGCGTGAAGATGTAGTTCAGGTGCTCTGTTCCCTGACAATGCAACTGCCTGAAACTGAAGTTTCGGCAAAATCTAGTCCGACAGAACTGTCGTCATGGTGACCCTGACCTGATCTAGCCTACAAGCAATGCGACATCGCCAGTGCCGGAATGAGCGTCCAGGCCGTGCCCACCAAGGCAGCAACAGCAAGCACCATGCTGACGCGCCGTATGGCGGCATCCGGTTGGGGCCATCGCGGGGATCTCAGAAAGGCAAGGAGCAGGGCCTGAAGCGCCAAGGCGGCGATAGTCGCGCCGACCAGCAAGACCCGGCCCGGAAGCTCGGGGGCGACCGCCGCCCATCTGCTTGAACACAAAAGGCCATGCAGTCCGTAGATCGCGCTGAAGGCGGCGAGCCAGAGTGTCAGCGGCAGCGACAGGCGCAGGATGGCGTTCATGTCAGCACCCCCGGCAGCCCGATCGCCGCCGCCGTCAGCAGGGCGACCAGCAGGGTATAGTCGCTCCATAGGCGGGCGATGCGCATCGCGCCAAGCGTGGTGTCTGCCGAATGTCCCGACAGGCGACGCAGCATGACAACCGACCACATCAGCATGCCGACGAGGCAGTGCAGCAGCCCGTATCCGACGAAGACCCAGACCGTCGCATCATAGGCATGAAGGGTGGGGTCGGGGCTCTCGGACAGCACGGGCAGCGCCGCGCCAGCGATAAGGGCGAGGCCCACGGGTGCCATGCCCTGGCCCACGACGGTGCCGATTCGAGAGCCGAGAAAGGTCAGGCCGGCCCCGGCGAGGACAAGGACCACCGGGAGAGCACCCGGTTCAAGATAGGCAGGCGGCGGCCAGTTCGGGGCGATGGAGAACAAGAAGGCATAGCCAAAGAGCAGCGAGCCGAAAAAGGTGCCGTTGGCCAGCAGCAGAAAGACCGAGCCCCACCAGCCGGGCGGGTCCGCCGCCTCGGCCGCGGTGTGGAGCGACAGGCCCCGGCCGACCGGCAGCGCCTCCTCCGGCGCGGGGCGCCCCAGCCCCCAGACCCAGAGCAGCGCGCAGAGCGTCACGCCCAGGGCCGAGATCGGCACGAGCCAGTAGGCCTTGATCAGCATGCCGAGGAAGAACAGCCCCGTGATCGCCGACATCAGCACCGGCAGCGCCGTGTTGCCCGGAAAGACCACGATGTAGCGCGGCGCGCCGGTGCCGATCTCGACCGTGAGCGTCTCGCGCCGCCCGCGCCCGGGATCGCCGAGATAGCCCTCGCCGCGTGCCAGTCGCACCGGAAGCTCGGGGTCTTCATAGAGCGGATCGCGCGAGGTCACCTGCGCGAGGCTCGCGAAGTTGTAGGGCGCCGCCGGCGTGGGCATGGCCCAGTCCAGCGTGCCCGCCCCCCACGGATCGCGCGAGCCGCGCACGGCCACCACCGCGTTCACCACCACGTCGATCAGCACCAGCGCGAAGCCGATCGCCATGACGAAGCCGCTGATCGAGGCGATGATGTTGATGACCTCCCAGCCCTGTCCGCTCTCGTAGGTGTCGATGCGCCGGCGCATACCCAGAAGACCGGCCCAGTGCAGCGCCAGAAATGTGCCGTGAAAGCCGGGCACCACGAGCCAGAAGGCCACATTGCCGAGCTTGAAATAGGTCCGGCGGCCGGTGAAATGCGGCATCCAGTAGTAAAGCGCCGCGATCATCGGGAAGACGAAGCCGCCGACCAGAACGTAATGCAGGTGGGCGACGATGAAGTAGGTGTCATGCGCCTGCCAGTCGAAGGGCACGATCGCCACCATCACGCCGGTCAGCCCGCCGATCACGAAGGTGGCGAAGAAGGCCAGCAGCCACAGCATCGGCAGATGCAGGCTCGGGCGGCCCTTCCACAGCGTGCCGATCCAGGCGAAGATCTGCACCGCCGTCGGCACCGCCACCAGCGTCGAGGCCGCCGAAAAGAAGGCCAGCCCCATATGCGGGATGCCGGTGGTGAACATGTGATGCACCCAGAGCCCGAAGCTCAGCACGCCCAAGCTTACCGCCGCCGCGACGATCCAACCGTAGCCCATCAGTGTCGTGCGTGCCATCACCGGCAGGATGGTCGAGATCGCGCCCGCGGCGGGCAGGAAGATGATGTAGACCTCCGGATGGCCGAAGAGCCAGAACAGGTGCTGCCACAAGAGCGCGTCGCCGCCCTGTGCCACTTGGAAGAACGGCAGGCCGAAGGCGCGTTCCAGCTCCAGCAGGATCGAGCCGAGGATCAGCGGCGGAAAGCCTGTGAGGATCATCACCGCCGTGACCAGCGCGTACCACGCGAAGATCGGCATCTGCGACAGCTTCATGCCCGGCGCGCGGTAGCGCAGCACCGTCACCGTGATCTCGACCGCCGCCGAGATCGCCGAGATCTCGACGAAGGTGATGCCGATCAGCCAGAAATCCGAATTGATCCCCGGCGCGCCGATGGTCGAGGACAGCGGCGGGTACATGAACCAGCCGCTGTCCGGCGCGATCCCGGCCAGCAGCGCAAAGATCATCATCGACCCGCCGAAAACGTAGCACCAGAAGCCATAGGCGGTGAGCCGCGGGAAGGCGAGGTCGCGCGTGCCCAGCATCTTGGGCAGCAGATACACCGCGAGCCCCTCGAAGAAGGGGATCGCGAAGAGGAACATCATGATGGTCCCGTGCATCGTGAAGATCTGGTTGTAATGGTCGGGGCCGAGAAAGGCCGAGCGCGGGCTGGCGAGTTGGGCGCGGATCAACATCGCGAGGATGCCGCCGATGACGAAGAAGACCGTCGCCACGAAGAGGAACATCCGGCCCAGATCGGTGTGGTTCACGGTGGTGAACCAGCCCTTGAGGCCGGGGTCCGAGGCCCAGATCCGCGACAGGGCGCGGTGGCGCCTGAGCGCGTTCATGGTGTCTCTCCTCGAAGGAAGGCGCGCCAGCCCTCGGCATCATGCGCGATCACGGTAAAGCGGTGGTCGCGGTAGCCCGCGCCGTTGAATTCCGAGCCCAAGCCTTCGTAGCGGCCGGGGCTGTCGGCCTCGATCCTGAGCAGGTTCACATGCCCCGGCACGGCGTCGAGCTTGCCCGCGAGGCGCGGCACCCAAAAGCCATGCACCACGTCGACGCTGGTGATGGCCACGTCGACGGGGCGGCCCGCCGGGATGTGCAGCAGGTTCTCGGTCACGCGGCCCGGCGCGTCGTCATATCCAAAGCGCCAGTCCCATTGCCGCGCCTCGGCCTGCACGCGGACAAGATCGGGCGTGGCGCGCGGCAGCAACCGTTCGCCCACGACGAGGCCGTAGGCCAAGAGCGCGGCCAGCACCGTCATGGGAAAGGCCAGCCCGAGCCAGACCACGAAGCGCCGCTCCTCCGTCTCGCCCGGCGGCCGCCGCCAAGCGAGCGCGATCAGCGCCGCGACGAAGAGGAAGATCGCCGCAGCCCCCGCCAGCAGCACCCACCACAGCTGCGAGATGACCTGTGCCGCCGGCCCGGCCGGATGCACCGCCGAGAGGCTTTCCTCGCAACCCGCGAGCAGCAGGAGTGTTGAGGCGGGAAGACCCCAGCGCAGGAGAGAGCGGCCATGGCCGAGGAAATGGTCCAGACCGAAGGTGAACAACTCGAAGACCCGATCCTTGAGCACGAGGGGTATGACGACACCGAATCCATCATCGGCATCTGGGGCCACCCGCTGCACGCGATGAGCGTGGCCTTTCCGGTGGCGCTGACCTTCTGCACCTTCGGCGCGGACGCGCTCTACTGGTGGTCGGGCGAGCTGTTCTGGGCGCGCGCCGCGATCTGGGCGGCGGGCACGGCTTTCCTGTTCGGCCTCGCAGCTGGCGCGACCGGCACGGCCGAGCTCTTGATGGTGCCGGGCATCCGCATCCGTGCCCCGGCATGGTCGCATTTCGTGATCGCGGTGCTGCTGTTGTCGATCCTCGGCGCCAACTGGGGCTACCGGCTTCAGGGCTTTGAGGCGGCGGTGCTGCCCTATGGCATCCTGATCTCGGGCTTCAGCGTGCTCGTGGTGATGGTCACGGGATGGCATGGTGGCAAACTCGTCTTCGATTATCGTCTGGGCACGTCGAAAGGCAGCTGATGCCCAAGCGGCTCTGAGAGCCAGCCAGGCACCGGGATCTCGCCAAGCTCGGGCTTGGCGAGGACCAGCGTCAGGATCGTCAGGATCGGCACGAGCAGCAGCAAAAGCGGCAGCACCGGGTTCGGCGCCCGGTGCGCACCCTCGCGTTCGGCCACGGCGACGAGGACGTAGCCGACCCAGACGTGAAAGCTCACCAAGAGCGCCACGAAGACAAGCTTGGCGAACATCCATGTCACGAAGACCTCGCGCAGGAAGATCAGCCCGGTTCCCGACGCGATGGCGATCACCGCCGCTGGGGTGATGCAGAAGGTGTAGGCGTAATGCGTGGCCCGGCGGATGCGCTCGTAATCGCCCTGACCGATCGCCGGGTCGTGGCGCGCCAGCATCAGGGGCAGCGCGAAAAGGCCGCCGCACCACAGCACCAGCATCCCCACATGCAGCGCTTTCAGATGCGGAACGAGATCGTAAAACCAGCTCACGCGACGCCTCGTCCCGCACCCGCGCGCCAGCCCCTGCGGGCCGAAAGGGCGATCATCGCGGCATAGGGCAGCATCGCGGGCACCCACATGATCAGTCCGCCGAGTTGCTGGTCGGCCAGCGGCGTGAGGCCCCAGTCCAGCGGCGCCAGGGCATGCGCGGCGTAAAGCGGCATGGGGGCGAAGGTCAGCAAGGCGCCGAGCGCGCCCATCTGCATCAGCCCGGCCAGCGACCACAGCACGGCGTCGATGCCGCCTTGCGCGCTCAGCACCGTGCGCCAGAACCAGATGGCGGACCCCAGCAGGGTCAGCTGCATGATCCAGTAGACCGCCATGTCGCTCAGGGCGAGATCGTAGGCGGCCGGGAGATGCCAGACCCAGAGCAGCGCCGTCGAGACGAGGAAGGGCAGGGCGGCGCCCGAGGGACGGCGCCCGGGCAAGGCGGCGGCCAGGAGCGGGGCAGCGACCGCGACGAGAAGCACATGATGCACCACCCGCGCCGAGAACAGCCCCACCGAGATCGCGCAGAGCGGCGATACGAAGGCGAGGACCAGCACGGCGACGGCGGTGGGGCCGGTTCGCGTGTTTCTGAGGGCCACCAGCAAAAGGAGCAGCCCCGCCAGCAGCAGAGGGTCGAAATTCCAACTGCGCAACGCCAGTTCGGGCAGGGGCGCCGCGCCGCAATAGCTGCCCGGGAGAATGTCGACAGGCATTGTCACGCTCCTCACCATGGCCGCGCCCAAAGCCAATCAACGACTTGCGCGGCCTGACGGTACGCTCCACCAGTTAGACCGGCAAGATTATGGTTCAACGGAATATTCCCGACGCCGATCGGAACTGTTCGCTCCGACCTGATCGGACCGGTATTCCCACAGCTCCGCTTGCTTTCATGCGCTCGCACCCGCATCGCCGAAACCGGCTGCCCGAGCGCACCCTCTCATGCGGATGACGATCGCCATGACCCGGGAAAGGCCGATGATCGGCAGGGCGAGGCATTGGTGCGCCCCTTAGGTGCTTGCCTCAATAGATGATGCCTGCCTCCTGACAGAGCCCTTCCGAGATGCCGGACATGTCGGGAATTGTTTCTCCGGGGCTTTCACTCTCGTCGTCTCCGGAGGCCAGTTGATCCAATGCAACCCCGGATGCGCCGTCGTCGAACCGGCGGGTCGAGGTCTGCCCGGCCCGTTCACTTTCCGCCTGTGGATCGGATGGCCCCTCGCCATTCGCTCCACCCCGCCCGGTATCTCGCGCGACATCCGTACACTGCTGCACGATGGCCTCCATCATGGCGCGGTTCCCGGTGTCGAATTTCTTGTTCCCGAGGTAGAGGGCCTCGGCCCGCACGGGTGCGGCCGAGCCAAGGGTCAGGGCAAGGGAGATGAGACATGCGCGCATCATGGGGTCACCTTCAGTGCTCCTCTTCGGCAAGATAGTCGCGCATCTCGGCCACCTGCGAAGCTGAAATCGGGCCGGCGCGCCGATCGCCTGTGCCGCGCAGGTAGGTCAGCAGGTCGGCGATCTGCGCATCGCTCAGCTTCCAGGAGAAGGGCGGCATGGCGAGCATGCTGGGACTGGTGTCGGTGGGCTGTGCCCGCGCCCCGCCAAGGATGATGCGGATGGCACTCGAGGGGTCTTCGGCATGGACCTTGTTGGACGTGCTCAGCGGCGCGAAGAAATATGGCACGCCGGACTGGTCCGCCGCGTGGCAGGCGGCGCAGTTGTCGAAGTAGATTCCGGCCCCGGTTTCAAGACGCGCCGCCTCGGGGGTGTCTTCCACCTCGGGCG
>NZ_BATB01000098.1 GCF_000466965.1 Limimaricola cinnabarinus LL-001
CGCGCCGGGTGGTGTTCTGGGATCGGATGCCGAAATCCGGCTATGGCAAGATCACCAAGAAGATGATCCGCGAGGCCCTCGTCGCGCGCGGCGAAATCGCCCCGTGATTGCGCCATGATCGCCCCACCTTGCCATCCCGGCCCCGCCGCGCGCCTTGCGCATCGCGAGCCTCGCCTGCCGGGCACATCCGCTGCGGCTGCGGCTGCGCGGCGGGCGACCCTTCGACCGGGTGGTGGCCGAGGCCTTTGCGGAGCAGGGGTTCGAGGCGGGGTATCTGCGGCTGCACGATGTCGGCATGGCACGGATCGACTATGTCCGCCCCGCCCCCGCCCCCGGTCACGGGCCGGTGGCATGGTACAGTGCGATCCGGCGGCTCGCACCGGCCCGGATAGCGGAGGCCGGCGTGCATCTGGGCCGCCGCGACGGCGCGCCTTTCGTGCATGGTCACGGGCTGTGGCGCGGGGCCGATGAGGATGCCGCGCGGATGGGGCACCTGCTCGGTCCCGAATGCCACCTCGACGCGGGGGTCGAGGCCGAGGGCTGGGGGCTGCGCGGTGCGATGTTTTCGGTCGAGGCCGATGCCGAAACGGGGTTCTCGCTCTTTGCGCCGCAGGGCGTGGCCGATCCGAAGGACGGTCTGGCGAACGATCCGGCGGGCGGGCTGCCCGCGGTGCTCTGCGCGCTCAGACCGCATGTCGATCTGCATGCGGGTCTTGCCGAGGCGGCCGCGCGGCACGGGTTGCAGCGGGCGCGGATCGAAGGGTTGGGCAGCCTGGTAGGGGCCACTTTCGCCGACGCCACTGACCTCGACAGCCTCGCCACCGAGATGCTGGTGACGCAAGGCGAGATGCAGGCGGGGCGCGCCCGCATCTCGGCGGCGGCCATCGGTTTCGACGGCGGCCCGTCGCGGGGCCTCCTGCGCGAGGGCGGCAATGCGATCTGCGTCACCGGTGAGCTGCTGTTGATCGGGAATTAGGGTGCGGCGCGATAAGGTCGGCCCGGGCCACCGACCGGCCATATTGCGCTCGCGCAATCCATGTTGACGACGCACCATTTGCCCCACTAACCTTTCTTCATGGCCCCGATCCGGGCCATCCCGCGGGCCGGGCGTCCTGGACAGCATGGTGGGGCACGCAACCCATGCGCTTTTCAAGGGGGGAGTCCATGGGACCGTTTCCGCATGATGCGCCGAAGGCCAAGATCAACGAGCAGAACAGGGCGGGGACCGACGGGTTCGAGTTCGTCGAGTTCGCCCATCCCGAGCGGGGCCGGCTCGAGACCTTGTTCGAAAGCATGGGCTACGAGGAGGTGGCCCGGCACAAGACCAAGGACATCTCGCTCTACCGGCAGGGCGGGATCAACTATCTCGTCAACCGCGAACCGGGCAGCCATGCCGCCAGCTTCGTCGAGCGACACGGCCCCTGCGCGCCCGCGATGGCGTGGCGCGTGGTCGATGCGACGCACGCTTTGAAATGCGCGCTCGATTACGGAGCCGAGGAATATACCGGCCCGGGCAAATCGCTCGACGTGCCCGCGGTGATCGGCATCGGCGGCTCGCTTTTGTATTTCGTCGAGACCTATGGCGAAGGGGGCTCGTGCTACGAGGAGGAGTACACGTGGCTGGGCGAACGCGATCCCCGGCCCGAGGGTGCGGGGTTCTACTATCTTGACCATCTCACCCACAACGTCGCGCGCGGCAACATGTCGACATGGTACGACTTCTACGCCAAGGCCTTCAATTTCCGCGAGATCCGCTTCTTCGACATCAAGGGCAAGCAGACCGGCCTGACGAGCCGCGCGCTGACCTCGCCCGACGGCAAGATCCGCATCCCGATCAACGAAAGCGCCGACGAGAACAGCCAGATCGAGGAGTACCTGCGCGCCTACAAGGGCGAGGGGATCCAGCACATCGCCGTCGGCACCGAAGACATCTATGCGGCCACCGACCGGATCGCTGAAAAGGGCATCGCCTTCATGCCGCCGCCGCCCGCGACCTATTACGAGATGAGCCACGACCGCGTCACCGGCCATCAGGAGCCGATCGACGGTCTGAAGAAACACGGCATCCTGATCGACGGCGAAGGCGTGGTCGATGGCGGCACCACGCGGATCCTGCTGCAGGTCTTTTCCAAGACGGTGATCGGGCCGATCTTCTTCGAATTCATCCAGCGCAAGGGCGATGACGGTTTTGGCGAAGGCAACTTCAAGGCGCTGTTCGAGTCGATCGAGGCCGACCAGATCCAACGCGGCGTTCTCAAGGCCGAGGCCTGAGCCATGGACGCCCCCGAGGAGGATATCGTCATCGCCCGGAGCCGGGCGCGCTACAACGAGGGCTACATGCCCGGCTTCGGCAATGATTTCGAAACCGAGGCCATCGAGGGCGCGCTGCCGATCGGGCAGAACTCGCCGCAGCGCTGCCCTTACGGACTTTATGCCGAGCAACTGTCCGGCACGCCCTTCACCGCGCCACGCGCCTCGAACGAACGGACGTGGCTCTACCGGATGCGGCCCTCGGTGCGGCACATCGCCCGGATGCGGCGGATCGACCTGCCGCTGTTCCGCTCGGCTCCCACGCCCGACGAAAGCGGCCTGCCGCTGGCCCCGATGCGCTGGGACCCGGCGCCGATCCCCGAGGATGCGGGCACATGGCTTGAGGGCATGCGCAGCATCGCCACCGGCGGCGACGTGCTGACCCAGACGGGCTTTGCGATCCACACCTATGCCGTCACCGAAAGCATGGAGACCGAAGCCTTTTACAACGCCGATGGCGAGATGCTGGTGGTGCCCGAGATCGGCAGGCTGCGCTTCTTCACCGAGATGGGCGTGATCGACATCGCTCCGGGCGAGATCGCGCTGCTGCCGCGCGGCCTCAAGTACAAGGTGCTCCTGAACGGCGACGCCAAGTGCCGCGGCTATGTCTGCGAGAATTACGGCGGGGCCTTTTCGGTGCCCGAACGCGGTCCGATCGGCGCGAACTGCCTCGCCAATCCGCGCGATTTTCTAACCCCCGTCGCGGCCTATGAGCGCCGCGACGGCACGTGCCACGGTCTGACCGTGAAGTGGTGCGGCCAGTTCCACCGCTGCGAGATCGATCACAGCCCGCTCGACGTGGTGGCTTGGCACGGCAATTACGCGCCCTACAAGTACAATCTGCGGCACTACTCGCCGGTGGGGCCGATCCTGAACGACCACGCCGATCCGTCGATCTTCACCGTGCTGACCGCCCCCAGTGGTGAGCCGGGCACCGCAAATATCGACTTCGTGATCTTCCCGCCGCGCTGGCTGGTGGCCGAGAACTCGTTCCGGCCGCCATGGTATCACATGAACATCATGTCCGAGTTCATGGGGCTGATCGAAGGGGTCTATGATGCCAAGCCGGAGGGCTTCGTGCCGGGGGGCATGTCGATCCACAACATGATGCTGCCGCACGGACCCGATGCAGAGGCGTTCTACAAGGCCTCGCTCAAGGATCTGGGTCCGGAGCGGCTCACCAACACCATGGCCTTCATGTTCGAGACCCGCTTTCCGCAGCAGGTGACGCGCCATGCCGCGGGGCTGTCGACGCTGCAGGCGGGCTATCCCAAGGTCTGGGCCTCGCTGCGCAACCATTTCGACCCCGAGCGCCGCGACTGGCGGGGCGAATGACCGGGCGAAACGCCACCCACGACCCCGCCCGCCGCAGCTGGGTCGAGAGCGCCAACGCCGAGGGCACGGATTTCCCGATCCAGAACCTGCCTTACGGCGTGTACTCCGAAGGCGGTGGGCCGCGCCGGGTCGGCGTGGCGATCGGCGAGATGATCCTCAATCTCACCGCCGCCGAGGCGGCGGGCCTCCTGCGGCCCGGAGAACCGCCGGTCTTCGACGGCGGCACGCTCAACGCGCTGATGGCGCTCGGGCCCGACGAGTGGTCGCGCGTTCGCGCGGCGGTGGCGGACCTGCTAGATGCCAAGGCGGGCCCGCACGCCGATCTGGTGCTGCTGCGGCAGGACGCGGTGCGGATGCACCTGCCGGTCTACCTGCGCGGCTTCACCGATTTCTATGCCTCGAAGGAGCACGCGACCAATGTCGGTGCGATGTTCCGCGACCCCGAAAACGCCCTTCTGCCGAACTGGTCGCATATCCCGATCGGCTATAACGGGCGCGCCTCGACGGTGGTGGTCTCGGGCACCGGCATCCGCCGCCCGCTGGGCCAGATCAAGGGACCGGAGGATATGGCGCCGCGCCTGGCCCCCACCGCCCGGCTCGACCTCGAGCTGGAGTTGGGCACCCTCGTCGGCACGCCGTCGCGAATGGGCCAGCCGGTAACGGTGGCGCAGGCGCAGGAGATGATCTTCGGCTTCGTGCTGCTCAACGACTGGTCGGCGCGGGACGTGCAGCTTTGGGAATACCAGCCGCTCGGTCCGTTTCAGGCCAAGGCGTTCGGCACCACGATCGGCCCATGGATCGTCACGCGCGAGGCGCTGGAGCCTACCGGGTGCCGACACCGGACCGGGCGACGCCGCTGTTGCCCTATCTGCGCGAGCCGACGGATTGCAACTACGACATCGATCTGGCCATCGACCTCGCCCCCGCAGGCGGCGCGGCGCGGACGGTCAGCCACAGCAACGCCCGGCATCTCTACTACGCCCCGGCGCAGCAGCTGGCCCATCACGCGATCTCGGGCTGCGCCATGGAGACGGGTGATCTCTTGGGGTCCGGCACGATCTCGGGTCCGACCCACGACAGTTGCGGCTCGCTTTTGGAGTTGACGCGAAATGGCCGCGAGCCGCTCGATCTCGACGGGGTGCGGCGCGGATTTCTGGAGGATGGCGACACGGTGCGCCTGCGCGGCTGGTGCGAGGGGGCAGTGCGGATCGGTTTTGGCACGTGCGAGGGAACGATCCTGCCCGCCCCCGCGCCGCCTGTTTGAGCCGGTCGGCCTATGCCGCCGGTCGCGGGGCCGATGTCGAGTTTCGGATCTGGAACGACACCGGCAGGGTGACGATCTTGTCGGGGGCGCAGTTGGCTCCGGCAAGCTGGCGCAGCAGCAGCCCCGCCGCCTGCGCGCCGATCTGAAGCCGGTCCTGCCGCACGGTGGTGAGCGGCGGGATCACGAGCTCGGCCGTCTGGATGTCGTCGAAGCCGATCAGCGACACGTCGTCCGGCACCCGCAGTCCGCGCGCGTGCAGTCCCGAAGCAAGGCCGATGGCAAGCTGGTCCGAGGCGCAGATCACCGCCGTGGGGCAGGGGGCGAGCGCCACGAACTCCGCCGCCGCCCCGCGCCCGGCTTCGAGCGAGAAATCCCGCGATCCGAACCGCGCCTCGGGCAGCGCCAGCCCATGCGCGGCCAGCGCCTGGGCCACACCGTCGCTTCGTTCGGTGTCGAGCACGTTGCCTTCGGGGCCGCAGAGATAGGCGATGTCGCGGTGCCCGAGTTCCGCGGATGGTGCCCCACCGACTGGTGTAAGAGCGCCGACTTTCGGAGAGGTCCAAGCCTGATCAGGAGGCCACGGCGGGCAACCTAATGCCGGGCTGACGATCCGCCCGCCGTCACGGACCTTCCCTGACCGGGTAGCCTCGCTCGATGACCTGCGCGACCGCGTCCCGCTTGAACTCGTCGCTGAACCTGCTGCTGCTCATCATGGCCTTCTTGTCTCAAAACCAGCTTAGAAGGCGTCCACGAACCACAGGGCTAATCACCCGAAAATTCATCGCAGATCAAACCGCAACCGCCCGAATGTCCGGTGAGACGGCGACAGGACCAGTCGGGGATAGGATCGCCAGCTCGGGAAACCTTCGCAAAGCGAACACCTCATCCGGCGCGGAAGAGACCAACATAAACATGGCTCTCATAAGATGGTTCCGGTTCTGCACCGTTTCGTACGCGAAACACTTTGATGAGATTCAGGGGCCTAATCGCTAGTCCCCTGAGACGTTAGGTAATAACAGTTAACGAATTGTAAACTTTGCAGGCTGACATGCTTCACGCTCCCACCCTTCGGCCCGGTCCTGTTCACAGTCCAAAATGTGCCAGCGTCACCAGTGCCGATATGCTCGAAGGTGTGGCGACTTTTCCCCGAGCGACCTTGTCGAGCGACCTGCCCGAATTGGCGTCGCGGCGCTGCGGTGGAGGGGGCGAGCACATCGTGCGGCGCCCTCGGTTGGGCGACATTCACCTGGCGCATCTTCCCTTGCAGATCCTGAGAGACAACTTCCCGGCTACCTGGGCGCTGATGCTCTCCGGCCCGAGCTTTGCGGTCATTCACGATCCGCGAGCCTGTTTCACATCAGCACTCATCCAACGGTTGCAAGAATTCAAGGGGTACGGAGCCACTGACATCCACCCCGAGGATCTGCAGCGCGAAGCAATCGAGGTGGTGAACCGGCTCGACACGCGCGACGCCTTCGTCGATCTCGAATATATCAACTTCATGCGGCAGTCCGACCATGTCGATCTTGATGACCATCGCGTTGTCACCGCCGTCTTTCCGATCGAGCGTCTCGACGCACTCTGGTCGCGGCTTGGCGAGACATTCGGTCTGAACGATCAGACGACCGCGGGGGCAGGTGCAAACCTGGCCTCACATGGCCGCTTGCGTGGCGTAGACTGTCGTTTGGCCTCGACTTACCGGGGCGTCGTGCCTGAACCCGCCCGTCAACGCATTTTTGTGCTGTCGAAGCGGGTCGGCCCGCTCGGGGGGGTGTCAAACGCCTTTGCCAGCCTGTCTTTCGGAGAGGATGTGGAGCGGTTCATTAAGACGTTCTACGCCAAGGATATGGAAATTCACCGTGCGGCGCTCGCCGAGTGGGGCCCGTAAGATGATCTCCTTCTTTCAGCCTGTTGGGCAGGCGGACCCATTAAGAGCCAGCGCCGATGCCCGAAATCCGGGCAGTCCTGAGCCCGAGGACGTCCCCGTCACGCCCTTGGCCGAGGTCGAAGCCGCGCTCACGCTCAGGGGGCGCGGCGGTTTGTTCGTTGATTTCGATGAAACATTGCTGCTCGACAATTCCACGGCCGCCTACCTTCGAAGCCTGCGGCCACGTATGTTGGCTTGGCTCATCCTGAAGCTCATCACCCTGTCTCGCATCTGGCTGCTCTTTCCCGGCGATCGCAGGAAACACGTCTATCACGACTGGCTCAGGGTCGTGATCCCGACGATCCTGATGCCGTGGAGCCTGCCGCTGTGGCGCTGGCGCCATGCCCCCCGCATCGCCCGCGAGAGTGCGAACATGCCTCTGATCGACCTTTTGAAGCAACCCGCCAATCGCCCGACCGCCGTTGTGTCGCTCGGGTTCGGGGCGGTGGTCCGACCATTGCACGACCGGCTGCTCCCCGGTGTTCCCCTTGTCTGCGGAACCTTCCTGGGCGGCTTTCGGCTTCGATCGACCGGCAAGCGCAAACATCTTGAGCAGACATTCGGCAAGGAGGCCGTGGCGGGTTCGACGGTGATCACCAACAGCGAGAACGACCGGGATCTTCTTGATGCCTGCGCCGTTCCGGTCGTTGCGGCCTGGTCCGATGCGCGCGTTGCCGCGCCATTCGCCGACCTCTACATCCCTTTCCGCTATATGGAGAGGGCCAAGCGTCCGGGACAGCGCTACCTGCTGAACGGCGTCATCAAATATGACATCGTGGCCATCGTGCTGGCCTATGCCTGGGATATGCCGCAGCCCGTGCTTGCCGCGTTGGGCTTGGCTTTGATCCATCTTGCCGTGTTCGCGGTCTACGAAGCCGGTTACGTCGACAACGACGTCTCGGGCTCGAAATGGGAAAAGCGCCCGACACTTCATTCGGGCTACGAAGATCACGCCCGCCGGTTCAGCGTCGTCGGTGCGTTCGCCGTGGCTATCGCGGTCTCGGTCTTGGGCGCGGTGCTTTTGAACATCGCCGAGGTCCAAGGCTCGCAGCCGCTCATCGCACTCGCGAAGATCGTTGTTGTCGATGTGGCCCTCATCGGAGGTCTCTTTGGTGCGATCTTCCTGTTTTTCCGGATCTTCAACCGCAGCGCGCCAGATAACCGGTCCGTCCTCTATCCCCTGTTGCAGACCCTTCGGCTTGGCATCTACGGCGTGCTGGCATCGGCCACGCCGAGCG
>NZ_BATB01000097.1 GCF_000466965.1 Limimaricola cinnabarinus LL-001
GCGCTGGTCAGCCGCAATCTCGCGGTCGAGGCCGATCTGGACGGGCTGATCGTCGGGGCGCCGGTGCCGGAGGGCACGACGCTGCTGGCGCCCTCGCATACCAGCTCCGTGCCTGCGCGCTTCGAGATTCAAGCCGAGCTGGAGCCCAAGACCCCCGGCCTCGAATGGTCCGAGCTTCCCGCCTTTCGCACGGTCTATGCCGAGGACGGCAGCACCATGCCCGAGCCGCTGCCGGCCTCCGAGATCGTCGCCATGCGCTGGAGCTTCGAAGAGGCGCTGCCTGCCGGCGAAGCCGCCTGGAACACGTACCGGCTGATCGTGAACTGATCGACTGCAATTGCCGCGCCGCTGCCCGTCTTCGGGATCGCCGCCCCGCACCGGGAGCGACGACGCATCGCTGCCGGCCGGCGAAACCACGCGCAACACCCTGACGCCCGACCGTGAACCGACCCCCGCCCCCGAGGCCCGGAGGGCTGCCGTCCTTCATTTTCGTTCCTGAGGAGACATCCGAATGATCCATTCCCGTTCCATCCTGCGCTCGACCACGGCGCTGACGGTGTTGTCGCTGGCGGTGACCGCCGCCATGGCCTCGCCCGAAGCGGGCTCCGTGATCGGCAACCAGGCGGTGGCCAGCTACGTCAACGCCGCCGGCGACACCATCACCGTCACGTCGAACAAGGTCGAGACCATCGTCCAGCAGGTCGCCGGCCTCACCCTCACCGCCGACAACACCGAGACCATCGCCCCCGGCGGCAAGGCGTTCTTGCCGCATATCGTGGTCAACGAGGGCAACGGGCCCGACGCGTTCGACCTCGCCGCGGTCGAGGGGGCCGGCAGCTTCGATTTCGCGAGCGTCACGATCTATGCCGACGCCAACATGGACGGCGTCGCCGACAACGCCACCCCGATCGCCCAGACCCCGACCCTGGCGCCGGGCGAGCGGTTCGGCTTCGTCATCGACGCCACCGCCCGCTCGGACGCGGCCAGCGGCAGCACCGAGAGCCTGACCGTGACCGCCACGAGCCAGCTCGACGCCACCGAGAGCCGCACCAACACCGACCGGCTCACGGTCTCCTCCGACGCGATCATGGAGCTGGTCAAGTCGATGACGGTCGACAAGTCGGGGGGCGATCCGAACATCGTCGATCCCGGCGACACGGTGGAGATCACCCTGACCTACACCAACACCGGCCTCGCCCCGTCGAGCAACTATGCGGTGGAGGATGTGCTGGACGGCCGCCTGCCCTATGCCTCGGGCTCGGCGCAATGGTCCGACCGGGCCGTCACCGGCGGGCTCGACGAGACCAACGGCACCGGCGTCGACGCCACCAACGGCGCGGGCGAAACCATCGCCTATGACTACAACGCCACCACCAACACGCTCGACTTCGTGGTTTCCTCGGTGGCCGCCGGGCGCAGCGGCTCGGTCACCTTCACCGCGACGATCGGGACGGATGCCGGGGCCGGGATCATCGAGAACGTCGCCACCCAGTCGGATGCGAGCGGCAACTACGCCCCGTCGAACACCGCCTCGATCCGCGTCGATCAGAGCTTCGCGGTCGACATCTCCGACACCTACACCCAGGCGGATGCGACGGTGCTGACCTCGGCCACCGATGATGGCGGGGCGGGCGACGACACCGTCACCGAGACTTCCGACATCTCGCAGGCGGGCACCATCGCCTTCGAATTCGTGATCGGCAACGACAGCAACGAGATCGACAGCTACGCGCTCTCGGTCGCCAACACCGACTTCCCGCTCGGCACCACCTTCCGCTTCGTCGGCGCCGACGGGGCGACGCCGGTGGTGGGCGATGTCGGCCCGCTCGCGCCGGGCGAAGGCACCAAGGTCACGCTGCTGGCCACGCTGCCCACCGATGCGACGCCGACCGCGGCGGGGGCCACGAACTACACGGCCACCGTCACCGCCACCTCGCAGGGCGACGGCGCCGCCGACCTTTCCACGGCCGAGTTCGCAGGCGCCGTCACCGCCGCCACCGTCGACCTCGAGAACCGCGGCGCCCCCGCCACGGCGGGCGACGGGGCCTTCGCCACCAATGGCGGCGCGCCGTGGATCACCACCGCGACCGAGCCCGAGCAGGCCGTGACCTTCCCGATGAACATCGAGAATCTCGGGCCGACCTCGGACAGCTACAACCTGTCGCTGGTCACGCCGCTGCCCGCCGACTGGCTGGTGGAGTTCCGGCTGGCCGACGGCACGATCGTCACCAACACCGGCACCATCCCCAGCGGCGCCTCGCGCGACATCGACGTCATCGTGACGCCGCCCGCCGGCGCGCCGCCCGCCACCACGCTGGTCGAGATCGCGCTCGTCTCTCCGGTGTCGGGACAGGGCGACCAGATCACCAACGCGATCACCGTCTCGGAGGTGGC
Source organism: Limimaricola cinnabarinus LL-001 (assembly GCF_000466965.1). Taxonomy (GTDB): domain Bacteria; phylum Pseudomonadota; class Alphaproteobacteria; order Rhodobacterales; family Rhodobacteraceae; genus Limimaricola; species Limimaricola cinnabarinus. The sequence goes on from NZ_BATB01000097.1 coordinate 2,395, forward strand.
CGACCTGTCGATCACCGAGGACCAGACCGTGCAGGCGGCCCCCGGCGGCGTGGTGGACATCCTGCACACCGTCACCAACGAGGGCAATATCGACATCACCGCGGGCACGATCACGCAGACCGGGCTGACCGAGTTCAGCGGCGCGATCTTCCATGACGCGAATGGCGACGGCGTGCTGAACTCCACCGATCCGGTGGTCACCGACTTCAGCGAGATCACGGGCGGCCTGCCGGCGGGCGAGACCCTGTCGCTGATCTACCGCGTGCAGGCGGGCAGCGTGCCCGGCCAGTCCGAGATCGGCACGCTCACCCTGGGCAGCAGCCTCAATGGCGGGGCGCTGACCGATGCCGACCCGGCCGACAACGCGGTGACGGACCGGATCACGGTGGTTTCGGGGGACATCACCCTCGTCAAGACGCAGGCGATCGATCCCGGCTGCACCGGCACGCCCGGCGTCTTCACCGAAGATCGGCAGGATGTCGATCCCAACCAGTGCATCCGCTACCGCATCACCGCGAGCAACACCGGCACCGATCAGGCCAGCAGCGTGGTGATCCAGGACATCGTGCCCGCCTACACCACGCTCGAAAGCTGCGGCACGGCCTGCCCGGCCACCGTCACCCCGGCGGCCACCTCCGCGGTCAACACCGCCGCGGCGCCGAACATCCGCAGCACCCACGGCGTGCTCGACCCCGGCGGCGTCGCCACGCTGGAGTTCACCGTCCGCGTCGACGGCTGACCCCGCCCCGCCCCCGCCGAACCGGCGGGGGCGGGACACCCCTCCCTCCGTCCGCGTCTCAGAAGGACCACGGAATGTCGCCTTTCCTTTCGTACCTCGCCGTCGCGATCCTGAAGATCCGCCGGTCGGTCGCCCTCGCCCTGGCGCTCCTCGCCCTCGTTCTGGGCCACGGCCCTGCGGCGGCCCCGGCCCCGGCGGGGCTCCGGATCGTCAACACCGCCCATGTCTCCTATTTCCACACCGGGCTCGGGCTGCGTGAGACCGTTTCCTCCAACACCGTCGAGGCGGTCGTGCAGGCGGTTCCGGCGCTTCATCTCGAGGGCGGCTCGGAGCGGAGCGTCCAGCGCGGCGTTTCGGCCCGGCAGGATTTCGTGGTCTCGAACATGGGCAACACCGCGCTCGATGTCTGGCCCCGGATCACGCTCGGGCGCGATGACGCGCCGCTCATGAACCAGCGGCTCTATTGGGACCGCAACGCCGACGGCAGGATCGATCACGACGATCCGCAGGTGACCGACACGGCGATCCCCCTCGCGTTCGGAGCCAAGCTGCGGCTGATCTTCCTGTTCGACATAGAGCCCGCGGCCGCGCTGAACGACACCGCGACCTTGCGGCTTCGCGCGAGAGCCGAGCCTCGCATGGAAGGCCCCCTGCCGCTCGATGTCATGATCACCGGCACCGCGCAGGGACGGGTGACGATCGTCGAGAGCGGGCTCGAGCTGCACAAGAGCGTGCTGCGTCTTGCCGCGCCGGACGGCGAGATCCTGACATACGAGCTGACGCTGCAGAACGACGGCCAGACCGCGGTCGGCCTCGCGGAGCGCATCGAGGGCGACGCGATCCTCGTCGACGACATGGCCCGTCCGGGGCTTCTGGTGCGCGACCCCATGCCGCTCAACACCGCGTTCGCGGCGCCGGGCGCGCGCCCGGGTCGGTGGCGCTCTACCACCGGGAGGGCGACCCCGCGCACAGCTATGTCTCGACCCCACCGGAGGATCCGGCCGAGATCGACGCCGTGGCCTTTCTGGTCGAACAGCCGCTCGAGGCCGGGCATACCCGCAAGATGAGCTTTCAGGTGCGCGTGTCCGATCACGCGGGGCCGGTCGACATCCTCAACAGCGCCACCGTCTTCGTCCCGCAAAGCGACGGCACGCGGCCCGAGCTCTCCAACGAGGTGGTGGTCGGGCGCGAAGCGCAGGGCGGCGGGCTGAGCTATGTCGATCCCGGCCTCGACCCGGTCTTTCGGGGAACGCTGGGAGAGGATCTGACCCTGCGGCTCGGCTCGGGGGGGTGCAACACCACGCGCGGACGCGACCGGATCGAGATCAACGTCGTCAGCCGCAGGACCGGCGATCTCGAGACCGTCATCGCGGTCGAGACCGGTGCCAATACCGGCCTGTTCACCGCGCCGCCCTTGCCGGTCACGCAGATGGCCACGCCCGTCGCGGGCGACAACGTGCTGGCCGCCACGCGGGGCGATCTGCTCGTCGCGACCGCGATCTGCGGCAGCATGCAATATGCCGCGGAATTCGAGATCGATCCCGGGAACTTCGTCTTCAGCAGCATCGACAACGCCCCGGTCGCGGGCGCGCGGGTCGCCTTGCTCGATCAGGCGGGCCGCGAGGTCGAGATCGCCATGACCGACGAGGAGGGGTTCTTCGCCCTGGGCGATCAGGCCCGCGGGCGCTACCGCTACAGCGTCGACGCGCCGGGCCATGCCTACCCGTCGGTGCGCCGCGTCTTCGAAGGCTTCGCCCGGCAGCTGTCCTCGAGCCGCGCGAGTTGGGGCGGGATGTTCAGCCATGCTGCGGGGCCGTTGATGCAAGGCGACGTGCCGGTGGATCCAAGCTACGGCATCCCGATCGCCGTCGAGAAGCAGGTCGACCGCCAGCAGGTCGGAACCGGTGGGCACGCGGTCTACACGCTCAGCCTGCGCAACGAGATGACCGTCGCATTGACCGGGGCGCAGCTGCTCGACACCCCCCCGTTCGGCACGCGGATCGTCGCGGGCTCCGCCACGCTGGACGGGCAGCGCATCGACGATCCCGCGCGGCGCGACGACGGGGTCCATGCCTTCGAGATCGGTCTCATCGCGCCCGGCGCCGTGCGCGAGCTGCGCTACGCCTTGCGGTTCGGACCGGCGGCCCGGGCCGGCGACAACCGCAACATCGCCCGCCTGCAGGGGCGACAGGTCGGAACCGGACGACCGCTCGTCTCCGCCGCCGCCCAAGCGGTGGTGCGCCTCGACGATCGCGGCGGCGTCTTCGCCGAGCAGGCCACGATCACCGGCTCGGTCTTTCTCGACTGCGACGGCGACGGGCTTCGCGGCGGTGCCGACGAGATGGGCGTTCCCGGCGTGCGCATCGCCACCCAGGGCGGCCTCTTCGCCGTCACGGATATCGACGGGCAATACTCCTTGCGCAACCTGCCCCCCCATCTGCACGCGCTGAGCCCCTCGCGCTCCACGCTTCCCGCCGGCGCCGCGATCGCGCACAGCCGCAGCGGCGACACCCGCAGCGGCGGCACCCGCATGGTCGCGCTCAAGCGCGGCGAGCTGCGCGCCGAGCATTTCGCCGTGGCGGGGTGCGACGCGGTACTGCGGGCCGAAGTGGCCGAGCGCGTCGCCACCTTCGCCGCGCGTCAGGGCCGCGCCACGCTCGAGGTGTCCGATCTGCCTTCGGTGAGCCGCGCCGGCGATGCGCGCGCCCCCGTCACCGAGGCGGGCCGCGCCACGGCGAGCCAGATCTACCGCCGGACGGAGCCGGTCGCCCCGCCACCCGCCGCCGCACCCGCCCCGCGCATTGCGTTGAGCGACGCCATCCGCGATTACGATCAGGCCCCGGCCTTTCTCGACATCGAGGACGGCGCGCGGCTCGACCGGCGCGTGGTCTCGCTTCGGGTGAAGGGGCCCGCCGATCTCGACCTCGCCCTGCGCCTCAACGGCGCCCCCGTGCCCTTCGACCGGATCGGCGAAAAGACCACCTGGGCGGCGGGAAATGTCCAGGCGATCGACTACGTGGCGCTCGAACTCGAAGAGGGGCGAAACGAGCTCGTCCTGGTGGGGGTCGACCCGTTCGGCAACGAGCGGGCCAACCTCGCCATCGCCCTTCACGCCCCCGGCGCGCCCGCGGGGCTGGTGATCGAGGCGCCCGAAACCGCCCCCGCCAGCGCCGGCGCCGCGATCCCCGTGAGCCTGCAGCTGACCGATCGCGCCGGCCATCCGGTCATGTCCTCGGCCGTGGTGAGCCTGCGCGCCACCTTGGGCGAATGGGACGCGACCGATCTGCAGCCCGATGAGCCGGGCCTGCAGGTCTTCGTGGCCGAAGGGCGGGCCGAGCTGATCCTGCGCGCGCCGCAGGTGCCCGGGCGCGGCCGGCTCTTCGCCACCGCCGATATCGGCGCGGCGCAGACCGACATCGTCTTCGTGCCGGATCTGGCGGCGCGCGATCTCGTGGGCGTGATCGAGGCGACCGCGCCGCTGGGCGGCGAGCTGGTCAGCCCCTTCGAGCATGGCCACGACGGGCTGTCGGGCGAGGTCTATCTGCGCGGCGCGGTCGGCGACACGCTGGTGACGCTGCATTACGACAGCCGGGCCGAGGCGCAGGGCCTGCTCGGCGGCGGGACCGGCGATGACGGCTTCCCCGTGTTCGGAGACGCATCCGAACAGGGCTTCGACGCGCGCTCTTCGACCGGGCTCTACCTGCGCCTCGACCGCGCCGGATCGAGCTTCGTGCATGGCGACATCGCGACGGCGCCCTCGCTCGAAGCTTTCGCCTGGGCGGCGGCGGCCGCATCGTCAACGGCGCGAAATACGCGCTCGAAGCCGAACATGTGGCGCTCACGCTCTTTGCCGCGCGCACCGGTCAGAGCCAGCGCAGCGTCGAGATCGCAGGCCGCGGCATCACCGGACCCTATCCCGTCGACCTGTCCGACATGATCGGCGGCAGCGACCGGGCCTGGCGCGTCACCCGCGACCGCGATACCGGAGAGATCCTGCAGGAGGTCCCGCTCGAGCGGCTCACGGATTACGTGCTCGACTACTTCACCGACAGCCTCATCCTCGACGTGCCGCTCAAGCAGGCGGACGAGGATGGCCATCCGGTTTCGGTCCGGCTCGTCTTCGAGACCGAAGGCACGGCCGAACGCTACTGGCTCTATGGCGGCGACGTGATCTGGACGCCGGCCGAAGACCTCGAAATCGGCGCCAGGATCCAGCATGCCGACGCCGCGCGCGGCACGCCCCAGCGCGAGCGGCTGCAGGCCGTCTACATGCGCCGCCGCATCGACGACGGCACCTCGGTCGAACTCGAGGTCGCCCGCATGCAAGACGGCGCCGGACGCGCCGGCGCCGCCGGGCGCTGCGGATCGCGCGCGAACGCGCCTCATGGCAGGGCGAGCTCGAACTGACCCATGCGGGCCGCGATTTCGCCCCGGCAAGCGCACCGGTGCGGCCCCACACCAGCGAGATCGACGCCAGCCTGACCCGGACGCTGGCATCCGGCAGCCGGGTGCAGGCCGAAGCCTCGCTGCATCGCAACCACGCCGCCGACAGCGGCAGGGCCAGCCTGCGCGCGGCCCATGAGTACGACGTCTCCTCCCGGCTGACCCGGCGCAACGAGATCCGCGCCCTGCGCGAAACCGGCCCCGCGTCGCGCGACACGACCCTGTGGCTCGGCACCGGGGCGGTCTGGCGTCCGGCCACGGACCGGCCGCTGGAGTTCGACCTGCTGCTCGAACAATCGGTCTGGGGCGGCGAGGAGGGCCTTCTGAGCTTCGGCATGGACCACGAACTGACCCGGCACTGGTCGATCTCGGGCGAGGCGGAGCTGGGCCTCGCGCTCGACGGGACGGTCGGCGACCTGCGCCGCCTGAGGCTGGCCAGCGAATACGACGTCGCCGACTGGCTGCGCGGCCGGACCGAGATCACCCGCAGCGACGGCGGCACCCCGGACAGCCGCCTCGTGCAGGGGTTTCAGGCCGACTGGACCCGCGGGCCATGGACCCTCGGGCTGGGGCTCGAACACTCCGAGCCGGTCGAGGGCGACGGCGACCGGCTGACCAGCCTTGCCCTCTCGGCCGATTGGCGGGCCGAGGACGAGACCTGGATCGTCGAGACCGATGTCGGGCGCAGCTTCGAGCCCGGCGCGGCCAGCCTCTCGACCGATGTCGGCGTCGCGGGACGGATCTCGTCGGACTGGACCTTTCTCGGTCGCAGCCGCTTCTCGCGCGAAGAGCGCGACGGCGCGCCCGACCGGCGGCGCAACCGGCTCCGCGTCGGCGCGGCCTATCGCCCGGTCCACGATCCGCGCCTCGATCTGTTGGCCTGGTACGAGCACCGCTTCGAGCGCGAGCAGGCCGAGGAGAGCGAGCATCTGTGGTCCGTTGCCGGAAGCTGGCAGGCCGGTCCCGACCTGCAGATCAACGGCCGCTATTCGGGGCGCCTTGCCGGGCTCGATCTCGACGCCGGGGCCACGGGCATGACCCGCGACGAGGTCATGACCCAGCTCGCTCAGGTCGGCGCCAACCTCGACCTGTTCGACGACCGCATCATGCTCGGCGCGAACCTCGCGAGGATCTGGGACGACCAGGGCGCCGCCACCAACGCCTATGGCGGCGAACTGGGCCTCGCCATCGGCGACGGCGCGATGATCTCCCTCGGATACAACGCAACCCGCCGAACCCCGAAAGGCACCGAGGCGCTCCATGACGACGGAGCCTATGTCCGAGTGCGGATGGCCCTGGGTGAAAGGCTGTGGGA
>NZ_BATB01000096.1 GCF_000466965.1 Limimaricola cinnabarinus LL-001
GCGCGCCGCCCCGCGCCACGCCAGCGGATCGGCCATGGCTCGCTACGCGGGCCGGCCTGCCACGGGCTTCGGCACCGGGCGGCGGGCGCCCGTCGGTCCCATCGCAGGGCAGGCGGCTCGCCGGGTTTGCCGCTGGCAAACCGCCCGTGGGCAAGCCCGCGCCTCGGGCCTCTTCGAGACCACTCCGCGCGGGCTGTCGTCCGGCCCCCGGCCCCTGCGTGACAGAGCGCGGTCCAGGGGCCGGACGACGGCTGGCCAGCAGGCCAGCCAGGGGGCGCTGCGCTTGCTCGTCGTGGCTGTCGGAGGGTAGGGCGCGTGGCGAGCTACCACCTCTCGGTCAAGACGATCAAACGCAGCGCCGGCCGCTCGGCCACGGCGGCGGCAGCCTACCGCGCCGGCGAGCGCATCGACTGCCAGCGCGAGGGGCGGGTGCATGACTACACCGCCAAGCAGGGTGTCGAAGACAGCTTCATCGTGGCGCCCGAGGGCGCGCCGGCCTGGACGCAGGATCGGGCGGCGCTGTGGAACGCCGCCGAGGCGCACGAGACCCGCAAGAACTCCGTCACCGCTCGCGAGTGGGAGCTGGCGTTGCCGTCCGAGCTCGGCGCCGACGAACGGGCGGAGATCACCCGCGCCTTCGCCGAGCAGCTGGTTGGACGCTACGGCGTGGCGGTGGATGTCGCGATCCATGCGCCGCATCGCGAGGGCGACCAGCGCAACCATCACGCGCATCTTCTGACCTCGACCCGGCGGCTGGAAGCGGAGGGCTTCACCGACAAGACCCGCGTGCTCGATGCTGCCAAGACCGGCGGCGTCGAGATCGAGGAAATGCGCGGCGTGTGGGCGGAGCTGCAGAACCGGGCGCTGGAGCGTGCGGGCGAGGCCGAGCGTGTCGATCACCGCTCGCTCGACGCGCAGCGTGAGAGCGCCTTGGAACGCGGGGACCTCGCTTCGGCCGAGGAGTTGGACCGCGCGCCGGAGGTGAAGCTGGGACCGGCAGCCAACGCCATGGAGCGGCGCGCCATGCGGGAGGCCGCAGCAGAGGGGCGTGACTACGAACCCGTTACCGAGCGCGGCAGTACCGTCCACGGTGCCCGGCAGGCGCGCGCCATGGTCCGCGAGATGCGCGAGCGGCTGGACCGGGCGCGGGAGATCTATGGCGAGGCCCGCGAGGAGGGACAGAGGCGTGTGTCGGCCGGCCTCGCGGCGCTCAGGACGGCGACGACGAAGAACCGGACGGCAGGGCGCGGGTCGGAGGATGTGCGGGAGCGTCTGGCGCGGATCGTCGGGCGGGACAGCGCGGAGGCAGGTATGGAGCAGGCCGACAGGAGCCGGGCGCAGGAGCGGCTGCGGGAGACGTTAGACAACGATCGAGGGGCTGAGCGGGACGCGGGCGCCGAGGATAGCGAGAAGCCGTCGATCCGCGAGAAGCTCGACGCGGTACTGAACAAGCAGCGCGAGAGGCTGGAGCTGGAGGACGAACCTGAGAAGGAACGGGATCATGAAATCGAGAACGAACGCGATCTTGATCGGGGACCATCCCATGGCCTCTGACTTGCCACCGGTCCTTGCTACCATCCCAGCTTGGCGGTCGGCAATGCAGCAGTTCCCTCGAAAGTTTTATTGCTCATTTCCGGAACCGCCCCAACTAGGCCTGTTATTGGGCAGGGAGTGCACGTCAGGCAATTGCGGTAGTGCTCACATCGGCGGCGAACTTGACCAGCGCCGCAGAGACCTCGCGCATCACATTCTCCGCTTCATTGAATTCCGGCTGAAAATCGTGGCCGCATTCCATGGTAAAGCCCAGCACTTTGGGTTTGTCCTGATTGGCATGGTGACGGCTGTAGGCGTAATCGTCGCTCGCGCCCGAAGTTGCATAGAGCGAAAAGGCGGCCGAAACCTCGTAGTCGTCACCGCGGACTTTGTGAATCTCCTTGGCCATAAGCTGGGACAGGCGCAAAAGTTCGGCTGCATCGGCCTCCTCGATGAACTCACGATACGCCGTATCGCCTGCGATGCCGCGTTGACCGTCGTGGGCTGGGTTGAGGAAATTCATCTCGGGGGTGTCTGTCTGGATATCGTCCAGCCCCCAATTGTGAAAGACCGCCGGCACCGCGCTGTGAATATCCAAGTACCATCTCGCGCCAGTGTAGTGATCTAGCAGCCAGACGATATTGCGTGTTTCGGGCTCCGAGGCTGCCTCGGGGCCAACATAGATGTATTTATGACATGGGTCGTCGGAGGCGCTGACCGCGTTGGGTGCGAAAGTGCGGCGAAAATCCCAAGCCACGTCAAAATTCCGGTTCAGGTCAACGCCGTGACACATGCCTCCGTCCGGCATCGGGTTGGGAACACGGTTCTTGCGCCAGTCCGGGTCGACTTCCTGACTGTAGACACGGCCATCGGGGTTAGCGCAAGGCAGGATCAGCAGTTGCATGTTGGCGAAGATTTGGCTGATCTCATCGGCCGTGATGCGCGCCTCGCCATAAGTCAGCCCAGTGCCGCCCTTGCGCGCTTCCAGCAGGTCGGCGGCAAGGTAGACTAGGGCATCCGGTGGAATCCACTCGCGGGCATGCACCCCACCGACGTAGATCACCGTCTTCATGTCCGGGCCACGCGTATCGCCCAGTGCCAGTGCATGAACCTGCCGCGTCTCCACGCTGGTATGGGGCAGGGTGACCAGATCGCAGAAATCGCCATATTCAGTGGCAAGCAGTTGTATCCCGGTCGTGATCTCTTCGAAATTGAGATAGCTCATCGGTTACTCCTTCCTGCCAAGGCCGCGCGGCGCCGCGCCACCAAGAAAGCGGTTACCGCGGGGCGCCATGCGCAGTCGGCGCGCTGCCGAGGGCATTTCTTCGAGGACTTCGATTTGCACACCGCCCGAACGTCGCGTGCTCAGGCGGGCAAGTTCTATATCTTCGGATATGACCGTTGTGGCGTAGCGATCATCGCGTTTCACTGCGACCGGTCGACACCCCATGTCAACCTCCGCCCTGGCGAGGAAATCGCGCAATTCGGGCAGAGTCGCGGCGCTGACGCGCAGTTTCTTCGGCATCTTATCGGCTCCTTCCATTCAAACAACCGTCGCCCCGGCCAAGTAATACCGGGGCGCATTGCTGTTACTTATTTTCGGCTGTTTTGGACATGGTTTCGTTGGCCCAGTCGGAGATCTCCGAGACTCGCGTATAGACGCCGTATTTCAAACGCAGCGCGCAGCCTTGTCCCCAGCTTACGATGCCGACGACACGGTCTTCACTGCCGATGATGCCGTCAACCGGCCCACCGCTGTCACCCTGACAGGCATCGACGCCGCCGTCGCGCTCACCGGCGCAGAACATCGACGGCAGGATCGCGCCATCGTAGCTTGCGGGTTCGTTGCAAACCTCGTTCGTTATCACCGGCACCTCGGCAAACAGCAAATCGTCGGAACCCGGACCGCCCATCGACGTGGCACCCCATCCGGTAACCCGAACGCGCGGTCCGACCGGCAATTGCTCATCCGTTGTCTGCATCTCGACCGGTTCGCCCATCGTGGCATCGCTGGCCAGTTGTATCAACGCCGCGTCATTGTCGAATGTGGTGGGGTTCCAGTCAGGATGCACGTGAATCGCGGTCACCCCGAGTAACTCCCCGCCAGTCTCATAAGTCAGCGTGCCGGCAACGATGCTGAGCCGTTCGGGATTATTTTGCCACAGCGGGCTATCCACGCAATGTGCCGCTGTCAGCACCCAGTTTGCGGCCACCAAAGTGCCGCCACAGAACTGGTTTCGGTCCTCGCCGCCACCGACCAACGCGACCTGCCAGGGCGTTTCGGAAATATCGGGTACCGGCGCGCCGCCTATGATCAGCGGGCTTGCGGCAGGTCCGGAATCGTCTTGCGCCACTACCATCGGCGCGTGGCCCAGCATCAGGACAGCAGACAAAGTGATCATTTTGGGAATATGCACCGTTATTCTCCCTTAGGTTTCAGGTGGTGGTAAAAATCTCCGTTGTTCTCATTTGTCCCCTCATCCGGTCCCGGGGCCGCTTCCTAAATCGGCAATCAGCAGGCCTTCGCTTGCCGCGACCTCCAGCGCTCTGGTCACGGCGGCTTCGGCATCGACGCAGCCGTGACCGTATTCCGGCGAATGCCCGTTCACGTAATCTGCATCTGATCCGATCCGGCGCGCGCTGGTGCGGATGATGTCGCGCACCTCCGCCGCCGTAAGGCGGGGATTGGCGCTGAGCACGAGGCTGCAAATCCCGGCAACCAGCGGGCAGGCGCTTGATGTGCCTTCGAAATCGTTGTGATAGTCACCCGGCTTGTAGCCGCGCGATCTTTCGGTACCTGTACTGTCGATATAAGTACCGGTGACGTCGGACGTCGTAATCCCAAGTCCACCGCGCCCGGCGGAGGGCGCGCAGACCGCGATTTCCCTCCCTTTTTCAGAGTAGCTTGCCCGCCTGTCGAGACTGGTGCATGCGGCCACCGCAAGGACATCCGGATGGATGGCAAAGCCGTTCTGGGTGCGCGGTGGATCGTTGACGTCCTTGCCGGAGTTTCCTGCCGCAAAGACCACGACCGCCCCCTTGCCGCCGCGCCCTTCGGTAGCGCAGCGATGGATCGCCTGCGCGATGCGTGTCGGCAAGGGGAATACCTTGGCCTCGGCGTTCCAGCTGCAACTCACCACCCAAGCACCGTTGTCGCTGGCATAGTCAAACCATTTAGCAACATTCAGCGTTGACAAGTGATCTGTCATTCGCAGGGGCATGATCGCCGCGTTTGGGGCCGCGCCCACGATCTGTCCGCCGCCGGGCTTACCGGCGGCGACGCCAGCGCAGGCGGTGCCGTGCCAATCGCCGGCTATTGGCGCAAAAAGGTCCGGTTCGGGCGCCACGTTGTCATCGCCGCGGATGAAGTCATGCGGATGCACCGCCTTTTCGGCAAGATCCGGATGCGCAAGGTCAAAGCCGTCGTCGATCACTGCAATCACGGCCTCGGCTGAACCGAGGTTGCCCAGCTTGCGCCAGGCGTCAACTACTCGCGCATCGGCCTTGGCCTTGAGACCGGCGGTATTTCCGTCGATCTCGCCGCGGTTCTCAAGATGCCATTGGCGGGCGAGCATGAGATCATCTGGCAGGAAATTCAGCAAGTTGCGAGGTGTGATCAGATCCGGCTCGGCTAGTGCGACTGCAGGGTCCTCTTGGAGCTCCGCCGCGAGTTTGACGCCATCACGGGTATATGTCCGCACGGTATAAAATCCGTTGGATACCGAGACCAACTCCAGGTCATATCTGGTAATCAGGTCGTCAATCAGCCCGGCATCGGCACCCGAATTGAACGACAAGAGCAATGTTCCTTCCGGCACAAAAGGCACGTCATCGTCCGACGTATGATAAACTGGCGCATGCTCCTGAACATCGCGAGACCGGCTCAGCATGGAAGTTTCGGCGGCAACTTCGGCTTCGGGTATTCGCATGTCGATAATCTCAAAACGGCCCAGCCGTCCGCGCCGTTCAGTCGACCGCCGGTAGCTCAGGGTTTGGAGCGTGGACTCCAAGCTCCGTGACCGGCCCGGAGCGGCACGCAGAGCGACTTGCGTCGCGCTTTCTTGAAACCCCACATTGGAACCGCCTAAAAGGAGTGAAACTAGCTCTGCCATGTAGCGCGTCCCGGCAGGTCTGCACCCCGCGGCGCGCTATGGCCGTCAGCAGGTTTTAATGGCTGTTTGGCAGAGGAATCGCTGCGCGGCGTATTTGCTCCTGGAAAGGTGTGAAATATCCGTAGAGGACGTCGGGCAGCGAAATCCATTTTCTCGAACTCCAAATTCATGCGCGGCTGATGATCAGCGCGGAAGAATGACTGAAGAAATCAGAACCAAGTTGAACCATGGGCGTGTCAAGCCCTAAATACACGACATGGTGGCAGGGTATCACGACAGGCCGAAACAGCAAAATGCGTTTTTAACTTCAGCCGCTGCAATCTATTTGCCATGCTAGCAGCGAGAAAGGTTTGCTATCGGGCGGCCGACATCGCCAAATCGCGCCTTGACCCGGATGGGGCATCCACACACGACGGACGTAACCCGGGCCCCCGGGCCTAGCTGCCAAGCCCGGCGAGAAGAAGACCGCGATGATCGACGCCACTTACCTCAAAGCCCACCGCACGGCGTCCAGTCTTGGCGTCAAAAAGGGGGGCGTGGCCGCCTGATCGGGCGCACCAAGGGTGGCATGAACACGAAATTGCACGCCATCTGCGACAGCCAGGGACGTCCTCTCAACCTGCTCGTCACGGCAGGACAGGTCAGCGACTACATCGGTACGCGGGCGCTTTGCAGCAGCTTACCGGATGTCGACTGGCTGCTCGGGGATCGTGGCTACGATGCCGACTGGTTCCGGAAAGCATTGAAAGACAGGGGGATACGCGCTTGCATCCCGGGCCGGAAACAGCGGAGCAAACCGGTGAAGTATGACAAGCGTTGCTACAAGCGCCGCAACCGGATCGAGATCATGTTTGGGGCGCTTGAAGGACTGGCGGCACGTCGCGACCCGCTACGACCGATGCCCGAAGGTCTTCCTGTCCGCCGTTGCGCTGGCAGCAACCGTCTTGTTCTGGCTCTAACTCAATGAGTTTGGAGCCTAAGTATGGCCACGCCTTCGATGGACAGTGCGCCTGGATTGGCGGCCCGTTCAGCGACGAAATCAGTGGCGAGGCCCGTGCGGGCAGCGACGGCGGTAGGAGTAAGAAGATCGAAGGGTCGGATCACCACCACCGCTCTACCAGGGTCGTCGAGTGCGGCCATCGCGGCCGTCGCGTCGAATGTCTGGGTGGACCCGGAGTGCTCGGAGCCTACAGCGTGGTGGTTCAGACCGAAAAGCGCCAAAGTGCCGAGATAACTGGGGGAGGATCGGTCGGCTGTTACCTCGGGATTGTCCAGCAAGTAGACGTCGTAGCCCATGCTCAGCGGCGCATCGATGCGGATACCTGATATCTCGACCAGCACCGTGTCAGTTTCGCTCTTGTCCGCCACGTCAAGCGTCACCGCGAGCGGGTCAGCGGCGATCCGGGTGTTCGTGCCGCCGCGGGCCAGTATCTCGGACGGCCTATTCGCTGACGCTACGAGGATGGGCTCATCCGGCAGCACCAGCGGCATGCAAGCTGGATTGTCTGTGTCGTAGACGTAGCCGAGATCGCGATGATCCATCATCGACCGTCGTGACGGCGTCTGCACCGCGCCAGTTTCGTCATGGAACTCCCAAGGTGTGGCGTCAAACCAGTCGAAATCTGGCAGCGCTCCCCAGTTGCGGCCTGCGCCGCACATCCATTCGGTCCAAAGTCTGTCAATGGTGGCGTGATGCACCCAGAATATTGGGTCGAAGGCCGCGGTCGGGACGGAGCCCATAGCGCCGGTGGCGTCGCCCACAACACCGCCAACGGCAAAGTGAAGCAGATTGTGCACGCCTGCTTCAAGGAGCCCCTGCGTGCCGCCGGCATCATCGGCGATGCCACCGGCAAAGCCCTCGTTTCCAACCAAACTGAAGAATTCGGCAGTGTTCATAGGCTGCGAGATGTCCACCGCGGGTTCAGTAAGCTGGAACACGCCAAAGGCAAAGCCAAGATCGCGGCTGGGGTGAAAAAGTGGATTTGGAATCTCATTGGGCGCTTGGCCAAAGCTCTCGGGGGCGAAAATTCCAGGGAATGTTCGCTGGGCCGGATCATGGTAATCCCAATAGGGAATGGCCAGCGTCGGGTCGCCCGCGGCCTCGCGCAGGATGCGTTCGAAGTACATTAGATAGGCGCGGTGCCAAGGCAGGAAGTTCGCGGAGTTCTGACCGAAGTGCGGGCATTGGTTCCAAAACCGTGCCTGGTCGACATTGGCGACTTCGGGATCTTCGAGTTCCGCTGTTGCAACTGCCTCGGACGTGACGCCATGAACGGCAGCTTGGAAAAACCAGCTCCCGGGGTGCGAGGGTGGCCTCGACCTAATCACGTCAAACGCAGCTAGTAGGCTGTTGACCCGGTTGTCGTCCTGTAAGAACGCGGCCAAGTCCATTCGCATCGGTTTTTGCTGAGCCTCTGCGGGTCGAGGCAGGGCTGGGACCAGGGCGCTGGCACCTAAAAGGCCCAACGTGGCGCGTCGGGTGATCGGAGGGGTGGGCAGGGTCATCGACGGTACCTCCTATGGGGTCAGGCTCGGACGGCGTAGAAGCTGGCACTGAAACCCGCCTCTGCCTGTCCGTTCGAGTGAGGTTCTGTACGGATAACAGAGCCCACCAGTGCGTCACGCTGTTCGATACCATGGGACCAATCTGGGACGCTGTAACATAGATAATCATAGACCCATGTTTCGCCGCCGATCTCACCCCGGCCCTGAAAACGCAAGTGAGTTGGATCGCCTGATTTGACTGCGCCAGTCAGCGCAAGGGACCAGCCGGAACCTCCCAACGTACCGGTCAGGATATCCCCTTCGAGAGCCAAATTTAGCTGACCGAGGCCAAAAGCAAGGTCATTAAACACGGTGCTTGGGTCGGGATCGTTCAACAGGCTACGATATACCCAAGTGCCGGAAACATCTTCGGACATCGGTCTTTCTCCCATTAAATATTGTTTAGTTGAGTCCATCGCTGTGGTTTGTGATGAGAATAATAAAAAATCTGCTTTTAGGGCTTACTCTGCACTATGCTGGGCCAATGCGCTAGACTTGTGTGCATTTTCGTGGATTTATGGCTGCGTCGACTTGGTTTTTGGGTAGTACTTCTGCGGCAGCAATCCTGACATAGAATCCAGTTTCACTTCTCCGTTCTCTAAATGTGCTCGATTCGATCGAGCATGGAAGCATGTCCTTAGAAAAGGGGCCGTGTTCGCCGACGTCCTAAACCCCAAACGAAAGTACACCACAAAACCTCACTGAAAAACGATGAAAATGGCGTGTACCGTCCAATTGCTGATTGGTATCAACGGCGATGTTGCACAAAGCAACCTCGGGCATGACTGCCCCCTTTCCCGCCTTTCCTCAGCGGACGGCTTCGATCTCGGCCCTGCCAAGGG
>NZ_BATB01000095.1 GCF_000466965.1 Limimaricola cinnabarinus LL-001
GGCGACCGGCTCGGCGAGGCGGTGCGAATAGAGCGCGTCCTCGGCGCAGAGCACGCGGGCCACGCCCTCGATCTTCGCCGCCGCTTGGGCGGCGTCCTTGGCCTTGGCGCCGACGCAAAGCAGCGTCACGTCGCCCAACGGCGCCACGGCGGCGACGGCGCGCGCGGTGGCGTCGTGGTTCAGCTCGCCATCGGTGACCTCGGCCAGAAGCAACACGCCCATCACACCACCCCCAGATCTTTGAGTTTCTCGACCAGATCATCGACCGAGCCGACCATCATGCCCGCCTTGCGCTCCGGCGGCTCGGCGGTCCTGACCACCTCGAGCCGGGGCGAGACGTCGACGCCGTAATCGGCGGGCGTCCTCTCGTCCAAGGGCTTCTTCTTGGCTTTCATGATGTTCGGGAGCGACGCGTAGCGCGGCTCGTTCAGCCGCAGATCCACGGAGACGATCGCCGGCAGCTTGACCGAGATCGTCTGCAAGCCGCCGTCGACCTCGCGCGTCACCTGCGCGCTCTCGCCGTCGATTTTCACCTCCGACGCAAAGGTCGCCTGCGACCAGCCCAAGAGCGCCGAGAGCATCTGCCCGGTGGCGTTCATGTCGTTGTCGATCGCCTGCTTGCCGCAGAGCACGAGGCCGGGCTCTTCCGCTTCGACGATCTTCGACAGGATCTGGGCCACCGCCAGCGGCTCGATGTCCTGCGCCGGATCGTCGGCCGCCACGACGAGGATCGCGCGGTCCGCGCCCATCGCCAGCGCCGTGCGCAGCGTCTCCTGCGCCTGCTTGACGCCGATCGACACCGCGACGATCTCCGACGCCGTGCCCGCCTCCTTGAGACGGATCGCCTCCTCGACCGCGATCTCGTCGAACGGGTTCATCGACATCTTCACGTTCGCCAGATCGACACCCGACCCGTCAGACTTCACCCGGACCTTCACGTTGTAGTCGATCACCCGCTTCACGGGGACGAGAATCTTCATCTGGCAAACCTTTCGCGCAAGGAGGGGGAGGGGTCAGGCTTTGACCCTTTCGGATTTCGGATCATAGAAGGGCTTGAGCGAGGCTTTCGCGCCGACGCGCCGCCCGGCCACTTCGATCTCGTAGGTGCTGTCGAGCACCTCCTGCGCCGACTGGCCCTCGCAGGGGACGTAGCCCATGCCCATGGCAGCACCGAGATGGTGGCCATAGGCGCCCGAGGAGAGATAGCCCACGATCCGCCGTCGCGCAGGATTGGCTCGGCGTGGTAGAGCAGCGGCTCGGGATCGGTCAGCATGAACTGCACCAGTCTGTGGCGCAGCCCCTCCTCGCGGCGGCGTGCCACCGCGTCGCGGCCGATGTAATCGGTGCCGGTCTTCTTGATGGCAAAGCCCAGACCCGCCTCGAGGATGTGATCCTCTGAGGAGATGTCGTGCCCGAAATGGCGAAAGCCCTTCTCGATCCGGCAGCTGTCCATCATGTGCAGCCCGCACAGCCGCGCCTCCATCTCGCGGCCCGCCTCGCGCAGCACCTCGAAGACATGGGCGGCCATCTCGGCGGAGACGTAGATTTCCCAGCCCAGCTCGCCCACATAGGTGACGCGGTGCGCGCGGGCCAGCGCCATGCCGATCTCGATCTCCCTACAGGTGCCGAAGGGATTGGTGGCATTCGAGAAATCACTCGGCGAAACGCGCCGTAGCAGGTCGCGCGAGCGTGGTCCCATGACGCAGATCACCGCCTCGGCGGCGGTCGCGTCGAACAGCGCGACGCGGAACGCGCCCATGTGGCGGCGCAGCCATTCCTGATCGGCCAGCCGCGTCGCGGCGGGGGTGACGACGAGATAGGCCGTCTCCGACAGGCGGGTGACGGTCACGTCCGCCTCGATCCCGCCCGAGGCGTTGAGGAACTGGCTGTAGACGATCTTGCCCACCGGAACCGACAGGTCGGAGGCCGAGACATGGTTCAGGAACGCCTCCGCATCCGGCCCCTCGACGCGGATCTTGCCGAAGGAGGACATGTCGTAGAGGCCGACATTCTCGCGGATCGCGCGGTGTTCGCGCGCGGCGTTGTCGAACCAGTTCTGCCGCGTCCAGGAATATTCGTATTCCGCCGGTTGGCCGGGGTCGGCGAACCAGTTGGCGCGCTCCCAGCCCGACAGCTCACCCATCACGGCGCCCTCGCGCAGGAGCTGCTCGTGCAGCGGCGAGCGGCGGATGCCCCGGGCGGTGGCCTTCTGGCGGTAGGGGAAGTGATCGGCATAGAGCAGGCCGAGCGTTTCGCGCGACCGCTCGAACAGGTAGTGCCGGTTGCCCTGAAAGGGCTGCATCCGCGCGATGTCCACATCGCCCAGATCGAAGGGCTTTTCGCCCGTGTCCATCCATGCGGCCAACGCCGAGCCCGCGCCGCCCGCCGACTGGATGCCGATCGAGTTGAAGCCTGCGGCGACCCAGACATTGTCCATCCCCGGCGCCAGCCCCAGATGGTAGGCGTCGTCGGGGGTGAAGCTTTCGGGCCCGTTGAAGAAGGTGTGGATGCCCGTCTCGGCCAGAAGCGGCATCCGGTTCACCGCCCTCTCGAGGATCGGCTCGAAATGGTCGAAATCCTCTGGCAGCTGGTCGAACTCGAAGCTGTCGGGGATGCCGTTCATGCCCCATGGCTTGGCCACCGGCTCGAAGGCGCCGAGCAGGATCTTGCCCGCGTCCTCCTTGTAATAGGCACATTCCTCGGGCACGCGCAGCACCGGCAGCTGCGTCAGCCCCGGCACCGTGTCGGTGACGATGTAGAAATGCTCGCAGGCATGGAGCGGCACGTTGACGCCCATCTGGCGGCCGACCTCGTGGCCCCACATGCCGGCACAGTTGACCACCATGTCGCAGGCGATGCGGCCGCTCTCGCCCGTCTCGTTCGTCCATGACACGCCGGTGATCCGCCTTCCCTTCTTCTCGAACCCCGTCACCTTGGTGCGCTCGACGATCTTCGCGCCGCGCATCTTCGCGCCCTTGGCCAGCGCCAGCGCGATGTTGGCCGGATCGCCTTGGCCGTCCTTGTCGAGATAAACCGCCGCCTTGACGTCCTCGACATTGACATGCGGGTAGCGGGTCTTGAGCTCGGCGGGGCCGATCTCCTCGACCTCGACGCCGAAGCGCGCGCCATCGAGGCCTGCCGCAGGATCTCCTCGCGGCGGGCCTCCGACAATGCCACGGTGATTGAGCCGTTGCGCCGAAACCCGGTCGCAACGCCGGTCTCCGCTTCGAGCCGTCCGTAGAGCTCCTGGCTGTATTTCGCGAGCCGGGTCATGTTCTTGGTGGCGCGCAGCTGGGCGATGAGGCCGGCGGCGTGCCACGTGGTGCCGGAGGTGAGCTGCTTGCGCTCGAGAAGCACCACGTCGCGCCAGCCGAGCTGCGTCAGGTGGTAGGCCACCGAGCAGCCGATGACGCCGCCGCCGACGATGACGACGCGGGCCTGTTCAGGGGGAAGTGCCATGGTCGGGGTCCTTTCGGGTCAGGCGCGGATACGGGCATTGTCCGCATCCCACAGGCAGGTGCCGGGCTGCACGGTTGCGGTGAGGCGCCGGCCATAGACCTCGACCTCGACGGTCGCGCCCGCAGGGGTCGCGTCATCGAGCATCGCCAGCGCGATCGCGGCCTCGACGCGGTGGCCATAGGCCGAGGACAGGACCTCGCCCACGCGGGTGCCATGATGGAACACGGCCGCCATGTAGGGGGCGTCCTGCGCGCCGGTCTCGACCTTGAGCGCTACCAGTCGCCGGGCAGGGGGGGCGCGGGGCTGCGGATCAGCGCGGCTTTGCCGGGAAAATCCTGCGGCTTGTCGAGCCGCACGAAGCGGTCGAGGCCGGTCTCGAACAGGTCGTAATCCGAGGAAAGGTCGCCCTTCCAGGTCAGGTAGCCCTTCTCGATGCGCAGCGAGTTCAGCGCATACATGCCGAAGGGCACGGCGCCCACCGCGCGGATCGCGTCATAGACGGCAGAGGCGTCACCGGGGGCGCAATGCACCTCCCAACCCAGCTCGCCCGCGAAGGAGACCCGCACCAGCAGGGCAGGCCGCCCCGCGACGCGGGCCTTCTGGTGGGTCAGCCAACCGAGCGATAGGTCGGCCTCGGTCAGCCCGGCCAGCACCTCGCGCGATTTCGGACCGGTCACCAGCATCGCGACCACGTCGCGTGTCATGTCCCTGACCGTGACACCCTCGGGCATCGCGGCGCGCAGGATCTCGCCATCATGCCACTGCGCCACGGCGGCGGTCATCAAGGTGAAGTCATCCTCGCCATGGCGGATGCAGGACATCTCGGTCAGCACGTGGCCGCGCGCATCGGCGATATAGACGAGGTTCATCCGCCCCGGTTTGGGAAGCGCGCCCGCGATCAGGCCGCGCAGCGCCTTGGCCGCGCCGGGCCCCGAGACGGCAAAGCGCGAAAAGCCCGCGAGGTCGATCACGCCCGCGCCGTCGCGCACCGCGATCGCCTCCTCGCGCACCCGCGCCTGCCAGGGCCCCGCGCGGTCCCATGTCAGCGTCGCGGCCTCGGAGGTATCGTCGCCGGGCCGAGCGAACCAGTTGGCCCGCTCCCAACCGTTATAGGCACCCATCTGCGCGCCGTCGGCGCCAAGCCGGTCGTGATTGGGCGACAGCTTGCGGTCGCGGCCCGCGGGCCATTCGTGGCGCGGGAAATGCATCGCGTACTCGTGGCCGTAGGTCTCCATCGCCTTCGCGGTGGCAAAGGCAGCATCGGCGTGATCGGTAAAGCGGCGCGGATCGCATGACCACATGTCCCACTCGGTATGGCCATGCATGATCCATTCCGAGATGACCTTGCCCGCGCCGCCGCCCTGCGCGATGCCGAAAGTGAAGCTGTGCGCCTCAAAGGCGTTGGGCACACCCGGCATCGGGCCGATCATCGGCAGCCCGTCGGGGGCATAGGGGATGGGGCCGTTGATGTTGCGCTGCACGCCCTGACTGCCAAGAAGCGGCACGCGGGCCATGGCGTCCTCGATATACCATTCCAGCCGGTCGAGATCGTCGGGATAGAGCTGGAAGCTGAAATCCTCGGGCATCTCCTCGCCCGAGGCCCAGCCGAGCCGGCAGTCGCGCTCATAGGGGCCGAGATTGAGCGAATAGGTGTCCTGCCGCAGGTAGTAGGAGCTGTCGACATCGCGCAGCATCGGCAGCTTGCGGCCATGCGCCTCGGTCCAGGCCCGCACCTCCGGGATCGCCTCGGTGAGGAAATACTGATGGCTCATCACCGCCAGCGGCACCGGGCGGCCGCCATGCGGCACGAACCACTCCCCGATGCGGGCGGCGTAGTAGCCCGCCGCATTGACGACGTAGTCGCAGCGGATGTCGCCCTTTTCGGTGTGGACGATCCATTCGCCGCCCCGGCGGCTGACGCCGGTGGCGGGGGTGAAACGTGCGATGGTGCCGCCTGCGGCGCGCGCGCCGCGAGCCAGCGCCTGCGTGACCTGACTGGGGTCGATGTCGCCATCGAGCGGATCCCACAGCCCACCCTCGAGATCGAGGGTCTCCATGAACGGCATGTGCGCCTGCAGCTCCTCGGGGGTGCAGATCTCCATCTCCAGCCCCATATGTGCCGCCATGCCGCGCACGCGCTCGAACTCCATCATCCGCGCGTGAGTGTGAGCGAGCCGCACCGCGCCGGTGACGTGGTAGTTGATCGGGTAATCGACCTCCCGCGCCAGCCCGCGATAGAGCGCGAGGCCGTGGCGCTGCATGTTCATCACGCCGTAGCTCGCGGCAAAGTTCGGACAGTTGCCCGCCGCGTGCCAGGTCGATCCGGCGGTCAGCTCGTTCTTTTCGAGCAACACGCAGTCAGTCCAGCCGGCGCGGGCAAGGTGGTAGAGCGCCGAGACGCCGACCACGCCGCCGCCGATGATGACCACGCGGGCCGTAGAGGGAAGGGACATGCCGGACCTCAATAAACGGGGGGCGAAATGACCCACAGCGCCTCGGCCGGGGTCTCGTAGGGGTTGGCCCAGCGGTAGGGCGCGCCTTGATGCGAAAGCTGTCGCCCGCCTCGACCGTGAAGCCGCGATCCTCGATCCAGACGTCGAGCCGGCCCGAGAGCAGGTAGACCACCTCGGTGGTGGTGGCGCGGAAGCGGGGCCGGTCGAGGGCGGCGCCGGGCTGAAAGGTCGAATGGACGACCTCGAAAT
Source organism: Limimaricola cinnabarinus LL-001 (assembly GCF_000466965.1). Taxonomy (GTDB): domain Bacteria; phylum Pseudomonadota; class Alphaproteobacteria; order Rhodobacterales; family Rhodobacteraceae; genus Limimaricola; species Limimaricola cinnabarinus. The sequence goes on from NZ_BATB01000095.1 coordinate 6,162, forward strand.
CATCGGTCAGATCGGGTGAGATCAGCGCCTCGACCAGCCCGCTGTCACGCTCGCCGATCTCGCGGCGATGGGCGGCGCGCACCAGGAGGCCGCGCTCCTCGGCAGGGCCGCGAGGGCTGCCGAAGAACATCGACACCGGCGCGCCGAGGATCTCGCCCATGGCGTGCAGATCTTCGACGGTCGGGGTGGAGAGGCCGCGTTCGACCTGGCTCAACCAGCCGACGGAGCGACCGAGCCGCTCGGCCAGTCCGGCCAGCGTCATGCCGCGCGCGCCACGCAAGGCGCGGATGTCATGGCCAAGGGTATCAGGATCGTGCATCGCGGCGGCACCGGCTTTTCAAGGCAGTCATGAAAAAATGTCCGCGATTTTCACGGCTCTGTAAATGAAATTCTTCGGTAAAATTTCACGGGGCCGGCTGGGACCCTGCGATGATCAATCGTTGGGCATCGCGCTGCCGCCTTGCCCGCCGACGGCGCGCTCCATGGCCCGCGCCAATCGCGCCATCCCGTCCTGAATCCGGTTCGCGGGGATCGAGGAATAGGCGATACGGTAATGCGACCGGTCCGGCGCGCGATGCGCGAAGAAGGCGGCACCCGGTTCGATCAGCACCGAATCCGCGCGCAGATCGAGCGCGAGCCGGGTCGTGTCCACGCCTTCGGGCGCACGCATCCAGAACGATGAGCCGCCATGGCTCTCGCCGCCTACGGGGGTCAGCCCATGCACCCTGATGCAGCTCTCCATGATCGCGCGGCGCTGGCCGTAATGGCGCGCCAGCCGGGCGACCTGCGCGTCGTAATGGCCTAGAGACAGGAAATAGGCCGTGCTGCGCTGGATGTGGCTGGGCGGGTGGCGCAGCACCACCGAGCGCAGCTTGCGCATCTCCTCGATCATGAGCCGGTCGCCGACCACATAGCCGAGCCGCAGCCCCGGAAAAATCGATTTGGAGAACGAGCCGACATAGATCACCCGCCCGTCCTGATCGAGCGACTTGAGCGCCGGGGAGGGCGGGGCGAGGAACGACATCTCGAACTCGTAATCATCCTCGACGATCAGGAAATCGTCGCGCGCGGCGCGTTCGAGCATCTCGATCCGGCGATCGATCGGCATGGTGACGTTGGTGGGGGCGTGGTGGCTCGGCGTGGTGAAGACGAGCTGGGCATCTTCGGGAATCCGCTCCGGTGGCAGCCCACCCGCATCCACGTCCACCGACCGCCCGACATGACCCATCTGGTCGAAGATCCGCCGCAGCCCCGGAAAGCAGGGGTTCTCGACGATCGCGACCTCTCCGTCGGAGAGCAGCAGCTGCGCGATCATCCAAAGCGCATTCTGCCCGCCCATGGTGATCAGGATCTGGTCGGGCTGGGCGTGGATGCCGCGGCGGGGCAGGATGTGGCGCAGGATGAACTCGACCAGCATCGGGTCGTCGCTCTGGTAGCGGTCCTGCGCCAGCGTATCGAAGTCGCGCCGCCCGACCGCGCGCAGCGCGCAGGCGCGCCAGTTGGCATGGTCGAACAGCTCCGGGTCGGATTGGCCGTAGATGAAGGGAAAGCGGTAATCCATCCAGTTCGGCGGGCGCAGGATGTCGTCGCGCTGGCGGACCGGGCGGGTGAGCCGGTCGGCCCAGGCGACACCGGGACGCGCATGCCGCACCGGGTCGTCGAAGCGCGGCCGGCGCGGCGCGGTGTCGGCAACGAAATAGCCCGATCGATCGCGCGCAACGAGATATTCGTTGGCGACCAGCTCGTTGTAGGCGACCGTGATGGTGATCCGCGAGACGCCAGATGCGCAGCCAACCGGCGCGAGGAGGGCACCTTCTCGCCCGCCGCGCAGCGCCCCGAGACGATCGCCTCGGCCACGATCTGCTGGATCTGCTGCTGCAGCGTCGCGTCGCTGCCCGGCGGCAGCAGGAAAATCTCGGGCGGGATCGGCATCCTAGGGGGCCTTCCTACGGGCAGGGACGGGCAGGGCGACCGCGCCCGCACGTCCCCGGTAGCATCCGCCGCCCCGCGCCGGAAGCGCGGCTCAGCCCGCCACGCGGCGCAGCGCGCCGTCGATGGCTCGGTGATGACGTCGATGCGCCCGGGGTGGCGATCAGCGCGGGCGCGAGGCACAGCGTGTTGTTGTAACCGGGCAGCGAACGCGTGGTCGCGCCGATGATCACCCCCTGTGCCATGCAATCCGTGACGACGGCCTGCACCAGCCGCTCATCCGCCGGGGCGCGGGTGGCGCGGTCGGCCACCAGTTCGGCCCCGCAGAAAAGGCCGAGGCCCCGCACATCGCCGATCACGGCGTGCCGGTCCTGCAGGGCGCAAAGGTTGTCCATCAGCCGCGCGCCCATCGCCCGGGTATTGGCCAAGAGCCCCTCCTCCTCGATGATCCGCATGTTCTCGAGCGCCGCCGCAGGGCCCGCGGTGCAGCCGCCGAAGGTCGAGATGTCCCGAAACAGGCTCATCGGGTCGCTGTCGTCCTTGAACTGCTCGAACACCGCCTCGGTGGTGACGAGGCAGGCGATCGCGGCGTAGCCCGAGGCCACGCCTTGGCCATGGTCACGAGATCCGGCTCGATGCCGTAATGCTGGTAGCCGAACCATTCGCCGGTACGGCCCACGCCGCAGACCACCTCGTCGAGATGCAGAAGGATCTCGTGCTTGCGGCAGATCTCCTGCACCCGTTCCCAGTAACCGCGCGGCGGGGTGATGACGCCGCCGCCCGCGGTCACGGTTTCGAGGCACAGCGCGCCGATGGTATCGGGCCCCTCGCGCAGGATCACCTCTTCGATCGCATCGGCGGCGCGCAGGCCGTATTCCTCGACATCCCACTGCGCGCGGTATTCGAGGCAATGCGGCACCTGCACGAAGCCCGGCGTATAGGGGCCGTATTGCGCGTTGCGCTCGGGCTGGCCACCGGCCGACATCGTGGCGATGGTCGCGCCGTGATAGTCGCGCTCGCGGTACAGGATCTTGTGCTTCTTGCCGCCGTGATGCTTGTGCGCGATCTGGCGCACCATCTTGA
>NZ_BATB01000094.1 GCF_000466965.1 Limimaricola cinnabarinus LL-001
TCGAACGCCAAGATCGTCACCACCGTCGACGAGATGCTGCAGGAAACCACCAACCTCAAACGCTGAGCCGGGCAGGCGGCAGCAGAATGCGCCGCGCCTCACTTCATAGGAGTGCAGAATGAGCATTACCGCCGCCTTCTCCGCCAGCCGCAGCGGCCTCGCCGCTGCCGAACGCTGGTCGGAAACGACTTCGAGCAACATCGCCAACGCGTCGAACCCGGGCTATTCGCGGCGCGGCGCGCCGATGACGACCCTGCCCGGCGGCGGCGTCGCGGTCACGGGCTATGCCCGGGCCGTCGACGACCGCCTCGAACAGGCGCACCGTCTGGAAATCTCGCGCGTGGCGGGCCGCGAGGTCGTCGCCGCCGCGCTCGAAAGCCATGCCAGCACCTTGGGCGACATCGATTCCTCGACCGGGTTGCACGGCCGCCTCGGCACACTGCAAAGCGCGCTCGACGCCGTGGCCTCCGATCCGGCGCAGCCCGCGCTGCAGGAAAACGCCGTGCGCGCGGCGATCGCGATGGCCTCGACCCTGCGCGACGCTGCAGACAGCCTAGAGCGGGTCGAGACCAACGCCCGCGCAGGCGTGCGCGACGACGTGAGCCAGATCAACGCCCAGCTGGCCGAGATCGTCGAGGTCAACCGCAAGATCAGCGCCGAATACGGTCTCACCGAGCGCCGCGCCTCGCTACAGGACAGCCTTTCGGCCAAGCTCGACGGGCTGAGCGAGGTGCTCGACGTGCGCACCAGCTACGACGCTTCGGGCCGGATTTCGATCTTCACCACCGGCGGCGCGCCGCTGGTCGAGAACAACGCCGCGCACGAGCTGGTCTTCGACGGGCAGACAGATCGCCTGACCCTCGGCGGTGTCGACGTGACCCCCGGCGTCGCCGGAGCGCGCGGCTCCGAAGAGGGGCGGCTCGCCGGACGGCTGAGCCTGCTGACGGGCGATGTGCCGCGCATGCAGCTGCAACTCGACGAGATGACGCGCAGCCTCGTTCAGGGCTTCGAAGCGGCCGATGACAGCCTCGCCGCCGGGCAGGCGGGCCTGTTCACCGATCAAGGGGCGGCCTATTCGGCGGCGGGTCTCGAAGGGCTGGCCACACGGATCGCCGTCAACGACGCCGTGCGCTCCGACGCAGGCGGCGGGGCATGGCGGCTGCGCGACGGCGTGGGGGCCGTGGCCGAGGGGCCGGCCTCCGACGGGCGTCGCGTGAATGGCTATGTCACGATGCTCGGCGCGCGCACGGATTTCGACGCGGCGGCGGGTCTGGGAGAGGAGCGCAGCCTGGCCGAATTCACCGCCGGGCTGATCGCCGACCACCAGCAGATGCGCAACACCGCGCGCGATGACGCCGAATCGCTCTCGGCCGGGCGCGATGCGGTCGAGGCGGCCCGCGCCTCGGTGCAGGGCGTCAACATCGACGAGGAGTTGCAGCAGCTCATGCTCATCGAGCAGAGCTATGCCGCCAACGCCACCGTCATGAAGACTCTGGGCGAGATGATGGACACGCTGCTCGCGGCGGTCAGGTAAGGAGAGCGATGATGATTTCGATGACCCGCAGCCTCGGCAGCCTGCAAAGCACCATCGCCAGAACCCGCCAGATCGGCGAACTCGATCGCAAGCTCGGCGAGGCCGGGCAGGAGATGAGCACGAGCCGCAAGGCCGACGTCTATCGCGCCCTTGGCAACCGCTCGGCAGAGGCGCTGGCCCTGCGCTCCGAAACCCAGCGGATGGAAGGGTTCGTCCTGTCGAACGAACTGCTCTCCTACCGTCTCGACACCGGAGCGCAGGCGCTCGGCGAGATCCGCGACACGATCGGCGGCGTACAGGACCTCGCCGCACAGACCGGGGCCAATGGGCTGACGCGGGGCAAGGAGTTGCAGGCCGCCGCGCGCGCCGCGATCGAGCAGCTCGTCGGTCAGGCCAACCGCACCGTGCAGGGCAGCGCGCTTTTCGGCGGCCTCGACAGTGGCAAGCTGCCGTTGCAGCCATGGGATCAGGCGAACCCGCGCAGCGGTCTCGCCCCGTCGGAGGTGATCGACGCGATCTATGGCGCGGGCCCGACCGACGCCGCCGACGCGGCGGCGATGGCCGACCAACTGGTCGCGGTGTTCTCGACCGGCGGCGCCGCGGCCGAAGGCTTCGAGCAGACCTTCTACAACGGCAGCCCGGCTTCCGAGCCGGGCCGTCTCTCGGCGCGGATCGACGTGGACGAGACGATCGATTACGGCGTGCAGGCCAATGATCCGGGAATGCGCGACACGCTGCGTGGCCTGGCGATGCTGGCCGCGGGCGACATTTCCGAGATCGAGGACCCCGCAGCACGCAAGGCCTGGTTCGACGAGGCCTTCAATGCTCTGGGGACCGGCGCCGCGGGCATCCTGGCCGCCGAAAGCCGGATGGGGGCGCAGCACGCTCGGGTCGAGGAACTGCGCGCTTCGCAGGCGTTGCGGCTCGACCTCTACCGCAGCCAGACCAACGCCCTTGAAGGGGCCGATCCCTACGAGGCGGCGACCCGGCTGAACAAGCTGGAGACGCAGCTTGAAGCCACCTACGCCGTCACGGCCAAGCTCGCGCGGCTGTCTTTCCTGAACTACATGTGACCGTGCAACCATGTATAGATTGTTTAAATGCAACCTATGCATGGATTGTTCCGACTGTTCTTGCGGTCACGGCACCGCTCTCGCTAGGGTGACGATGGCACGATCTGGCGGGAGCGGAACATGGCAAGGCGGTTTTGCAGGGCGTGGCCCCTCCTGTGTCTGGCGCTCGGGCTGTCACCGGCGCTGGCGCCGATGGCGCGGGCCGAGGTGCGGATCAAGGACATCGCCCAGTTCGAGGGCGTCCGCGAGAACCAGCTCGTGGGCTACGGCCTCGTGGTCGGCCTTAACGGCACCGGCGATTCCCTGCGCAACTCGCCCTTCACCGAACGCTCGATCGAGGGGATGCTGGAGCGACTTGGCGTCGGTAACTTGACCGACGAGCAGATGCGCACCCAGAACACCGCCGCCGTCATGGTCACCGCGATGCTGCCGCCCTTCGCGCGGCGCGGCTCGACCATCGACGTGGTGGTCTCCTCTCTGGGCGACGCCTCGTCCCTGCGCGGCGGCACGTTGATCGTGACCCCGCTCACCGGGGCGGATGGCGAGGTCTATGCCGTGAGCCAAGGGCCGATCGCGGTGGCGGGCTATGCGGCGCAGGGGGCGAACGCCTCGATCGTCGAGGGCGTGCCGACGGTTGCGCGAATCGAGAACGGCGCCACGGTCGAGAACGAGATCGACTTCGACCTCTCGACGATGAACTCGATTCGCATCGCGCTGCGCACCCCCGATTTCACCACCGCCAAGCGGGTCGAGCAGGCGATCAACGCGCATCTGGGCGGCATCGCCACCACGCTCGATTCGGGCACCGTCGAAGTGCGCTCGGCCGCCAAGGTCGACATCCCCGGCATGCTGGCCGAGATCGAAGGGCTGCGCGTGCAGCCCGACGCCATCGCCAAGGTGGTAATCGACGCGCGCTCGGGCACCATCGTGATCGGCTCGGAAGTGCGCATCGCCGAGGTCGCGGTGAGCCAGGGCGGCCTCACGGTCATCGTCAAGGAAGAGATCGAGGTGAGCCAGCCCGAGCCGATCTCGATCGGCAACACGGTGGTGGTGCCGCAGACGGAGGTAACGGTCGAGGAGCAGGAGGCGCAGTTCTCGATCCTCGAAGGTGATGTCAGCCTGCAGCGCCTCGTCGACGGGCTCAACGCCATCGGCGTTACGGCCAGCCAGACCATTTCGATCCTGCAGGCCATCAAGGCCGCGGGCGCGCTTCACGCCGATCTGGAGATCATCTGATGGAGATCACACCCGGCCCCCTTTCGATCAGGCAACTCGCCAAGACACGTGCGCCCGATCCCGAGACCATGGCCACCGCCCGCAAGTTCGAGGAGATGTTTCTCGCCCAAACCGTCGATGAGATGCTGAAAAGCGTCGACACCGGCAGCTTCGGCGGCGGTCATGCCGAGGAAACCTGGCGCAGCTTTCTCGCGCGCGCCTTCGCCGAGCAGATCTCGGATCAGGGCAGCACCGGCATCGCCCAGAGCGTGGCCCGCGCGATCGGTGCCTATGGCGACGGTGGAACGGAGAATGCGTCATGAGCGAACAGACCATCATCGAGGTGCGCGCCGACATCGCCGCGCTGACCGACCTGCTCGAAGCCGAGATCGCCGACATCAAGGCGGGCGAGATTTCGGCCGTCGCGGAGCGGGTTGAGGCGAAGACCGCTCTCGTGGCGCGTCTCGACGGGGCGGGGCCGGTGATCGAGGCGGCGCTCGGGGCCGAGGATGACGCCTCCGCGACGTTGCGCGAAGACCTCGCGGCGCTGGCGGCCCTGATTTCCCACGATGCGGCGATGCTGGGCCGGATGCGCGAGACGACGGCAGGCGTCGCCCGAGATCTGGAGCGGCTTCGCGCCCGTCACGGGCTCGGCGGTCTCTATGGTGCCGACGGAAATCGTAGCGCCGGGGACACACTCTCCCGCGCCCCCATGGATAAGTCCGTATAGCGCCACAAACGCGCCCCAATTCATGGATTTAACCATAGTCATACCGCGGCGGTCATGCCGACTTCGTCAGAAAGACGATCGAACAGTAAGAACGCTGGAGAACTAAAATGTCTTCGATCCTCACCAACAATTCCGCGATGTCCGCACTCTCCACCTTGCGGAATATCAACTCCAACCTCAGCAACACTCAGGATCGTATTTCTTCGGGCCTCAAGGTCCAGTCCGGAAAGGACAACGCTGCCTATTTTTCGATCTCTGAGACGATGAAGGGCGACAGCGGCATGACGAAGGCTGTCAACGAAGGCCTTACGTTGACTAAAAACGTGATCTCCACTGGTCGCCTCGGGGCCGAAACCGTTTCGGACCTCGCCAAGCAGTTTGTTGAGCGCGTTGCGTTTGCGCAAGGCGAAGGCGTTGATCGTGCCGAAGTGCAGAAAGAGTTGGTCGCACTGGCCGACCGCATGGACGCTACCATCAGTCAGTCAAACTTCAACGGATCCAGCATGTTTTCGGCGACTGCTGGAGACAAGATCACTGCGGTTACCGGTATTACCCGTGATGGTGCAGGCGCTTTCCAAGCTCCGACCACTATGGATTTCGGCAAGGTTGACTTGCAGGCCGTTGCAACCGCACTTCGTGGTATTGACGTAAGCGCTGCCGAAGATTTCGGAGTGGATGGCGTGCGCGGGGGTGGTGACGACGTCGATACAATGCAGACGCGCCTTACAGCGGCAGAAGCTGAACTCGGCAAGGCTATCGATGCAGCAACGACCCTCGGCGTTTCAGAAAAAACCATTGAGACACAACAGAGTTTTCTGACTGCGCTTTCGGATAAGCTCGACAGCGGCATTGGCTCCATGGTCGATGCCGACATGGAAGAAGAAGCGGCCCGTCTGCAGTCACTGCAGGTTCAGCAGCAGCTTTCGACCCAGGCTCTCTCGATCGCCAACCAGGCGCCGCAGAACATCCTGAGCCTGTTCCGTTAAGGCCTGACGCGGCTCGCCCTATGGGGCGGGCCGCACCCCTGCCGGGCCAGCGCCCGGTGCCCCCCTGACACTTTACGACCGGCTGACGCGTCTGCGCGATCCTCGGGTTGCGCTTGCGTCCGCCTCCACCGTTCCCGCCAGAAGAGCGGGGCCCTGAGCGAGAGCAGAACGCATGAGCATCGCCGCCTATAAAACCACCATCCGCGAAAGCGAAACCCCCCGCCAGATCGAACGCCGCATCCTGAGCCGGGTCACTGGACAGCTCGCCGCGCGCGCCGACGCCTATGACCGTGCCGAGAGCAAGCTTGATCGCTCGACACTCCTGGCTGACGGGCTGCGCGACGACCTCGCGACCAATCAGAAATTCTGGAACGAACTGAAGTTCGACCTGTCCCAGCCCAAGAACGCGCTGCCCACCGATCTGCGCGCCGGGCTCATTTCCCTCGCCATGTGGGTCGATCGCCAGACCAGCAGCGTGATGGGCGGCAATGCCGGTGTCCGCGCGCTCGTCGACATCAACCGCTCGATCGTTGCCGGCCTCGCTGGGCAGGGCTCGGTTGCCGCCGCCGAGGTGGCCTGACATGGCGCTGAAACTCACCCTCAAGCCTGACGAGCGGATCGTCGTCAACGGCTGCATGATGCGCAACTCGTCGCGCCGCCACGTGCTGACCATCGAAAGCCAGGCCGACGTGGTGCGCGGCCACGACCTTCTGGACGCGGACGCGCCCGTGACCCCGGTGACGCGCGTCTACTACCTGATCCAGACGGCCCTGATCCAGAGGGCCGTCCGCGAGGATCTGCTGCCGGTAATCCAGAACCAACTGGCTGACCTTGCGATGGTCTTCGGCAATCCCAGCCTTGGCCATGTCTTCGATGCGGCCAGTTTCGTGTCCATCGGCGATTACTACAAGGCGCTCAGAGCGTTGCGCCCGGTGATCGCGCATGAGGCCGAGCTGTTCGAGCGGATCGCGACCCGCGCGCAGTCCGACCTCGCGGCGATCGAGCCGGAGATCGCACCGCAGCCGCCCCACAGCCATCCCGAGCGGAGGGCGCAGGGGTGATCAGTCTTTCGGGTCTCAACACCCGGATGGGTCTCCAGTTGGTGGACGCCACGCGCGACCGCCAGCTCGAACAGATCCGCAACAGCGCGCAGGACAAGCGCGCCATCGCCGCCTTCGAGGCGCGGATCGGCAACGTCGAGACCGTCGATCAGCTGATGGAGGACCGTGAGCTTTATGTTTTCGTGATGAAGCCTTCGATCTCGAGGACCAGATCTTCGGCAAGGCCCTGATTAAGAAGCTGCTCAAGAGCGATGCGGACGATCCCGCGTCACTGGTCAACCGCCTGACCGATTCTCGGTTCAAGGAAATGCACACGCAGCTTGGCTTCAAGGACGAAGGCACGCGAAATTCGCTGACCGACTCTGCGGCATGGCGCACGGTGATGATCAACAAATACGTCGAACAGCGGTTCGAAAGCGCGCAGGCCGATCAGAATGAGAAGGTCGGCACCGTGCTCGAATTCCGGCGCAAGGCTGGGGCTGTCAAGAACTGGTTCGACGTGCTGAAGGACCCGGAAATGACCGAGTTCATGCGCACCTCGCTGGGCGTGCCCTCGAGCGTCGCGGGCCTCGACATCGACAAGCAGGTCGAGTTGTTCAAGGCCAAGTTCGACATCACCAAGCTTCAAGACCCCGCCGAGCTCGAAAAGCTCGAGCGCAAATATGTTGCGATCTCGGATGCCCAAGCCGGTGTCAACAGCGCGTCGAACGTGGCGTTGACGCTGATGAACGCCGCCGTGAGCGCCGGGGCGGGGGGGCAGTTCACACCGATCACCCTCGACATCAGCGCCGTGACCTCGTTCCGCCGCAGCTCCTACTGACGCGGTGGCCGAAGGCGCGGACCGCGCCTCCGGAGCCATCCGTCAATCGAGAATTTCTTCATCCTCGTCGCCCGCGGTCGGCAGGTCGATCGCGCCGTCGTCGGCAAGCTGGCGCGTGTAATCGACGATCATCGTCTGGGCGGCGCGCGCGTCGCGTCCCCGGACCGGGCCCATCGTGTTCATCTCATCTAGCAGCATGTCGCGCGCGCGTGCCGTCAGCGCGTCGAGGAAATGCGCGCGCATCTCCTTGCTGGCACCGCGCAGCGCCAGCGGCAGCGTGTTGCCGGTCAGGCCGCGCATCACCCGCGCGAGGCTCTGCGCGTCGAGGCGGATCAGGTCCTCGAAGGTGAACATCCTTGCCATGATGCCATCGAGCGCGCCGGGCTTGCGTTCGTCGATCGCGGTCTGGAGCCCCTCGAACACGTCGCGGTCGAGCTTGTTGAACAGATCCGCCATGCGCTGCTCCATCTCGACGGCGCTCGACTGGCCGCCGGCCGAGAGCATGTCGGTCTGCAGCGTCTCCTCGATCTGCGCCATCATCTTGGGCGGCACCGCCTCCATGCGGATCATCCGCTCGACCACCTCTCGCATCGCCTCCTCGCCCAGGAGCGGCAGCACCTTGGCGGCGACCTCGGTGTCCACATTCGACAGGATCGCGGCGGCGGTCTGCTCGTGCTCGCCCTTGAGATAGGCGGCGATGACGTTTTCGTTCATCGCCGAGAACTTGGCCCAGAGGTCGCGCTCTTTCATCGGGCCGCGGATGTCGCGCAGGATCGCCTCGACCTGCTCCTCGGGCAGGAAGGCGCGCAGCATTGCCTCGGCCGAAGCGAGCGAGCCGACCACGCCGCCGCCGCTGTCGACGCCTTCCGAGAACTCGGCCAACACCATCTCGACCAACTCGGCCTGCACCACGCCGAGGCGGGCCACCGCGCGGGTGATCTTGGCGATGTCCTCGGGTGCCAGCTTGCGCATCAGCTCGGAGCCGCGCTCCTCGCCCAGGCACAAAAACAGGATCGCCGCCTTTTCGGGGCCGCGCAGGCGGCGCAGCGGCGGGGGTGGGGGGCGTCGCCGCTGCGCGCACGGGGTTCTGCTCGGGATTGCGCGCGGGCGCGGGGGTCATCGCATTCATCGTCATCCTCCGGCCAAGGGCACGTAGCTTTCCATCAAGCTGCCCGCCAGCATGTACCAGCCGTCGATCAGCACGAAAAAGATCACCTTGAACGGCAAGGAGATCAACACGGGCGGCAGCATCATCATGCCGGCGCTCATCAGGATCGAGGCGACGATCAGGTCGATCGCCACGAAGGGAAGATAGATCAGGAAGCCGATCGAGAAGGCCCGGCGCAGCTCCGAGATCATGAAGGCCGGGATCAGCGAACGCCAGCCCGCCTCCCGGGCGGTCTCGGGGACGGGCACGGGCTCGCTGCCGTCGGCGCGCGCGGCGAGGCCCTGGAACAGTTCGAGATCGCGCGGCCGGGTGTTGGCGAACATGAAGTCCTTGAACGGATCGCCGATCCGCATGATCGCCTGTTCCTCGGTGATGGCGTTGTCTATCAAGGGCTGCAGCCCGTTCTCCCAAGCCTGTTCGAACACGGGCTGCATCACGAAGAAGGTCATGAACAGCGCCATCGACGACAGCACCATGTTGGGCGGCGTCTGGTTCAGACCGAGCGCCGAACGCAGGATCGAGAACACGATCACGAAGCGTGTGAAGCTGGTCATGATCATCAGCAGGCCCGGCGCGATCGACAACACCGTCATCAACGCCACGAGCTGGATGATCCGCCCCGACAGGCTGGCGCGCTCATCCGAGCCCGGTGCTGCGTCCGAGAATACCTCGCCCAGCGCGCCGAGCACGCCCG
>NZ_BATB01000093.1 GCF_000466965.1 Limimaricola cinnabarinus LL-001
AACTTCGCGACACGACCCCGCCTGATCTCAGAGCAGAAAGGCGCGGATGGCATAGGCCACCGCGCCGACCGTGGCCACGCCCATCGCCCAGAGCGCCACGAACCAGATGATCCGCCGCAGCATCAATGATATCCCTTTTCGGGATCGAGCTTGCCGCGGAACACCCAGTAGGCATAGCCGGTATAGGCGAGGATGATCGGCACCAGAACGATCGCGCCGACGAACATGAAAAGCTGGCTCTTGGCCGGCGCCGCCGCCTCCCACAAGGTAATCTGCTGCGGCACCGCCAATGGCCAGATCGAGATCCCCAGCCCAAGAAAACACAGCGCGAAGAGCACCAGCCCGAGGATGAAGGGGAGCCGATCCCGCTCGGGGTGGAACAGCGTGCGCAACAACAAGAGCGCGATCCCGGCGATCAGGATCGGTACCGGCGCAGTCAGCGCGAGCTGCGGCCAGCCGAACCAGCGCGCGGCATAGCCCGCACCGAGGAACGGCGTCGCGAGACTGACCGCGAAGATGCCGATGATCGTCGCGAAGAAGAACACGCGCGCCATGACCCGCACCCGGTGCTGAATCTCGCCTTCGAGCTTCATGTTGAGCCAGCAGGCCCCCAGAAAGGCGTAGCCCGCCACAACCGACACGCCGCACAGCACCGAAAACGGCGTCAACCAATCCCACCAGCCACCCGCATAGGCCCGGCCCTCGACCTCGATGCCCTGCAGGAACGCGCCCAAAATGATGCCTTGGGCCAGCGCCGCCGTGACCGATCCACCAATGAAGGCCGCGTCCCAGGCGCGCTTCGACAGGCGCGACGTGGCGCGCCAGCGATATTCGAACGCCACGCCCCGAAAGATCAGCGCCAGCAGCATCGCGATGATGGCCGGGTACACGGCGGGCATGATGATCGCATAGGCCAGCGGAAAGGCCGCGAAGAGCCCGCCGCCACCCAAGACCAGCCATGTCTCGTTGCCATCCCAGACCGGGGCGACCGAGTTCATCATGATGTCGCGGTCCTCTTTCTCCCGGAAGAACGGGTAGAGGATGCCGATCCCGAGATCGAAGCCGTCGAGCACGACATAGACGAAGACCGAAAAGGCCAGCAGCAGCGCCCAGGCGACGGTGAGGTCGATGGAGTAGAACATCAGTTGGCCTCCGGTGCGATGTCGTGGCCGCTTTCGCGCATCTGCCGATCGGGGTTGATGCCCGAGCTGCGGATCGGGCCGGGCTCGACCCGGACGCCGCGCTCGCCCAGCGCCGGGGCATGGTGCATGAGCTTGAGGATGTAGGCGACGCCCGCGCCGAAAACGACGAAATAGATCACCACGAAGGCGATGAGTGAGGTGCCGACCGCGCTCGCCCCCAGCGGCGAATGCGCTTCGGCCGTGCGCAGCGCGCCATAGACGACATAGGGCTGGCGGCCCACCTCGGTGGTGATCCAGCCTGCGATCACCGCGACCAACCCCGAGGGGCCCATCACCAGCGCGGCGCGATGCAGCCACTTGGCGTCGTAGAGCCGCCCGCGAAACCGTGCCCAGAGCGAGAACAGCCCGACCCCCAGCATTGCGAAGCCCAAGCCCACCATGATCCGAAAGCTCCAGAACACGATGGCGACGGGAGGCTGATCCTCACGCGGGATCGTGTCGAGCCCGTCGAGCGGTGCATCAAGGTGATGCTTGAGGATGAGCGAAGACAGCTTGGGGATCCCGATGGCATAATCCAGCGTCTGGTTTTCTTGGTCGGGAATGCCGAAGAGATAAAGTGGCGCGCCGTCAGGATGGCTCTCGAAATGCCCCTCCATCGCCATGACCTTGGCCGGCTGATGCTCGAGCGTGTTGAGACCATGCGCGTCGCCGAGGAAGATCTGGATCGGCGCGACGATCGCCGCCATCCACATCGCCATGGAAAACATGGTCCGCACGCCGGGGTTCTGCCGCTCGCCACGCAGCAGGTGCCACGCACCCACCCCGCCGACGATGAAGGCGGTGGTAAGATAGGCGGCCGTCAGCGTATGCGCGAGGCGGTAGGGGAAAGACGGGTTGAAGATGATCGCCCACCAGTCCTCGGGCACGAATTGGCCGTTCTCGGCGATGGAAAAGCCCTGCGGCGTCTGCATCCACGAGTTCACCGAGAGGATCCAGGTGGCCGAGATCGCCGTGCCGACCGCCACCATAAGGCACGCGAACATGTGCAGGCCGGGGCCGACCTTGTCGCGCCCGAAGATCATGATGCCCAAGAACCCGGCTTCGAGGAAGAACGCCGTCAGCACCTCATAGGCCATGAGTGGCCCGATAACCGGGCCGGCCTTGTCAGAGAACACCGACCAGTTGGTGCCGAACTGGTAGGACATGGTGATGCCCGACACGACCCCCATCGCGAAGCAGATCGCGAAGATCTTGAGCCAGTACTTGAACAGCCGCAGATAGGCCTCGTCCCGGCTCCACAGGTAGAGCGCGTTAAGCACCGCCAGAAAGCTCGCCAAGCCGATCGAAACCGCCGGAAAGATGAAGTGGAAGGCGACGGTGAAGCCGAACTGCATCCGGGCCAGTGTGACCGCGTCGAAGCCGAGAAAGGTGTCCATGGGCGAAATCCTTCTGCCTGATCCTGACTTAGGGACAGGGCGCGGGGAAGCAACGCGACATCGTGCCCCCCTATGTGGGAGGCTGCAACGCGCCTCGCGGTGGTGGCGGTCGGGCACGGGCGCGACAACGTGACCGCGAAACGCCCGCTTCGCCTTGCGCAGCGGCGCGCGACAGGGCATTGGGCGACCCGACGGAAAGGATGATATGATCCTTTCGTGACACTCGCACGCAGAGGCCGTACACGGTCTTCGCAACGCACCGGATTCGGAGCCAGCCAGATGCGCGATTTTCCCGCCCACCCCTTCGATGACGACAAGCTCAGGGAGGAATGCGGCGTATTCGGCGTCATCGGCGTCTCGGACGCCGCGAATTTCCTCGCTCTGGGCCTGCATGCGCTGCAGCACCGCGGACAGGAAGCCGCCGGCATGGTCACCCATGACCCCGATGCCGGGTTCTGCTCGGCCCGCCGCATGGGATATGTGCGCGACAACTTCACCTCGCGCGAGGTGCTCGAAACCCTGCCCGGCACGCTCGGGATCGGCCATGTCCGCTACTCGACCTCCGGCCACAAGGGCCAGACCGCGATCCGCGACGTGCAGCCCTTCTTCGGGGAGTTCTCGATGGGCGGCGCCGCCGTCGCCCATAACGGCAACCTGACCAACGCCACGGCGCTGCGGCGCGAGTTGATCGAGCGCGGCTCGATCTTCCAGTCCTCGTCCGACACCGAATGCATCATCCACCTGATGGCGCGCTCCATGGGCCGGTCCATCCCAGACCGCATGGAAGAGGCGCTACGCAAATGCGAGGGTGCCTTTTCCATCGTCGCGATGACCCGGACCAAGCTGATCGGCTGCCGCGATCCGCTGGGCGTCCGGCCGCTGGTTCTGGGCAAGCTTGGCGATGGCTGGGTGCTGTCGTCCGAAACCTGCGCGCTCGACATCGTCGGGGCCGAGCTGGTACGCGAGATCGAGCCCGGTGAGATGGTGGTCATCACCACCAACGGCGTCGAGAGCAACTTCCCCTTCAAGAGCCGCGCCTCGCGCTTTTGCCTGTTCGAGCACGTCTATTTCTCTCGCCCCGACAGCATCCTTGGCGGTCGCTCGGTCTATGAGACACGCCGTCAGATCGGCATCGAACTGGCTCGCGAAGCGCCCGTCGAGGCAGATCTCGTCTGCCCGGTCCCCGACAGTGGCACCCCCGCCGCGATCGGCTTCAGCCATGAGAGTGGCATCCCCTATGGCATGGGGATCATCCGCAACCAGTACATGGGCCGGACCTTCATCGAGCCCTCCGAGCAGATCCGTAACATGGGCGTGCGCCTGAAGCTCAACGTCAACCGCGCGCTCATTCGTGGCAAGCGGGTCATCCTCGTCGACGACTCGGTGGTGCGTGGCACCACCTCGCGCAAGATCAAGGAGATGATCCTCGACGCGGGCGCGGCCGAGGTCCATTTCCGCATTGCCTCTCCGCCGACCGCTTGGCCCTGCTTCTACGGCGTCGACACGCCCGAGCGCGAAAAGCTGCTCGCCTCGCATATGAGCGAGGAGGAGATGCGCCGCCATCTCGACGTCGACAGCCTGAAATTCATTACGCTCGACGGTCTCTACCGCGCGGCGGGCGTGGCTGAAGGCCGCGATCCCCAAGCTCCGCGCTATTGCGACGCCTGCTTCTCGGGGGACTATCCGGTCGTCCCGGCGGACATGATCGAAAAGGGCTTCCAACTCAAGACCGCGGCGGAATAATCCCTCGGTTCAGCGATCCGTCGGCTCCTCCCAAGGGGCGGGCTCCTCGGCCGAACTTCGGCTCCGGGCATCGTTCGCGAACGCCGCCTCAAGATCGTCGATCTCCACCTTGCCCATCTCCATGAAGGCTTGCGCGACCCGGCCTGCCGCGTCGCGATCCGCCTCTGCCAGCAGTTTTGGCAGGGCGGTTGGCAGGATCTGCCACGAGAGGCCGAACCGATCCCGCAGCCAGCCGCAGCGTCCGCCTTCGCCACCCTCGGCGGTCAATGCCGACCAAAGCCGGTCGATCTCGGCCTGATCGCGGGCCAGAACGGAGATGGGCACGGCTTCGGTCAAACGAAGATGCGGACCCGCGTTGAGGGCGACATAGCCGATGCCACCAAGCGTGAATTCGATCACGCTCGGACTTTGATCCGCCTCCGAGTAGCGCACGCGGTCGATCCGGCTATCAGGCAGGAGCGACACGTAAAAGCGCGCTGCCTCCTCGCCCTGCGTATAGAACCACAGGCAAATCCTCTGCATCTTTCGTGTCATCCGCGCCCTTCCGTCCTGCAGGACAGATAGCACGCGATGACCTCATGTCTTCACTTGGTACCCAATCCGACACTGACGTCAGCGTTGCCAATGGCCCAACTGCGACCAGACGGCGCGGGCGCCGCCGATGGCCAGCGCCGTCTTCACGACCTTGCCGACGAGAAACGGCACGGCCCCCGTCATCACCGCCTCGCCCAGCGTCAGGGGCGTCCGCATGGCCAGCCAGACCACGCCCGGAACCAGCAGGGCCAAGGATGGCAGATACACCGCGAGAAAAAGCCAGCCGAAGCCGTCGTGCCCCCATCGCTGTACCAATCGGGCCGTCAGCCAAGCCATGACGACGAACCCCCACAGATACCCCGCCGTAGCACCGTAGAGCGCCGCGACACCGCTGCCGCCACCGGCAAAGATCGGAAGCCCCACGGCACCAAGCGCGAGATAAACGATGAGCGCGGTTGCGGCCAGCCGCGGTGTGCAGAGCAAGCCGACGAGCGAAACTGCAAGTGTCTGCAGCGACATCGGCACCGGATACATCGGCACGTCGATCTGTGCACCAACGCCCACGAGAAACGCGCCCCCGAAAGCGACACCCATCGTTACCGCCATCCCCTGCCGCGGCAAACCGCCTATCCCTTCGGATGCCTGTGGCATGATCCGTCTCCTCTCGATCGGGATGATGGGCCGCATACTCCGGCTTTCCGGCCTCGCTGGTCAACGCCGAAGCCTTGCCGGGCGGGGGATAATACTTCAAATGCAGGACATATGACCGATCCACGGCCCTTCGCTGGTGCGTCAGAGCGCCCCGACCGCATCCTTGTGCTTTGCACCGGGCGCTGCGGATCGACCACGCTTGCGCGGGCCTGCGGGCACCTCGACAACTGGAGCGTCGCCCATGAAAGCCGCAGTCACCTCACCGGGGCGGCACGGCTGGACTTCCCGCCCCGCCACATCGAGATCGACAACCGGCTGAGCTGGTTCCTGGGCCGTCTGGACCGGGATCTCGGCGATCGGGCGGGCTATGTGCACCTGCTGCGCGACCCCGAAGAGGTCGCCCGCAGCTTCGCGCGCCGCTCGGGTCAGGGGATCTTGCGCGCCTACCGGCAGGACATCCTGACCCACACCCGCTGGCGCGAGCCCAAGTCGACCCTCATCGAACAATGCCGGGACCATGTCGAAACGGTCACCGCCAATATCGAGGCCTTTCTGGCCCACCGGCGCCACAGCATGACGATCCGGCTCGAGAGCATCGAGCGGGACTTCGACCGCCTGTGCGACTGGATCGGCGCGCGAGGCGATCTCGACGCCGCGCGCGCCGAACTCGCGCGCCGCCACAACGCATCCACGGGAGACCCAGCGGCATGACCGAGACCACCTTGCCCGTCCTGATCACCGGCGCCAGCCGCGGCCTTGGCGCCGCCCTCGCCGAAGCCCTCGCACCGGATCGGCACATCATCGCGGTGGGGCGCACCACCGGCGCGCTTGAGGAGCTCGACGACCGTATCCGCGCCGCGGGCGGTCAGGCCACGCTCGCGCCCATGGACATCACCGTGCCCGAGGCGATGCAGCAGCTCTGCCGTTCGATCCACGACCGCTGGGGCGGTCTCGCGCTCTGGGTCCATGCCGCGATCCATGCGGGTCCACTCGCACCCGCGCCACATCTGGCCGACAAGGACCTCGATCGCTCCATCGCGGTGAACCTGCGCGCCACGGCGCGGCTCGTCTCCTATGTTGCGCCGCTGCTGGGCCAGACCGGACGTGCCGTATTCTTCGATGACCCCGTGGGCGGCGAGAAGTTCTTTGGCCATTACGGAACCACCAAGGCCGCGCAGATGGCGCTCGTGCGCTCGTGGCAGGCCGAAACGGTGAAGACCGGCCCACATGTGCGCATCCTCGCTCCGCGCCCCATGCCCACCGCGACCCGCGCGCGGTTCTATCCGGGCGAGGACCGGGGCAATCTCACCGATATCCACAGCGAGGCCGCGCGCCTGCTGCCGGAGATCCTCGAGGCCTGAGACGCGGGCGTGAGCGTGGCCCGAAGACCGCTCTCGCACGGTTTGGTGAAGGCGGCGCCCTGAGGCGGCCGTCCGCCCGCCGGAATGCTTGCCGCCTCCCGGCCGCTCCCGTAACAAGGGGCCAAAGGGGGCCGCATGCGCATTCTCATCACCAATGACGACGGCATCAACGCACCGGGCCTCAAGGTGCTCGAGGAGATCGCCGCCGAGATCGCAGGCCCTTCCGGCGAGGTCTGGGTCGTGGCCCCCGCCTTCGAACAATCGGGCGTGGCGCACTGCATCTCCTATACCCATCCGACGATGATCGCCGAGCTTGGCCCCCGCCGCTTCGCCGCCGAGGGCAGCCCTGCCGATTGCGTGCTTGCCGGGTTGCACGACGTGATGGCCCAAGGCCGCCCGGACCTCGTGCTTTCGGGCGTCAACCGCGGCAACAACGCCGCCGAGAACGCCATGTATTCGGGCACCATCGGCGGCGCGATGGAGGCGGCGCTGCACGGCCTGCCGGCGATCGCCCTGTCGCAGTTCTATGGCCCCGGCAACGCCCGCCGCGACGACCCGTTCGAGGCAGCGCGGCAACATGGAGCGGCGACGGTGCGACGCCTGCTCGATCACGCGATCTGGGACGCCGAGGCCGATTACCGGCTGTTCTACAATGTCAACTTTCCCGCCCTGCCGGGGGCCGAGGTACGCGGTCTGCGCGTCGGCCGGCAGGGCTTTCGGCGCGATACCGCCTTTGGGGTGCAACCGCACGTGTCGCCCTCGGGGCGGCGATTCCTGTGGGTCAAGGGCGGTCGGCAGGACACTCCCACCGGACCCGGCACCGACGCGCAGGACAACCTCGACGGCTATATCTCGGTCGTGCCGATGCGCGCCGACCTTACCGCGCACGACGCGCTCGAGGCGGTGACCGCCGCGCTCGAAAATGGCGCGCCATGAGCTTTGACGCCGATGCCAAGATGCGGTTCCTCTACGCGCTGCGCTCGCATGGGGTGACCGACAGCCGCGTGCTCGACGCGATGGAAAAGATCGACCGCGCGCGCTTCGTAAAGGGTCTTTTCGCCGAGCGCGCCTATGCCGACATGCCGCTGCCCATCGCCTGCGGTCAGACCATCAGCCAACCCTCGGTGGTGGCGCTGATGACCCAGGCGCTCGACGTGCAGCCGCGCGACAAGGTGCTCGAGGTGGGCTGCGGTTCGGGCTATCAGGCCGCGATCCTCAGTTTTCTGGGGCGGCGCATCTATACCATCGACCGGTTTCGCAGCCTCGTCTTTGAGGCGCGCGCGATCTTCGAGGAGATGGACCTGCCCAACATCACGGCGATCACCGCAGACGGCTCCTTCGGGTTGCCCGAACAGGCCCCCTTCGACCGCATCATCGTGACCGCCGCGGCGGAGGATCCGCCCGGCCCGCTCTTGGCGCAGCTTCGGGTGGGCGGTATCATGGTGCTTCCGGTCGGCCAATCGGACACGGTGCAGAGCCTGATCCGGGTGACGCGAACCAAGAGCGGCTTCGACTACGAGGAACTGCGCGCGGTGCGCTTCGTGCCTCTGGTCGAGGGGCTGGGACAGGACTGAAGCGGGGGCTTCCCGCAGGTATCAACCCCCGGGGGACACGGGGGGCAAAGGGAACGAGGACGAGATCGATGCAGACCACCCTATTTCGCCGCGCATGGCGGCCGCTCGCATGCTCCACCGCTCTGGCGCTGCTCGCGGCCTGCGCGGAGCCGTTCGATCCGGACCTGCGCGACATGGGCAACGGGTTCGATACCTCGGCCGCCGCCCTGAACCCGCCGCCACGTCCCCGCCCCGACGATCGCGGCGTGATCTCATATCCCAACTACCAGGTCGCCGTGGCGCGTGAGGGCGATACGATCGTTTCGCTGGCCTCGCGCCTCGGGCTGGAGCCGGGCACGCTCGCGCGCTACAACGGCGTATCCGCCGACACCAGCCTGCGCGGCGGCGAGGTGATCGCCCTGCCGAGCCGCGTGGCCGAACCCTCGCCCGCGACCGGCGCGCAGATCACCGGTCCGATCACGCCCAGCAACCCGCCCGTCAGCAGCTCGTCGACCGGCTCGGGTCGGATCGACGTCACCACACTCGCCGGTGCCGCGATCGACCGCGCGACGCCCCAGTCGACGCCCACCAGCCCCGCGGCGGCACCGCAGACCCCCGCCGCGAGCGCCACGGCAAGTTCGCTACCCTCGGCCCCACGCGCCCTGCCCAGCGGTCAGGAGCCGGTGCGCCATCAGGTCGGACGCGGCGAGACGGCCTATTCCGTGGCGCGGCTCTACAACGTGCCCGTGCGCAGCCTCGCGGAATGGAACGGTCTCGGTTCTGACCTCGCGGTGCGCGAGGGACAGTTCCTGCTGATCCCGCCGGGTGGCACGGCGCAGGCCGCGCCTGCCCCAGCGGCACAGCCCGCCCCAGTCGCCGCCCCCGTTAC
>NZ_BATB01000092.1 GCF_000466965.1 Limimaricola cinnabarinus LL-001
GGCGGGGCTGCGGGCCGGGTCCCGGCGGCGCGGCTGCGGCCCGGCGACGAACCGCTGGTGCTGCGCGCAAGCCGCGCGGTGACCGCGTGGCTGTTCCACCCCGCGGCCACGGACGCAATGATCGGCGGCGCGCATCCCTCGCACCTCGATGTGACGCATCAGCCCGCGCCAGGCACGCAGGTCCGGCTGCCCGCCCCCTTGGGCGAGGTGCGCGAGGAGTTCACCGTGCCACGCGGCACCGCGCAGGCCTACCGGCTGCGCGAGGGCGAATACCTCCAGATCATCGACGTCGAGGGGCAGCAATGCTCGGATTTCACCGCGTTTCGCAGCGACGGGCTGGAGGCGGGGCGCGAATGGATGATCGACGGCACCGCCACCCGCTCGATGGTGCGCGGCGCCTATCCGGGGCCGGGGCTGCTCGACAAGTTCCACGACGCCGAGATGCGGCCCCTGCTGCAGGTAGTGCAGGACACCTGCGGACGGCACGACACCTTCGGGCTGGCCTGTACCGCGCGCGGCTACGAGGATCGCGGCTTTCCCGGCCATCTGAACTGCTCGGACAACATCTCCGAGGCGCTGGCGCCCTACGGGGTGGCGCGCCGCTCGGCCTGGCCCGCGATCAACTTCTTCTGGAACACGTGGATCGACCATGCCTCGCACCGGATCATGACCGAGGAATCCCATTCCCGCCCCGGCGATCACGTCACGATGCGCGCGCTTGAGGATCTGGTCTGCGTCTCCACCGCCTGTCCCGACGACATCGACCCGATCAACGGCTGGAATCCGACCGATGTGCATGTGCGCATCTACCGCCCCGAGACCCCCATCCGCCGCGCCGTGGCCTGGCGCGAAAAGGAAGACGCCCCGATGACCACCAGCCAGCCTTCGGCCTTTCACGCGCGGCTCGAGCCGCTGACCCGGCATTTCACGGCGGCGCGTGACCTGTGGGCGGCGGTCGATTTTCCCGCCACGGGGGCCTTAGGCGAATACTGGGCCTGCCGCGAGGCGGTCACGGTGCAGGACATGAGCAGCCTGCGCAAATACGACATCGTCGGCCCTGACGCCGAGGCGCTGCTGCAGCGGGCCACGACGCGCAACGTGGCCAAGATGGCAGTCTGGCGCGGTGCCTACACACTGATGTGCGACGAGGCCGGCACGGTGATCGACGACGGCACGCTGTTCCGGCTCGGGCCGGAGCTGTTCCGCTGGTGCTGCGGCAGCGAGGAGAGCGGTCGCGTGCTCGAGGAACTGGCGCGCGAGATGGGCGCGCAGGTGCGCATCCACGCGCTCGGTGGCGCGATGCCCAACCTCGCCGTCCAAGGGCCGCAGTCGCGCGAGCTTCTGCGCCGCATCGTCTTCACCCAGCCGCAGGTTCCCGCGCTCGGGGATCTCAAATGGTTCGGCGTCACCGTCGCGCGCCTTGGCGACCGCGAGGGTGCGCCCTTCATGCTGGCGCGATCGGGCTATACCGGTGAGCTGGGATACGAGATCTTCTGCGCCCGCGCCGACGCGCTGGCGATCTGGGACGCGATCATGGAGGCGGGCGCGGATCTGGGCGTCACGCCGATGGGCACCGAGGCGCTCGGCATGATCCGGATCGAAGCGGGGCTGGCCGCCGCGGGGGCGGAGTTCGCGCCCGGTGTGGACGCTTTCGAGGCGGGGCTGGGCTTTGCCGTTGACCTCGACAAGCCCGCCTTCACCGGCCGCGAGGCGCTGGCGCGCAACGCGCAGGCTCCGCGCCGGGTGCTCAAGGGGCTGCTGCTCGACGGGAGCGACGTGCCCCGCCATGCGAGCCCGGTGCTCGACGGCGAACGGCAGGTGGGCGTGGTGACCTCCGCCACCCGCTCTCCCACGCTCGGCCATGCGGTCGCGATCGTGCGCCTCGGGGTGGAGCATTCCGAGAATGGCCGCCGGCTGGAGATCGGCCAGATGGACGGCCGCATGAAGCGGCTTGGCGGCACGGTCGCCGACATTCCCTTTATCGATCCGCAGCGCAAGCGGGCCCGCGCCTGAGGCGCATCATCCCCCAACAGGAGACGACACCCATGAAGACAGCGTCATTCGCGACGACAGCCCTCGCGGTGCTGAGCCTGGCCGGCCCGGCCGCCGCCCAGGAAAAGGTCATGGTGGGCGAACCGAGTTGGCCCGGCGCGCGGATCATGAGCCGGATCATCGGTCAGGTGATCGAGACCCGCCTCGGCAGCGAGGTCGGCTATGCGCCGGGGGCCAACGCGGTGATCTTCGCCTCGATGGATGGCGGGCGCGGCGATATCGACGTGCATCCCGACGTCTGGCTGCCGAACCACGCCTCCTATGTCGAGGAATACGTGGAAGAGAAGGGCAGCGTCGCGCTTTCGGCCGGCAGCTACGAGGGGCGCACCGGCTTTTGCACCCCGACCTACATGGCCGAGACGCATGGCATCACTTCGGTCTACGACCTCGCGACCCCGGTCGCGCAGCCGCTGTTCGACGGCGATGGCGATGGCAAGGGCGAGATCTGGATCGGCGCGACCGGCTGGGCCTCGACCAACGTGCACAAGGTCAAGGTGCGCGACTATGGCATCGAGACCTTCCTCGAGCCGACGACCGAGGACGAGGCGGTGTTCTACGCGCGCCTCAAGGACGCGATCGAGCGCGAGGAGGGCGTGGTCTTCTACTGTTACTCGCCCCATTACGTGCACGCGCTCTACGACGTGACCATGATCGAGGAGCCCGCCCACGATCCGGCCCAATATGACATGGTCCAACCCGATAAGGACGCCGACTGGTTCAACAAATCGTCGATCACCACCGGAGATCCGGTCAAGACGGTGACGGTGGCCTATTCGGGTTCGCTCGAAGAGCGCAACCCCGGTGCCGCGGCCTTCCTCAGACAGGTCGAAATGGAGGCGGATGCGCTTTCGGAGCTGACCTACGAGGTGATCGTCGAGGGGCGCGACATGGAAGCCACTGTGGCCGACTGGCTCGCCGCCAATGGCGATTTGGTCGATGGCTGGCTGGGCCTGAATTGAACGCAACCGCCCCGCCCCCGGTCGGGGCGGCGCGCCACAAACCGGACGGGGGCGAGATGGACGGGGATATCGCGATCGACGCACGCGGCGTCTGGAAGATCTTTGGAGCGCAGGCGCATCGGGCGCTGACGGCGATCCACGAGGACCATCTGACGAAGGCCGAGGTGCTTGAGGCGTTCGACTGCGTGGTGGGGGTGGCGGATGCCAGTTTCCAGGTCGCGCGGGGCGAGCTGTTTTGCGTGATGGGGCTGTCGGGCTCGGGCAAATCGACGCTGGTGCGCCACGTCAACCGACTGCTCGATCCGACCGCCGGCGAGATCTGCATCAACGGCGAGGACGTGATGAAGCTCGACGAGGCGGGGCTGCGCGAGCTGCGCAATCGCCGCGTCGCGATGGTGTTCCAGAACTTCGGGCTGATGCCGCACCGCACGGTGCGCGACAACGTCGCCATGCCGCTCGAGATCCGCGGCGCCGGCAAGGCGCGCCGCTGGGAAGAGGCGGACCGGGTGCTGGATCTGGTCGAACTGGCCGGTTGGGAGGACAAATACGCGCATGAGTTGTCGGGGGGCATGCAGCAGCGCGTGGGCCTCGCCCGCGCCATCGCCGCCGACCCCGAGATCCTGCTGATGGACGAGCCGTTCTCGGCGCTCGATCCGCTGATCCGCAAGCAGCTTCAAGACCAGTTCATGGCGCTGTCGCGCAAGCTGGGCAAGACCACCATGTTCATCACCCATGATCTCGACGAGGCGATCCGCATCGGCCACCGGATCGCGATCATGAAGGACGGGCGCATCGTTCAGGTGGGCACGCCCGAAGAGATCATCCTCAATCCCGCCGATGATTACGTCTCGGATTTCGTGGCCGGGATCTCCAAGCTCAACCTGATCTTCGCCCATTCGGTGATGCAGCCGCTGGCGGAGTTCGAGGCGCGCCATGGCGCGGTGCCCCGGGATGCGCGGGTCGCGCATCCCAAGATGGATCTCAGCGATCTCATGAACCTCGCGGTGGACGGGCACGGCATCGTCACCGTGGCCGACGACCACAACACCGTGGGCGTCATCAACCGCGCGTGCCTTTTGCGCGCGATCCAGAACAGCCAAGCCTGAGGAGCGCGCCATGATGCATGTCGATCCGTCGCAGATCCGGCCCGAGACGAGCGCGCGGCTGGACCGCCTTGTAAGTGAGTTCGTCGATCGCTCGCCCGGTTATTACCAGCGCGTCTTCCGGCACATGATGCAGGCGCCTGGCTACCGCTTCACGCTCAATGGGGCGGCGGCACTTCTGGGGCCGATCTGGTTCGGGGCGCGCGGGCTATGGTCGTGGTTCCTCGGCGTGCTGCTCTTCGACACGCTGGCCTTCATCCTGATGGGGATGGGGCTGTTCGGCGATCTGGGCCGCGAGGCGCGGCTGCGCGCCGATCAGATCGCCCAGACGCTGGAATTGCGGCGCCAGCAGGTCGCGGCGGCCGAGGCTTCGGGCGCGGCCTCGCTCGACAATCTGCGCCGCGCGGCCGAGGCGCTCGAAGGCGCGCAGGCCGGTGCGCAGGCGGCGGCGCGCACTGCCGATGCGGGCGGCATCCTCTATTTCGCCGGTGGGCTGGCGCTGCTGGCGGCGGTCCGCTTCGGCGCGGCGGCGCTGGCCAACTGGACGCTGGAGGCGCAGTTCGCCCGGTGGCGGTCGGATCGCGGCGCGGCGAGCGGATGGTCGCGCGACCGGCTGTTCATGGCCGCGCTGCTCTCGGTGATCGTGGTGGGCCTGTCGGTGCTGAAATTCGCGCGGCCTGACGCCGTCGCGCTGCTCGAGACGTTTCCGACGGATCGCAACTGGCAGCTGCAGCTCGGCGACGGGCTGCAGGAGGTGTTCGACTGGACCAAAGATTCGGGGCGCGGCTTCTTCGATGCTGTGACGCTGGGGATGCGCACGCTGCTCGACTGGATCGAGCTGGTGCTGGTGGGCACGCCATGGCCGGTGGTAGCGCTGGTCTTCGTGATGCTGGGCTGGCTGTCGGGCGGCGCGCGGGTGGCGATCTTCACCGCCGCGGCGCTGGCCTATCTGGGCGTGCTCGATTTCTGGGAAAAGGCGATGACCACCATCGCGCTTCTGGGGGCGGCGGCATTGATCTCGATCACGCTGGGCATCCCGTTGGGGATCTACTGCGCGCGGCGGCCCCGGGTCTTCGCGGTGGTGCGCCCGGTGCTCGACTTCATGCAGTCGATGCCCTCCTTCGTCTACCTGATCCCGGTGGTGGCCTTCATCGGATCGGGCAAGCCGGCGGGGGTGGTGGCGACGATGATCTTCGGCAGCCCGCCGGTGATCCGCTTTACCGTGCTGGGCCTGCAGCAGGTGCCGGCGGCGGTGCGGGAGGCGGCGATGGCCTTCGGCGCGACGCCGCGCTACCTGCTGTGGCGGGTGGACCTGCCGCTGGCGCGCCGGACGATCATGGCGGGCATCAACCAGACCATCCTGCTGTCGCTGGCCATGGTGGTGGTGGCCTCGCTGATCGGCGCCAAGGGGCTGGGCGAGGACGTGCTGGAGGCGCTGCAATTCGCCGCCGCGGGCCAAGGCATCCTCGCGGGCCTCGCGATCCTGTTCTGCGCGCTTATCCTCGACCGGATCGTGGCGGGGCGCAGATAGCCCCGCCCGCCGCCGGAACGGGCCTCCGCAGCCTGAGGACAAGGTCTCAGGCCCATGTCCCCTTACTGGAAATACGCACCGAACTCGTTCCATAGATGATCCGCGACGGGACCTATGACCGGCCTGCGCTGGCGAAAGACGAAAACCTCGATGCCAAAGCTCAGATGGGTGTGCGGCAGGAGGATTTCCCGCAGCTGGTCTCGCGCCAACTCTTCGGCGATCATGTATTCTGGCAGACGGCCTCAACCGAGGCCGGTCACCAGCAACTTCTTCTTCATGTGCAGGTCGTCGACATACCATCGCCTCTGGCCCTTCTGGACGCCGATTTCGCGATCCAGAAGCCCGGAGGCCTGACCAGCTTCACCGGCACCCCCCGTTCATAAGAAAACCTGATATAGATACGCAGAAAATATAAATTTCAATCTGCGCTTCGGATGCCTACCTCTGAACCGGCAAACGGAGACATCCGATGAAACAGGTCATATCCCACAAAGCCGCCCGGCCCGATCGGGTCGGCCCCTTCACCATCGCCCGGGCCCTCCCGAACGAGGCGGCCCAATCGGTGGGTCCGATCATGTTGCTGGACCACCTGCCGCCGATGACCATCGCGGCGGGCGAGCTTCCCGATCCCGACGGCTCCTTCGCCCATCCGCACCGGGGCATCGCCACCTTCACCTATGTTCTGGAAGGGGCGCTGACCCATGCCGACAGCAGCGGCGGGCATGGCACCATCACCGCGGGCGGTGTGCAGTGGATGAAGGCGGGCCGCGGCATCGTGCATGACGAAATGCTGCCCGCGAAGCTGCGCCGCGAGGGCGGCAGGCTGCACAGCTTCCAGTTCTGGATCAACCTGCCCGCACGGCACAAGGCAGAGCCGGCCGAATACATGCCCGTTTCGACCGAGAAGCTGCCTGTCGTGGCCCTGCCGGGGGGCCGGGCCCAACTCAAGGTACTCTTGGGTGAATACGATGGAAGCGCATCGCCGATCCCGATCTATGCACATGAGTTCATCTGGCATCTTCGCGTCGAGCCGATGGGCGCTGCCCGGGTGGCGCTGCACCCCGATCTGCCCGTGGCGGGTTTCCTTCCCGGCCATGGCGCCGTGGTGAGCGGCACGGAGGTCGGCGCGCAGCGATATTTCGAGCTTGGCGCTGACGGGACGGAGATCGAGATCGTCAACCCGCGTGCGGAGCCGCTCGATCTGCTGTTGTTCGGCGGGGAGCCGATCACGGAGCCGGTGGCGATGCGGGGCCCCTTCGTGATGAACACCGAAGGCGAGTTGAAACAGGCCTTCCGCGAGTTCCGCGCGGGCGAATACGGCCAGATCGCCTACCAGCCCGAAACCGATTGATACCCCGGGAAAACCAGCGAGCCCCGGCGCGGAACAGCCGCATGGCCGCCAAGAAAGGAGACATCCCGTGTCCAGACGCATCGCGATCATCGGTGGCGGCTATATCGGCGCCGAACTTGCCAAAGCCCTCGACAACACCGCCGACGTTACCCTGATCGAGCCGCGCAGCCATTTCGTTCATGCCCCGGCGATGATCCGCGCCGTGGTCGATCCCTCGCTGCTCGACCGGGCGTTGATCCCCTATGACCGCCTGTTGAAGAACGGCCGCGTGATCCGCACCCGCGCGAGCGGTATCGACGCGACCGGGGTCACTCTGGAGGACGGGCAAAGGGTGGAAGCCGACCAGATCGTCGTCGCCACCGGCTCGGCCAATGCCATGCCCTTCAAGCCCGTCGGCGACGACATCGTGGGGTTGCGAAAGGCCAACCAGCGCATCCACGAACAGCTCAAGACGGCCCGCCGGGTCGGCATCGTCGGTGCAGGCGCCGTCGGCACCGAGCTTGCGGGCGAGATCGCCCATGCCATGCCGGACAAGGAGATCACGCTGATCTCGGATGCCGACCGCCTGTTTCCGACCATGCCGGAGAAGCTCGGGGCCGGGCTGGCAAAGAAGCTGCGCGCCGCTGGCGTGACCCTGATCCTCGGCAAACGGGCCCAGAACCTTCAAAGCATGACCGAGCCCCATACCGGCCGCCTGACGCTCTCCGACGGGTCGGAGCAGGAGTTCGACCTGATCTTTCCCGCCTTGGGCTCGCGCGCCAGCTCCGAACTGCTCAAAACCCTGCCCGATACGCGAAAAAGCACCGCGAACAGGGTCAAGGTGGACAAGTGGCTGCGCCCATCCGCGCTGCCGAACGTCTTTGCCGCCGGTGACGTGGCCGATGCGGGCGACGGCATGACCATCGTCGCGACGAGCCGCCAGCTTCCATGGCTCAAGACGACGCTGAAGGGGCTCATGGCGGGCAAGCCGATCCAAGAGATGAAGCCCTACAAGCCATGGGGACCAAAGGCGCCGATCCTCGTGCCGCTCGGGCCGAAACGCGGCAATTCCTTCCTCGGGCTTTTCACGGCAGGGGATCTGCTGACGCGCAAGATGAAGGGCGAGGACCTGTTCGTGACGAAGTACAACAAGCTGTTGAACCGGGCCTGAGCGGTCACAGGCCCCCGCGCCTCGAAGCATTGCCTCTGTCGAGCGCAGAGAATTGCGTCCTCATTCATTCTCGGGAAAGACGCGCTTGCATGGGAATGATGGAAGGCGCGCCCGGCCATGCGAAAAGGGCCCGGATCGGGCCGGACCCTCGTGGTCTCGCGCGCGGGAAAGGCAGGTGCCTAGCCCATGCGTTCGCTTGAGAAACTGCCCGGTGAAGCGGGAAAGACCACCGTCTTGTTACCGTTGAGAAAGACCCGGTGATGCGCATGGGCGTGGATCGCGCGGGCCAGCACCTGTGCCTCCACGTCGCGGCCGAGGCTCACATAGTCAGAGGCCGATTGCGCATGGGTGACGCGGACGATGTCCTGCTCGATGATCGGGCCTTCGTCGAGATCGGCGGTGACATAGTGCGAGGTCGCTCCGATCAGCTTCACGCCACGCTCGAAGGCCTGCTTGTAAGGGTTGGCGCCCTTGAAGCTGGGCAGGAAGGAATGGTGAATGTTGATGATCCGCCCCGACATCACCCGGCACATCTGGTCCGAGAGGATCTGCATGTAGCGCGCCAGCACGACCAACTCGGCCCCGGTCTCCTCGACGACGCGCATGATCGCGGCCTCGGCCTCGGGCTTGTTGTCGGGCGTGACCTTGATGCAGTGGAACGGAATGTCGGCGTTCACCACCGCCTTCTGGTAATCCATGTGGTTCGAAATAACCGCCACGACCTCCACCGGCAGCGCGCCGATACGCACCCGGTAGAGCAGGTCGTTCAGGCAATGGCCGAAGCGCGAGACCATGATGACGACCTTCATCTTGCAGGCCTCGTCGTGGAAGGCCCAGCCCATTTCCAGCAGCCGGGCGACGGCCTCGAACCCCTCGCGCAGCGTGTCGAGATCGGCACCTTCCTCGGGGGTGAAGCTCACGCGCATGAAGAACCGGCCCGTCGCCTGATCGTCGAATTGGGCGCTGTCGGTGATCATGCAGTCGTGCTTGGCGAGAAAGGTGGAGATGGCGGCGACGATGCCGCGCCGGGTCGGGCAGGTGACGGTCAGGCAGTAGCGGTTCATGCGGGGTCCTGTTCATCCAAGTCGAGGGGCGCGCAATCGAGCCCGTGTTGATGGCAATAGGCGCTGAGCGTGTTGGCCAAGAGGCAGGCGATGGTCATCGGGCCGACGCCGCCGGGCACCGGCGTGATCGCGCCGGCCACCTCGCGGACGGCGTCGAAATCCACGTCGCCGACGAGGCGGGTGCGCCCTTCGCCCCGCTCGGGCGCGGGGATGCGGTTGATGCCGACGTCGATCACCGTG
>NZ_BATB01000091.1 GCF_000466965.1 Limimaricola cinnabarinus LL-001
AAAAAGAAACGGAAGGAGACGGCACCATTGACCACGTCATGAACCAGCAAACATAACAACCGGGCGGGTCAGATCTCGGTGACAATGCTGGGTCAGTTCTCGGTGACAGCCAACATGAAGGCGGCGGCGAGACGGATCATGGCGGTCTTCCTTATTGCGCGGCCATCGGCACGCGGGCGATGCGGCAGCGGTCCCATAGCGTCTCCAGCGCCTTTGCAAGGCGGTCGAGATCTGCCTCGGAATGCACCGGCGACGGCGTGATGCGCAGCCGCTCGGTGCCGCGCGGCACGGTGGGATAGTTGATCGGCTGGATGTAGATGCCGAACTCGTCGAGCAGCAGATCCGACAGCCAGCGGCACTTGACCGGATCGCCCACCATGACCGGCACGATGTGGCTCGGGTTCGACAGATGCGGAATGCCCGCCGCGTCGAGCCGGGCACGCAGTACCGCGACCCGCTCGGTCTGCAACCGGCGTTCGACGTCGGAGATCTTGAGATGCCGCACGGCGGCCTGCGCACCTGCAGCGACCGCAGGGGGCAGGGCGGTTGTGAAGATGAAGCCCGAGGCAATGCTGCGCACGAAGTCGCACAGCGCGGCCGAGGCCGCGATATAGCCGCCCATCACGCCGTAGGCCTTGCCCAATGTGCCCTCGATCACATCAATACGGCCCATCAGCCCCTCGCGCTCGGCAACACCGCCGCCGCGCGGGCCATAGAGACCGACGCCATGCACCTCGTCGAGATAGGTCAAGGCATTGTAGCGTTCGGCCAGATCACAGATGCCTGCAATGGGGGCGATGTCGCCATCCATCGAATAGACACTCTCAAACGCCACGATCTTGGGTGCGTTGGCGGGCAAGGCGGCGAGCTTGGCTTCGAGATCGGCGAGATCGTTGTGCTTCCAGATGACCTTCTCGGCGCGGCTGTGGCGGATGCCCTCGATCATGCTGGCGTGGTTGCCCGCATCCGACAGCACGACGCAGCCGGGGATGCGCGAGGCCAGCGTGCCCAGCGACGCCCAGTTCGACACGTAGCCCGAGGTGAAGAGAAGCGCCGCCTCCTTGCCGTGCAGATCGGCCAATTCGCGCTCCAGCGCGACATGGTGGCGCGTCGTGCCCGAGATGTTGCGGGTGCCGCCCGCGCCGGCGCCGACCTCGTCGATGGCCGCGTGCATTGCAGCCAGCACGTCCGGGTGCTGACCCATGCCGAGATAGTCGTTCGAGCACCAGACCGCCACCTCGGAGGGTACAGGCCCGTCATGGCGGGTGGCGGCGGGAAAGGCGCCGCGATGACGCTCCAGCTCGGCGAAACGGCGGTAGTTGCCCTCGTCGCGCAGGCGGTTCAATTCGGCGGTGAAGAAGCTGTCGAAGGCCACCCGTTACTGCCCCGCTGCCTCTTTCGCGATGCCGTCGAGCAGCGACTGCACCTCCTGTATCGGGTCGTCGGGCATTGCCCGATAGCCGATCTCGACCGCGCCTTCCTTGTCGGTCACGAAGATCCCGTAGGGGCAATGCGCGATGTTGGACGGATCGGCCTCCATCACCTTGCGCGACACCACCGCCGAGCAGAACAGGAACACGTCCGCGGCGTCGAAGATCGTCACGTCGCTGCCTACGTCCTCGCCGGTGCGGTTGAGCATGTCGCCGACGCGGCTGACGTAGTCGACCACCAGCCCCTCGCCGATGATGGCGCTCTCGACGCTAAAGGTGGCGTCCTCGAAGCTGCCGTCGAAGGGATAGGTGACCACCTCCTGCGCCGAGGCGGTGCCGCCTGCAATCGCGGCCACCGCCGCCAAAAGGATCCGTCTCATCGCCTTACTCCTCCCCTGTTGCGGGTCGGGCCGGACATGATCCGGCCTCTCTCCCGTGCCGCCATGGCGGCGATGCGGGCGGCCCTGCACGGGCCGCCCGGAATGGCTCACTCGGCCTGCGCTTCGAGAAAGGCGGTGATGGCGGTGATGTCCTCGTCGCTGCGCAGGCCCGCGAAGGACATCTTGGTGCCCTTCAGATAGGCGCGCGGATCGGCGAGGAAGCCCGCGAGGCTTTCGTGATCCCACACCAGGCCGTTCGCGCCTGCTTCTTCCATCGCGCCCGAGTAGCGGAAGCCCTCGACCGCGCCGGCGGTGCGTCCGACGATGCCGTTGAGCTGCGGGCCGCTGCGGTTCTTGGCGTTATCGCCGACTTGGTGGCAGGCCGAACACTTCTTGAAGACACGTTCGCCCGCTGCGACCAGTTCCGGATCGGGCGCAGCGCTGGCCTCCTCGGCCGCCTCCGCCGGGGCCGCTTCCGCGTCGGCACCTTCGGCGGAGGCATCCCCTGCCTCGTTTTCAGCAGCCGCGTCTTCCGGCGCCGTGGGCTGGTCGCCCGCCACCGCCTCTTCGGCGGGTTCCGCATCCGCGGGCTGCGCCTCGGCCTGCTCCTCGGCCTCGACGGCGGTCTCGACAACCTCGGCGTCGTCTTCGTCCGAGCCGGGCGTCACGTCGAGCACGGCAGCGCGCATGGTGATCTCGACATCGTCCTTGCAGCCTTCCATGCAGACCTCGCCAGAGAAGGCAGTCAGCTCGGTCTCGGGTCGGTCGTCGGGCTTGAAACCATCGGCATTGGGCATCTCGACCTTGGCAAAGCTCTCGTTCGACAGCTCGAAGTCATCCTCGACCACGTTGTTGAGATAGAGGAGATAGGCGGTGATCGCGTAGACCTCGTCCGGCGTGAGCGATTGCGCGTCGCCAAACGGCATCGCGCGATGCACATAGTCCCAGACTGTCGAGAGATAGGGCCAGTAGGAGCCGATGGTCTTGACCGGGTCCTTGCGCTCCAGCGTCCCCTGACCGCCGGCAAGTTGCGGCCAGCGGCCGACCGCCTCGCCGAAATCGCCGTGGCAGGAGGCGCATTGCGCGACGAAGACCTCCTCGCCGGTCCAGACGTCGCCCGATCCCACCGGCAGGCCCTGCCCGTCGGGGCGGATATCGATGTCCCAAGCGGCGATCTCCTCGGGCAGCGCCTCGCGGCCCAGCCCGTAGCTGCCGTCGCGGGCCGGAGCGAGGGGCTCGGCATCGGCCTGCGCAACGGTCCCGGCTACAGGTTCCGGGGCCTCGCTCTCCTGCGCATTGGCAACGGACACGAAGGACACGCGTGCCGGGGCAGGCATGTCGACCACGAATTGGTCGGCCAGCACATAGGCCAAGGTCAGCACGCCCACCGTGCCGGCGGAGGCGGGTGCGAGGACCTTAAGAAACTTCGACATTTTCCGCCTCGCCGCGTTCGTTGACATGCCAGGTCTGGATGCCGTTGTTGTGGTAGATCGAGTTCTCGCCGCGGATCGCCCGCAGATCGTTCTTGGTGGGCTGCACATAGCCGGTGGAATCATGTGCGCGGCTCTGCAGCAGCAGCGGTTCTCCGTCCCAGTCGAACTCGAAGTAGAAGCGATGCATCGACTTGTCGAAGCTCGGCCCAGACATGCGCGCCTCCTGCCAGTTCTTGCCGCCATCAAGCGTCACGTCGACGCGCGGGATGGTGCCGCGGCCCGACCAAGCGACGCCGGTGAGCACGGTCGGCCCCTTGGAATGCAGGATCGGCGTCTGCGGGCTGGGGTTCGTGATGACCGACTTGGCATCCATCTCCCAGGTGAAGCGGCGGGCGATGCCGTTATCCAGTAGGTCGGTGTATTTCGACGTTTCCTCGCGGTGGTGCCATGGCTGGTCGCCGACCTCGATCCGGCGCAGCCATTTGATCCACATGTTGCCTTCCCAGCCCGGCACGACGAGCCGGACCGGGTAGCCCTGCTCGGGGCGCAGCGCCTCGCCGTTCATCTTGAAGGCGACGAGGCAGTCGTCCATCGCCTTCTCGATCGGGATCGACCGGGTCATGGCAGAAGCATCGGCACCTTCGGGCATGATCCATTTGCCGTTGGTTTTGACCCCCGCCTCATCGAGCAGCAGCCGCAACGGGATGCCCGTATACATGACGTTGTGGATCATGCCATGGGTGTACTGGCAGCCATTGAGCTGCGCGCCCGCCCATTCCATGCCCGAGTTCGCCGCGCATTCGAGGAAATAGACCCGGTTCTCGCGCGGGAAGCGCATCAGATCCTGCATCGTGAAGACCAGCGGCTTGTCGACGAGGCCGTTGATCATCAGCCGGTGCGCCGCCGGGTCGACCTCGGCGATGCCGGCATGGTGCCGCTCGAAGCACAGCCCGTTCGGGGTGATGATCCCGTCGAGCTCGTGCAGCGGCGTGAAGTTGACCGAAGAGACCGGATCGGCGGTCAGCCAGTCGACATTGCGGCGGATGACATGCGCCTCGTATTGCGAGGGTGTGCCATAAGGGCGGGCATCGACGCCGTCGCCCAGATACTGCATCCAGGGCTGCAGCTCGGTGATCGCCGGGTCGGCTGTCTGGGCAACCGCGCGGCTGCCTGCGACCGCGCCGCCGGCGGCAAGCGCGCCTGCCAGAAAGCCACGCCGCGAGGTGGCAGGATTACTCATGCTCGGGGTCCTCTTGTCGTCCATGTCGGCGGGGCGGCTCATCCGGCCACCACGTCGACGCTGTTATTGGGATCGATGGAAACGGTGCCCTGATTGCGGATGTGGCTTTCGACCACGTCCCAGATCGCCGGACCCTCGGTGCCTTCGTTGACGCTGGCCCATCCGGCCACGACGTAGGTTTTCGCGGGGTCGATCTTTTCGCCCGACGACAGCAGCGTCATCTCGGTGACGCGGCTGCCCTGCGGTTGGGCGATGTCGATCCGGTAGCCCATGCCGCCGACGCGGACCATGTCGCCGCCCTGCTGGTAGTAAGGGTCGGGGTTGAACAGGTTGTCGGCCACGTCCTCGATGATCAGTTTCAGCGTCTCGCCTGTCATCTCCGAGCGGTAGGCAGCCGGGTAGCTCATCGCGGTGGCGTTGAACACGTCCTCGCGGGTGATCTCCTGACCGGGCATCAGCGAGGCCCCCCAGCGAAAGCCGGGCGACAGCGCGATATCGGCCTCGCGCTCGGAAATCAGCGCGTTGCAGATCAAATCGTCCCAAGTGCCGTTGAAGTTGCCGCGCCGGTAAAGGAGTGAATCCGTCGTGCCCAGCACCTCGGCCATCTCGTCCTTGAACGGCGCGCGGGTCTCTTCGACCAGTACGGTCATCTCCGGATCGGGGGCGATCACGTCCGAAAAGATCGGGATCAGCCTGTGTGTCAGCCCCTTGAGCGCGCCGTTCTGCACATCGAGATCGACGCGGCTGACGAACTTGCCGTGGCTTCCGGAGGCGATCAGATGCGTGCTGCCGACCAGCACCGGCTCGGGCAGGGCGTCATGGGTGTGCCCGGTCAGGATCACGTCGATGCCGGGCACCTGCGCGGCCATCTTGCGGTCCACGTCGAAGCCGTTATGCGACAGCACCACCACGACCTCGGCGCCGGCGTCGCGCGCCTCCTGCACCACCTCGGCCATCCGCTCCTGGCGGACGCCGAAGCTGAGATCGGGGAACATCCAGTTCGGGTTGGCGATCGGCAGGTAGGGGAAGGCCTGACCGATCACGGCGATCGAGGTGCCTCCGCGCTCGAATATCTTGTAGGGCTCGAAGGCCGGCTCGTCCCAGGTCGCGTCGAAGATGTTGGCGCCGAGGAAGGCGGGGTCGAGCTCGTTTTCGAGGATCTCGTTGACCCGGTCGATGCCCAGCGTGAACTCCCAATGCGAGGTCATCGCGTCTGTGCCCAGCGCGTTGAACAGCCGCACCA
Organism: Limimaricola cinnabarinus LL-001; assembly: GCF_000466965.1. GTDB lineage: Bacteria > Pseudomonadota > Alphaproteobacteria > Rhodobacterales > Rhodobacteraceae > Limimaricola > Limimaricola cinnabarinus. Next base: position 5,727 of record NZ_BATB01000091.1, read on the forward strand.
TATCGGCGCCTTGGGTCTTGAGCGCGGGCAGAGACCCCTGCCATGTGTCGCCGCCATCGAGCAGCAGCGCGTCGGGCCGCTCGGCGCGGATTGCCTTGAGCACGGTGGCGACGCGGTCGAGGCCGCCCATCTTGCCGTATTCGCGGCCCAGTGCGACGAAGTCGTCATAGGTCAGCGCGTAGTCGAGCGGCGAGCCGTCCTCGATGCCGTAGAGCTTGCGGAAGGCGGCGCCGGTGACGTGGGGCACGAGGTCCTGCGCCTCGCCGACACCGAGGTTGATCTCGGGCTCGCGGAACCAGATCGGTTGGGTCTGGGCGTGGATGTCGGTGATGTGGATCAGCGTGACGTTGCCGGGACCACCAGTGCCGATCAGGTCCTCCTGAGTGAGCCGCTGCTGGGCGGCGAGCCGCGACCAGTTGCCGAAACCCGAGGCGCCCCAGAGAGCGGAGGCGGCGAGGCCGGCCTGAAGAAAGTGGCGGCGGGGGATCATGGGCGGTTCCCTGTCATCGGATGCGCATTCTTGAATATGTTGGGGCGGAAGAACCCCGCCGAGCGATAGCCGGGCGGGGTGTCGTTCAGTTGCGGACGGAAGGGCCTTCGACCGAAAGGCCGTTTCCGCGCGAGGCCACATAGAGTTCCAGCGCCACGAATTCCGGGCTGCCCGGCGCGAAGGTTTCGGCGCGGGTGTCGCGGACGCAGCCCTTGAACCGGTCATGCACCGCGTTGAGCTTGCCGTTCTTCAGCCGGTAGGTCGGGAAGCCGTTGATCTGGCCCTGACTCAGATGGTCGGCCCGGATCATGTTGTCGTAATTGTCCTCGTGGCAGTTCGCGCAGGCGAGCTCGAGCTGGCCGTAGCGGGTGTAGTAGATCTCCTTGCCCTGCTCCCAGGTCTCCTGGGCCGGGCCGTCGATCGCCACATCCACGGGCATGCCGCGCGAAACCGAGGAGATCAGTGCGACCATCTCGGTCATCCGGTTGCCGGTATAGTCCCACGGCTCGGCCCCGGCGCGCTCGGTCACGCATTCGTTGACCTGCATCTCCAGCGTCTGCACCTCGCCCTTGGCCTCGTCCCATTTGGGATAGACCGCGCGCAAGCCTCAAGCGCCTCGGGGCTGTCGTGGCACGAGGCGCAGGACTGGTCGTCGGGGCCCATGGCGGTCTCGAAATCGGCACGGGCGTTGTCGACGCCGATCATGCCGGGATTCTCGAAATCATCCATTTGCAGCGCCTGCGTCTCGGGCGAGCGGTATTCCCAGCCCGAGAAAATCTCGGAGATGTATTCCATGTGCTCGGGCGCGGGCGCCCGGGTCACGATCTCGATCTCGCCGTCGATGACGAGGTTCGCCTCCTGCGCCATCGCGGCGGGGGCAAGGGCGGCCGACCCGGCCAGCCCGAGTGCCGCCCATGCAGCGCCGGTCCTCAGCGTCTGTCTCATCAAGGTCTCCTCCCTTGCCCTCTTCGTGCCGTCAGGCGACGGCGATCTCCTTGGTGTCCTCGTAGGTCGACCCGTCATCGTCGATCCAAGTGAAAGTGAAAGTGCCGCTTTCGGGGACCTTGGCCTGAAACTCGAAATAGGGGTTGGTCGAGATCGCGGGCTCCATCGCCACGTCGATCACGGTCTCGCCGTTGAACGCGCAGGTGAAGCGGTTGATGATCGAGCGCGGGATGAGGTTGCCCTCCTTGTCCTTGCGCTGGCCCGATTCCATCGGGTGGCTGATCAGGGTCTTGATGGTGATGACCTCTCCGGCGGCGGCTTCCTTGGGGACGCGGACGCGGGGGGTGACGTTCTCTGCCATGTCTCTTGCTCCTTGTCCCGAACTCAGCCGCCGCAGCCGCCGATGGTCACCTTCACCTCCTGCGCCGCACGCGCGAAGCTGCCGTCGGACATCTTGGCGATGGCGACGACCTCCTGGGTGCCGGCGAGGCGGATCCGGGTCGAGGCCATCTGCGCGCCCGCCAGCGGGCCGAAATGGAACACGCCCACATCGGGGTTGGGGTTGCCGGTGGCCAGCAGGATGATCGACTCGGCGCCGGGGGCGTCGACCTCGACCGGCACGGTGTTGCCGTTCTCGGCGATCTCGGGTGCGGTAAGGGTCAGCCCCTCGCCGGTGATCTCGGCACCGCCGGTGAAGTTGGCGATCAGCTCCTCGGTCGGCGTGGCCAGCGCCATGCGCCCGCCCAGCATCACCGAGAGCCCGCTGCTGGCCATGATGGCCAGCGTCTGTCTGCGTGAAAAGCTCATTTCTCTCCTCTCCTGCCGCACGATCACTCTTCGCGCAGCGTCATAAGATAGGCGACCACGTCCTCGACCTGCTGCGCGGTGAGCAGCGGATCGAGCGGCTCGGTCCCGGCCTTGCCGGTGAAGCCGTCGCCCGGACGGATGAAGCCCGTGGTCTTGTAAAAGGCGGGCATGATCGTACCGGGGAACGTCATCTTGCGTTCGCCACGATCCCGCGCAGATCCGCCTCGGCCCAGCGATCCGCCGCGCCGTCGAGCGGCGGGCCGACTTCGCCGTGAAACGGCACCTCATCGAGCGCGCCCACCGCGTGGCAGGCCACGCAGTTGCCCAAGCCCCGATCGGCCATGACCTCGGCGCCCGCCTTGGGATCACCGGGGGTGCCGCTCAGGGAGGTCTCTATGGCGCCGTATTCGCCGTAGGCCACCTGCTGCGGCGCGACCTCGGCCTGCGCGGCCGCGCCAATGAACGCGAGCGCCACGGCAAGGGTGATTTGTCGCGACATAAGTCCTCCCTGCGGCATTTTGTCCTCCAAACCGACGTTACTCCGGACCAAGCGTTCCAATCAACAACATATTTAATTTATTGAATACGGCTCGGTCCAGCTCAGGGCCGAGACGCTATTCAGCTTGGCTTTCAAGCATTCTCGCATGGTATTTCTGAAACGGCTCATCGCCCGCGTAGCCATGTTCCAGCACCCAGCTCAGCAGGTTTCGGGTGGTCGCGGGGCCGAACGCGCCCGGCATTACCGCCACCGCCGACTCGGCCGCCATGGTCTCGGTCGGTACCTCTTCGGGCAGGAACATCATCGTCGGCGTGAAGAGCAGACCCCAGCGCGAGATCATCTCCTTCTCGGGCAGGGTGGTACCGTCGAAATCGGTGACGTCGAGGTCGCCGAACATGTTGAACTGCACCACGAAGTAGTCCTCATCCAGTGTCTGAGCGATCTCGGGCCGGACGAAGACGTCCTCGTGCATCTTGCGGCAATAGATGCAGCCGCGCTGTTCCACGAGCAGCATCAACCGCTGCCCGGCGGCGTTCGCCTCGGTAAGGTCCTCGCGCAGGTCGAGAAAGGTCTGGCGCATCCAGGGCGCCTTGTGCAGCCCGTCATCGCCGATCTCCGCAGCTGCGGGCAGAACGGAAAGGAAAAGCAGCGCGAACGCGTGTCTGAGGCGGATCATGGTGGGCTCCTGTCATCCATAGCGGCTGAAGATGGCGAATTCGTCGAGCATCCACTGCGCGATCAGGTTCACCGAGTCGGTGGCGATTAGCAGCCCGAAGGCCACGAGCAACGCACCGGTCAGCTTCTCGACCGTTCCGAGATGGCGCCGAAAGTGGCGCATCAGGCGGGTGAAGGGGGCGACGAAGACCGCCGCCAGCAGGAAGGGCAGGGTCATGCCGACGCCATAGGCGAGCAGCAGCCATGCGCCTTCTGCGGCGGTCTGCAGGCTGCCCGCGGTGAACAGGATCACGCCGAGCAGGGGGCTCACGCAGGGCGTCCAGCCGAAGGCGAA
>NZ_BATB01000090.1 GCF_000466965.1 Limimaricola cinnabarinus LL-001
GCGTCCGGGCCGACGCTGGCCGATCTGCGGGCCCACGTGGCGGCGCGCACCGACCTCTCGGACAAGACCCGCAACCGCTATCTCACGGCGATCGCGAAGGTCGGCGATCGTCTGAATCAGCCGCTCGTCATGATCCCGGCGGAGCTGGCGCTGGTGGAGCAACGGTTTCCGCTGACGGGGTTCAACCCGGCGCACTGGTCAACCGACGCCGCCTACACCCTCTTTCGCCGCAGGCTGCAGGCGGCCCTGCGCGAGTTTCTCGGCGTGCATGCCGAGCAGGCGCGGCTGCGGGCGATGGAAGATGATTGGACCCGGCTGCTTGCTGCCATCAAGCCATTGACCAAAGGCAGGGTCGGGCAGAGTGTGGATTGGCACCCGATGAAGCTCGCCGCGCTGGAGACCTTCGCGCTCGTGGCCCGGGCCCAGGGATGGCAGCCGCGCGAGCTCGACCTCGACAAGGCCCGCGAGCTCGACACGCTATTTCATGGCAAGAAGCGGGAAGCCAATCGCCGGGCGCTCAACCGCATCGACGAGCTGCGGCGGTTCCCCAAGCTCATGCCCTGGCTGCCGCCGCACCCCATCGGCTTTACGCCTGACGCCCATGTGCCCGATCTGGCACCGATCGCACCGTCTTGGGGGGCCCAAATCCTGGCTTGGGTCGAGGCCGTAACCAAGTCCGGCTGGGATCCAGTGACGAAGGCCTTCGCCAACGATCACCAGGGCCATGCCCATGTCCTGCGCAGCGCGCTGCGAACAACGCTGCGGATCGCGGTCGAGAAGGGCCTCCTGTCCTCAGACGCCGCAGATCTCAGGCCGCTCTTCGCAGATGACGAGGCAATCTGCGTTATCGCCAGGGAAATGTTCACCCGGCGCAAGCGCTCAAAGCGCGACGGCCATCTCGAGCCGCGCACGGCGCGCAAGTATCTCAAGGGCCTGAACCAGATCCGGGCTCACCTCGGCCTCGATACCACTCTCCTCGAACAGGTGCTGGCCAACAACAAGGATGCGCGCGAGGGGAAGAAGGCCGACCGGCGGATGACGCCGAAGAATCGCGCCTTCTGCGAGAGCTTGGTCGACAAACGGCCGATCCGGAAACGCTTCCTGAGCTCGTTCCAGCTGCTGCGCGCCGAGGCCGAGGCGATGCTGGAATGCGCTCGACTGGAACAGCGCACGCTCACGGGCCATGAGCGCGCCCGGGTGCGGCTTCTGGGAGCCAGCGCCTGCTTCGCCGCGATCGAAATCGGCGGCGCGCCGATCCGCGTCGACAATGCCATGCAGCTGACCTGCATCGGCGAAGACGCACAGATCCGCCTTCCGAAAGCGGCAAAGAAGCCGATCAAGGTGCTGATCCCGGCGGAGCTCACGAAGAACAAGGCAGAGATCGAGTTCCCGATCCGGGCCAATGCCTATGGCTGTCACAACACGATCCTGTGGTACGTTTCGGTCATCCGGCCACTGTTTCCGCATGCGGCAGCCAGCCCCTACCTTTTCCCGGCCGTGAGGGTGCCGGGGGCACCCCTCAACGCCGACTACTTCGGAGCCCAGTTCTCGGCACTGATGCGGACGGTGGTGAACCTGCCGATGACACCGCACCAGATGCGACACGGCCAGACCTCGCTGCTGCTCGATCGCCACCCCAACGAAATCGAAGTGATCGCCAAGCGGATCGACGACATGCCGGACACGCTGCGGCAGTATTATGGCTGGCTCAACGCGCTCAAGCTCGTCGAGCGCGGCCAGGACCTGTTGGTGGGGCTGATGCATGAGTAAGCCCTATGACACCCGCGGCCGCGCGGAGATCCTCGCGGCGGACCATTTCGCGCCGTTCCGCGACACCCCCGGGCTCGATAAGATCGGCACGCGGGAGCTGCGCACGCTCGACCGGTTCTTCCGCTTTGCCGAAGGGCAGGGGATCACCGTGCCCGGGGTGACGGACTTCCTGTCCTTCGTCGCCGCGGACACATCCACGCGCAGGCTCGACGACCTGCGCACCGCCTTCGACCGGCTGCTGTCCGAGGGCACGCCGGTGCGGGAGGTGGTGCGCGAGGCCATTCGTCAGAAGCGTCCGCGCAGCCGCAGCTGCGATCGGCGCGATCGCGAGGCGCTGCGGGCCGATCCGCTGATGGCGCCCTACCGGGACCTGGCCGCCTTCGGCACGGTGGCGCTCGAGGATCTGCGGGTCCTGGCACGGTTTCTGGGCTTCGCCGAGACGCACGGCATCACCGTGCCGAGTGAGGCGGACTACCTCGCCTTTGCAGCCGACACCGCCTCGAGCCGGCGGCTGCGATCCCTGAAAGCCGCCCTCGATGCGCTGCTGCCTGGCAACCCGGCGGTGCATGTCGTGCTGGCGGGGGCGATCGACCGCAAGTCGCCGCCCAAGCCTCGCGCGCGGGACAGGTCGCAAGGCCGCCCGCCACCCGGCGGGTCGACGCGGCCGAACTGCCCGAAGCCTGGCGCAAGCTCCTTCAGCACATGCGCCTCGGCGCCATGCCGCTGCACCAAGCCGCCCCGGCGGCCTCGGTCATCGACAGCATGGAGGACGTCTTGCGCGAATACGCCCATGTGCAGCGCGGGGCGGGGGCGGAGGTGGCGATCACCGTCGGGGGCGTGCGGCGCCTCGAGGCCTCCCGCGCCGCGCACGCCGCTGCCCGCGAAGATCCAACCTACCAAGCGCAGGGCAACCGGCCCGCGACGCGGCACACGGCCATAATGCGGCTGCGCACGTTCGGCGAGGCACTGGGGATCGAGCCGCTGGTGCTCTCGGCGCTGCGCCATCACGAGACCTGCCTGCGCCGCGAGCTTGGCACCGTGGTGCCGCTGAAGTTCGGCCGGCTCGACAATCTGCCCGGTCTCGCGGCCACGTGGGGCCTTGCCGCTGATTTGCTGGCGCAAAGCGAGGCCGCCACCCGCCGTCAGACGAAGCTGCGCCTCTTGACCGAGGCGGCGGTGGTGGCGATCTGGGCCCTGCTGCCGCTGCGCCTGGGCGATGGGGAGCTGCTCTGGGGCCGGGACCTGCGCTTCGACGGCGCGCGCTACCGCGTCGATATCGAAACGCGCAAGGAGGAGGAGCCGCTGCGCGGCGCCCTGCATGCGGTGCTGACGCCGTTTCTCGACGCGCTCGTGCTGCGCGGCATGGACCCGGTCTGGCTGCCGCAGATGCGCGAGCGGGCGATGGCCGAAGAGCTGCCGCTGTTTCGCGCGAGCAACGGGCGGCAGTTGGCGGCGAGCTACCCATCCCGCGTCTGGCGGCAGCATTTCGGCACCGGGGCGCATATCGCCCGCACCCAGGTGCATTCCGAGCTCGGTCAGCTCGGCCCCGCGGGCGTGGAGGCGGCGCTCGCGCTCAACGCGCAGCGCGATCCTCGCACCGCTGCGGCCTACCAAAGCGATGCCGTGAACCGGGCTCTGCGCCGCCAAAGCCAGGACATGGTGGATGGTCTGCTGGCGGAGTGCCTCGTTCCGGATCCTTCCGGCAAGGCGCGGTGATCCGCTTCGCGCAGCACTCGCGGGTCGATGCTGCGGGAAAGGCCCCCCGCAACTTCAGCAGGTCGAAGGCGATCCAGTCGGCGAAGCGGTCTCGCCTGCCTGCTTCAACACCCAGAACCTGTGGTCGGCCAGGCAGAGGCTAGCGTCGGATGTAGACTCGCCACTCAAATCGGGCAGCGCCTCTTGGATCTCCTCTTTGACTTGGGTCCAGATCTCGTGACTGACCTCCATGTCGAGTACACGGCTCTCGATCACGCTCAGCCGGTCTTCAAATGTGATGCGACCGGGTCCCGCCAGCGCACCGTTCTTATCGAAGGGCAGCAGAAAGGAGAGCGAGTAATTCTCGTCGGCATCGCTGATCTCGTATACCCCATGTTCGCTTGGGCGCGCCGACAGCTTAAGGTCCTGGCGGCTGCCGAACTCAAAGAACACATCATCGATCGCATCGTGGCGAAGCATTTCTTCCAATGCCTCCATATCGACGCCGACCTCTTCGAGGAATTCTGATTGAGTTTTCATAATGATCATTCCCTTCTTTTTGCTTGATATCTTAATTGATCGCGAACCTGAAAACAGGCCGCCTTATTACAGCCAGTGATCATGTATCACTGGTGAGCTCTTTCTAAATTTTTCCACAGCGATCTGAGTTGCAGCCAATCTCTTAGATCGAGGACCTGCTCATGTGAATATCTAGCAAGAGGTTTGATTCAAAAAAATCCTCCACTTCAGCCATAATCGTCGGCGTTTTTTTTGCCTGCGGGTGTAGGTTTGATTCAAATTTGCGGATTTCCTCGTCTTGTATTTTCAGGGTTCGCTTATGAGCGAAGTGTATATCTTCGATTCGAACGGCACGGCTACATTGGAGGTGGCGAATCGACGATCCGAACCCGCGATTTCAGCCGCTTCCGATTCGGCTGCTCGAAAGGGGGATTGGTCGGAGATGCCACTAAGCTGCGTATCTCGCGATCGCGATGGAGACCTGCTCGTGACAGATTGGCTGATCATGAAGGCCGACCAGCGCACATTGGCTCTGGCCTGCAACCCGTTGCTGTTGGATCGAGCCGAAGCGATCATTGGCCAGCGCATGTCCCTGGCCGCAGGCTGTCGCGTAGATCATTGTATCGAATGGAGGCGACGTGCTTATACAAAGCATCGAGCACTGAAGGATGGTGGTCACTTGCAAATCTCACCTGCCGCGATGATGCAAGCTGCATCCCAACAGACCGATCCCTTCATAACATAACGTTCATTACACGTATAGGTTGTTTTTAGTGGCGCACGCCATCTCTAACCGCGACTCTTGTTTGAATACAATGCCCTATCAAACAGGAGTTTTCCAGTATGGGACGTGTTTATGCGCAGTTGACGCTCGAGGAGCGCCGCAAGATCGAGCGCTGGCGGCATGCCAGAGTATCCGTGAACGAGATGGCGCGGGTGCTGCGCCGACATCGCTCGACCATTTTCCGCGAGCTCCGACGCAATCATTTTCAGGATCCCTGCATGCCGAAGGTCGTGGGCTACTTCGCCATGGCCGCACAGCTGAGAACCAGTGATCGCCGGGCTCGACAGCGCAAGCTGACTTGGCACCCGCAGCTGCGTGACCAAGTCGTCGAGCGGATCAAGGAGGGCTGGAAGCCGGAGCAGATCGCCGGCCGGATGCAGATCGAACGCGCACCGCTGCGGGTCTGCCAGGCAACCATCTATCGCTACATCTACGCCAAGGAAGGCCTGCGTGAAGAGCTGTGGTGGTATCTGCCGACCCATCGCAAGGCTCGGCGCCCGAGACGCGCTCGCAAGTGCAGAGCGCCGAAATTCCATCGCGATGTCAGCATCCTGTTCCGGCCCGAGGCGGTGGCGCAGCGTTCGCAATTCGGCCATCGGGAGGCGGATCTGATGCTGTTCCGGCAGAGGTTCGGGTCCGCCAACGTGACCTCGCTCGTGGAGCGCGTTAGCCGCTTCACCGTGCTTCTGAAGAACGCCGACAAGCGGACCGGCCCGTCATGGACAAGGTCATCGCAGCGATCCGTGCGCTGCCCCAGCCGGCGCGCCGATCGATCACTTTCGACCGCGGCACCGAGTTCGTCTCATGGCCGCACCACCAAGCGGAGATCGGCACCAGTAGCTGGTTCTGCGACCCTTCCGCGCCTTGGCAGAAAGGCACGGTCGAGAACACCAACCGTCGCGCCCGCCGCTGGCTACCCAGAGACCGCGACATCGACCAACTCTCGGACCACGACATCCGCGAGATCTGCGATCGGCTGAATGCCACGCCGCGCAAATGCCTCGGATGGAAGACCCCCGCCGAGGTGTTCCGGGCCAAGATGCTGGAGAAGAGACCGTGAGCGCCCTACCCTGAGATCACTGCGGAGCCGCGGTTGAGGTATCGCTCACATTCGGCGTTCGCATTTAGGCACTTTCACGCGTCCTCAATTCTCTTGACGGCCATGAGAACCAACCCAGCTTGTTTCAGGCAACTGAGTAACCGTAGCTGGCAGTAACAGGAGAGATGATTTGTTTTCTCCGACACGACGCAAGGTTTTGAAAGCTCTGCTGTTCGGCGGCACCGCCATCGCGGCGCCCTCGGCGCTCTACGCCGCCGAATACGGGCGCGGTGAGGGCATGCCCTGGTCGCCGTTCAGGGGCCAGCCGCCCTATCACGGAACGCTCGAAGCCTCATTCTTCACCCCCGCGGAGCGCGCGACGGTGGCAGCGATATGCGCGCGACTGATACCCAACGACGATGGGCCGGGCGCGACAGAGGCCGACGTGGTGACCTTTCTCGACCGGCAAATGGCGGGCTTCTACGGCCGGGGCCAACATTGGTACATGCAGGGGCCCTTTCTCGAAGGCACCGCCACGCAAGGCTACCAGAGCGAACACCCGCCCGCGCAGCTCTATCGCCATGCGCTCGTCGCGCTGGACGTCTATTGCCGCAATACCTACGAGGCCGGTTTCGCCGAGCTTTCCGAGGACCGGCAGGACGCGGTGCTGAAGGGTCTGGACGAAGAAGAGATCACCTTCGCGAAGGTATCGGCCAAGACCTTCTTCGACCTGATCCTGAAGAACACGATCGAAGGCTTCTTCGCCGACCCGATCTATGGCGGCAACCGTGACATGGTGGCCTGGCGCTACATTGGTTTTCCCGGCACCCGCTACGACTACCGCGATTTCGTCGGCCACGACGGCGCGCGCATCCAGCTGGAGCCGGTCAGCCTTATGGGCCGTTCGGGCTGGAACAGTCCCTGAGACCAGGACCAGGAGGTAACGAATGGCAAAGCAGCTCCCAGGTGTCGACGTGGTTCTCGTCGGCTTCGGCTGGACCGGCGCGATCTATGCCGAGAAGCTGACAAACGCGGGGCTTGACGTGCTGGCCCTGGAGCGGGGGCCGTGGCGCGACACGACCAAGGATTTCGCCACAACTTTCGCGCAGGACGAACTGCGCTATTACTGGCGGCACGGCATGTTCCAGGAGGCGTCGCAATCGACGGTTACCTTCCGCAACAACTCTGCTCAGACCGCGCTGCCGATGCGCAGCTGGGGATCGTTCCTGCCCGGCAATGGCGTGGGCGGATCGGGAGTGCACTGGAACGGCCAGACCTACCGCTTCCTGCCTTCGGATTTCGTGGCAAAAAGCCACAATGAGGAGCGCTACGGCCCCCTGCCCGAGGGGATGACGGTTCAGGATTACGGCGTTACCTATGAGGAGCTCGAACCGCATTTCGACTATTTCGAGAAAATCTGCGGCATCTGCGGCAAGGCGGGCAACCTGAAAGGCGATATCGTCGCGGGCGGCAACCCTTTCGAGGGGCCGCGCAGCGACGAATATCCCAACCCGCCGATGGAGATGACCTTCTCGCAGGACCGCTTCGAGGCGGCGGCGCGCAATGTCGGGCTCAACCCCTTCCCGGTGCCCTCGGCCAACATGTCGCGCGCCTATGTCAATCCGCTGGGCCTGCAACTGGCGCCCTGCACCTATTGCGGCTTTTGTGAAAAGCACGGCTGCGGCAACTACTCGAAGTCCTCGCCTCAGACGACGATCATCCCCGCGTTGATGAAGCGGCCGAACTTCGCGCTGCGCACCGATAGCGAGGTGCTGTCGATCGAGAAATCGGCGGACGGGTCGCGGACCACGGGCGTCACCTATGTCGACACCAGCGGCGAGAGCTTCTTCCAGCCCGCCGAGATCGTCGTGCTGTGCGCCTACCCGTTGGAGAACACCCGGCTGATGCTCCTGTCGCAGATCGGCAAGCCTTACGACCCGCGCAGCGGGGAAGGCGTGGTCGGCAAGAACTACTGCTATCAGGTGATGTCCGGCGCCACGGTGTTCTTCGACAAGGAGTACACCAACAGCTTCGTCGGCGCGGGGGCCCTGGGGATGGCGGTCGACGACTACAACGGCGACAACTTCGACCATTCCGGTCTGGGCTTCATCGGCGGCGGCTACATCGCCTGCTACACCACCAATGCCCGTCCGATCGAAAGCCATCCCGTTCCGGAGGGCGTGCCCGGTTGGGGCAGCGATTGGAAGCAGGCGGTGCAGGCCAACTTTCTCAAGACCGCCTCGGTGGGAGTCCATGGCGCCTCCATGGCGCATCGCAGCAACTACCTCGACCTCGACCCGACCTATACCGACCGGCATGGCCGTCCGCTGCTGCGCATGACCTTCGACTTCACGCTCAACGACCGCCGGCTGAGCGCCCATCTCACCCCTGTCGCCGAGGAGATCGCGCGGGGCATGGGCGGGCGCGAGGTCGTGGTGGGCGAGCGCAAGGGCTCCTACGATTCTGTTCCCTACCAGACCACTCACAACACCGGCGGCACGATCATGGGGACGGACCCGCAGACCAGCGTGTGCAACCGCTATTGCCAAAGCTGGGATCTACCGAACCTCTTCGTCGCCGGGGCCGGGCTGTTCCCGCAAAACGCTGGCTACAACCCGACCGACACGGTCGGCGCGCTGGCCTACTGGTCAGTGGACGCGATCATCAACACGTATCTGGGTCAACCGGGCCCGCTGGTTCAGACATGAGGGGCCTTGCGCTGATATCCGCCATCGGCTGCATGGCGTCCGTCACGGCCACCGCGCCCGCCGCGCAGGAGCTGTCCTCGTCGCAGGTGGAGCGCGGCCGCTACCTGACCATCGCGGGTGATTGCGAGGCCTGCCACACGGATATCGAAAACGACGGCCTGCCTTTCGCCGGCGGCCGCGCCCTCGGCACCCCCTTCGGCACGATCTACTCTCCCAACCTGACACCGGACGACGCGACCGGCCTGGGCCGATGGACGCGGGAGGATTTCCACAACGCGCTGAACGAGGGCATCGACGACGAGGGCCGGCATCTTTATCCGGCGATGCCCTACCCCTACTACACGTTGATGTCGCGCGACGAGACCGACGCGATCTTCGCCTATCTCCAGTCGCTGGAACCGGTTCATGCCGAAGATCCGGAGAACGATCTGCCGTTCCCGCTGAACATCCGCATGTCGGTGGCGGGCTGGAAGCTCCTGTTCTTCGAGGACGAAGCGTTCGTCCCCGACCCCGATCGCTCCGAGGACTGGAACAGGGGCCGCTTTCTCGTGGACGGACCGCTGCACTGTGGCGGCTGCCATTCGGGCAAGAACCTGCTCGGGGCCAGCAAGGACGACGAATACCTGCGCGGCGGGCTGCTGGAGAATTGGTTCGCGCCCAACATCCGCGCCGGAGAAGGCGGCGGCATCGCGCATTGGGAGAGCGACGACATCGTCGAGTTCCTCAAGCATGGCCGCGCCAAGCATACCGCCCCCATGCAGCGCATGGGCGAGGTGGTCTCGATATCCACCCAGCACCTGCGCGAAGAGGACCTGCGCGCAGTGGCGACCTATCTCAAAAGCCTCGAGGACGAGACGCCCGAGGTGGAAGACACCCCCGAGGCGGCGCGTCTTGAAACCGGGGCCGGAATCTACTTCGACAACTGCGCCGCCTGCCACGCGGCGGACCAGTCCGGCGTGCCATATTTCTTCGCGCCGCTGAGCACGTCCAACAAGGTCCATGCCGAAGACCCCTCGAGTGC
>NZ_BATB01000089.1 GCF_000466965.1 Limimaricola cinnabarinus LL-001
CGAGCACCGCCTCCTCGGGCTTGCGCCGCACGAAGGAGCCGGAGCCCTGGCGCGACACCACGACCCCGTCCTCGCGCAGCTGCTTGAGCGCCTGCCGGAGCACCGGGCGCGACACGCCCATCTCCACGCTCAGCTCGTGCTCGGTGGGAAGCTTTTCGCCCACCGGGAAATCGCCGCGCACGATCTTGGCGAGCACGTTCTCGTAGACCGTGTCGGCCAATGTCCGGTCACGGGTTTCGCGGGCGGCCCGGACCGGGGCCGCCGCCTGCGGGAACTCTATCGCCCGTTTGCCTGTCGCCATGCGCTGTACTTCCCCTGTGTGGCCGGATCGGTCGGCGGGTAGAGACCGAAGGTCGAGGCGCCCTTTTGCACCTCCTCCATCACGAAGTCCTCGAAGGAGGTCATCTCGATGGCCTCCTCGGCCACTTCGTCGGCCATGTGCCTCGGTATGCATACAACCCCTTCATTGTCCCCGACAATGACGTCGCCGGGGAAAACCGACACGCCGCCGCAGGCGATCGGGTCGTTGACCGCTACGGCGTGGTGCTTGGTGAGGTTGGTGGGCGCGCTGGGGCGCGAATGATAGGCGGGCATCTCGAGCTGCGCGATCTCGGGCGTGTCGCGGAAACCGCCATCGGTGACGATCCCGGCGCAGCCGAGCTGCTGCAGCCGCGTCGCCAGGATGCAGCCCGCCGAGGCCGCCGTCGCGTCGCCGCGCGAGTCGATCACGAAGACTGCGCCGTCGGGGCATTCCTCGACGCCCTTGCGCTGCGCGTTCTCGCGGTCGGCAAAGCTCTCTATCACGTCGAGATCCTCGCGCGCCGGGATGTAGCGCAGCGTGTAGGCCAGCCCGACCATGTTGCGTCCCGAGCGAAGTCGCTGCGGCCCCTGAAGGTAGATGTTGCGCAAACCGCGCTTGAACAGCGCAGTCGTCAAGGTTGCCGTGCTGACCTGCATCAGCCTCGCATGGGTCTGCGCCCCGAGCGCCGTCATCTCCATCGTCCCCTCCTGCCCGTCCCGTGACGGCTCTGCTTGATGTCGAGGTCAGGCTAGCCGGGCGGCTGTACCTTGTCAAGATTTGTAATGGTTACTTTTACAAGACGTGCGGCATGAAGCGCGAGACCTCTGCGCACAAACCCTAATTATAGGCCATTTCGCCGCCGTTTCACATCAATGTTGCTTTTTTTTTGTAATCGCATCTACGAATCAAGTCTTACAAGGTTGAGGGAGGAGGACGACATGTTCATGAGAGGCATCCTGCTGGGCTGCGCGGCGGCCATGGCGATGACGGGCGGTTCGGTCGCGGCCGAGGAATGGCGCGGCTGGAACATCCATGTCGAGGAGTATCCGGTCAGCATGGCATGGAGCGCTTTGCCGAGCTGGTTGAGGAGCGCACCAGCGGCGAGCTGACCGCCAAGATCTTTCACTCCGGCGTGCTCGGCTCGCAGCCCGACGCGATCGAGCAGCTGCGCCTCGGCGTCATTGATTTCGGGGTCTTCAACCTCGGCCCGATGGGCCAGGCCGTGCCCGAAGCCAACGTCACGCTGCTGCCCTTCATCTTTCGCGACGTGCCGCAGATGTACGCGCTGATGGACGGCGATCTGGGCGAGGCGATCGGCGAAGGCATGCGCGAACGCGGCATCGTGCCGGTGGGCTGGTACGCCGCTGGCGCGCGCTCCTTCTACAACAATGAGGCCCCGATCGAGAGCCCCGAGGACGTCGCCGGCATGAAGGTGCGCGTGATGAACAACGACCTCTTCGTCGGCATGATCGAGGCGATGGGCGGCAACGCCACTCCGATGGATTTCGCCGAGGTTTACCAGTCGCTGCGCACCGGCGTGGTCGACGGCGCCGAGAACAACCCGCCCTCCTACGAATCGACCAACCATTTCGAGGTCGCCAAGTACTACTCGCTGACCGAGCACCTGATCATTCCCGAGTGCCTGTGCATCAGCCTCAAATCATGGGACGCGCTGACCCCCGAACAGCAGGAGATCGTCACGCAGGCCGGTCAGGAAAGCGCGACCTACCAGCGCGAGCTGTGGGACGAGCGCGAGGCCGCGAGCCTAGAGACGCTTGGATCAGCCGGGGTCGAGATCAACGAGATCGCCGACAAGACCGCCTTCCAGGAGGCGATGGCCCCTGTCTACGACGCCTACACGGCCGACAATCCGGATATGGCGCCGCTCGTGGAGATGATCCGCAGCGCCGAGTGATCCTCGTGGCGGGGGCCTGTCGCCCCCGCCCGTTCCTCTTGCCGGGACATGCCCACATGAGCGCCCCATGACCGCCCCCAACCGCCTGACCGCCGGCCTCGACGTGGTCCTGCGCCTGCTGCGCAACGCCTGCCTCGTCGTCGCCTCGATCTGCCTCGTGGTGCTGATCGCCAGCTTTGGCTGGCTGGTCTTCGGGCGCTACGTGCTCAACGCCACGCCCACTTGGGTCGAACAGCTCTCGCTGCTGCTCGTGGGCTACATCACCTTTCTGGGCGCCGCCGCGGGCGTGCATGATGACGGGCATCTCGGTGTCAGCTTCCTGCGCGACGGCTTCGGGCCGCGCGTCTCATCGGTGCTGCGCAGCGTCTCGGACCTGATCATGACCGGCTTCGGGCTGGTGATGTTCACCGCCTCGACCGAGCTGGTGCGCTTCGGCTGGTCCTCGCAGCTGCCGATGCTGAACCTGCCCGAAGGGATGCGCGCCATTCCCGCCGCGACCTGCGGCCTGCTGGTCGCGCTGTTCTGCGGCGTCCGGGCGCTGCGCCGGATGCTGGGCGACGCGCCCGCCACCGACGCCTTCCTTCTGGAGAATCTGTGATGGGCCTCGTCGTTCTGCTGGGCAGCTTCGCCGCCACGTTGCTCTTGGGCGTTCCCGTGGCCTTCGCCATGGGCATCTCGGCGGCGCTGACCTTCTGGTTCGAGGGGCTGCCGCTGCTGATGACCTTCCAGCGGACGATCTCGGGCATCTCGGCCTTCTCGCTTCTGGCGATCCCCTTCTTCATCTTCGCGGGCGAGCTGATGCTGCATGGCGGCATCGCGCGCAAGCTGGTGAACTTCGCCGGCACGCTGGTGGGCCATGTGCGCGGCGGGCTCGGCTCGGTCAACATCCTGTCAAGCATGCTGTTCGGCGGCATCTCGGGCTCGGCCATTGCCGACATCTCGGCGCTCGGCTCGCTACTGGTGCCGGCGATGAAGGAGCGCGGCTACCGCGCCGATTACGCCGTCAACGTCACCGTGACCTCCTCGATTGCCGGGATCGTGATCCCGCCGAGCCACAACATGATCATCTTCGCCATCGCCGCGGGCGGCGGCGTGTCGATCTCCAAGCTGTTTCTCGCGGGCGTGGTGCCGGGCATCCTGATGTGCCTGTGCCTCGCCATCGCGGCCTATGTGCTGGCGATCCGCCACAACTACCCGTCCGAGACCTTTCCGGGCTGGCGCGCCGTGCTCGTCGCGGCGGCCGAATCGCTCCCCGGCCTCGTCACCGCGATCATCATCATCGGCGGCGTTCTCTCGGGCGTGTTCACCGTCACCGAAAGCGGCGCCTTCGGCGCGCTCTACGCGCTGGCGCTGACCGGGATCGTCTATCGCAGCCTGAGCCGCGAGGATTTCCGACTGGCGGTGGTCAACTCGGTGCGCACCACCGCGATGGTGATGATCCTGATCGGCTTCGCCGCCTCCTTCGCCTATCTGCTGGCGCTCTACCAGGTGCCCGCGCAGTTGTCGGACACGCTGCTGTCGCTGACCCAGAACAAGATCCTGATCCTGTTGATGATCAACCTCATGCTACTGGTGCTCGGCATGATCATGGACATGGCGGCGCTGATCCTGATCTGCACGCCGATCTTCCTGCCCATCGCCCGCAGCCTCGGCATGGAGCCCGAACAGTTCGGCATCATGCTTCTGGTCAATCTCGGGTTGGGCCTGTGCACGCCCCCCGTCGGCACCTGCCTCTTCGTGGGCTGCGTGGTCGGACGCATCCGCATCGAAGAGGCTGTGCGCGGGATCTGGCCCTTCTACATCGCCATCGCCGGGGCGCTGTTGCTGGTGACCTACGTGCCGGCCGTGTCGCTGGGCCTGCCGGGGCTGCTGGGGCTCTAGGCCTCAGCCGCCGAGACGGTAGGCCTGCCGCGCCAGCCCTCCGGCCAGGAGCGGCGCGATCTCGAAGGCCTCCGCCTCGTCGAGGCGGTGGGTCACGACCAGCTCCGCGAGAAAGCCGCTATCGACACGGCGCGCCACGTCGTGCCGCGCCGGGATCGAGCACAGCGCGCGGGTGTCGTCGTTGAAACCGGCGGTGTTGTGGAAACCTGCGGTCTCGGTCACCGCCTCGCGGTAACGGCGCATCCCCTCATAGCTGTCGTGGAACCACCATGGCGGGCCGAGCCGCAGGCAGGGCCAGACCCCCGCGAGAGGGGCCAGCTCTCGCGCATAGGTGGTCTCGTCGAGGGTGAATAGGATCAGCGTCAGCCGCGGGTCGAGCCCGACCGCGTTCAAAAGCGGGCGCAGCGCCTCGGTGAAGCTCGACGCAGCGGGATGTCGAAGCCGCGATCGGGGCCGTAGGCGCGCGAACCGCGTCGGAATGGCCGCGCATGGAACCCGCGTGCAGCTGCATCACCAGCCCGTCCTCGAGCGACATCCGCGCCATCTCGGTCAGCATCTGCGCACGGAACAGCTCGGCATCGCCCGCCTCCGCGCCGCCGCCGCGCACCCGCGCGAACAGGGCCCGCGCCTCGGCCTGCCCCAGATCGGCGGTGCGCGGCGTCGGGTGACCATGATCGCTCGCCGTGGCGCCCATCGAGATGAAGACCGCCCGCCGCGCGCGATGCGCCGCGAGATACCCCTCCCAGCCGCCGGTGTCGCAGCCGGTCATCTCGCCCAAGCAGTCGAGCGCCGCCGCGAAGCCCGGCGCCTCTGGATCGACCACCGCGTCGGGGCGGTAGGTCGGCACCACCCGGCCCGGCCAGTCCGCGCCGCGCAGCTTCGCATGCTGCGCAAGATCGTCGAGCGCCCCGTCCGTGGTGGCGATCGCTTCGATGTTGAACCGGTCATACAGGGCGCGCGGGCGGAACTCTGGCTGCTCCAACCGCTCGGCCACGGCGTCATAGGCGCGGTCCGCCGTCGCCTCGGAGAGCCGCTCGGTCACGTCGAACAGGTTTTCGAGCGCGTGCTCGATCCAGATCCGCGAGGGCGTGCCCCGGAACAGGTGGAAGTTCCGCGCGAACACCCGCCAGATCGCGCGCGGATCGGTCTCGCGTCCGCGCCGATGCCCATCGCCTCGAACGGCACGCCCTGGCTGGTGAGCATCCGCGTCACATAGTGATCGGGTGTCACGAAGAGCTGCGCGGGATCGGAGAAGGCCGGGTTCTCGCCCCACCATCGCGGGTCGGTGTGGCCATGCGGCGAGATGATCGGCAGATCGGCCACCGCCGCGTGAAGGTCGCGCGCCAGCTTGCGGGTGGCGGGGTCGGGCGGCAACAGCCGGTCGGGGTGCAATGTCATCGGGTCACATCAGCCAGTTGGGAAGGAACATCACGAGGCCGGGGAACAGGATCATCAGCGTGACCATCCCCAGCACCGCCGCGACAAGCGGCAGCATCTGGATCGAGTAGTCGCGGTAGCTGCAGCGCAGGATGCCGCAGACGGTGAACATCGACACGCCCACCGGCGGGGTCATGCCGCCGAAGGTTACAAGCGTCATCATCACGAGGCCGAAATGCACCGGGTCGATCCCGGCCGCCGTCACCACCGGCACGAGGATCGGCGTCAGCAGCATCACCAGCACCGTCGCCTCGACCAGCATGCCGAGCACCATCAAGAACCCCGCGATCACGAAGAGCAGCACGGTCGGGTCCGACAGCGCCGTCAGCGCCACCTCGGCGATGCTCTGCGGCACCCGCTCGAAGGTGATGACATAGCCGAAGGTGCCCGAGAACAGGATGATCAGCATGATCATCCCGATGTCGCGCAGGCTCTGGACCATGGCGTCGAGGATCTTGGCGGGCGTCAGTTCGCGGTAGATCAGCGTGCCGACGATCAGCGCATAGGCCACCGCGAAGGCCCCGGCCTCGGACGGGGTGAAAAAGCCGAAGCGAATGCCGATCAGCAGCCAGATCGGGAACAGCACGGCCCAGAAGCTGCGCCACAGCTCGTGGCCGACCTCGCGCAGCGTCGGCAGGCGCTCGGTCTCGGGCTTGTAGCCGCGCTGCCGCGCCACGCCCCATGTGGCGATCATCAGCACCATCAGAAGCAGCATGCCCGGCACGATGCCCGCGATGAACAGCCGGCCGATCGAGACCTCTCCGAGATAGCCGTAGAGGATGAGCCCGAGGCTCGGCGGCAGCGTCGCGGTGATCAGACCGCCGATCGCGAGAAGGGCCGCGGTGAAGCCGCGGTCATAGCCCTTTTCGACCATCGGCTCGCCAAGGATGCGCGCCTGCATCGCCGCATCCGCCACCGCCGAGCCCGAGACGCCGCCCATCAGCGCGCTGAGGATCAGGGTCGATTGCGCCAACCCGCCGCGCATCCAGCCCGCGATCACCGTGGCGAGGCCGACGAGGCGCGGCGTGATGCCCGAGCTGTTCATCAGGTTGCCCAGCAGGATGAACAGCGGCACCGCCAGAAGCGGGAAGGACTGGCTCGCGGCGACGATACGCTGCACGGCGGTGCTGTCGGGCAGAAACGTGCCGGGCAGCAGGAAATAGGCGGTTCCGGCGATGCCGATGGCGAAGGCCACGGGCATGCCGATGATGATGAGCGTGAGCGCGAGGCCCAGGATCAGGGCGGAAATCACAGGAGGTCCTCCGTGCTATGGCCCGCGGCGAGGCCGGGGGCATGACCGGGGGCGGGATTGGGGTCCCGGTCGGTGCCGGGCGCGCCCAGATCGGGCAGCACCGGCTCGAACGCCGCGTCCACCCCGAGCGAGAGCACGCGCCGCACCAGCGTCAGCGCCAACAGCGCCGCGCCCACCGGCAAGGCCAGCGTGACCAGCCCGTAGGACAGCCCCGAGCCGCCAAGCTCGCGCTGCCAGTTGCCGATCGCCAGATCCCAGCCGAGATAGGCCAGAAACCCGAGGAACGGCAGCATCAGCGCGAGGCTCAGCAGCGACAGGAGCCGACGCCCGGAGGGCGGCAGCAGGTCCGGCAGGGCCGAGACGCGGATCGTCTCGCCGCGCTTCATGGCAAGATCGGCGCCCAGCATGCAGGTCCAGATCAGGAAGAGCTGCGCGAATTGCGGCGCCGAGGTCACCGGCGCGCCGATGCTGCGGCCGATCCCGGCCGTCAGCACGGCGGCCACCGTGCCGATGAGCGCGAGCAGCGCCAGCGCCTGCTCGATCGCGTCATAGAGTTTCCAGATGGTCATGCTCGCCCTCCCCCGGCGCGGCAGGTTTTCGGCCCCGGCGCCGTGGCGCCGGGGCCGCCGGTTCACTCCGCCGAGGCAGGTAGGGGGCCAGCGCCTCGCGCGCCTCGACCAGGCCGACCTTCTTGTAGACCACGTCGACGCGGTCGCGGAACGGCGCGATGTCGACCTCGTTGAATTCGACGCCCGCCGCTTCCATCTCGGCCTGCACCTCGGCCAGCTTGGCCACCGTCTCGCGCGTGGCCTCCTCGCCCGCGGCCTTCAGCTCTTCGGTGACGATCGCTTGCAGATCCTCGGGCAGTTCGGCGAACCAGCTTTCGGACGTGGCGAGCCCGGTGAAAAGCTGGATGTGGTTGGTGAAGGCGACGTTGTTCGACACCTCGTGCAGCTTGATGCCATAGGCCCCGGTGAGCTGCGCCTCCGCCCCGTCCACCGCGCCGAGTTGCAGCGCCGAATAGACCTCGGACCACGCCATCGGAGCGGGTGTCGCACCCATCGCCTCGACCGTGGCGACCCAGCCCGGCGCGTCGATGGTCCGCACCCGGACGCCGCCCAGATCCTCGGGCGTCTCGACCTTGTCTTGGGTGAACATCTGCCGCGTGCCCTGGAACCAGTTGTAGTTCAAAAGCCGGATGCCCGACTCCTCGGCAAGCTGGCCCACCCACTCCTCATAGACCGGGCTTTCGGTGATCGCGGCGTATTCGGTGTAGTCATCGACCAGATAGGGAGCCGCGAGAATGCCCAGCTCGGGCAGGAAGGGCGCGAGCCGGCCGGCATCGACCAGCGCCGCGATCGGCGCGCCGGAGCGGATCTGTTCGAGCACGTCATTGTCCTCGCCAAGCTGCGAGGAGGGGTAGATCGTCACCTCCATGCGGCCTTCGGAACGTTCCTCGATCCGCTCTTCGGCGCCCTGCATCGCGATGACCAGCGGGTCCTGCAATGTCTGGGACGTCGAGAGGTTCAGCGAATAGTCCTGCGCCGTGGCGGCCCCCGCCGACAGGGCGGCGATCGTGGCGAGCGCGGTGGTGATGTGGTGGTTCATGTAAGGTCCTCCTCCTTGTGAACATCCTGGTCTCGCGGCGCGTCCCGACGCCCGAGCGGCCAAAGCCCGGCGCGCCCCCCTTCGGTCAGGAACAGCGCGACATGATAGAGCAGCCGGCTCAGCGCCTCTGGCCAGAGCACCCGGCCCTGCCCGTCGAGGCGGTTGACCCAGAACGGGTCCGGCCCTTCCGCGACGTATCGCGCGAAGATCAGCCCGAGCAGCGCATTGGCCCGCGCGGCATGATCCGGATCGCCGGTTTCGGCATGCAGATCGGCATGAAGCTTGCCCGCCTCGGTCAGCGGCCAGAGCAGGTGATCGGGCTCGGTCACGGCGCCATCGGCCGAGACCGCGTCATAGGGCGCACCGGCGAGCGGCCCGTCCGGGCGCAGACCATGCGCCTCGACGTAACGCTGCATCCGCGCGGCCGCCCCGACCACCGCCCGGTCACCGCCCATGGCCGCGAAACGGCGCAGCAGCCACGCCCATTCATACTGGTGCCCCGGCTCGCGACGGCGACCATCGGCCGTGTCGATCGGGGCGAGGTCGTGACCCGTGAACTCGCGGATCGCGCCGGTCTCGGGGTCGAGGAAATGCCGCAGCCCGACCTCGACCAGCCCGGCGGCGCGGTCGCGCCAGATCGCCTCGCCGGTCATCTCATGCGCCTGCAGCAGCGCCTCGATCATGTGCATATGCGGGTTCTGCGCCCGCAGATCCCCCTGCCGCGGCCCGCGCGCCGCCATCTCGTCATCCTCCCACAGCGCGCCGGTCGCGGGATCGGTCAGCCGCGTCGAGATGAAGTCCCAACACGCCTCGATGCGCCCTTCGGGCACCGCTTCGGGCGCGGCGCGGCGCAGCGTGACCAGCGCCAGCAACGCAAAGGACTGGTCATAGCTCCGCCGCACCGCGTGTTCGGGGGCGGCGCTCGGCGCGCCCGAGGCCAGCGCCGCGACGCGGTAGCCGCCATCCTCGTCGCGCAGCGCCGTATCGAGATAGCGGTGGATCGCGATGGCGGCGTCGCGCATCCATGGCACGCCGGTCGCGAGGTGCAGATGCGCGAAGGTGAAGACCAGCCGCGCTTGGGTCAGCGTCGTGCGTTCGGGCGAGGCCGCGGGTTTGCCCGGCGCGTCGAGCCGCTCGACCGCCGCGCCGCCTTCGTCCTGCGCCACCGCCAACCATCGCGGCAGGGCGTCGAACACGAACGCATCGACGCGCCGCG
>NZ_BATB01000088.1 GCF_000466965.1 Limimaricola cinnabarinus LL-001
AGCCGCAGAAGCGTGGATTTGCCGCAGCCCGAGGGGCCGACGAAGACGACGAATTCGCCGTCATTGATGGTGAGATCGAGAGGCGGGATGACCTGAACGTCGCCGAACTGCTTGGTCACCTTGTCGAGCGTGATGCGTCCCATTGGTGTCTTCCTTATTTCACTGCGCCGAAGGTGAGCCCGCGGACGAGCTGCTTCTGGCTGAACCAGCCGAGGATGAGGATCGGCGCGATGGCCATGGTCGAGGCAGCCGAGAGCTTCGCGTAGAACAGGCCCTCTGGGCTCGAATAGCTGGCGATGAAGGCGGTGAGCGGCGCGGCCTTGGCCGCCGTGAGGTTGAGCGTCCAGAACGCCTCGTTCCAGGCGAGGATGACGTTGAGGAGCAGCGTCGAGGCGATGCCCGGCACGGCCATCGGCGTCAGCACGTAGATGATCTCGTCGCGCAGGGACGCGCCGTCCATCCGCGAGGCCTCGAGGATCTCGCCCGGGATCTCCTTGAAGTAGGTGTAGAGCATCCAGACGATGATCGGCAGGTTGATCAGCGTCAGCACGATGACGAGGCCGGTCTTGGTGTCGAGCAGGCCGAAGTCCCGGAAGATCAGGTAGATCGGGATCAGCACGCCGACCGGCGGCAGCATCTTGGTCGAAAGCATCCACATCAGCACGTTCTTGGTCTGCTTGCCCGGCACGAAGGCCATCGACCAGGCGGCGGGGATCGCGATGATCAGGCCCAGCACGGTCGAGCCCAACGAGATCACGACCGAGTTCCAGAAGTGCCGGAAGTAGTTCGAGCGCTCCAGAACAGTGGAGTAGTTCTCCGTGGTCCAGTTGAAGAACAGGAACGAGGGCGGCGAGGAAATCGCCTCTGCCTCGGTCTTGAAGCTGGTGATGATGGTCCACAGGATCGGGAAGAAGATCGCGAAACCGATGATCCAGGCGAGGATGGTGTAGCCGCCTTGCGGCGGGTGGAGACGGCGCGAGCCATGTCAGACGCTCCCTGTGTTCGGCATGCGGTGCGATGGGCGGGGGTGGCGCGGGGTCAGGCCCCGCGCGGCGAAGGTGATGTGCTCAGGCATCGAGGTTCTTTCCGATCATCCGCATCAGGAAGATCGCGACGATGTTGGCGAGGATGATCGCAACCACACCGCCGGCCGAGCCGCCGCCCACATCGAAGTTCAGAAGCGAACGGGCGTAGACGAGGTAGGTCAGGTTGGTCGAAGCGACGCCCGGACCGCCATTGGTGGTCACCAGGATCTCGGCGAAGACCGACAGCAGGAAGATGGTCTGAATCAGGATCACCACGGTGATGGCGCGGCTCAGATGCGGCAGCGTGATGTACCAAAAGCGCGAGAGCGGCGAGGCCCCGTCCATTTCGGCCGCTTCCATCTGCTCGGAATCGAGCGACTGGATCGCGGTGAGCAGGATCAGCGTGGCGAAGGGCAGCCACTGCCACGACACGATGCCGATGATCGAAGCCAGAGGCGCGTGGGTAAGGAAATCGAAAGGTTGCAACCCGACTGCCTTGGAAAACTCCGCGAAGAGCCCTGAGACCGGGTTCATGAACATGTTCTTCCAGACCAGCGCCGAGACGGTGGGCATGACGAAGAAGGGCGCGATGACGAGGATGCGCACGATCCCCTGCCCCCAGATCGGTTGATCGAGCAGGATCGCCAGCAGAATGCCTCCGACCACGGTGACGATCAGGACGCCGCCCACGAGCAGCAGCGTGTTGATCAACGCGGTGAAGAAGGCCGGGTTGTTGAAGAACAGCTTGTAGTTGAGAAAGCCCACGAAGCGTTCGGTGCCCGGCATCAGCAGGTTGTACCGCAAAAGCGAGAAATACACCGTCAGGACCAGCGGCACGATCATCCAGATCAGCAGCAGTCCGACGGCGGGCGAGATCATGATCCGCGCGGCGGAGCGGGAATGTTGGGTGGCCATCGGTCTCTCCGATTGTCAGGACGGGCGGCGGCACGCAGCCCCCAGGCCCGGTCGCGCTTGGGGCGGCCGGAGGGGACGGCGGGCGGCAGCCCGTAGCGATGGTGGTGAGGGGGCGGTCGTCGTTGGGGTCGTCGAAGTAGGGTGGCGGGGCCGGCCGGGAGGGTCCGGCCCCGCCTGTCAGGCAGGGATTACTGTCCGTAACCCGCAGCCTGCATCTCCTGCGAGGTCAGATCCTGAGCCGCGCTGAGCGCCTCTTCGGCGGACATCTGACCGGCGAGTGCTGCCGACATCTGCTGACCCACCGCGGTGGCAATGCCCTGGAACTCGGGGATCGCGACGAACTGCACGCCGGTATAGGGCACGGGGTCCACGGTCGGGTTGTTCGGATCAGCCGCGTTGATGCTCTCAAGGGTCATCTGGGCGAAGGGAGCCGCGTCCAGATACTCCTGGTTTTCGTAGAGCGAGGTGCGGGTGCCCGGCGGCACGTTGGCCCAGCCTTCGTTCTCGGCGACGAGCGATGCGTACTCCTTGGAGGTCGCCCAGGCCACGAAGGTCTTGGCGGCGTCCTCGGCATCGGTGCCCGCGGGGATCGCCAGCGACCATGCCCAGAGCCAGTTGCCGCGCTTGCCCAGACCGTTGTCGGGGGCCAGAGCGAAGCCGACCTTGTCGGCCACGGTGCTGTCGTCACCGGTCACGAAAGAGGCCGCCACGGTGGCGTCGATCCACATGCCGCACTTGCCCTGCTGGAACAGTGCGAGGTTCTCGTTGAAGCCGTTGTTCGCGGAACCCGGGGGGCCGTATTCGTTCAGCAGCATCAGGTAGTCGTCGAGCGTCGCCTTCCATTCGGGGCTGTCGAACTGCGGGGTCCAGTTCTCGTCGAACCAGCGCGCGCCGTAGCTGTTGGACATGGCGGTGAGGAAGGCCATGTTCTCGCCCCAGCCGGCCTTGCCGCGCAGGCAGATACCGTAGACCTCGTTCTCCTTGTCGGTCATCGCCGCGGCGGCTTCCTTGATGAAGTCCCAAGTCGGCGCGTCGGGCATCTCGAGCCCGGCCTCTTCGATCAGGTCGCTGCGGTACATGACCATCGAGCTTTCGCCGTAGAACGGCGCGGCATAGAGCGTGCCGTCGATCGACAGACCGCCGGCGATGGCGGGCAGGATGTCGTCCGCATCGTAGTCCTCGGGGAGGTCGTCGAGGGCCACGAGCCAATCCTGCTTGGCCCAGATCGGAACCTCGTAGGTGCCGATAGTCATCACGTCGTACTGGCCACCCTTGGTGGCGATGTCGGTGGTCACGCGCTGGCGCAGCACGTTCTCTTCAAGGGTCACCCAGTCGAGTTCGATGTCGGGGTGCTGCTCCGTGAAGTCCGAAGCCAGTTCCTGCATGCGGATCATGTCACCGTTGTTAACGGTGGCGATGGTCAGCGTCTCGGCCTGCGCGATGGCAGCCATGCCGCAAAGGGCGGTGGCCCCCATGAGGGCGCGGGTAGTGTTGGTCATATCTCTCCTCCCAAAGTCCGCCAGGGCAATTGCCTAGCTGATGGGCAATTACTCACCCATCTAGTGAGTCGTGTCAAGAGGAACGCATGACGGCATTGCGCCACGCGCATGGTTAATGATTGGTAACTGGCCATGATGTGATGCCCGACAGACTTCGCTTTCCGGCATTCCGCCCCTAGACTTCAGGGACATCAGGAAGGGCCGCGACGCATGGACAAGACGACCGGAACAAGTCTTGCGGAGACGCGCGGCCTGCGCCAGTCGCGAGAAATCGAAGCGCATCTGGCATGGCTCGACAGTTTCACCGGCACCGCGCTGGGCGTGCTGTCGGTGGCCAGCGGCATCTATACCTATCTCGGCGTGTCGTCTCTGCTCGACGATACAGGCGCGCTTTCCGTCTTCGCGGCGATGGCCTATTCAATCGCCGTCTCGGTCGGCATCTTCGTCTTCTGGTCCTACATGCTGCGGCTGTTGCCGGCGGTACGCTCGGCGGCTTCGCGGATCGGGCTGATGGTATCGATGGCGCTTGGGTCGCTTGCCATCGTCGCGATGTCGTCATGGCTCAACGCCGCCGCCTTGGCGGGCGCCGCGGCAGTGGAGCAGCATCTCGCGACCACGGTGCAGGACTACCAGAACGCGTTGGAGCGGGCGAACACCATCGCCGTCTCGGCCCAAGGCCTCGGCCGCGACGTGGCGCGCGTGCGGACAAGCTTCGAGGATCTGGGCGAACAGGAGGCCTCCGGCGGGCTGTCCGGTTTCGCCGGGCGCGGTGCGGTGTTCCGCCTGCTGCGCCAGAAATCCGACGAGCTGACCGCGTTGGAGACGCAGATCGCCAGCCAGCAGCCGCTGCTGGACGCGGCCTTTGCCGAAGGCAACGCGACGCTGAGCCGGATGCGCGCACTGACCGTGGCCCCCGGTCCGGTCGAGACCCGTTCGGTCGAGTTCTCCGAGGAAGCGGTACGCCTCGCGGGCGTGATTACAACGCTGCGTCAACTCTCGGTTGCCCCCCTCGTGGCGCGAGCGGCGCGCGATCTCTCGGCCTCGGTGGTGCTGCCGCAGCTCGATGGCGGCGACGACGCGGCGCGGTCCGGCCAGCAGGCGACGATCGATTCGGTGCTCACCGTTCTGGGCCAGCGCGCCCAGACGCTCGCCTCTGCCGCCGATACAGTGATCGCCATGCCGCCGCCGCCCGACACGACCTATACGCCGATCTCCGCCGCCGACGCGGTGATCCTCTATGCGCGCAACTTCGTGCCCTCGTGGGCCGGCGCCATCGCCATCGACCTGCTGCCGGCGGTTCTCGTGCTGATCGTGTCAGTGGCGCAGGCGGCGGTGCGCTCGGGGCGCGAAGGCGTGGCTGTCGAAGAACAGATGACGCTGTCGGAGTTGCGCGGCGCCTTGCTCGCTCTGCGCGAGATCGAGGCCACGGCGCCCGCCCCTGCCGCTCCTGCCGATAGGCCACCTTCGGACGCGGCCGATCCGTCAGAGCCGCCGCGCCCGGTCGACCTCGCCCGGCCCGCCGAATGAAGGGTCCGCGCAGTTGGCTCGTCGCTGTGCTCGCCGCCGAGGTGGCGATCGGCGCGCTGCTGTTCGGCGGCGATCTCGCCCGCGCGCTGCCGCGTATCGCATGGCCCTCGACCGCGCCCGGGCTCACCGAACCGGTGCGCCCCGGTGACCAGACCCGGCAGTTCCGCCCCGACCGTCTTCCCACCCGCGACCCTGCGCGCGAGGAACCGGGCGGCAGGCCCCTGCCCGACACTGGCGACATGCCTGACAGACTGCGCATGGAACCGGTCGCCGACGGCATCAGGCTCAGGGGTCGGATAGCTCCCGGCGATGCGGTGCGGCTGACGCCCCTGCTCGACGCCGCCGATCCCCGCCCCGCCATCGCTTGGCTCGACAGCCCCGGCGGTTCGGTCGCGGACGCGCTCGAACTTGGGCGGGTGCTGCGGAACGAAGGCATCGACACCGCTCTCTCGGCCGAGGCGGTCTGCCTTTCGGCCTGTCCCTATCTGCTCGCGGGCGGTGCGGCGCGCCGGGTGGCCGAGGGCGCATGGGTCGGTGTGCACCAGCACTACTTCGACCAGAACGCCGCCCTGCCCGCCATCTTCGCGGTCGAGGACATTCAGCGCGGACAGGGTGATGTGATGGAATACCTAATCGAGATGGGCATCGATCCGGCGCTGATGCGCCACGCGCTCGTCACGCCGCCCGACGAGATCTACCTGCTCCTGCCCGAGGAACTGGAGCGCTACGGGCTGACCACGCCCGATCCCGCCGGTTGAACACCGCCCCTACACGCGCCTCTTGACGCGGCGCGTCCGCCTGTCACAAGGCGACCATGAGCACCGGCGCCCTTACGATCGACCTCGACGCGCTCGCCGCAAACTGGCGGGCGCTTGATTCCATGACCGCCTGCGAGACCGGCGCGGTCGTCAAGGCCGATGGCTACGGTCTCGGCGCGCCCCGCGTGGCCCGCAGGCTGGCGCAGGAAGGGGCGCGACGCTTCTTCGTGGCGGTGGCCGAGGAAGGCGCCGTCCTGCGCCGCGCATTGGGCCCCGAACCCGAGATCTACGTGTTCTCGGGGCATATGGAAGGCGACGGCCGCAAGCTTGCCGGTGCGGCGCTGATCCCGATGCTGAACTCGATCGAACAGCTGGCCCGGCATCTCGAATCGCTTCCCGGTCACGCCTTCGGCATCCAGCTCGACACCGGCATGAACCGGCTCGGCTTCGAATGGGCCGACTGGTCCGAAGCCGCGGGCATCGCGCTCGACCATGACCCGCTCTGGCTTACCAGCCACCTCGCCTGCGCCGACGAGCCCGATCACGGGATGAACAGCTACCAACTCGACATCTTCCGGCAGATGACCGACGGACTCGGCGTGCCGCGCTCGCTTTCGGCGACGGGCGGCATCCTGCTCGGCCCCGACTATCATTTCGACCTGACCCGTCCCGGCATCGGCCTTTACGGCGGACATCCTTTCGATGCCGCGCAGCCGGTGGTCCGGCTCGATCTGCCGGTGGTGCAGTGCCGCAACCTGATGGAGGGCGAGGTGGTGGGCTATGGCAACGCCTGGCAGGCGGAGCGCCCGAGTCGCATCGCAACCGTGTCGGGCGGATACGCCGACGGGCTGCTTCGCGCCCTTTCGGGCCGCGCCACCTTCTATCATGGCGACACGCCCTGCCCGCTCGTCGGTCGGGTGTCGATGGACCTCATCACCGTCGACATCACCGATCTGGGCACCGACCCTGATTTCCTGACCCTACTGGGTCCGGCTCAGGGCGTCGATGCGCTGGCACGGGTCGCCGGGACCATCGGCTACGAGGTCCTGACCTCACTCGGATCACGGTACACGCGGCTCGACAATTCGGGATGATCCCGCCGCGATTTGGGCGATCTGTTCGCACATAGCGACAATAGGATCACAATTTTTGGTGATCATGCGCTTTGAGGAACCGGCGGAGACCCGCCGAGGTTATGGTGGAAACTGACACATCCGTGCCGGAGACCGCCCGTGACACAGACGAACCAGACCGCTTTCGCCACCCGCGCCATGCAAATGATCGCGATGACGACGTTGGCCCTTGCTGCCACCGCCGCCGCCGCCGCCACGATCGCGGCGGCGCTGGGATACCTGCCATGGCTCGAACTCACCGCCCGATTCGGTGAGACGACGCTGCCATGGGCCGGGATGGCGCTTCAGATCTTCCTGACGGCGCTGCTGGTCACGCTGGTGTTCTTCCTGCCCTCCGCAAGCCGCGTTCTCGCGCTCGAAAACAGCCACCGCAATTTCCGCGTCTCTATGAACGACGTGGCGCGCGCCTATCATGTCGCCCACACGGCGGATCGCGCCGGTGTCTTCACCATGTCGTCCGAATTTGACGCGGTGCGCGAACGGCTGGCCTTCCTGCGCGATCATCCCGATTTGGGGCATCTCGAACACGACGTGATGGAAGTTGCGGCCCAGATGGGCGAGCAGGCGCGTGATCTGGCGGATATCTATTCGGATGAAAAGGTTTCTCGCGCCCGCAAATTCCTTGCCCAGCGTCAGGAAGACGCCGAGCGCCAACAGGAACGAATAGTCGAGGCGCTGCATGTGTGCCGCGAGATGAAGCGTTGGGCCGATCAGGTCGAGCTCGAGGAAAGCGTCGTCGCCAGCCAGCTCGCGCAGCTCGACGACCAACTGCAGGCGATGCTGCCGGAACTGGGTTTCGAGCCGCCGCGCCGAGCCGAGCCGTCGGACACCGCGATGCCCGAGGAAGCCCCCAAGGTCGTCAACATGAAGCCGGCGGCGGAATAGGCTCCGAGCGGTCAGGGCCTGCCGTCAACGCAAGGTGAACATTAATGGCCCGGCGCATCGCGCCGGGCCATTGCTCGTGGTGCCATGATCGGGGAAAAGAGCGGCATGGCCAAGGATCTCAACTATGTCTGCACCGAATGCGGCGCGACTCATTCGAAATGGTCGGGGCGCTGCGACGCCTGCGGCGCGTGGAACACCATTCAGGAAGAGGCGCCGCTTACCACCGGCCCCGGCGCAAAGGCGATCGGCGCGCATCGTGGTCGCAAGGTGACGCTGACCGACCTCGCCTCCACCCCCGAAGCGCCGCCGCGCACCATGTCCGGCGTGGCCGAACTCGACCGCGTGTTGGGCGGTGGTCTGGTGGCGGCCTCGGCGCTGCTGGTCGGCGGCGATCCCGGCATCGGCAAATCGACGCTGCTGCTGCAGGCCGCCGCGCGCTTCGGGCGCAACGGTCTCAAGGTGATCTATGTCACGGGCGAGGAATCGGCGGCGCAAGTGCAGATGCGGGCACAGCGCCTCGGGCTGACCGACAGCCCCGTGACGCTGGCCGCCGAAACCAACCTGCGCGACATCCTGACCACTCTCGACGTCGAACGCCCCGACCTCGTGATCATCGATTCGATCCAGACCATGTGGTCCGACAAGGTCGAGGCGGCCCCCGGCTCGGTCTCTCAGGTGCGCACGGCAGCACATGAGCTGACGACCTTTGCCAAGACCCGCAACATTGCCGTGATCATGGTCGGCCATGTCACCAAGGAAGGCACGCTCGCGGGCCCCCGGGTGGTCGAGCACATGGTCGATTGCGTGCTCTACTTCGAGGGCGAGCGCGGCCATCAGTTTCGCATCTTGCGCGCCCACAAGAACCGCTTCGGCCCGGCCGACGAGATCGGCGTGTTCGAGATGACCGGCAAGGGCCTCGCCGAGGTCAAGAACCCCTCGGCACTGTTTCTCTCCGAGCGCGACACAGCGACGCCGGGTTCGGTGGTCTTTGCAGGTATCGAAGGCACACGCCCGATCCTGTGCGAGATTCAGGCGCTGGTCTCCCCCGCCCAGCCCGGTCAGACGCGGCGCTCGGTCGTCGGTTGGGACGGCGGAAGGCTGGCAATGATCCTCGCGGTGCTCGAAAGCCGCTGCTGCGTCTCTTTTGCCGGGCTCGACGTCTATCTCAACGTCGCGGGCGGCCTGCGCATCGGCGAGCCCGCCGCCGATCTCGCCGTGGCGGCGGCGTTGATCAGCGCGCGCGAAGACGCCGCCCTGCCGGTCGATTGCGCGATCTTCGGCGAGATTTCTCTGTCCGGGGCGGTGCGTCCGGTGGCGCAGACGGAAAACAGGTTGAAAGAAGCTGCGAAACTTGGTTTCACGCAGGCCATCCTGCCACAGCGCCCCAAGCGCCGCGCCGGGACGGAAACGGCGGCCGGGCTGGACCTGCGCGAAATGCGCGACCTGCCGGGATTCGTCGATACGGTGTTCGGTCTGGCGCCCGGCGAACGGGAATAAGGGTTCTCATGGAAAGTTTCACGATCATCGACGGCATCGTCGCGCTCATCGTCGTGGTGTCGGCACTTCTGGCCTATTCGCGCGGTCTGGTGCGCGAGGCTCTGGCCATCGCGGGCTGGATCGGCGCGACCGTCCTCGCCTTCATCTTCGCCGATCAGGTGCGCCCGCTGGTGCGCCAGATCCCGGTAGTGGGCGATTTCATCGGCGACAGCTGCGAATTGTCGATCATCGCCGCCTTCGCGGTGGTCTTCGCCATCGCACTGGTGCTGTTCTCGATCTTCACCCCGGTCTTCTCGGGCGCGGTGCAGCGTTCCGCCTTGGGTGGCATCGATCAGGGCCTTGGTTTCCTGTTCGGCGTGGCGCGCGGCGTGCTGCTCGTGGCGGTGGGCTTCTTCGTCTACGAGGTGATCCTCTCGGCGCAGCAGATCCCGATGGTCGAGAACAGCCGCGCGGCGGCGGTATTCGGTCAGCTTACCCAAAGCTTCACCACCGAAGAGCCGCAGGCGGCGCTGGCATGGGTGACGCTGCAATACGAGCAGCTCGTCGGCCTGTGCGGCACCCCCGCCTGAGGTCGTGTCTCGAATTTGG
>NZ_BATB01000087.1 GCF_000466965.1 Limimaricola cinnabarinus LL-001
CCCCCAAAAACATCCCCCTCCCGCCAGAGCGGCACGGGACCCAAAGGACCGACATGCTTCGTTCATTCAAAGCCCTGCCCGATGCCCCGGTGGCGGATCGCCGCCCCGCCGCCTTCCGTGTTCACGGCGTCGAGCTTCGGGACGATTACGCGTGGCTGCGCGCCCCGAACTGGCAGGAGGCCATGCGCGAGCCCGAGAGGCTGCCTTCCGACATCGCCGCCTATCTCACCGCCGAGAACGCCTATTACAAGACCGCGATGGCCGACACGGCGGCGTTGCAGCAGCGGCTGATCGAGGAGATGCGCGGCCGCATCAAGGAAGACGACAGCAGCGCCCCGCGCCTGCACGGCCCCTATGCCTACGCGAGCCGTTACGCGGAGGGCGCGGAATACCCGGTGCTCGTCCGCACGCCCGAGGAGGGCGGCGCCGAGCAGGTCCTGCTCGACGTGAACGCCGAGGCCGCGGCGCAGGAGTATTTCCAGCTCGGCCAGAGCCGGATCTCGCCCGACCACCGGACGCTGGCCTGGACCGCCGATGTCAACGGCTCCGAGTTTCACCGCCTGAGCTTTCGCGATGTCGAGACCGGCCGCGATCTGGGCTACCGCATCGAGGACGTGGCCTCGGTCGCATGGGCCGATGCGCACACGCTGTTCTACGTGCGGGTCGATGCGCGCCATCACCCCAGCAAGGTGTACCGCCACCGGCTCGGCAGCGATCCGGCCGAGGACGTTCTGGTCTATACCGAAAGCGACACCCGCTACGGCGTGCATGTGCAAAGGCTGCGCTCGGGCGGCTTCGTGGCGATCTCGACCGGGATGAACGACGAAAACGAGATCCACGTGATCTCCACCCACGACCCCGAGGCCGCGCCGCGCGTGATCGAGCCGCGCACCAAGGGCCTCGAATACGAGATCGAGCAGCAGGGCGACGCCTTTTTGATCCTGACCAACGCCGACGAGGCGTTCGATTTCAAGGTGATGACCGCGCCGGTCGCAACCCCGTCGCGCGCCCATTGGGCCGAAATCCTCCCGCACGAGCCGGGCCGCATGATCGTCAGCCTCGCGGCGCATGAGAACTGGACCATCTGGCTGGAGCGCCGCGACGCGCTGCCCCGGATCTGCCACCTGCGCCGGGGCCGCCCGCTCTCCGAGACGCGCGCGATCGCGTTTGGCGAAGAGGCCTATGCGCTCGGCACCGATCCCAGCCCCGATTACGACACCGACCGCTTCCGCTTCACCTATTCCTCGCCCACCACGCCGCCGCAGGTCTACGACTACGACCTGTCGAGCGGCGAGCGTGTGCTGCGCAAGACCACCGAGATCCCGTCGGGTCACGACCCGGCCGATTACGTCACGCGGCGGATCACGGCGCGTTCGCATGACGGCGCGATGGTGCCGGTGACGATCCTGCACCACAGGGACACGGCCCTCGACGGCACCGCGCCCTGCCTGCTCTACGGCTACGGCTCCTACGGCGTCAGCTGCCCGCCGCCTTCTCGGCCAACCGGCTGTCGCTGGTGGATCGGGGCTTCGTCTACGCCATCGCCCATGTGCGCGGCGGTGAGGAGCTTGGCCGCAAATGGTACGAGGCGGCCAAGTTCGAGGGCAAGCCCAACACCTTCCTCGATGCCATCGCGGCGGCAGAGGCGCTGGTCGCCGAAGGCTGCACCGCGTCCGGCCGCATCGTCGTGCAGGGCGGCTCGGCGGGCGGTCTTCTGGTGGGGGCGGTCCTCAACATGCGCCCCGGTCTATGGGCCGGGGCCATCGCCGACGTGCCCTTCGTCGACGTGCTCGCCACGATCCTCGACGACAGCCTGCCCCTGACGCCGGGCGAATGGTCGCAATGGGGCAACCCGATCGAGAGCCGCGCCGCCTTCGAGCAGATCCGCGGCTATTCGCCCTATGACAACGTCGCCGCGCAGGCCTATCCGCCGATCCTCGTCACCGCCGGCGTCTCAGACCCGCGCGTCACCTATTGGGAGCCGGCCAAGTGGGTCGCACGGCTGCGCGCCACCAAGACCGACGACAACATCCTGATGCTGCGCACCAACATGACCTCGGGCCATTTCGGCAGATCCGGCCGCTTCGCAGCCCTCGAGGACGCCGCCCGCTCGCAGGCCTTCGCGCTGAAGGCGACCGGCACCGACCCCGAAACGGCCTGAGCCGCCGCCCGCGCCCTCGCGCGATCCTGCGTCGGAAGACGTTTGGCTATGCCGAATGCGCAGACCAGGGCGCTGGATACATATCGACCAGCTCACATCTGGCAGGGGGGCAGTTGCCGCCCCCCTGCCCCGCTCTCAACGGCCCTACAGCCCCACGCAGTTGGCGTAATACGTCACCGTCGCGGGCCAGTCCGAGAACACGCCCGTCACGCCCACATCCTGCGCCAGCGCGTCGAGCATGGCGTAGGTGTCGCCGTCATCGTCGATGGCCTCGCTGACCGACTGGAAGTACCAGCCGCCGCCCTCGGCCAATGGCCCCGAGCGTTCCAGCGTCCATGTGATGATCTCGAGCCCCGCCGCCTTGGCCTCCTCGGCATAGGCCGACGGCACGATGCCGCCCGCCTCGTCGGTGGTGACCAGCATCCACATCGGCGGCGCGATGTAGGTCAGGCCCAAATCGGCCAGCTCCTGCATCGTCGGCTTGAAGGTCGAAGGGTCATTGGGGTCGATCAGCCCCTCGTCGTCGTCCTCGGCCTCGTAGCGATCGTCGAGATAGACCGCCTGCGCGCCGAACTCGGGCTCGTTCTCGATCCAGTACTTGATGTCGTCGAGGTCGAAGCTCTGCGCCCAGACACGGGAGGGGTCGATCCCCGCATCCTTGTACTCGTCGATCATCTTCTGCGCGTAATCCTCCTGGCTGAAGCCCTCATGCGGCATCTCGACCGAGGCCGCCTTCAGCTCGGGCGTGAAATCGGCGCCGAGGCTGTCGATCAGGGCGATCGATTCCGCGTGGGTCATCAGCTCCGCGCCCGCCACGTAGAGATCGGTGCGCCACGGCGCGGTGCCGCCCTGGAACTCCTCGGGCGTCGCGGCCGAGGCGTCGGAGGCGTCCATCTTCGGGCTGAGCGTGCGGAACTCGGCCAGCGTCAGGTCCGAGGTGCGGCATTCCGCGCCCGCATCCGCCCCCTCGCCCGCCGGGGTGAAGCCGGTGGTGCATTTCCCGGCCAGATCGGTGACGAGGATGTCGGTCGTGGTGGCGAGGTCGTTCTGCGCGTGGCGGCAGACCAGCTCGTGATCGGCGGTGAAGGTCACGTCGCATTCGACGATCCCCGCACCCTGCCGCGCGCCCGCGACATAGGATTGCTTCGTGTGTTCGGGGATCATCAGCGGCGCGCCGCGATGCGCGATGGAAAAGGCGGTGCGCTCGGGCGTCTGGCCCTGGCAGGACATCAGCTTGTCCTTGAGGGCGCCCTCTTCCATCGCGTCGATCAGGAAGAAGGGCCGTTCGCCATAGCTCA
Source organism: Limimaricola cinnabarinus LL-001 (assembly GCF_000466965.1). Classification (GTDB taxonomy): domain Bacteria; phylum Pseudomonadota; class Alphaproteobacteria; order Rhodobacterales; family Rhodobacteraceae; genus Limimaricola; species Limimaricola cinnabarinus. The sequence goes on from NZ_BATB01000087.1 coordinate 3,460, forward strand.
GGGCCGCGCCGCCCTCAGCCATGTGGCTTTCGGCCAGCGCCATGCCCGGCAGCGCCGTGGCCAGCGCCAGAAATCCGATTCGTGTCATGTGTCATCCTCCCATGGGTGTCAGGGCCGGTCTTGGTGCCGACCTTCTGCCAAGACAGCCTAAGCGAAACGCGACGCCGTGATTAAGGTTTTGTGACAGAGCCCAGAAATTCATCGGCGCCGGCGCGCAACTCCTTTCGAAAACAGGCGGTTGTCGTCATGGCCCATGGCTTGCATATCTTCGCACAGCCCGCGCCCATGCGGCCGCGGCCTCCACTCACCAAAGGAATGACAGATGCAATATCGCAGACTTGGCGCTTCGGGCCTGATGGTCTCCGAGCTGGCGCTCGGCACCATGCTCTTCGGCGAGACCGGTAGCCGCGGCACCGATGAAAGCACCGCCGCCCGGATGATCGACCGCTTCGTCGAGGCGGGCGGCAACCATGTCGACGTGGCCGACGTCTATGCCGGCGGCACCTCCGAGGAGATCGTCGGCCGCGCCGTCAAGGGCCGCCGCGAGGAGGTGGTCATCGCCTCCAAGCTGCGATGGCCGATGGGGGCGGGCATCAACGAGGTCGGCCTGTCGCGGCACCACGTCATGGCCGGGGTCGAGGCAAGCCTGCGGCGGCTCGACACCGACCGGATCGACATCCTCTACATGCATGGCTGGGACCCGCTGACCCCGCTCGACGAGACGCTGCGCGCCTTCGACGACCTCGTGAGCGGCGGCAAGATCCGCTACCTGGGCGTGTCGAACTTCAAGGCGTGGCAGGTGATGAAGACCCAAGGCATCGCCGAGCAGCGCGGCTTCCTGCCGCTGTCGGCGGCGCAATATCAGTACAGCCTCGTGCTGCGCGACATCGAGCACGAATTTCCGGACCTGCTCGAGAGCGAGGGTCTCGGGCTGGTGCCATGGGGTCCCTTGGGCGGCGGTTTCCTGAGCGGCAAATACGCCTCCGCCGACCGCGCCAAGCGGTCCGAAGGCCGGGTGGCCGAGGCCGATACCGGCTATGAGGAAAGCTGGGAGCGCCGCGCCACCGAACGCAACTGGGCCATCGTCGCCGAAGTGGAACGGATCGCCGCGGCGCAGGGCGCCAGCGTGCCGCAGGTGGCGCTGGCATGGCTGCTGGGGCGCCCTTCGGTGGCTTCGGTGATCCTCGGCGCCCGCACGATGGAGCAGTTCGAGGACAATCTCGGCACGCTCGATCTCGCGCTGAGCGCCGAAGACATCGAGGCGCTCGACGCGGTCTCGGCGCCCGAGACGCTCTATCCCTACCGGATCGGCACCCCCGGCCAGCGCTGATCGCCCGCAGATCGCCCAAGGCCCCCCGGTCGCGCCGCCATGTTTCGCGGTGCAGCCGGGGGGGAATCGGCGTAGTCAGCCCGCAATGCAGACACGAGTGAGGAACGACATGACCAAGGCCAGCAGAACGGCGATCGTCACGGGCGGGCTTTCGGGCATGGGCCTGGCCATCGCCAGACGCCTGATCCGCGACGGCGTCGATGTGAGCATCGGCGCGCGCCGGGGCGGTGACGCCGACACCGTGCGCTCCATCCTCGACCCGCAGGGTCTCTCGGCCCATGTGGCGGCGCTCGACGTGCGCTCGAGCGCGAGCGTGAACGGCTTCGTCGAGGAGGTCGTGGCGCGGCGCGGCGGCGTCGACATCCTGATCAACACGGCGGGCGTCTATTCCGAGGCCGCCGTGATCGACCATCCCGACGATGTCTGGGACGACCAAATCGACACCAACCTCTCGGGCACCTTCCGGATGATCCGCGCGGTGATGCCGCACATGAAGGCCGCCGGTTTCGGCCGCATCGTCAACCTCGCCTCGGTGGCGGCGCATCATGCATGGCCAACAACGCCGCGTACTGCGCCTCCAAGGCGGGGCTTCTGGGCCTCGGGCGCTGCGTCAGCCTCGAAGGGGCCGCGCATGGCGTCACCTGCGTGTCGATCAGCCCCACCTGGGTCGAGACCGAGATGCTCAGATCCTTCATCGACGCCGACATCGCGGCCAGCGGCAAATCGCGCGAAGAGGTCCGCGCCGATTACGCCGCCTCGAACCCGCAGCACCAGCTGGTCCAGCCCGAGGAGATCGCCGATCTCGCCGCCTTTCTGGTGAGCGATGCGGGACGGGCGATCACCATGGAGGACGTTCAGGTCAACGCGGGCTCGCTCTGGTAGGTGGCGCGGCGGCGCGCCAGAAACGCCGGGGCGTCGCAGATCGTCTCGAAGGGCGCGTCCGAGACCCGCGCCCACGCCGCCCGCGCCACCGCGTTGTCAAAGCGCGCATCGACGCGCAGCGTGTCGGGCGCCTGCGCGATCACCCGGGCGATGCCCGGCGGCAGATCGACCGCATCGAGCCAGCCCCGCGCCGGCATCGACCCGTCGAGCGTCACGCGCGCCTCGGCGATCAGGTTGCAGACCGGCACGCTCCCCGCCCCGCCCGGCCCGGTGATCGGCCCGAGCAGCAGCGCCGCCGCGGCAGTCACGTCGGTCATCGGAAAGCACAGCCCTTCGGGGATCGCCCCGGCGCGCAGCGCGGCGGCGAGGATGATCTCGCAGATGTCGCGCGGGTTCGGCGCCTCGAGATCGTAGAGCGAGGGCAGCCGCAGGATCGCGGCGGGCACGCCCGATGCGGTGATCGCCGCCTCGGCCGCGATCTTGGCCGCGCCATAGCCGGTGCAGCCCGCCCAAGGCACCGTCGGCCCCTCGCCCCACGGCCCGCCCCGATCCGGGAACACCGCGCTCGACGAAGAAAACCGCAGATCCGCCCCCGCCGCGCGGCAGAACTCCAGCACGACCTCGATGCCGCGCGCCGACCAGTCGCGCATCTCCTGCGCGCCACCGCCATGTTGACCATCGCCGCGCAATGCACGACCGACCCCACCGCCCGCGCCAGCGCGCTCATGCGCCGCCCCATCGAGCCCGAAGCGCGGCGCGTCCAGCGTGCCGGGCACCATCACATAGCGCTCGGGCGGAACCCCGTGACGGCGCGCCACCTCGTCGAGCCGCTCGCGCGCGTCGCGCCGCTTGTCGCGCACGAGGCAATAGACGACGTGCCCCGCGGGCAGGTCGCGCGCCGCGCGCGCCAGCACGTGGCCGCCCAGAAACCCCGTCGCCCCGGTCAGCAGGAGGCCGGGCCGCTCGAACGCGCCGGTCGGGATCGCGGCCCCGCCCTGCCCCGACAACAGCGCGTCGAGCCGGTGCAGCGGCACGTTCATCGCCAGCTCGAAATCCACCGGCCTGTCATAGATCCGCTCAAGATCGAGGATCAGCGCCACGCACATCAGCGAGTCGCCGCCCTGATCGTGAAAGCTCAGATCCGCGTCGATGCGCCCCGGCGCGCAGCCCATGGCGCGGGCGGCGGCCGCGATCACCGCGTCCTCGGTCGTGCCGCTTGTCTCGTCCGCCGTCTCCGTCACCGTCTCCATCACCGACGGCAGCGACCGCAGGTCGGCCTTGCCCGACACCGGGTGCAGCGGGATCGCGTCCATCTGCACCAGATATGCGGGCACGCAATAGGCGGGCAGCACCGCGCGCAGCTCCGAGGCGAGGGCGGCGGGCATCGGGTTGGCGCCGGGGGCAAGGCCCCAGCGATCGGCATTGGCCGCCGCCTGCGCCGCATCGGCGGCGAAATAGAAGATCAGCGCCTGTCCGCGCCCGCCGACCTCGCCCACCCATGGCACCGCCTGCGCAAAGTCGAGCCGCTCGCGCAGGCTCTCGGTCAGCTCCCGCGTCTGGATCGAAAAGCCGCGCAGCTTGAGCATATGCGCCACCCGCCCGATGATGTGCAACGCACCTTCCGCATCGACCCAAGCCTGATCACCGGTGTCGTAGAGCCGCGCCTCGCGCCCTCGATGACCAGCTCACGAAACCGCAGCGCCGTCTCCTCGGGGCGGTTCACATAGCCCGGCCCGAGCATGCGCGGCCCCTCGAAATGCAGCCGTCCGGGCGTGCCCGGCGCGCAGGGCGCGTCGCCCTCGTCGAGGATCACGGCGCGCAGATGCCGCATCGGCACTCCCACCGAAACCGGCCCGCCACCCGATGGCGCGCTGAGCCGCGACATGCACACATCATGCGTCTCGCAGATGCTGTAGAGGTTCCAAAGCTCGGCCCCCGGCAGCTTGTCGAGAGAGGCCGAGATCAGCGCGTCGCCCACCACTTCGCCATTGAGCACGACCCGGCGCAGCGGCAGCGCGGCGGCGGTGTCGCGGTCGATCGCGCTGAGGAAGCTGTCGTAGAAGGACGGCGTGAACAGCATCTCGTCGATCCGGTGCCGGATCAGGAACGCCGCCAGCCCGCGCGGCGCCATCAGCGTGTTGGGATCGGGAAACCAAAGCTCGGCCCCGTGGCGCAGGGGCCGGAACATCTCCCAGATTGCAAAGATGTAGATGCCGACGCGCATCCCCGGCGCATAGGGGGTGAAGGCGTCGCGCCACGCATAGGACAGATGCGCCGCGTCCTGCGTCACGGGGATGCATTTGGGCCGCCCCGTCGTGCCCGAGGTCGCCACCAGATAGATCGCATCGCCGGGTTCGACCGGGGCCGCGCGCAGCGCCGCGTGCGGGGCGTCCTCGATCCCCTCCAGAAGCGCGCGCGCCTCCAGCGTCTCGCAACTCTCGGGGATCTGCCCCGGCACAGGCGTCTGGCACAGCACCACCAGCGTCACGCCAAGCTCACTCAGGATGTTGCGCAGCACCGCTTGCGGCATCGCCGGGTCGAGATGCACGAAAGGCCGCCCATGGATCACGCAGGCCACAGCACTCGCCCCCATGACGAGCCCAGGCGCGCCGAAGATCCCCACCGCCGGCGCGTTTCGCACCGCCCCGCCCATCCGCTCGACGAACCGCCCGAGCTGACCATAGCTCAAGGCACCCGTCTCGTCGGCCATGGCGGGACGCGCGGCGTGATCCGCGATGGCGCGCACCAGCTCGGCGGCGACGGTCTGTGGCTCAAACATGGTTTCGGCTTCCTCGGTTGCGGGGACGGGGCCGCGCCGCCCGGCCCGCGGGCCCGCCCGCGCGACCGGGTCCGGCGGCCCGCTTTTGCGGATGTGTGACCAAGAACCGCGTCGGCTGCAACACGGTGTCGCCGCACCACCATGGCATGAGCGGCGCGGCGCGCGGGACCGCCCATCCGCAAGGCGGCGTCCCACCCCCCTTGGGCTTTGGCGATGCGCGCTCTAGATCAGCAAGGCCCGCCGCCGACAGGACCGAGATGACCCGCATGACAAGCTCCACCGCCCCGGCCCCGGCCCCTGCCGGCCGCGCGACGCTCCGGGCCGCCATCTGGGGCAGTGCCGCGATCCTCGCCGCCGCGAGCCTGATCGCCGGGCATCCGGTCGTGGCGCTCGGCGCGGCGGGGGCGATGGCGATGGCGGCGCTGCTGCCGCTCTACACATGGCTGTCGGGCATCGTGATGCCGCCGGGTCTGGCCACCGGCATCCTCGTCTATTGCCTCTGCGCCTCGGGCTGGGCGAGGCGGGAGGATTCTACAGAGACGTGCCCTTGTGGGACGTGGCGCTACACGCGCTGGCGGCGGCGGTGCTGGCGCTGGTCGGGTGGCGCTGGCCCTGCTGCCCACGGCGGGGGCCGCGCCGCGCACCGCGCCGTGGATCCTCGGGCTGCTCGGCGTCGCTTCGCCGCCCTCGTCGGCGCGGCGTGGGAGATGTTCGAATTCGGGATCGACGCGCTGTTCGGCACCAACGCGCAGCGCTCGGGCCTGCCCGACACGATGGGCGACATCGCCACCAACATCGCCGGCGCGACCTATGGCGCCATCGCCGCACAGCGGCGGCTGTGGCGCGGCACGCGGCTGCCGCTCTCGACGCTCCTGGTGCGGTTTCTCGACCGCAACCCGGTGATCCTACGGCGCCTGGACCGGCCGCCGCCTTGCGCTCCATGCCGGTCCCGGAACCACCCACCCCGTCGCGCGTCCCGCCGCGGACCAAAGGGAGAGCCGCCCATGAAGGACGCCCAACCCGCCACGCCGCTCGACGCGGCCTTCGCCGATCTGTCGGGCCACCGCCCCGCCCCCTCCCGCGCCGAGCGCCGCGCCCATCTTAAGGCGCTGGAGGCAGCCATGCGCCACGCCGCCGAGGAGATCGCGCAGGCCATCGACGCCGATTTCGGCGGGCGGCCGCGTCCCGAGACGCTGCTCACCGAAGTGGCGATGGTGATCGGCGGAGCGCGCCACGCCGCGCGCGGCCTGCGCCGCTGGATGCGCCCCGACCGCGTGACACTGCCCGCGCATCTGTGGCCCTCGACCGCGCGGGTCGAACGCGTGCCTCTGGGCCTCGTCGGCATCATCGGCCCGTGGAACTACCCGGTGCAGCTGACGCTGGTGCCGCTGCTGGCGGCGCTCGCCGGTGGCAACCGCGCGATCCTGCACCCGTCCGAGCACACGCCGCGCACCGCCCGCCTCATCGCCCAAATCGTCGGAG
>NZ_BATB01000086.1 GCF_000466965.1 Limimaricola cinnabarinus LL-001
CGGCCGAGATCGGCCATGGCGGCGCCGACCTGATGATCGCCGCCACCGCGCTGGCGCACGGGGCGACGGTGGTCACGGGCAACGTGTCGGATTTCGAACCGACCGGCGTGGCGATCCTCGACCCGTTCTGACGCCTCAGCCCTTGGCGCGGCGCACCATGCCGAAGAGGTCGCGCGTGTCGTCGGGATCGGCGAGCAGGTCGAGCAGGGTATAATGCCCCGTCCGGTCGAGCTGGTCGCGCACATAGCGCAGCGCCGAGAAATCCTCGGTCGCGAATCCGACGCTGTCGAAGAGCGTGATCTGGTCGGGCGCACGCCGTCCCTCGGCCTTGCCGGTGATGACCTGCCACAGCTCGGTCACCGGGTGGTCCGGGTCGAGCTGCTGGATCTCGCCCTCGATCCGGGTCTGCTCGGGGTATTCGACGAAGATGTCCGAGCGCAGCAGGATGTCGCGGTGCAGCTCGGTCTTGCCGGGGCAGTCGCCGCCGATGGCGTTGATGTGGACGCCGCGCCCGACCATGTTGTCGGTCAGGATCGTGGCGTACTGCTTGTCGGCGGTGCAGGTCGTGATGATCTCGGCCCCCGCGACCGCCTCCTCGCCGCTGTCGCAGGCGGTGACGTCGAGGCCGCTATCGGCGAGGTTCGCCACGGCCTTTTTCGTGGCCGACGGGTCGATGTCGTAGATCCGGACCTTCTCGATGCCGAGCATCTCCTGGAACGCCAGCGCCTGAAACTCGCATTGCGCGCCGGCGCCGATCATGGCCAGCGTCTTCGCCCCCTTGGGCGCGAGGTGACGCGCGGCCACGGCCGATGTGGCGGCGGTCCTGAGCGCGGTCAGCACCGTCATCTCGGACAACAGGATCGGATAGCCGTTGTCGACGCGGGCCAGCACGCCGAAGGCGGTGACGGTCTGAAAGCCGCGGCGCAGGTTCGAGGGGTGGCCGTTGACGTATTTGAAGCCGTAGGTCTCGCCATCCGAGGTCGGCATCAGCTCGATCACCCCCTCGGGCGAATGGCTGGCCACGCGCGGCGTCTTGTCGAACAGCTCCCAGCGGCGGAAATCCTCCTCGATGTAGTCGGCCAGCTCGGCCATCATCCGGCGCGGCCCGATGCTGTTCACCATCTCCATCATCTGGGCCACCGAAACGAACGGCACCATGGCGAGCTTGGACGGGGCGGGGGCGTCGGTCATCGGTCACTCCTGTCGGTCATGATTTTCCTTGATACTGGGGCATGACGCGCGCGGCGGGGAGGGGGCGGATTGCGCATGACGCGCGGTTCTTCCTACAGTTTGCGCAATGAACCGACGGATTGCGCAATGACCAGCTTTGATCAGACCGACCGGCGCCTTTTGGCGCTGCTGCAACAGGACGCGCGGATGCCCGTGGTGGCGATCGCCGCCGAGCTGGGCCTGTCGCGCGCCACCGTCAGCGCGCGGATCGAACGGCTGCGCGCCACCGGGGCGATCCGCCGCTTCACCATCGAGCTCGGTGCACCGGAGGCCGACGACATGGTGCGCGCGGTGATGATGATCGAACTTCAGGGCCCCAAGGCGCGCGGCGTCGTGGCGCGGCTGCGGCGGATGCGGCAGGTGTCGGATCTGTATTCGACCAATGGCGCGTGGGATCTCGTGGCGCGGATCGAGGCCGGATCGCTGGTCGAGTTCGACCGGGTGCTGGGCGATATCCGGGAGATACAGGGCGTGCTCAACTCCGAGACCTGCCTCCTGCTCGCCCGCGCCGGGGGCTAGGCCGACCCCGATGGCCGCGCGAAGGCCTTGCCAAGGGCGCGCGCCTGCCCGAGCATGGGGCGCGCGCCGGGGAGGCGGCGCAACAGGGCAGGAGGGTCGCCATGGCCGAAGCGCAGATCGTAGGCTGGGCGCATAGCGTGTTCGGAAAGAGCGAGGCGCCGGATACGGCGTCGTTGATGGCCGAGGTGACGGGCCCGGCGCTGGAACATGCCGGGATCGGCGCCGAGGAGGTCGACGGCGTCTTTGTCGGCGTGTTCAACAACGGCTTCTCGAACCAGGATTTTCAGGCATCGCTGGTGGCGATGGGGCATGACGGGCTGCGCCATGCGCCCGCGACGCGCTACGAGAACGCCTGCGCCACCGGGACGGCCGCGCTCAACGGGGCGATGGATTTCATCGCCGCCGGGCGCGGGCGCATCGCGCTCGTGGTCGGGGCCGAGAAGATGACCGCGACGCCGGGCGCGCAGGTGGGCGACATCCTTCTGGGCTGTTCGTGGCGCGAGGAGGAGGGCGAAACGCCGGGCGGTTTCGCGGGCATCTTCGGGCGCATCGCGCAGGGATATTTCCAGAAATACGGCGACCGCTCCGAGGCGCTGGCCCGGATCGCCGCCAAGAACCATGCCAACGGCGTGGAGAACCCCTATGCCCATATGCGCAAGGATATCGGCTTCGAGGCCTGCAACGCCGTCACCGACCGCAACCCCTATGTCGCGGCGCCATTGCGGCGGACCGACTGCTCTCTCGTCTCGGACGGGGCGGCGGCGCTGGTGCTGGCCGATGCTGAGACCGCAAGGCGATGCGCCGGGCCGTCGCGGTGCGCGCCCGCGCCCATGTGAACGACATCCTCGCCCTTAGCCGTCGCGACGTGCTGGCCTTCGAGGGGCCGAAAAGGGCCTGGGCCCGCGCCTTGCAGCAGGGCGGGCTGACGCTCGACGACCTGTCGCTGGTCGAGACGCATGACTGCTTCACCATCGCCGAGCTTCTGGAATACGAGGCGATGGGCCTCGCCGCCCCGGGGCAGGGGCACCGGGTGATCGAGGAAGGCGTGACCTCGAAAGACGGACGCCTGCCGGTGAACCCGTCGGGCGGGCTCAAATCCAAGGGGCACCCGATCGGGGCGACGGGTGTATCGATGCATGTGATGGCGGCGATGCAGTTGATGGGCGAGGCGGGCGGCATGCAGGTGCCGGACGCGAAGCTCGCGGGGGTGTTCAACATGGGCGGTGCCGCGGTGACGAGCTATGTGTCGCTGCTCGAACGGGTAGGCTGAGGCTGAGGCCGGCCCACCGCCGGACCGGCCTCCTTGCCGCGCCGCGACCTCAGACGGGGGTCGCGTGCTGCGCGGTTCTCGCGCGTCGGGTCAGCTCGACGGTGGTGTCAAGCATTTCGCTCTCGGCCTCGTGGGCCTCTCGCGCGAGATGACCGGTGCAGTTGGTGCACAGGATCAACCAGTCGCGCAGGTCGGCCCGAAGCCGCGTCTGCGCGCCCTCCTGCCAGCGGGTCACGGCCTGCGACAGCCGGGCCGTGTCGGTCCCGGCCTCGGATGTTTCGGCGGCAAACTCTCCGAGCGCCTCCGCCATGTGATGGCGGCGCTCGAACCAGCCCGCCAGAAACGTCTCTGTTTCATTGAGCAGGCGGACCTGCGCCGCCCAGAGATGCTCGTGCCGTAATGTCGGGAAGGATCGCGGTGCCACGGCCCGTGTCGAAGGCCGTCGATCGGCGGTTGCGGGTTTCAGTCGGGGTGTGCGGGTCATCTCAAGCCTCCCGTGCGAGATCGACGCAGGCTCATCCTGGCAGGTTCGGCCGCGTCGATCCACGATCGCGCGAGGCCCGGTCCTATGCGGCGGGAAATGGCCCAAGTGCCGCGCGAAGCCCGGCGGATTTGCGCGATTTCGAGGCGATCCGAACGCTACAGCATCACCCGATGAAATGTCTGGCGGTGCGGTGCGGCGAATCGCGCTGCGGGGTTCGCGGGCAGAGCGCAGGGGCATCCGCTGCGTCGGGGACGGCGGGCCGGAGGGCGGCACCGGCCCCCCGGCGCGACGCGACACCGGGCCGGGGCTATGCGCCCCGGCCCGGTGCCCGATGGCCCGTCGGTCAGGCCCGACCGACGGGGTCTCTCACTCGGCCGCGAACTGGTTCATCGTGTTCGCATGGCCACCGGCCTTCAATGCGCGGTCGCCGCCGACCATCTCCTTGAAGGTATCGCCGAGATCCGAGCCGACCTCGTGCTGGTGTTTGACCGCCGAGATGCCGCGCCGGATCTCCTCGCGCTGCACGGTCGCGACATAGGCCAGCATCCGGTCCTCGCCGAAATAGCCGCGCGACAGTTCGTCCACCGATTTGGCGGTGAGGTGGAAGGTCGGCAGCGTGATCAGGTTGTGGAACACGCCCGCCTTGGTCGAGATGTCGTACTGGAACCGCTTGAGCCGGGCGTCGGCCTCGCGCCCGAGATCGGTGTCGTCGAAATCGGCCTTCATCAGCTGGGTGCCGTCCGGGTAGTCGGTCTCGGCGATCCGGCCCTCGCCGATCCAGTCCTCGCGCACCTGGCGGCGCAGGTTCAGGGTCCAGTTGAAGGAGGGCGAGTTGTTGTAGACGAGCTTGGCCTGCGGGGCCTTCTGGCGGATCTCGTCGACCATGCCCGCGATCTCGGCCACGTTGGGGGTGTCGGTCTCGATCCAGATCAGGTCGGCGCCGCCATCGTTGAGAGAGGCCACGCAATCCTCGATGACCCGCGCCCGGCCGGTGTCGGGCTTGAAGCGCACGAGGCCGTTGGGCAGGCGCGCGGGCTTGGCCCAACCGCCGTCGCGCCACATGGCGATTTCGCCTTCGTCGGGCTGGCCATTGATGCTCTCGGTCTCGATCCATTTGAGGTATTCGGCCGCGTGGTCGCCGTTCTGCTGACTCACCGGGAGCTTCTGGGTCAGGCCCGCGCCGAGGCTGTCAGTGCGCGCGACGATGACGCCCTCGGTCACGCCAAGCTCTTCGAAGGCCATGCGGCAGGCGCGCAGCTTTTCGATGAAATCCTCGCGCGGGACGGTGACCTTGCCGTCCTGATGGCCGCATTGCTTGGCGTCGGAGACCTGGTTCTCGATCTGCAGGCAGCAGGCCCCGGCCTTGATCAGCTCCTTGGCGAGCAGGTAGGTCGCGTGCTCGTTGCCGAAGCCCGCGTCGATGTCGGCGATGATCGGCACGACGTGGCTCTCAAAGCTGTCGATCGCGGTGACGGCCGCGCGCTCGGCATTCGCGTCGCCGCTCTCGCGGGCCTTGTCGAGGGCGCGGAACAGGTCGTTCAGCTCGACCTCGTCGGCCTGTCGCAGCGAGACGTAGATTTCCTCGATGAGATCCGCGACGGCGGTCTTTTCGTGCATCGACTGGTCGGGCAGGTGGCCCCAGCGGTTGCGCAGACCCGCGACCATCCAGCCGGAAAGGTAGACGTAAGCCCCCTTGGTGGTGCCGCGCAGCCGCTTGACCGAACGGATCATCTGCTGGGCGTGAAAGCCCGACCAGCAGCCAAGGGACTGGGTGAAATGCTCGGGGTCGGCGTCATAGGCGGCCATGTCAGCGCGCATCACGCGTGCCATGTCGCGGGCGATGTCGAGATGGGTGTTGTAGGTGTTTTGCATCTGCAGCTGCAGGATGTCGTCGATGCCGATGCCGCCGGGCGCTTCGCCCTTGGGAAAGCGCGAGGCGAGGCTGGCGCGGCGCTCGGCATAGGTCTTTCGGCTCTGGGGGGTCATGTCGGTCATGTCGTCAGGTCCTTGTCGATGAAGGGGAAAGGGCGGGGGCCTTTGGGGCCCCGCGCCGGAAATCAGTCGAGCGTGTCGAGCAGCGGCGCCGCGAGGCGGGCGACGTGGTCGGGCTGCGGCGTGGCGCAGGCGGCCTCCTGCACGATGCGCGCGGCAGAGGCGTAGCGGCCGCGGTGGAAGCTGTGCGGACCGAGCCACTCGACCAGCGCCACGATCTCCTCGTGGATCAGTTCGGCGAGCCAGTCGGCGGTCATGCGGCGGCTTTCGCCGGCCTCCATCTCGACCGATGCGCCATGCGCCAGCCATTGACCGAGCCGCGCGCGGGCGAGATCGGCGGAGGCCAGGCCGTGAAGCTGGTCGTCGATGCGGACCGGGCCGCGACCGGCGATCCACGCGGCGAGCGCGCCGATGGCGACATGGACGGTGCCGCGCAGCCCGGCTTCGGTGACGGGGCCGGTATGGGGCTTGAGGAGCATCTCCGGGCTGATCCGGAAGTACTGGCGCGGCTTGCCGATCTGGTGCGCGCCGGGCAAGGCGCGGGCGGTCGCCTCGCGGGCGGGTTCGATCCGCTCGGGCGCCGCGAGCCACATGCCGTCGCAGCCCTCGTCGAGCGGGCGGCGCAGCTGCGACGCCTCGGCGCTGTCGGGGCCTTCGGCGATGGCGTGGGTGCCGCGGCGATGCGCGACCTTGACCATGCGCGCGGCGCAGGTCCCGAGGAAAGCGGCCTCGGGGTCGAGCGTCGCGGGCAGCACCGCGTCGGGATGGGCGCGCATCAGCCGCAGGTAGGAGGCGGTGAGCGGCGCGCGGCGCAGCGTCAGGCCAAGCGCGCGGCCCCGCAGCTCCCACAGGATCTCGTCCATCTCGAAGCCCGCATTGACGCTTTCGATCGAGACCTCGGCGCGGATCGTGCCGGGAGCGAGGCCCGCGCGCTCCTCGGCGATGTCGAGGATCTCGGACCAGAGCCGCGCCTCGCGGTGGCCGTCGATGCCGCCGAGTTGCAGGTACGGCCCCATGTCGCGCGCCGAGAGCGGCGTCGCGAGATGGGTGACGATCAGCGCCAGATCGAACAGACCCGCCGAAACCGGGTGGCCGCCGATCAGCAGCGCCGGCTCGTCGCGGTCCAGCGGGCGCGGACGGATCAGCATCGGCGTGTGGTCGTCGGGCGCTCGATCAGCGCCGCGATTCCGGCGACGAGGTTGGCGAAGCCGGGCGCGGTCGTCTCGTCGAGATCGACCAGCAGCGTCGAGACGCCGCCCGCGCGGGCCATGGCCAGCGCCCCGGCCTCGGCGGCGGTGGCGAGACCGATGCGGCGGTCGCGCAGGCCCTCGGGCGCGGGGTGCAGGTCCACATACCCTTGCGGATGCTGGCCGTGTCTTCGAGGTAATCGGGCATGCGGCCTTCATCGGCGCGTTCCTGACGGCGATCGCGGGCGACCGAGAGCGCCTGCATCTTGGGCGCGAAGCGGGTCTGAAGCTCGGCGGCGAGGGCAAGCGCCTCGTCGGTCAGGACGCGGGAGGCGCCGGGCACGTCGCGCAGCAGGACCGGCTTCGGGGCTGCGGGGGCGGGGACGAGATCGAGAGACATCTGCGTGACCTTCCTGTTGGTGGCACCGAAAGAGAGAAGGGTGCCTGTTCTGTCTGTAAGGTTAGTGTGGTCATGGCGCAGTTGCAGCATAATTTTGTTGCTAGTGGGTAATCTTGTAAGTTATGTCAGCGGTAAGTTTGAAACATTGTTAGGTCTGAAATGAGTGAGCGTGGTGAAAAGCTGCTGATCGGTCCTCGTCTCAAGGCGCTGCGCGTCTCGCTCGGGCTGACGCAGGTGCAGATGGCCGGACGTCTGGGGGTGTCGTCGAGCTATGTAACGCTGATGGAGGGCAATCAGCGCCCGGCCTCCGCGAAGCTCCTGATGCGGCTGGCCGAAGCGTTTGACATCAACGTGAGCGAGCTCGCCCCCGAGACCGACGCGCAGCTCGCCGCCGATCTGGCCGCGGCCCTCAAGGACCCGGCGCTCGAAGCAAATGTCGGGCGGGTCGAGATCGAACAGGCGCTCTCGGCCGCCCCCGGCGTTGCCGCGGCCCTCGTGCGGCTGCACGACCGCTACCGCCAGCTCGTGCTGTCGCGCCAGACCGACGCCAACCCGCTGGCGGACCGCGACAAGGTCGAGGTGCTGGAGGAGGGCAGCCGCGCGGTGCAATCCGTGCGCGCCTGGCTGTTCGAGCGGCGCAACCATGTCGACGCGCTCGACCGCGCCGCCGAAGCCATGGCCGAGGAGATGAAGCTGCACCGGAGCGAGCCGCACACCGCGCTGACCGAGCGGCTGCGCGGCCATGGCATCCGGGTGCGCATCCTGCCGTCCGATGTGATGGCGGGCCGGTTGCGCCAGCACGTGGCGCATCGCGGCGAGCTGCGCCTGTCCGAACTTCTGGGCCAGTCGAGCCGCCGGTTCCAGATGGCGGTGCTTCTGGCGCGGCTGGAACTGCCGCAGGAAATCGCCGACGAGGTCGCGGCGGCGGGTCTGAGTGATCCGTCGGCGCTGGCGCTGGCGCGGGTGACGCTGGCCAATTACTTTGCTGCGGCGCTGCTGATGCCCTATGCGCGCTTCCTCGCCGCCTGCGAGAGCGCGCGCTACGATGTGGAGCTTCTGAGCCACCGCTTCGGCACCAGCTACGAGCAGGTGGCGCACCGGCTCACCACGCTGCAGCGCGAGGGCGCGCGCGGCATCCCGTTCTTCTTCGTGCGGGTCGATCAGGCGGGCAACATCTCCAAGCGGTTCAGCGCGGGTCGGTTTCCGTTTTCCTCCTTTGGCGGCACCTGCCCGCTTTGGAACATCCATGCCGCTTTCGAGGCGCCGGACCGGGTGCAGACCCAAGTGATCTCGATGCCCGACGGGGCGCGGTATTTCTCGATCGCCCGCACCGTGACCCGGCATGGCGGCACGCTGGGCCAGCCCGCGACGCGGCTGGCCATCGGTCTGGGCTGCGACGTCGCCTATGCGCCGCGCCTCGCCCATGCCCAAGGGCTCGACCTCGACCGGATCACCCCCACCGGCATCGGCATCAACTGCTATCTATGCGAGCGGCCCAACTGCGCCAGCCGCGCCCACGCGCCGGTCAACCGCAAGCTCGAGATTGACGAGAGCGAGCGCGGCCTCGCGATCTACCGCTTCGAAGGCGAGCGGTGATCCCGGCCTCCCTTGCGTCACCCGGGGCGCGCCGCTAACGTCCGCTCGAATCCGTTGGGGTGCCCAGCTAGGGCTGAGAGGCGAAAGCCGACCCATCGAACCTGATCCGGTTGATACCGGCGGAGGGAACGGAGACGCGACCGGGGCCATGCATGCGCGCGCCCCGAATCCGTCCCGCGCCCCCGTCCGGGGGGAGAGCGAGACGATGCGCATCAAGACGGCCCTGACCATCGCAGGCTCCGACAGCGGCGGCGGCGCAGGCATCCAGGCCGATCTCAAGAGCTTTGCCGCCTTCGGCGTTTACGGCACATCGGCCCTCACCGCGATCACGGCGCAAAACACGCGCGGCGTTTTCGGCGTCATGCCGGTGCCGCCCGAGATGGTGACGGCGCAGATCGCCGCCGTGCTGGACGACATCCCCCCCGACGCGATCAAGATCGGCATGCTGGGCGACGCGGCGACGGTAGAGGCGGTGGCCGCGGCGCTCGCGGGATACGAAGGCCCGGTCGTGCTCGACCCGGTGATGGTGGCCAAGTCGGGCGATGCGCTGCTTGACGACGCGGCGATCTCGGCGCTGACCCGGCGGCTGATCCCGCGCGCGGCGATCCTGACGCCGAACCTGCCAGAAGCGGCGCGGCTTCTGGGGGTGTCGCCCGCTTCGCGCCCCGCCGAGATCGTGGCGCAGGGACGCGCGCTGCTCGATTTCGGGCCGGGGGCGGTGCTGATGAAGGGCGGCCATGCGGGCGGGCCGTGCTGCACCGACCGGCTGGTCGGCCGCGCGGGCGTGCACGAGGTGACGGGGCCGCGCATCGCCACGCGCAACACCCATGGCACCGGCTGCTCGCTCTCGGCGGCGCTGGCTGCGCTTCTGGCGACGGGACGCACGCCCGAGGCGGCGCTCGATCGGGCGCAGCGCTGGCTGTCGGGGGCGATCCGCGCGGCGGACGCGCTTGGGATCGGGTCGGGGCACGGGCCGGTCGATCATTTCCACGAGGGGCGGCGATGACACAGCGGGTGATCGGCGGCGGCGTCATGGGCCTTGCCGTGGCGGCGGAGCTGTCGTCGCGCGGGCGCGCGGTGACGGTGGTGGACCGGAGGGCCGGGGCCGGGCCGCATCACTGCTCGTGGTGGGCGGGCGGCATGCTCGCCCCCGATTGCGAGAGCGAGACAGCCGAGGCGCCGGTGGTGCGGCTCGGGCGCGAGGCGGCGGAGTGGTGGGCGCGGCAGGGTGCACAGGTCACACGGCGCGGCACGCTGGTGGTGGCGCTCGGGCGCGACCGGGCGGAGCTTGGACGCTTCGGCCGTCGCGTGGCTGGCGTGACGCTCGATGCCGAAAGCGTGGCGGCGCTGGAGCCCGATCTCGCGGGGCGGTTCGATCGGGGCCTGCATGTCGAGACGGAGGCCCATCTCGACCCGCGCGCGACGCTGGCGGGCTTGCGCGACAGGCTCGCTGCGCGCGGCGTGGTTTTCGAGACGGGGGAGGCGCGCGCGCAGGGTGCTGCGATCGACTGCCGTGGGTTGGCGGCGCGCGGACGCATTGTCC
>NZ_BATB01000085.1 GCF_000466965.1 Limimaricola cinnabarinus LL-001
CGCAGGGCCTCGATGTCGGCCTCGACCGGGCGACCGCCCAGCTTGGACCTGCAGGCGGGGATAGCCTTCGGCGCATTTCTCGGCGGCGATGCGGGCCGCCTCGTCCGGTTCGGCAACGCCGATCGAATAATAGGAGGCGACGCGGTCGGTCAGCGCGCCGCCCAACAGCTCGGAGACGCTGACCCCGAGGCGCTTGCCCCAGAGGTCGTGCGCGGCGATGTCGATGGCGGCCTTGGCATAGTTGTGGCCGAAAAGAAGGCCGTCCATCCTGTCGTGCAGCGGGACGGGCAGGGCCGTGGTCCCGACCAGCCCCGGCGCCATTTCCCGCAGCGCCGCCAGCGCGCCGCGGGCATGGGCCTCCGCGTAGGTCGGGCCGACTGGGCAGGTTTCGCCCCAGCCGGTGGTGCCGTCCTCGGCCACCAGCTTCACCAGCGTGGTGGTCAGCGACCAGACCGTGCTGCTGGCGATCCGGTAGGGGCCGTCCTTCACCGGCAGCTCGTGTTGATAGAGGTGGATCTCGGCGATGCGAGGAACGCCGCGGGCACCCGCGAGCGCAGGGGCCGTCAGGGCCGCGGGATCGCCGTTGGGGGCGGAACCGATCAATGCGGTGGTCATCAATACTCCTGATTCAGAGCTTCGGCGGCGGGAATTTCGCGTTCGCGCCTGGCGATGTAGTCGAGCAGGGCTTCGTTTCGGGCCTCATCGAGCTTCGGCTCTCGGTATTCGCCGAGGAGCTTGCGGGCGAGGGCGAGGGCGCGCCCGGTGATCTCCTGCGACCCTTCGGCCTGCCATTGTTCGATCGAATTGTTGTCGAACAGCTCGGGCATGAAGAAGGCGGTCTGGAAATTCGCCTGCGTGTGCGGATGGCCCAAGTAATGGCCGCCCGGGCCGACATCGGGAATCGCCGCGAGGGCGGTGTCGATATCATCCCATTTCGGCCCTTCGGCCATGCGAAAGGCCATGGCGCATTGCTCGGCATCGGTGATGAACTTGGCGACCGAGCAATGCATCCCGGCTTCGTTCCAACCGGCTGAATGCCAGATGTAATTGGCGCCGGAATGGATCACGGCCGCCAATGTCGCGGCGCTCTCGTAGCCGGCCTGGGCGTCGAAGGTCTTGGCGCCGCCAAGCAGCGACGAGGTTCGCCACGGCACCCCGTAATGGCGCGCCATCTGGCCGATCATGAAGTTCATGAGGCTGATCTCGGGCGTGCCCGCCATCGGCGCGCCCGACCGCATCGACACGGTCGAGAGGTAATGGCCATAGATCGCCGGGCAGCCGCGCCGGATGACTTGCGTGTAGGCCAGCGCGCTGAGCGTTTCCGCGTTGAGCTGCGCGACGGTGGCGGGCACCGAGGCGGGGGTGTTGGCGCCACCCAGAACGAAGGGCGAGCAAAGCACGGGCTGGTTGCGGCGGCAGAAGGCGCGCATCGCGCCCAGCATGGTCTCGTCCCAGACCAGCGGCGAGTTGCCGTTGCAGTTGCCGGTGGTGACCGGGTTCTGCTCCATGAACGCCTCGCCGAACAGGATCGCGCACATCTCCAGGACGTCTTCGGCGTTTCGGGGGCTGGTCGTCATGCCCATGAAGGTCTTGTCGGAATGTTTCATGGAGGAATAGGTGATGCGCAGATGCCTGTGGCTGATCGGGTGATCGCAGGGCTCGACGATATGATGCGCCGAGGAATGCAGAGCCGGCATCATGTGGCTGAGCTTGTGGAACATCGCGAGGTCGTCGAGCGTCGGGCTGCGGCGCCGATCGTCGAGATCGCGCAGATAGGGCGCGCCGGTCATCGGCACGAAGATCGAATGCGGCCCGCCGAGGCGCAGGTTGTTCGCCGGGTTGCGCGCCGAATAGGTGAAATCCGCCGGGATCGTGGCGATCAGGTCGCGCACGAGGCCCCGGTCGAGATAGACCATCTCGCCTTGTACCTTCGCGCCAACCGCCCGCCAGTCGCGGATCGCGACGGGGTCCCGAAACAGCACGCCGACATTTTCGAGGATGTCCATCGAGGCCGCGTCGATGCGCTCGACCTGGGCGCCATCCATGACGTCGCAGACCGGGATGCCGCGCGTCAGCCCGGGCATCATCCGGTCGTCGCGGGCCGTCCGCAGCGCATGGCGGGCGGATCGCCCGCCTCTGCGCGCGCGCGGCGAGGCTGGGGTGCTGGTCATCTCGGTTCTCCTATCGGCCAGATCGATCCTGGGATCGATCCGCGCGCCGAGCCTGCACATCACCGAAGTCCTGTTGCAGAAACCGACACCGCGCCGCGCCTGCGGGATCAGACGTCGAGTTCCACCGTGCCGATCGGTTTCGAGCAGCAGGCGAGGATATAGCCCGCCTCGATGTCGTCCTCGGAGATGCCGCCATTGTGGACCATATGCACGGTGCCGGCGGTCTTCCTGATCTTGCAGGTGCCGCAGACGCCGAAGGTGCAGCCCGAGGGGATGACGATGCCGGCGCCACGCGCCACGGCGAGAACCGTGTCGGTCTCCTTGCACTCGGCGGTGACCTCCGAGCGGGTGAAGGCGACGCTGGCGAGCGCCTCCTCGTCGGGGACGAGGTCGTCATGCTCGGGGAGCTGCTCTTCCTTCTTGACCGGGGCGGCAAAGCTCTCCTGATGATAGCGATCCATGTCGCAGCCGAGCGCGATCAGCATCTCGCGCACCGCGTCCATGAAGGGCTCCGGCCCGCAGCAATAGATCTCGCGCTCCAGATAGTCGCCCGCGATCAGGCCGATCATCAGTTGGTTGAGGCGTCCGCGAAGCCCGGTCCAGACCCGGTAGGGGTCGTCCTCCTCGACGATGAAGGACAGCCGGATCGTGGGCACGCGCGAGGCCATCTGCTCGAGCCGCTGGCGGCAGATGATGTCCTGCGGCCGCTGGGCGCAATGGACGAAGGCGACGTCGATATCGGTGCCGCGATCGTAGAGATAGGTGGTCATGGACAAGGACGGCGTGATGCCCGACCCGGCCGAGATGAACAGGTATTTCTTCCGCTCGTTGCGGGGCAGGGTGAAGATCCCCGCCGGGCCCGTCGCCTTGATCTTCATGCCCGGCTGCAGATGGTCGAGCATCCAGCGCGTGCCGATGCTGCCCGCCTGCGCCTTGACCGTGACCGAGAGCGTCAGCGGCCGCGAGGGCGAGGAGGAGATGGTGTAGGTCTTCCAGACCGTGCCGCCCGGGACCGGCAGTTCCAGCGTCACGAACTGTCCCGGCTCGTAGCGGAACTGCGCGCCCGAGGGCGACACGAAGCTGAAGGTCACGGTGTTCGGTGCCTCCGGCACGATGGCGCAGCACAACAGCGGCTCCGCGTCGGTCCAGATGCCCGTCTCGTTCATCTTGATGTCCTCATGCAGGCCCATGTGCTACTCCGCCGCCATGCGGGCAGGCCCGCCGGTGATCGCCCGGATCAGGGTCGAGGCGTACCAGTCCACGAATTGCAGGTTGCCGCCCTCATGCGTCGGCGAATAGGGGCCGGGGCTGTAGGCCGGTGACAGGATGCCGCGCTGGTTGTTCTCCACCACCTCGCGATCCTCGTCATTGGTCGCGATCCACACCTCGGTGAGCCGCTTCAGATCGTAGTCCCGGCCCTCCACCGCGTCCTTGTGCACGAGCCATTTGGTCGTCACTTCGGTCTCCATCGGGCCGATCGGCGTGACCCGGAACAGGATCACGTGATCCGAGAGGAAGTGATTCCAGGTGCCCGGATATTTGAACTTCAACAGCGCGCCTGCGTCGCGAAACGGCAGCGAGGAGTTGGGCTTGGTGACCGCCACCTTGCCGTCCATCGTGTAGCTCTCGGCCTTGTCGAGGAGCGGCGTGCGCACGAAGCGCCAGTCGCCGAGTCCCGATATGCTGTAGCCCGAGGCGCGCCCGCCGCTTCGCAGCGTTGGGTATGGCTTTCCTGAAGCCCGGCCATCTGGCCGCTGTCGTCGTTGCCGATCGCGCGGGGGTCTTCGGGAAAGGTGCGGCACAGCGAGGGGTGGTTGCCCGCGCAATGGTAGCATTCCCGGTTGTTCTCCCAGACCAGCTTCCAGTTGCCCTTCTCGATGATCGTGCTCTCATGCGCGACCTTGGAGTTCTCGAGGTCGTGCGGTGCGAGGTAGCGCGCGGTCTCGGCCACGAACTCCTCGATCGGGGGCGCGATCTCGGCCAGACAGATGTAGACCATGCCCGAGACATTGCGGCAGTGGACCGATCTGAGCCCATGCGCACTGGCGTCGAACTCCGGTCCCATGTCGCGCGCCCACAAGAGCCGCCCGTCAAGCTCGTAGGTCCACTGGTGATAGGGGCAGACCAGCTTCGGGCCGGTGCCCTTTTTCGCGGTGCAAAGCAGAGACCCGCGATGCCGGCAGGAATTGTGGAAGGCCCGGATTTCGCCGTCGGCGCCACGCACGATTATCACTGAATAAACACCGACCTCGTGCACGACATAGTTGCCGGCTTTCGGGATCTCGCAGGTGGGAATGGAGAACAGCCAGTCGCGATACCAGATATGCGCCATGTCGGCGTCGAACACGCCCGCGTCGCAATAAAGGTCCTGCGCCAGCGAATGATCCGGCTTGCGGCGCAGGAGGGTGGAAAGGACGTCGGAGTCGCGAAGCATGGTCATCTCCCATCTGCCGGTTCGTGCGAGCCCGTCAGAAAACCGGTCGTTTGTCGCTGTTCGAGAGGGTCATGCGCCGCGTTGGTCCGACCCTGCCTGTCGTGTCGGAGAGTCGCATGACGACACGGAACGCAAGTCAAGAAATACGACCTCGGCAGATGAATTTCCGACTGGGTCCGAAATCCGCAGGCACGTCCGGGCCCCGAGCTCCGTCGTCATGCGTCAAAGCAACTTGCACAGCCGCAGCGCGTCGTAGATCGCCGCATGGGTGTTGCGGGCCGCGACCGCATCACCGATGCGAAAGAGTTGGTAGGACCCTTCGGGGTTGCGCATGACCTGCTGCGGCCGACCGTCGACCAATGCCTCGTGATCCACCTCGCCCAGATTGGTCGATTCGGGGCGCAGATCGAAATAGATGTCATCCAATGGCCGCGTGCCGTGGTTGACCACGACCTGATCGACCTCGCGCTCGCGGGTGACGCCGCCGTAATCGCTGCCGATCCGCGCCCGCAGCTTGTTGCCGTCGCGGACGACCGCGTCGAGCTTCCACGTCACGGTGAAGGTCACGTCGCGCCGTTGCAGCTCGCGCATCGCGGGGGTCAGCGACATGGCCATGACCTCGGGGGCGAAGCTGCGGTCGCGGGTCATGATCTCGACCCGCGCGCCGGTGGCGGCGATGGCTTCGGCCGCCTGAAGCGCCGCGTAATCGCCCGCGTCGTCGTAGATCAGCACGTTGCCGCCCGGCTTGGCGTCGCCCGACAGGATGTCCCAGGCCGACACGACCAGATCGTTGCCTTCGTCGAGCACCGCGACATGCGGCAGCCCGCCGGTGGCTATGATCACCACGTCGGGATCCTCGGCCCGGACCGTGTCGGCCTCGGCGAAGGAGTTGAAGCGGAAACCCACCCCGAGTCTTCGGCATTCCTCGAAGCGCCACTGGATCAGCTGAATCATCTCGGCCCGGCGCGGGGTGAGCGCGGTGAGCCGCACCTGACCGCCGGGATCGTTCGCGGCCTCGTGGACGATCACCGCATGGCCGCGCTCGGCCGCGACGCGCGCCGCTTCGAGACCGGCCGGCCCGGCGCCGATGATCACGACCCGGCGTGAGGCGTCCGCCTTGGGCACCAGATGCAGCTCCTGCAGCTCGCGTCCCGTGGCGGGGTTGTGCAGGCACAGCGCCATGCCGCCCTGATAGATCCGGTCGAGGCAGTAATTCGCCCCGACGCAAGGGCGGATGCGGTCCTCCTCGCCGCGCAGGATCTTGGCGACGATATGCGGATCGGCCATGTGGGCGCGGGTCATGCCCACCATGTCGAGCTTGCCGCTGGCGATGGCGTGCCGCGCCGTCGCCACGTCCTGGATCTTGGCGGCGTGAAAGGTGGGAAAGCCGGTGCGCGCCCGGATCTCGCCGGCAAACTCCAGATGCGGCGCGCTGCGCATGCCCTGTACCGGGATCACGTCTGTCAGGCCCGCATCGGTGTCGATATGTCCCTTCACCACGTTGAGGAAATCGACCATGCCGCAATCCTTCAGGCGGCCCGAGATCTCCAGCCCGTCCTCGCGGGTCAGGCCGCCGGGCAGATCCTCGTCCCCGGTGTAGCGGACGCCGACGAGGAAATCGGGGCCGACGCGCGCCCGGATCGCCCGCAGCGTGTCGAAGGTAAAGCGCAGGCGGTTGTCGAGATCGCCACCATAGGGCCCGTCCAGCTGGTTGGTCAGCGGCGACCAGAACTGGTCCATCAGGTGGCCATAGGCCTGCAATTCGATCCCGTCGAGCCCGGCGGCCTGCATCCGCTCGGCGGCGTCGGCGTAATCCTCGATGATCCGGGCGATATCCCAATCCTCGGCCATCTTCGGAAAGGCCCGATGCGCGGGCTCACGCTCAGGCCCGGCGGAGACGACAGGCAGCCAGTCGGACTTGTCCCAGCGGGTGCGGCGGCCGAGATGGGTGAGCTGGATCATCACCGCGCAGCCGTGATCGTGGCAGGCGTCGCTGATCTGGCGCATCCAGCCCACGACCTCGTCCTTCCAAGCAAGGATGTTGTTGAACACCGGCGGACTGTCGCGGGAGACGCTGGCCGAACCGGCGGTCATGGTCAGCGCGACGCCCGCACGCGCGCGCTCGACGTGATAGGCGCGGTAGCGCTCCTTGGGCATCCCGTCCTCGGGGTAGGCCGGCTCGTGGCTGGTGATCATCAGCCGGTTCTTCAGCCGCAGATGCTTGAGGTCGTAGGGTTGGAGCAGGGGATCGTGGGACATGGTCGACTCCGTGGCCTGATATGGCGACGATCCGTCAAAATGTTCACATGCGTCAATTAAAAGTTCACGACTGTATTTTTCATTGCGGCCCGTCCCTGCCGCCTCTAGGCTGGCCGCATGCCGATGCACCCTATTGAAACCGAAAAGACGACAGGCTGGCGCGGTTCGCGCGAGCTGTGGCTGGAGGCGGCGAAGCAGGCGTTGCTGGAGGCCGGGCTCGATTCGGTGAAGATCCAGCCACTCGCGGCTCGGCTGGGCCTCTCGCGCACCAGCTTTTACTGGTTCTTCGGTGATCGGAACGCGTTGCTCGATGCCTTGATCGAGGAATGGGATGCGAAGAACACCGGGGCCTTCATCACGGCGTGCGACGCCTATGCCGAGACGATCGCCGAGGCCGTGCTCAACCTGATCGTGGTGTTCCACGACCCGGAGCTGTTCGAGCCGCAGCTCGACTTCGCGGTGCGTGGCTGGGCCCACAAGTCCGATGCGGTGATGGCGCGGGTCAACGCCGCGGACGAACGACGGCTGGACGCCATCCGAAGGATGTTCCTGCGCTTCGGGTTCGCGGCCGGGGATGCGGACATCCGGGCGCGCACGGTCTATCTGGTCCAGATCGGCTACATTTCCATGCAGGTGCAGGAAGATCGGGCGGCCCGCATGGCCCGGGTGCCGGACTATGTGCGGATCTATTGCGACATCGCACCGGCTGCAAACGAGCTCTCCCGGTTCCATGCCCGCCTCGGCTTCGAACCGGGGCAGCCGGCTTCATCCCTGTGACGTCGGTTCCGAGGACCCCTTCCCTGAACGGATTTATCCCCCGGCCTCTCTGATAGGTCTGCCGAGCGCGGCGAAGCCTTTGGACACGGCAGAGGGCTTCACCCGACCGGAATTCGTCGTGGAGATCGAGGTGCCGCCGTCCTGACGAGGTAGCGGTGCCTGTCGGCGTCGCCACCATTCGGCTCCGACAGGTCGGCCCGAGGCCGGGATGTCCCCGCCCAAGACCCCGCGCCTACTGCGCGGGGTCGGCGATGAAGAAATCGGGATGCGCCTCGGCGATCTTGGGCAGGTCGTCGAGCACGCCGCGCAGATGGGTGCGGATCGCCGTCTCGGCGACCTCGGCGTCCTTTGCGGCGACGGCTTCGACGATCGCGCGGTGCTGGCCGACCAGCCGGTCGAGCGGGAACTCGGCGGCGGTCAGGTGGCGCACCCTGTCCATGTGCATCTTGATCGGCTGCAGATGCGCCCAAGCCCCCGCGCGCCCGGCGATCTTCGCCAATGTGCGGTGGAACAGCTCGTCGAGCTGCACGAAGCTTCGGCCTCCATCCCGCGCCGCCTCGGCCTGTTCCGCCACCTGGCGGCGCAGCTCCGCCACGTCGGCGGCATCGGCGCCTTGGGCCGCGAGGCGGGCGATGTCGGCCTCGACCGCCTCGCGGACGAAGCGCGAGACCTCGACCTCCGAGACGTCGATCTTGCGCACATAGGTGCCGCGCTGCGGCCGCACCTCGAGCAGCTTTTCCCCGGCGAGCCGGATGAACGCCTCGCGCACCGGCTGGCGCGACAGGCCGTAGCCGGTGGCGATGTCCTGCTCCGACAGGCGGGTGCCGGGGGGGCAGTTCGCCGGTGACGATACGCTCGCGCAGGCTGGCGATGAGCTGAAGGCCGACCGGGGCGGAAGCGTCGAGGGCGAGGGGGGAGGAAGCTGGCATGGCACTCTCTGTAGACCTGTTTCCGTGATAAAGCATACTACCATACTTGTAAACTTTCGAATCACGATCTAGGCTCCTTATCCAACGGGGAGGAGATCCATCATGCGGCAGACGTGGCGCTGGTTCGGGCCAAAGGACGGGGTCGGCATCGACGAGATGATGCAGGCCGGGGTCGAGGGTGTGGTCTCGGCGCTGCACCATTTGCCGACCGGTGCGGTCTGGTCATCGGACGAGATCGCGCGGCGGCAGCGCGAGATCGCGACGCGGGCCGATGGCAGCGCCTCGGGTCTCGCCTGGGAGGTGGTCGAAAGCCTGCCGGTGTCCGAGGACATCAAGAAGCAGAGCGGCGACTGGCGCGACCACGTGACGGCCTACAAGCAGAGCATGGAGACCCTCGCCGCCGCGGGCATCGAGGTGATCTGCTATAACTTCATGCCGGTTCTCGACTGGACTCGCACCGATCTCGCCCACCGGGTTGCGCATGGCGGCACGGCGATGCGCTTCGATCTGCACGACTTCGCGGCCTTCGATATCCATATCCTGAAGCGCCCCGGCGCGGCCGAGAGCTTTCCCGAGGGCGTGGCCGAGATCGCGGCCGAGCGTTTCGCGCGGATGGACGAGGACACGCGCCGCCGTCTCGCGACCAACGTGGTCTTCGGCCTGCCTGGGGCGGCCGAGCATTTCACGCTCGAGGACGTGCGCGCGCATCTGGCCGAATATGCGGAGATGAGCGCCGAGACGCTGCGCGGCCATCTTGTCGATTTCCTCTCCGAGGTGGCGCCCGAGGCCGAGCGGCTGGGGCTTCGGCTCTGCTGCCACCCGGACGACCCGCCGTTTTCCCTGCTCGGCCTGCCGCGCGTGATGTCGACCGAAGCCGATTACCGCGCGGTGATGGAGGCGGTGGAGCTTCGCGCCAACGGCATCACGCTCTGCTCCGGTTCTCTCGGGGCGCGCGCCGACAACGACATCCCCGGCATGATGGCGCGGCTCGGCGACCGGGTGCATTTCCTGCACATGCGCAACGTCGCGCGCGAGGGCGACGGCACGCCCTGTTCGTTCCACGAGGCCGAGCATCTGGGCGGCGACACCGACATGGTGGCGTTCATCGCCGCGGTGTTGCGCGAGGAGGCCCGGCGCCGGGTCGAGGGCCGCGCCGACGCCTCGATCCCGTTCCGCCCCGATCACGGGCAGGACATCCTCGACGATCTCAAACGCAAGGCCCAGCCGGGCTATCCGGCGATCGGGCGGCTCAAGGGGTTGGCCGAACTGCGCGGCGTCATGACCGCGCTCGAACATTCGACGCATGGGCTCAGGCCATGAACCGGCTGTCGCGCAGCGCGCTGGCGCAGCTTCCCCAAGGCGTAGCCCCCGGCTATGACCCGGCGGCGCATGGGGTGGGCATCCTGCATCTCGGCGCAGGCGCCTTTCACCGCGCCCATCAGGCGGCGATCACCGACGCGGCGCTCGCGGCATCGGGCGGGGATTGGCGCATCGCGGGCGTCAGCCTGCGTTCGGCCGATCTGGCAAAGGCGCTGGCACCGCAGGACGGGCTCTTCACGTTGATCGAGCGCGGGGCGGAGGACGACCGCGCGCGGGTGATCGGCGCGATCGACCGGGTGATCGCGGCGCGCGGCGCACCCGAGGCGGTGCTGGGCCGATGGCCGATCCGGCGATCCGCATCG
>NZ_BATB01000084.1 GCF_000466965.1 Limimaricola cinnabarinus LL-001
CTGGGTGAAAGGCTGTGGGAGCGTTTGGAAGCCTTCTTAGACCATTGATCCATCAGTCGTTTCGGGTCTGGAGACAGGGGCCGCCGCATCTGCGCAGCGGCCCCTGCGCCGTTCCGCCTCCTGTCTCTGGACGTCGCGGCCCTTGAGGCCTCCGCCGCCCCAGCGCCGGGCCGAATCCTCCGGCCTTGCGGTGCCCCAGGTCGGGCGACCGGCGAACGGCATCGGGGCGGCATGTCCCATCGCGACCAGTTGGAGTTTCGGACAGGCGGACGGCTCAGCCGTTGAGAGACAACGCCCAGCGCTTCGCAGCGTCCTTGCCTTCAGCTTCATGAGTGACGTCCGAAGCGACAGCACTGTTTTGACGCCCCGCGGCATCGAAGGGGAGCGCATACGGTCATGGCACGCAAGAAAGCCCCCATCCGGCGGGATGGGGCCATGGCGGAACGGAACGGGTTCGCGCTAGCGGTAGATCGCGCTGATCCCACGCTCGAAGCTGGCCCAGCTGATCGTGGCGCGATTGCCTGCGACGCCGTGATAATGCGAGCGGCCATGGCTGGCGGGCAGTCCCGCCCAGATCCGCGCGAGATTGTTCATGAAGCTGCGGCGGTCCATCGCGCCGCGTTCGAATCGCGCGAGCCCCGCATCCGCCAGCAGGAGATCGGCGAGGCGGTCCTGCGTATGCGGTGTGAACCTCGTGTCGAGGGACAGGCCCGAGCGGCGGACGAGCCCGCGCAGGGTGGCCGGAATGAACTGGTATCGGCCAATGGCATGGGGCTGTCCGGGCGTCGCGGCGACCCAATCGAATATGTCCCGCAGGGTCATGCGCGTGGGGGCCCGGGCGGGACGATGCCGGGCGCCATGCTGCACCGCGTCGTAGCCCGCGCCACCCGCTTCGGCCGCGGCGATGAGGGACAGGAGCCGCGCCTTTGCCGTTCCGCCGAAGATAGGCAGCGCGTCGTCCACACGGCCGGAGACCCGCGCGGCGCTCGCCCGGGCACGCTGGCGCAATTCGAGCTGGGTGTCGTCCTGCAAGAAAGGATCGCGCCCCTCGGCGAAGAAGGCCGGTGTCTCGTAGGCCGTGAAAAGCTCTGCGCGCAATCCGGTGTCGGCAAACGCGCCGGAACAAGGCAGCAGCAGGCAGACGGCCAGCGCCACGGGGCTTTTGGAAGGGACGAATCTCATGGCGAACCTCGTGCCTTGGGTGCGACGTCGCGTTCAGCGTGTCACGCCACGAGAGAGGCCGGCATCCGCTCGGGGGCATAGGCGCAAGGGTCCGCCGCAGGGGCGGCAAGCGGTGGCATAGTATGATCGGACAGGCGCACCTATCCGGACGGTCATGCATCGCAACCTAAGATGGGTCGCATGGCGGAAAGAAACACCGCAGCCTGAGAGTGTGAAAGACAGGAGCGCTCTGCATGTTCAGGCCGACAATCGCCATTCTTCTCGCCCTGACCCTGACGGCAGGAAACGCGACCTCCCAGCCGCTGGATATCCCGCTCGTGATCGCCACGAAGGAGGGTGCGCCGCTTCACCTCGATCTAGCCGATCTCGACGCGATGCCGCAGGAAAGCTTCGTCACCGGTACCTTGTGGACGGAAGGGGAGACGCGCTTTTCCGGGGTGCCGCTCGCCGTGCTGCTCGATCGGGCCGGGATCGGCGACGACGCCACCCGTATCGAACTCGTGGCCCTCAACGACTACAAGGTCGAGATCCCCCTCGAAGAGATCGAGGACACGCGCCCGATCGTGGCGACCCGCATGGATGGCAAGGTGATGGCGGTTCGGGACAAAGGCCCCTACTGGCTCGTCTACCCCTATGACGAGGATACCCGTTACCGGACCGAAGCCATCTACGCGCGCAGCATCTGGCAGCTTGGCCAATTGCGGGTGTCCGAATGAGCATCGCCCATTTTGAGGGAACAAGTGCTTTTGCCAAGTACAACCCCAAGATCAGGGCGGGGCTGCTGCTGGGGTTGGGAGTGATCTTCCTCGTGGTCCTGACCCTGAGCATGGCGCTCACGCGTCAGATGCGGCATTTCGAAACCGCGCAGAGCGACAGTCTGCAATGGAACCTCGCGCAGATGGAGCTTGAAACCTCCAACTTGCGGCGCGAGATCCTCGAAGCGCGGCTGTCCGAGGCGGCCAATCCCGGCCGCCCACGACTTCGGTTCGAAATATTCCTGAGCCGTATCAATCTGTTACAAGAGGGCGAGATGGCTCGCCTTTACGACGATCCCGAGGCGGCAGCGCTGCTGGACCGGATCGCCGCCACGAGCGCGCGGATCGACGCGCGTCTGGCCGACGCCACTTCGCCGCAATCGCTGGAGGCGACCGCCGAGGGGCTGAACCAGCTGCAACCGCTGATCCGGGAGCTTGCGCTGCATGGGCTTGATCAGGCTCTGCTCGACAGCGCAGCGCACCGTCACGGCATGAAGCGTCAGACGGAACTGACGATGGCCGTGGGTCTGGGCCTGCTGGCGGCGATGTTCGTGATGCTGCTCTCGAACGATCATCAGCGGCGCCGCGTGCTTGAGAAGGATGCCGTCCTGAGCCAGAGCGCGCGCCGCATGGGTTCGATCATCGGCGCCTCGCTCGACGCCGTCGTCTGCGCCGACCACAAGGGCTGCATCACCGATTTCAGCCCCGCCGCCGAAGAGATCTTCGGCTGGAGCCGGGAGGAAATTCTTGGCCTCTCCCTGCGCGACACCATCATTCCCCAGCGCTTTCGCGACGCGCATGATCGCGGCATGGCGCGTTTCCTGTCACGGCGCGAAGGCAAGGTCGTCGGCGGCGGACGGGTGGAACTGCAGGCTCTGCGCCGCTGCGGGACAGAATTTCCGGTGGAGATGAACCTGACCTCGACCGAAGGGCCGAACGGGCCGGTCTTCATCTGCTATCTTCGCGACATTTCCGACTGGAAGGAAAGCGAGGCCCGGTTGATCAGCGCCCGCGATGCCGCGACGGCCGCAGACGAGGCGAAATCGCGTTTCCTGTCGGTGATGAGCCACGAGATGCGCACCCCGCTCAACGGGATCATGGGCGTGCTCGATCTCATGCGGCGCACCGATCTCGATGCGGCGCAATACCGCCATATCGAGGTGGCCCTCGCCTCGTCGGAGGTGCTGCTGCAGCTCGTCAACGAAGCCCTAGACATCACACGGATCGAGGCGGGCGAGGAGCGCATCGAAACCGCGCCCTTCGCGCTGGTCCCGCTTCTCAGGCAGGTGAATGCGGGCCTGTCGCCTCTTGCCACCGAAAAGGGGCTGACGCTCGATCTGACGGTGGAGCTGGAGGCCGAAGGCTGGTTCGAGGGCGACGAGAAGCGCATCCGCCAGGTGATCACCAACCTGATCGGCAACGCCGTGAAGTTCACCCGCTCAGGCGGGATCGGCGTTACCGCCATTGCAGGCGAGACCGGCGTGACGATCCGGGTCGATGACACTGGAGTGGGCATTCGGCACGAAGATCTTGACCAGATCTTCGAAGAGTTTGTGGCCAAGTCGCAGCCCGGAGGCCGGCAAAGCCGCAGCGACGGGCTCGGCCTCGCTATCTCGCGGCGTCTCGCGCGGCTCATGTCCGGCGATCTCGTGGCGTTCAGCGCCAAGGGTGAGGGCAGCCGCTTCGAGCTGACCCTCCCCCTGCCCCGGGTCCGGCCTGCCGAGATCCCGGCAGAGGCGTCCGATGCCCCTGACGCATCGGATTGCGCGACCGCGCCGCTGTCGGTCCTCGTGGTGGAGGACAACCCGATCAACCGGCTGGTCCTGCGCGGCATGCTCGAGCGCCTCGGCCACCGCGTCACCGAGGCCGAGCATGGCGAAGAAGGGCTCGACCTGTTGCCGCGCGGCTTCGATCTCGTGCTCATGGATTTCGAGATGCCGGTTCTGGGAGGGCTGGAGGCGACGCAGCGGATACGGCGTCTTTCTCCCCCGCGTGGGGAGATCCCCGTCATCGGCCTGACCGCGCATGCGTCGTCCGAGATCTGTGCCCTTGGCGCGGATGCGGGAATGGACCGCGTCCTTTCCAAGCCCCTGCGCTTCACCACCCTTGCCGGGCTGCTGGGAGAGCATGTCCCGGAACCTGACCTGCAGGAGGCCGATCTCGACGACGAGGTGCTGGCCGAACTGGTGGAAACGGTCGGGCCGCAAAGCGTCGAACGCGCGCTCGACGGGCTCTTGAAGGAGTGGCAGGACATGGCGCGCCGGATCGACAGCGACGCGCCCGGTTCCGATCTGGCCGATCTCGCCCACCGCATGAAGGGGGGGGCCGCCATGCTCGGCATGAGTGGGCTCAGCCGCCAATTTGCCGAGATCGAGACCGACGAAACTCTCATCGATGTCGACCGGCTGGACCGGCTGTTGCGCGGTGCCGACGCTCACGCCCGCGCCCTGCTCCGCCAACAGCCACAGCCCGCCTGAACCTGATCTTTATCATCCGGCGATCAATCCCCCCGGACGTTCCGGGCCGGATGGTGAAGACGTACAACCTCCCTCAGGCGCGGCCCAAGCGCACAGGGACCTATGCCGCCGCATAGCCGGAATGCTCCCCCAGATTGCAGGATTTGTTGACCATTTCTTGCGACAATAGCTCGTAATCCGTCCGTCGCGAGGACGCGCAAGGCAACGCCGCAAGGCTATTTTCAGAGCGATCCTGCTGGAGCACAGTCACCATGCATCACACCAGAGCCCGTCGGCATTTCTTGCGCTGGAGCTTCGGCCTTCTCGCCTGGCTCGTGCTCGCGGTGAGCGTGATGGCGCATGGGGCATGGCTCGGGGGGGGCGGGATCGCGCTGACGGCGGCGTCGCGCCAGGCGATCGTCGACCGGATCGCGGGGGGCGAGGCGCCGCTCTCGGTGGGCGACGTGATCTCGGTCATCGCCGATTTTCCGGTCATCACGGCCGGCACGCTGGACGGGCCGGGCGGCTATGCCACGATCTATGTGCCGCCGGGCACAGAGGTGGTGGGCACCTACATCACCGACGCGGCCGGCACGCCCGTCGATGCACGGCCTGCCCAAGCAAGCACCGGCTCGGGCGTTTCCAAGGGGTGGGGCCCGAAGGGACAGCAGGTCTTTGACATCTCGCCCGAAGGCTGGAATCCCTCCGACACGACCCAGTGCCAAGCGGCGGGCTATTCGATTGCCGACTGCAATGCGGGGTTGGCCTATATCTACGGCGACACCGGCATCTTCTACTCCACCCGCGCCGACACCGCGCTTTTCGCCAATGGGGCACCCATCGCCACGCTCGAAAACGGTTATCTGGTGAATCCCACCAACGGCACGCCCTGGTCCTCGGTCGGCGGCAGCGGCACGGCGCGGGTCCACAACAAGTGGGACGCGGTGCAAGTCAACGCCTTTGGCTCCGGCGGCAATATAGACCCCAATGGTTTTACCGTCACCGAGGAGACGACAATCACCGGCGGCCGCGGGGCCACGCCGTTTCGAGCGGGCAGCCCGGTGGCGGGCCCCGACTCGGGCACGGATTGGGACCGCTACGGCACCACGGGTCCTTGGAACCGGATCAGCTATCCCGGCTCGTGCCGCGCCGACGATCCGTTGCTTGCCGGTCCCGACGGCCCGGCGACCGGGGCGGGCTCGGTGTTTCCCGAAACCCTGGACCCCGGGGTCAACACGGTCGTCGCCTGTACCGACACGACCGAGGGCTTCGCGCTCAATGACAGCGCGGCCACCGCCCTGCCCGCCGCGACCAATGCGGTGCGCTATGCCTTCGGCGGCATCGCCGAAGGCGAAACCTACTATGCCGTCATGGATCTGCGGGTCACCGACCTGTCGCAGCTTGGCTACATAAATGCCGAAGGGCATGGCGGCGATTCGGCAGAAGGGGCCTCTGCGGGCAACGACAACCCATGGCGCTACTGGGTCGCCGGCAGCTCGGCGATCTCGCCCGCAGGCCCCGAGGATCTGCATATCAACATCTCGATCACGGCGGTGAACGGCGTGCCTTATTCTGGTGGCGACATCCCCCAAGGCGCGACCCTGACCTACCGTGTCAGCTATGTGAACACGTCCCTCAGCCCCACGACCAGCGTGCAGACCCAAGTCACCTTGCCGCCCGAGATCGCGGGCACCTCGAATTTCCGCGTCGTGGAAGGCGAGGACATCCGCCCCGCGGGCACACCCGGTCCGGGCAGCTTTGCGCTCGGGACCATGGCGACGCTCGACGGGCTGGGCAGCGGCGCGATCGAGTTCGACGCCGCCCTGACCTCCGCCGCGACCGGCACCGTTACTGCCAGCGCCGCCAACAGCAGCGCCGAGGGCGGCGCCGACAGCGACAGCGTCACCGCAGCCATCACCGCCGCCCCGGTCGCGGTCATGCCCATCTGCACGGGCGAACGCTTCTCCCTCGTGGATTGGGGCAGCGATGCCCCGGCCGCCATCGGCATCCCCAGCGCCTTCTCGCGCTATGGCGTCAGCGGCACCATCACGGCGAGCAGCAATGCGTCTCCGCTGCGCCCGGCCGCGATCGGCACCGGCAACGAGCTCTACGCATCGGCCTATGGCGGCGCCACTGTGCTGAGCCAGCAATATGCGCGGGTGGAGGTCGCCTTCGACACCCCGATGAGCGCCATCCGCTTCTATGCCACGAGCCTCGACCTCGACGAGTCCGTCACCATCCATGGCGAGCTTGGCGGCGTCCGGGTCCAGCCTGCGCTTGCCGACGGGCCGATCTCGGCACCGATGCGCCGCGTGGCCAACGCCGACGGTTCGGTCTCGGGAGAGCGCGACAGCACCTTCTCCACCGCAGCGCTGCCGGAAAACTTCGCCGTCCTCGTGGGCTTTGGCCAGCCGGTCGACCGGATCGTGATCACCCATGACACGCGTCAGGCCAACGGGGCGAACTTTGCGGGCGCGATGCAGCTTACCGACGTCCAGGCCTGCGCCGACTTCACCGATGCGCCCTCGGCCTATGGCGACGCGCTGCATGCGGCTGGCGCAACAGCGACCTTTCGTCTGGGCGATACCGTGACAGGTGATGCCGGGCCGGGCAACGACGCCAATGCCGGGTCGGACGATGATGACGGGGTGGAAATTCCACCGCTGGTTCAGGGCTTTCTCGCCACGGTCGAAACCCAGGTGACCGGGGCGGCAGGCCGTCTGTCGGGCTGGATCGATTACAACGGCAACGGCGTGCTGGAGGAAGGCACCGCCGAGGAGGTCGCGCTCGATCTGGCCGATGACGGTACCGGAGCGGATGCGGCGGCGGGCGACGGGGTGATCTCCTTTGAGGTGATCGTGCCGGGCGATGCCGTGCTCGACCAGACCTTCGCGCGCTTTCGCTGGTCGTCGGCATCCACCTTGGGCATCACCGCCCCCGCCCCCGACGGGGAGGTCGAGGATTATCCGATCAATATCGCCGCTGCACCACTGGTCGACCGCGGCGACGCGCCCGCGAGCTATGGCGACCCGCTGCACATTATTTCGGATGCCGGAGTGTCGGGCACCTATCTCGGCGCGATCCCCCCCCGACCCCGAGGCCGCCTCTCAGGCGAGCCCGGATGCCAGCGGCGATGATCTCGACGGCAATGATGATGAAGATGGAGTGATCATGCCCGGTCTCTTTGCCGGGGGCACGAGCGAGATCACCGTGACCGTCAACGAGGTGACCGGCGGCGCGGGCACCCTGACGGGCGGGGTCGCCTATCTCTCGGCCTGGATCGATTTCGCCGGTGACGGCGTGTTCGACGCAAGCGACCGGATCGCCGCCGACCTGCGCGACGGCGAGGCGGGCGACAAGGACGGCGCCTTCAACGGCGAGATCAAGTTCGACGTCGCTGTGCCCGCCGACGCGACCCTGCTGCCGACCTTCGCGCGGTTCCGCTTCTCGACCACCGAAGGCATGGTGACGGTCGCGTTGGATGGCGAGGTCGAGGATTACCAGATCACCGTGTCGAACGACGACCCGCCCGTGGTCTGCGACAACGGCCTCTATCAGATCGCCACCAAGGATTCGACACTCAAGCGGATGCGGTTCGGCCAAGGTCCGAGCGGCTATACGCTGAACCTCGAAACCCTCGGTACGACCAACAACAACGTCAACGCGGGGTGGGGCTACAACGAGCTTGACGGCTACATCTACGGCGTGCGCAGTGGCAAGGGCGAATTGTGGCGCGTGGACGGGACCGGCACCTTCACCCGATTGGTCGACATCCCCAACACCGCCGCCGATGGCAGCAATGCGGGCGACATCCTCCCCAACGGCACGATGGTCTACAAGATCGATCAGTCAACCTGGCAGCTTCTCGATCTGAGCGATCCGACCGCGCCCGTCGATCTGGGCACGCTGAACCTCACGCAGCCGGTGAACACCGTCGATTTTGCCTCCAACCCGATCGACGGGGTGATCTATGGCATCAACTCGACCACCGACCGGCTGTTTCGCGCCTCCGCGAATGGCGGGCTGCCCGGCACCACCATGGTGGTGGAGTTCGGGCCCGCCATCTACACCGGCACCTATGGGGCCGTCTTCTTCGACGAGAACGGGCGCATGTATGCCTATGACAATAACACCAACATCATCTACCTGATCGACACCACCACCGGTTCGCGCCAGTTTCTGGCCGAAAGCGTGCAGGACGAAGGCGGCATCAACGACGGCGCGTCGTGCCGCGGCCCCTCCCCCGTGCCGCTGAGCGGTCTGGGCGGCAACATCTATGTCGATCAGAACGCCTCGGATGTGAAAGAGGCGTCGGAGACCAATCTCGGGGGGGGCATTCGTATCGATATTTATACCGACAACGGCACCCCCAACGATCTGACGGATGACAGCTTCGTCGCGACGGCCGACACCGACGCGGACGGCACCTATGCTTTCACCGGGCTGCCCGCGGCCAGCACTTACCGCCTTGAGGTGGACGTGACCGATCCGGACCTGCCCTCCGGTTCCCAGATCGGCACCTCGAACCCGATCGTCGGGGCCCGGCCCGACAGCTCCGGCATTGCCGTCGATTACGATTTCGGCTTCGACCCGCAATTCAGCGATCTTTTGATCACCAAGAGCGCCTTTCAAGCGGGCACCACCTCGCCCGTGACCACCGCCGCGCCCGGCGACATGATCGACTGGGTCGTCGAAGTCACCAATGACGGCCCCGGATCGCCATCGAACGTCCGGGTGATCGAGAAGATCCCGACGGGATTTGCCTATGTCAGCGACGACGCGCCCGCGACCGGTGACTTCTATGACCCCGAGACCGGCCTGTGGTTCGTCGACGAAATCCTCTCCGGAGCGACGGAACGGCTGACGGTGCGGGTGCGGGTTCTGGAGACCGGGTCGCATATCAACGAGGTGGAGATCATCGAAAGCTCCCTGCCCGATCTAGATAGCGATCCGGCCAGCGGCACGAGCATCGACGATCTGGGCGACGGGCGCGCCGACGATGATGAGGCGCGGGTCGAGATCACGCTCGAGATCGGCACGCGCCTTCTTTCGGGGCGACTCATCCTGGATGACGGGAGGAATGGCGGTACTGCGCATGACGGTGTGCGGAACGGTGGCGAGACCGGCACTCAGGCCGGAACCTTGCGGCTTCTGGACGCGGGCGGGGCGTTGCTGGCCAGCCCCGAGATCGCGGCGGATGGCCGCTGGTCCTACGCGCTCGACGACAGCTACACCGGGACACTCACCCTGTCGGTGACCCCCGCTGTGGACTGGATCGCGGTTTCCGAGGCGCCCGGCGCGGCACCCGGGCTGGACAATCCCAACCCCCATGACGGGACTTTCACCTTCACACCGGCACCCGGTACCGATCATGCCGGACTGGATCTGGGACTGGTCGCGGCACCGACGCTGAGCGAGGATCGCACCGCCAGCCTTGGCGCGGGGCAAACCACTCTGCTGCCGCATCTGTACCGCGCCGGCAGCCCCGGCGACGTCCGGTTCGAGATCACCGATATCGAGCAGTCCCCCGCGGACGCCTTTTCGGTCACGCCGTTTCTCGACACCGATTGCGATGGTACGCCGGAGACGCCGCTCAACGATCCGGTGCCTGTCGCCGCCTCCCAAGAGCTGTGCCTGCTGTCACGCGTCGTCTCCGGCAGCGGTCTGCCCCCCGGTGCCAGCTTAGTCTATGAGCTGATCGCGACGACGACGCTGGAGGCGACCGCTGTCGCGCATGTGGCCCAAGATCGCGACCGGGTGACCGTCGAGGTGGGCGGCGGCCAACTCGTCCTCGTAAAGACCGTGCGCAACCTTACGCAAGCCACGGCGGAAGGCGCCGCAAACCGCGCCGCGCCGGGCGATGTCCTTGCCTACCGCATCGAACTGATCAACCCGAGCCAGGCGCATGCTACCGACATCACGGTCTATGACCAAACGCCGCCCTACACGCAGCTCTCCGAACCCGTACCAAGTCCAGTGGCAGTTGGACCTTCACTGACCTGCTCGATAACGGCTCCTTCCACCAATACTGCAGGCTATGCGGGCCCGCTCAGATGGGACTGCGCAGGCTCCCACGCCCCCGGCGACCGTGGAAGCGTGAGTTTCGCGGTCAGGATTGAATAGCCCCGCGTTTCTTAGGCGCCCTCGTGCCTCAGTTTCTGCTGCCGCTCGAACTCGAGGGGCGACAGCATTCCGTTTCGCGCGTGCTTGCGCTTCGGATTGTAGAACATCTCGATGTAATCGAATGGCGATGTTGCGCAAATC
>NZ_BATB01000083.1 GCF_000466965.1 Limimaricola cinnabarinus LL-001
CGATCTCGACCCGCAGGGCCGGGTGCAGGGCGATGTGCGCCGCGTTTCGGGCGATGGCGGCAGCGAGGCGGCGATCGAGGCGGCCTACCAGTCGGCGCGCCGCGCCATCCTGCGCTGCGAAAAGGACGGCTACGTGCTGCCCGCCGACAAGTACGAGCAATGGAAGGAGGTCGAGATGACCTTCGACCCCTCGGGCATGAGGATGCGCTGATGCCGCGCCTCTCGCCCGCGAAACCGTTGAACCCGCGCCCCGAACGGGGCGTTGCCCAACCACATGCGGCTGCCCAAGAAGGGGGAACAGACCCCCGCGGCCTGACGGAACGAGGACAATGATGCTGACCAGAACCATCGCGCTTCTGCTGGCGCCGCTCGTCGCGGCTGCCGCTCTTCCGGCGCCCGCGCTCGCGCAGGGCGGCCCCTTGCGGATCACCATCTCCGAAGGCGTGATCGAACCGCTGCCCTTTGCGGTGCCGGGCTTTCAGGCCGAGACTGCAGGAGCCGAGCAGCTTGCGGCCGACATCACCCGCGTCGTCGCGCAGGATCTCAGCGGCACCGGCCTGTTCCGCGAGATCCCGTCCTCTTCCTTCATCTCGACGCCCGGGAGCTTTGCCAGCCCGGTGGCCTATCCCGACTGGCGCGCGATCAACGCGCAGGCGCTGATCACCGGCGCCGTCGCGGTCAATGGCGACCAACTCACTGTGAAGTTCCGCCTTTATGACGTGTTCACCGGCGCCGAGCTGGGCGAAGGGTTGCAATTCGCGGGCACGCGGGGCGGTTGGCGCCGCATGGGTCACAAGGTGGCCGATGCGGTCTATTCCCGCATCACCGGCGAAAGCGGCTATTTCGACAGCCGCGTCGTCTTCGTCTCCGAGAGCGGCGCCAAGGACAACCGTGCGCGGCGTCTGGGCATCATGGATTACGACGGCGAGAACCGGCAGTTCCTGACCGACAGCAACAGCCTCGTGCTGGCCCCGCGCTTTTCGCCCAATGGCGACCGGGTGCTCTATACCAGCTACGAGAGCGGCTTTCCCCGGATCAACCTTCTCGACGTGGCCAGCGTCGGCCGCCGGCAGATCAGCACGGTCGAGGGCGAGATGGCCTTCTCCCCGCGCTTTTCCAAGGATGGCGGCGCGGTGATCTACTCGGTCTCCACCGGTGGCAACACCGACATCTACCGCACCGATCTGAACTCGGGCGCGCATAGCCGCCTGACCTCGGCGCCTTCGATCGAAACCTCGCCGTCGCTGTCGCCCGACGGCAGCCGGATCGTGTTTGAGAGCGACCGCTCGGGCACCCAGCAGATCTATGTCATGTCCGCCTCCGGCGGTGAGCCGCAGCGTATCTCCTTCGGCGAAGGGCGCTATGGCTCCCCGGTCTGGTCGCCGCGCGGCGATCTCATCGCCTTCACCAAGCAGAACGCGGGCCGGTTCCACATCGGCGTGATGCGCACCGACGGATCCGAGGAGCGGCTGCTCACCTCATCCTTCCTCGACGAGAGCCCGACCTGGGCCCCCAACGGCCGGGTGCTGATGTTCACGCGCGAGACCCAAGGCGCCTCCGGCGGCCCACAGGTCCATTCGGTCGATATCTCGGGCCGCAATCTCAAGCCCGTGCCGACGGGCGGCTTCTCCTCGGATCCCTCTTGGGGACCGCTGCAGCAATGACGCGCCGTTTGCACGGGGGCGACCCCGTGCTAGGCATGCCGACAAACACTCCTCGAGGGGCAGGACCTGACACATGAACAAGTATCTCACCGCTTCCATTCTCATCGGCGCTCTGGCGCTCTCGGCCTGCACGCGGCCTGACCGCTTCGGCGCGGGTGCCGGTGCGGGCGCCGACGGTCTCGGCGCGGGCGCCGGTGCGGGCGCGGGCTTCGACCAGTCGGCCGGGATCGGCCAGGGCGGCCTCGGCGGCGCGGGCAACCCCAACAGCCCCGAATACTTCGCCCAGAGCATCGGCGACCGGGTGCTGTTCTCGGTCGACCAGTCGACCCTGACCTCCGAGGCGATGGCGACGCTCGACGGCCAGGCGCAATGGCTGATGACCAACAGCGATTACCTCGCCGTGATCGAAGGCCACGCCGACGAGCAGGGCACCCGCGAATACAACGTGGCCTTGGGTGCGCGGCGTGCCAACGCGGCGCGCGAATACCTGATCTCGCGTGGGGTGCCCTCGTCGCGTCTGCGCACCATCTCCTATGGCAAGGAACGCCCGGTCGCGACCTGCTCGGACCCGAGCTGCTATGCCCAGAACCGTCGTGCCGTCACCGTGATCGCAGCCGGAGCGCTGAGCTGATGCGCCCGCTTCTGCGCCCGCTCGCGCTTCTGTGTGCCCTAGCGGCCCCGGCCGCCGGCGTGGCGCAGGAGCAAGACAAGACCCTCGCCGACATTCGTCAGGAACTGTCGGTGCTCTATGGCGACATCCAGTCGCTCAAATCCGAGCTGAACACCACCGGGGCCGCACCCTCGGCGGTGGGCGGCAATTCGGCGCTGGAGCGGCTCAACGCCATCGAGG
Organism: Limimaricola cinnabarinus LL-001; assembly: GCF_000466965.1. Classification (GTDB taxonomy): domain Bacteria; phylum Pseudomonadota; class Alphaproteobacteria; order Rhodobacterales; family Rhodobacteraceae; genus Limimaricola; species Limimaricola cinnabarinus. The sequence continues at coordinate 2,515 of NZ_BATB01000083.1, forward strand.
CGCAGTTGCAGGGCCTGACCTCCAAGACCGAGGAGCTGGAGTTCCGGATCAACCGGCTCACCACCGATGGCACCAACCGGGTCGGCGATCTCGAATTCCGGATCTGCGAGCTGGAGGACGGGTGCGACATCGGCCAGCTGGGCGACACGCCCAGCCTCGGTGGCGTCGACAGCGCCGCCAATGTTCCCACCCCTGCGGCCCCGGCTCCGACCGGGTCTGGTCCCGCGCTTGCCATCGGCGAGCAGGCGGATTTCGAGCGGGCGTCGGAGGCGCTCGCCCAAGGTGACTTTCGCGGCGCCGCTGACCAGTTTGCGGCCTATGTCCAGACCTATCCCGGCGGCGCGCTGAGCGCCGAGGCCCTGTTCAAGCGCGGCGAGGCCCTGTCGGGTCTGGGCGACAGCTCGGGAGCCGCGCGCGCCTATCTCGACAGCTTCTCGGGCGATCCCGACGGCAAGGTCGCGGCGCAGGCGCTGTTCAAGCTGGGCCAGTCCCTCGCTGCGCTGGGGCAGGTGCCCGACGCCTGCGTGACGCTGGGCGAGGTTGGCACGCGGTTCCCCGGCGATGCGGCCGCCGCCGAGGCGCAGACCGCGATGCGGAGCCTGTCCTGCCAGTGATGGCGGGCCGATGAGCCTGACGCCGGACGCTCTCGTCCGCGCCGCCGCGGCATGTTTCGAGACCGGGCCTTGCGAGGGGCTCGGTCTTGCCGTGTCGGGGGGGAGCGATTCGATGGCGCTGTTGCACATGCTGGCGCCCGAGGCACAGGCGCGGGGCATCACGCTTCGTGCCGCCACGGTGGATCATCGTTTGCGCCCCGAGGCCCGCGCCGAGGCCGAGGCCGTGGCGGCCGCTTGCGCGGGTCTCGGCGTGCCGCACGAGATCCTCGACTGGACCGGCTGGGACAGACGCGGAAATCTGCAGGACGCGGCGCGGCGGGCGCGGCGCAGGCTGCTCGCAGATTGGGCGCAGCGCCACGGTCTCGGCGCGGTGGCCCTGGGGCACACCCGCGATGATCAGGCCGAGACGGTGCTGATGCGGCTGGCGCGGGGCTCGGGCGTCGATGGGCTCGCGGGCATGGCGTCGCGGCGGCAGGCAGACGGGCTCACATGGCTCAGGCCGCTCCTTGGGCTGCGGCGCGACGATCTGCGCGGCTGGCGTCATGGCGCAGGGCGTGGGCTGGGTCGAGGATCCCTCCAACGCCGATCCGCGGTTCCAACGGGTCCGTGCCCGCGCGGCGCTCGATGCACTCGTTCCTGTCGGCATCGCGGCAGGAGGGCTGGCCGATACGGCGGATCGCATGGCGATGGCGCGCGCGGCGCTCGAACATCTCGCCGCCACGCTGTCGCTGCAGGCGGTGCGGCTTCGGGTGGGCGCGGTCGAGATCGACGCCGTGATACTGCGCGACGCACCCGAAGAAACCCGGCTGCGGCTCGTCTCGGCGGCGCTGCGCTGGATCGGGGCGTGCGACTACCGGCCCCGTCTGGAAAGCCTGCGCGACGCGCTGGGTCGCGCAGGTGAGGGACGGTGGCGCAGCCTGTCGGGCGTGTTGCTGGCCGAAAAGGGCGGGCGGCTCTGGCTGTGCCGTGAGCCAGGGCGCGTCGAAGCCCCGGTACCGGCGGGTGCCATTTGGGACAGGCGGTGGCGGATCTGCGGGGCCGATGAAGGTGTTAGGATCGGGGCGCTTGATGAGCCTGGTCTCGCACAGTGCCCGGGCTGGCGTGATTTGGGCCTGCCGAGGGCTGCGCTGCTGTCGAGCCCGGCAATCTGGCGGGATGGGATGCTCATCGCGGCGCCTTGCGTGGTACCCGACGCGGCGTATCGCGCGCGGATTGTCGCGGAGTTCCCTTATCCGACGCTTCCGCATTGAAGATGGCGCGGCAATCTCTATTTTGAATTCGTGGCCCGCGACTTCCGTTTTGCGCGGCCAAACCAATTTTCGGAGGAAATCTCTTGGGCAACGCGCGCAACATCGCCTTCTGGGTCGTGCTTTTCTTGCTGATCCTGGCGCTGTTCAACCTGTTCAGCGGCGGGCAGTCCACGCTCCAGTCGAATACCCGCAACTATTCCGACTTCGTCGAAGCGGTCGAGACGGGCAACGTCTCGCAAGTCACGCTCGACGGCGAGGAGGTGCGTTACCGCGGCACCGACGGGCGCGACTACGTCACCATCAAGCCCGAGGACGCCGAGGTCACGCAACTGCTGATCGATCAGGACATCCCGGTGAGCGCGCGCAGCCAGGAACAGTCGGGCTTCACCACCTTCCTGCTGTCGCTGCTGCCCTTCTTGCTTCTGATCGGCGTGTGGATCTACTTCATGAACCGCATGCAGGGCGGCGGCAAAGGCGGGGCCATGGGCTTTGGCAAGAGCCGCGCCAAGCTGCTCACCGAGAAGCATGGCCGCGTCACCTTCGACGACGTGGCGGGCATCGACGAGGCCAAGGACGAGCTTGAGGAGATCGTCGAGTTCCTGCGCAACCCGCAGAAATTCTCGCGTCTCGGCGGCAAGATCCCGAAAGGCGCGCTGCTGGTGGGCCCTCCGGGCACCGGTAAGACGCTTCTGGCACGCGCCATCGCGGGCGAGGCGGGCGTGCCCTTCTTCACCATCTCTGGCTCCGACTTCGTCGAGATGTTCGTGGGCGTCGGCGCCAGCCGCGTTCGCGACATGTTCGAGCAGGCCAAGAAGAACGCGCCCTGCATCGTCTTCATCGACGAAATCGACGCCGTGGGCCGGTCGCGTGGCGTCGGCTATGGCGGCGGCAACGACGAGCGAGAGCAGACGCTGAACCAGCTTCTGGTCGAGATGGACGGCTTCGAGGCCAATGAGGGCATCATCATCGTCGCGGCGACCAACCGTCCCGACGTGCTCGATCCCGCGCTGCTGCGCCCCGGTCGCTTCGACCGTCAGGTTCAGGTGCCGAATCCCGATATCAAAGGCCGTGAGAAGATCCTCGGCGTGCATGCCCGCAAGGTGCCGCTCGGCCCCGACGTGGACCTGCGCATCATCGCGCGTGGCACCCCCGGTTTCTCGGGCGCCGATCTCGCCAACCTCGTCAACGAGGCGGCGCTGATGGCCGCGCGTGTCGGCCGCCGCTTCGTCACGATGATCGATTTCGAAAGTGCCAAGGACAAGGTCATGATGGGGGCCGAGCGCCGCTCCATGGTGATGTCCGAGGACGAGAAGAAGCTGACCGCCTACCATGAGGCGGGCCATGCCGTCGTCGGTCTCAACGTTCCGCAGCACGACCCGATCCACAAGGCGACGATCATCCCGCGCGGTCGCGCGCTGGGTCTCGTGCTGAGCTTGCCCGAGCGTGATCAGCTGTCAGTGACCTACACCAAATACACCTCCAAAATCGCCATGGCGATGGGTGGCAAGGTGGCCGAAGAGTTGATCTTCGGGCGTGAGAACGTCACCTCGGGAGCGACCTCGGACATCCAGCAGGTGACCAAGATCGCCCGCGCGATGGTCACGCAGTTCGGCTTCTCCGACAAGATCGGTCATATCGACTATGCCAACGAGCAGCAGAGCTATCTCGGCTCCTACTCGGGCGGGGCAAGCCATTCGGCCGAGACCCAGAAGGTCATCGACGAGGAGGTCCGCCGGATCATCGACGAAGGCTATGACACCGCCAAGCGCATTCTGACCGAGCGACGCGAAGATCTGGAGCGTCTGGCGCAGGGTCTTCTAGAGTACGAGACGCTGACCGGCAACGAGATCACCCGCGTGATCGCCGGCGAGCCGCTCAACCGTGGCGATGACGACGACAGCCAAAAGCCCGAACAGGGTGGCGGCGCGTCGGTCACGGCAATCCCCAGACCCGCAAGCCCAAGCCCACGGATGGCGGCGTCCCCGAACCCAGCGCCTGATCCGCGTTTCACGCAACAGGCGGCAAGCCCCGGCACCGAAAGGCGCCGGGGCTTTTTCGCGGCCGCTTGAGCGCGGCCTGTCCGGCTGGCAAGAGTGACGCATTCCCGTCCGGAGTTGCCCATGCCCGCCCTTGCCCCTACCGAATTTCACGGCCGCATAACTTGGCTCGGTCGCGTGCCGCACCGAGAGGCCAAGCCGATCGAGACCGAGGCGCTGGAGGAGATGCCCTTGGGCTTCGACGGGCTCGCCGGGGAGGTCCATGCGGGGCTGACCCGGCCCTCATGCTCGCGCGTCACCTCGCAGCACGTCCGGGGCACCGAGATCCGCAACACCCGCCAGCTCAGCATTGTTGGGGCCGAGGAACTGGCGACGATCGCCGCCAAGCTCGGGTTGGAGAGGATCGATCCTGCGTGGCTCGGGGCCTCGGTCGTGGTTGAGGGGCTGCCGGACTTCAGCCACCTGCCACCCTCGGCGCGGCTGCAGGGGCCGGATGGCTGCACGCTGGTGATCGACATGCAGAACCGCCCTTGCCAGTTTCCCGCGATGACCATCGAGGCGGCCCATCCCGGGCAGGGCAAGGGGTTCAAGGCCGCCGCCCATGGCCTGCGGGGCGTCACCGCATGGGTCGAGCGGCCCGGCACGCTGCGCCGGGGCGACGCACTGCGGCTGCATCTGCCGGACCAGAGAGCGTGGCGTCCCGATGCCAGGAGCGACGTTTAAGCGCGTCGAAGGGTCGCCGGGGTGCGGGACAGCGCCGCCCGGCCCGCGACGCTGGGACAGGGAAGAGGGAGCTCAGACATGGCGCAGAAAACCGACATCGAGATCGCCCGCGCGGCGGACAAGCTGCCGATCCGCGAGATCGGCGCGCGGCTCGGCATCGAGGAGGGCGACCTGCTCCCCTATGGCCACGACAAGGCCAAGATATCGCAGCCTTTCATCGACAGTCTCAAGGGGCGGCCCGACGGCAAGCTGATCCTCGTGACGGCGATCAACCCGACGCCTGCGGGCGAGGGCAAGACCACGACCACCGTGGGCTTGGGTGATGCCATCAACCGGATCGGGCGCAAGGCGGCGATCTGCATCCGCGAGGCATCATTGGGCCCGAATTTCGGTATGAAGGGCGGGGCGGCTGGCGGCGGATATGCGCAGATCGTGCCGATGGAGGAGATGAACCTCCATTTCACCGGTGATTTCCACGCGATCACGAGCGCGCACAACCTGCTCTCGGCGATGATCGACAACCACATCTACTGGGGCAACGAGCTCGACATCGACATCCGCCGCATCACGTGGCGGCGGGTGATGGACATGAACGACCGGGCGCTGCGGCAGATCACGGCGAGCCTTGGCGGGGTCTCGAACGGCTTTCCGCGCGAGGCGGGCTTCGACATCACCGTCGCCTCCGAAGTGATGGCGATCCTGTGCCTCGCCACCGATCTGCACGACCTTGAAAGGCGCCTCGGCGACATGATCGTGGCCTATCGCCGGGATCGCACGCCGGTCTTCGCGCGCGATCTCAAGGCCGACGGCGCGATGACGGTGCTGCTGCGCGACGCGATGCAGCCCAACCTCGTGCAGACGCTCGAGAACAACCCCGCCTTCGTGCATGGCGGCCCCTTCGCCAACATCGCGCATGGCTGCAACTCGGTCATTGCCACCACCACGGCGCTCAAGCTCGCGGATTTCGTGGTGACCGAGGCGGGCTTCGGCGCCGATCTCGGGGCCGAGAAGTTCTTTGACATCAAGTGCCGCAAGGCCGGGCTGCATCCCGACGCCGCCGTGCTGGTGGCGACGATCCGCGCGCTCAAGATGAATGGCGGCACCGCCAAGGAGGATCTGGACCACCACGACCCCGAGGCCGTGGCGCGCGGTTGCGCCAATCTCGGGCGGCATTTGTCGAACCTCAAGGGGTTCGGCGTGCCGGTGGTCGTGGCGATCAACCATTTCGACGGCGACAGCGAGGCCGAGATCGCCGCCGTCATGGAGTATGTCCGCCATCACGGTTCGGAAGCGGTGCTGTGTCGCCATTGGGCCGAGGGCGGGCGCGGGGCCGAGGCACTGGCCGAGCGGGTCGTGGCGCTGGCCGAAAGCGGCGCCTCGGCCTTCTCGCCGCTCTATGAGGACGAGATGGGGCTGTTCGACAAGATCGACACCATCGCGCGGCGCATCTACCATGCCGATCAGGCCATCGCCGATGCCAAGATCCGTGACCAGCTCCACGCGTGGGAGGCGCAGGGCTATGGCCATTTTCCAGTCTGCATGGCCAAGACGCAATACAGCTTCACCACCGATCCGACCCGGCACGGCGCGCCCACGGGCCATGACGTACCGGTGCGCGAAGTGCGGCTTTCGGCAGGGGCGGGCTTTGTCGTCGCGGTCTGCGGAGAGATCATGACCATGCCCGGCCTGCCGAGCCGCCCCGCCGCCGAGCGTATCCGCCTGTCGAAGGACGGTCACGTCGAGGGGCTGTTCTAGCTCGTCAAGCTGTGGGAAAAGGCGCGCCAGCAGCTTTGCGAAAGGGGTTCCGATGAGTGCAGCGGCCGAAATCGGCGACATGGCAACGCTTCGACGCGAGATCGACGCGATCGATGCGGATCTGGTGCGGCTTCTGGCACGCCGCGCCTCGATGATCGAGCGGGCGATCGAGCTGAAGCCGGGCGAGGGGCTCCCCGCCCGGATCGACACCCGCGTGCGCGACGTGTTGGAAAAGGTGATCGCGCGCGCCCATGCCGAAGGGCTCGATACCGATCTCGCCGAGCGGCTGTGGCGCGAGATGATGGAGCATTTCATCGCGCGCGAGGAAGAGGTTCTGGGCAAGGGGGACGCGACATGACCGCCACGATCATCGACGGCAAGGCCTTTGCCGCCGACATCCGGGGCCGTGTGGCCGAACAGGTCACGGCGCTCAAGGCGGCGCATGGCATCACCCCCGGCCTCGCCGTGGTGCTGGTGGGCACGGACGCGGCCTCGGAAGTCTATGTGAAGTCCAAGGGCCGGATGACGGGCGAAGTCGGCATGGAGAGCTTTTCGCATCGCCTGCCGGAGGAGACCTCGGAAGCGGATCTTCTGGCTCTGGTCGAGCAGTTGAACGCCGACAGGTCGGTGCATGGCATCCTCGTGCAGCTTCCCCTGCCGTGTCACATGAACTCGGACGCGGTGATCAACGCGATCGATCCGGCCAAGGACGTGGACGGCTTTCACATCTCGAATGTCGGCCTGCTCGGCACCGGCCAGAAGGCGATGGTGCCCTGCACGCCGCTGGGCTGCCTGATGATGCTGCGCGATCACTTGGGCGACATGTCGGGCAAGGAGGCGGTGGTGATCGGCCGCTCCAACATCGTGGGCAAGCCGATGGCGCATCTGCTCCTGGGCGAAAACTGCACGGTGAGCATCGCGCACAGCCGCACGAAGGACATCGCCGATGTCGTGCGCCGTGCCGACATCGTCGTCGCCGCCGTAGGCCGGCCCGGCATGGTCAAGAGCGACTGGATCAAGCCCGGCGCCACGGTGATCGACGTTGGCATCAACCGGGTGGAAGCCGAGGGCGGCAAGACCCGGCTGGTGGGCGATGTCGATTTCGACGAGGTCCGGGAGGTCGCGGGCGCGATCACCCCGGTGCCCGGCGGCGTCGGGCCGATGACCATCGCCTGTCTGCTCGCCAACACGCTCACCGCCGCCTGCCGGGCCAACGGCCTGCCCGAGCCCGAAGGGCTTACTGTCTGAACGTCTCCGAAGGGCTCATCGTCTGAACCCGCTCGAAGGCTTATTGTTCGACGAGCCTGAGGCGCTGATGATCTAGAACCGTCGGCGACCCCGCCCCGCGCCCGTGCGCGCGGGATAGGGGACGAGCAGCGGCTTCGTCCCCGTCAGCACCGCAAAGGCCGGAGCGCCGATCAGCGCGCGCAGTTCCGGCGCCGTGGCGGGCATGCCGCCGGTATAGGCGCCGTAGGCGGGCAGGATCATCCGCGCCACGTCGAAGAGCAGGCAGGCCCGCGCCTTGCCGCAGCCGGGCAGGCCGAGCTTGGGGTGGTAGTGGCCCGACAATTCGCCCTGTGCGCCTGGCTCGGCGACGTGGCGAAAGGTCAGCGGTCCCATGACCATCTCGGCATGATGCGCGCCCGGCAGCCCCGCCGGGCCGGGATCATGGTTGCCCTCGACCCAGTGCCACACGCGCCCCTCGATCAGAGAGACGAGCTGCGCGCGATCCTGCGCGTCGAGGCCCTGCGCGGCATCCAGATCATCGAAGCTGTCACCCAGACATAGCACGCCGCCCGCGCCGGTGGCGTTCAGGTCCGCCGCCAGCCGCTCCAGCGTGGCG
>NZ_BATB01000082.1 GCF_000466965.1 Limimaricola cinnabarinus LL-001
GAGCAGCGGGCCGGGGTGCCCATTGCCTCGCATTCCTCGGCGGCCATGTCGAAATTCATCACGTCGCCGGTGTAGTTGCCATAGAGGAACAGCACCCCCGCGCCGCCATCGACGGCGCGGGCGGCGTCCATGATCTGCTCCGGGCTCGGCGAGGCGAAGACGTTGCCGACGGCGGCGGCGTCCGCCAGCCCGCGGCCGACATAGCCCGCGAAGGCCGGCTCGTGGCCCGAGCCGCCGCCGACCACCACGCCGACCTTGCCGTCGCGCGGCCCGTCGACGGCGACCACGGCGCGGCCCGTGGCGCCCGCGACGCGCAGCATCTCGGGATGGGCGTCGACCATCCCCTCGATCGCCTCGGAAATGATGTCCTCGGGTGCGTTGATCAGCTTCTTGGTGCGGGTCATGCGGTTTCCTCCTGTCGTGATGCGCGCTTCGCCACCAGACGCTGCGCGGCCTGCGACGTGCGCTCCATCCAGTTCTGCTCGCGGGCGCGGATCTCGGTTTCGGTCTCGCCTTTCTCCCAAGGCAGCCAGTGTTCGAGGATGACGCTCATCTCCGCCGGGCAATGCGCCAGCCGGTCGAGGATCCAATCGAGCGGCGCGCGGCCTTCGCCCAGCGGCACGCCCTCGATGCGGAAGCCGACGCCGTGGCGGTCGGGGCGGATCATGTAATCCTTGAGGTGCAGGTTGATGGTCCAGGGCGCCAGCAGCGTCACCGTCTCCTCGGGCCATTCGCCGGCACAGATCGAGTTGGCGACGTCGAGGCAGACGCCGAGATGGTCGTCATCCACCCGCTCCAGCAGCTCGACCATGCTCGGCGAGGGATAGTTGAAGTGGTTCTCCATCGCGATGCGCAGCCCGGCATCGCGGGCGCGGGCGACGCGCGGGCGCAGCTGATCGGCGAGGTCGGCCACCGGGATCCGGGCGTCAGCCTCGTCGAGCGCCACGCGCAGGAGCGGCGCGCCGATCCGGGCGCCGATCTCGAGATAACGGTCGACCTCGCCCGGGTCGAAGCTCTGGGTGCCGAGTTCGAGCCCGAGGCCGAGCGCGTCGGCGTGGGCCTTCAGCGCGTCGAGCCGGGCATCGTCGAGCCGGTCGAGCGGCAGGTTGTCGGCGTATTGCACCAGGCCGAGCCCGAGCGCGGCCGCCTGGTCGAGCAGCGCCTCGGGCGGCATCGGGTCGGCGGGCCGGCGGTCGCCGATGCCGATCGACCAGCGATAGGCATAGCTGCCAAGGCCGAGTTTCATCTCATGTCCTCCCTAGGATCGGTATCTCCCGTTCTCTCGTAGCGGCCCGTGGCGGGCGGCCGATATGTCGGAATGCTGGAAACTCGTGAAGCAAAACTTCACAGCCATTTAAGGATTGGAAATTGTGGTGCTGCGCCGCCCCGGTCATGTTGGCCGCCAAGAGGCAACGGCCCGACCGGCCGGAGGGAGGAACGATGACCGCCGTATCGCCGCAATCGCGGAGCAACCTGTCGCTGGCGCAGCGCGCCCACAACATCCGCCACCACGCGCTGCGGATGGGCGAGGTGCAGGGCCAGGGCTATGTCGGCCAGGCGCTCGGCGTGGCCGACGTGCTGGCGGTGTCGTATTTCCACGCGCTGAACACCCGCCCCCATGACCCGGAATGGGAGGGGCGCGACCGGTTCCTCCTGTCGATCGGCCATTACGCCATCGCGCTCTATGCCGCGCTGATCGAGGCGGGCGTGCTGCCCGAGGCCGAGATCGAGACCTATGGCATGGACGACTCGCGGCTGCCGATGTCGGGCATGGCCAGCTACACGCCCGGCATGGAGATCACCGGCGGCTCGCTCGGCCACGGCCTCGGCATCGGGGTCGGCATGGCGCTCGGGCTCAGGCGCAAGGGCGGCGGCCAGTTCGTCTACAACCTGATGTCGGATGGCGAGCTGGGCGAGGGATCGACTTGGGAGGCGGCGATGGGTGCCGCGCATCACAAGCTGTCGAACCTGATTTGCATCGTCGATTTCAACGACCAGCAGGCCGACGGGCCGTCGACCGAGACGCTCTCGGCCGAGCCGGTGGCCGACAAGTGGCGCGCCTTCGGCTGGCATTCGCAGCGGGTCGACGGCAACGATCTCGACGCGCTGGTCGCGGCCTTCGACGCCGCCCGTGCCCATGACGGCCCCGAGCCGCGGGTGATCGTCGCCGACACGCGGATGTGCCGCGGCGTGCCGTTCCTCGAGGCGCGCGAGATGACCCATTTCGTTCGCGTCGAGCCCGAGGAATGGGGCAGGGCGCTGGCTGTGCTCGAGGAAGGAGCCCCGCGATGACCCATGCCGCCCGCGCCCGCAAGTACGAACCCCGACAGGCTCCGACCGAGCGGGTCGCCACCTCGGCGATGATCGCCTCGCTGGCCGCCGAGGGCTACGACACCGTCTCGGCCCCCTTCGGCCACGCGCTGGCCGAGGCCGCGCGTCACGACGACCGGATCGTCGGGCTGAGCGCCGATCTGGCGAAATACACCGACCTGCACGTCTTCGCGCAGGCGCATCCCGACCGGTTTCACCAGATGGGCATGGCCGAGCAGCTGCTGATGTCGGCCGCCGCCGGGATGGCGCATGAGGGTTTCGTCCCCTTCGCCACCACCTATGCGGTATTCGCGGCGCGGCGCGCCTACGACTTCATCTGCATGGCGATCGCCGAGGAGAACCTGCCGGTCAAGATGGTCTGCGGCCTGCCGGGCCTGACCACCGGCTACGGCCCCTCGCACCAGGCCTTCGAGGATCTGGCGATCTTCCGTGGCCTGCCGAACCTGACGATCATCGACCCGGCGGATGCGGCGGACGTGGCGCAGATGGTGCCGGCGATGATCGAGCACCCCGGCCCGGTCTATGCCCGGCTGCTGCGCGGCAAGGTCGCCAACGTCATCCCGCGCTACAAGCCCGACTACCGCTTCGAGATCGGGCGGGCGCAGATGATCCGCGAGGGGCGCGACGTGCTGGTGGTGTCCGCGGGCATCATGACCATGCGGGCGCTGGACGCGGCCGAGGCGCTGGCCGCCGACGGGATCGACGTGGCGGTGCTGCACTGCCCGACGATCAAGCCGCTGGATACCGATACGATCCTCGCCGAGGCGGGGAAGGGGCGGCTACTGGTCACGGCGGAGAACCACTCCGTCATCGGCGGCCTGGGCGAGGCAGTAGCCGCGACGCTGATGCGCGCGGGTATCACGCCGGCCTTCCGGCAGATCGGTCTGCCGGACGAATTCCTGGAGGCCGGCGCGCTGCCGAGCCTGCACGACATGTACGGACTCAGCACGAAGGCGGTCGGCGACCGCATCCGCGGCTGGCTCTGACCATCAACATCGAGGGATACGAGATGGGACTTCTGACGGGCAAATACGCGGTGATCACCGGCGCTGCCTCGCCGCGCGGCTTGGGCAAGGCGACGGCGAAACTCTACGCCGAACACGGGGCAACGGTGGCGATCCTTGATCTCGACGCGGGCGCGGCGCAGGCCGCCGCTGCCGATCTGCCGGGCGAGGGGCATGTCGGGCTGGCCTGCGACGTGACGACCGCGCGGCATGCGCCGCCGTGGCCGAGGAACTGGTCGCGCGCTGGGGCGCGGTCGACGTGCTGGTCAACAATGCCGGCATCACCCAGCCGCTGAAGATCATGGAGATCGGCGGCGAGAACTACGACGCGGTGCTCGACGTCAACCTGCGCGGCACGCTCTACATGACCCAAGCGCTGATCCCGCATTTCCGTGAGCGCAAGACCGGCGCGGTGGTCAACATGTCCTCGGTCAGCGCGCAGCGCGGCGGCGGCATCTTCGGCGGGTCGCACTACTCGGCCGCCAAGGCGGGCGTGCTGGGCCTAACCAAGGCAATGGCGCGCGAACTGGCGCCCGACGGCATCCGCGTCAACGCGATCTGCCCGGGCTTCATCGCCACCGACATCACCGCCGGCAAGCTGACGCCCGAGATGAAGGAGCAGATCGTCGCCGGCATCCCGATGGGCCGCCCCGGCACCGCCGAGGACGTGGCGGGCTGCGCGCTGTTCCTGGCCTCGGAGCTGTCGAGCTACTGCACCGGCACCGAGGTCGACGTGAACGGCGGCTCGCTGATCCATTGACGATTTCGCGCGGGCCTTGGAGGAAGGTCCCGCGCGACCCGCAGTCTTCGCAAAGGGAGGAACCTCACATGAAGACCCAACTGATGGCCGTGCTGGCCGGAACGACCCTTCTCGCAGGCGCCGCGCAGGCGCAGGAGGTCATCTTCGCGCATGGCGCCAACCCCGGCAACCCGCGCTACGTCGCGGCCGAGGCCTGGGCTGAGCAGTTCGCCGCCTGCGCTGGCGATGGCTGGAGCGTCAACCACGCGCCGTCCTCGACCATGGGCGACGACTCCGAGATGCTGACCTCGGCCACCGCCGGGATCATCCAAGTGAGCGCCAACAGCCAGGGCGCGATGAGCCAGATCGTCCCCGAGATCGGCCTTCTGGGGCTGCCCTTCCTGTTCGCCGACCTGCCCACCGCCTGGGAGGTGCTGGACGGCGATGTCGGCGCGATGATCGACGAGCGGGCGCAGAATGCCGGCCTGAAGGTGCTTGGATTCTGGGACAATGGCATCCGCCACATCACCCACACCTCCAAGCATGTTGCCACCCCGGATGAGCTGTCGGGTATGCAGATCCGCACCCCGCCGGACCAGATGACGGTCGACATCTTCGAGGCGCTCGGCGCCGCACCCGCGCCTTGGCCTGGTCCGAGCTTCCCAGCGCGCTGCAGTCGGGCGTGTTCGACGGGCAGGAGAACCCGCTGACCAACATCCATTCGGCCAAGCTGCACGAGATCACGCCCTATGTGACCCTGACCGGGCACAAGTACGAATCCACCCCCGTGGTCGCCGGGCTCGCCTGGTGGTCGGGCCTCGACGAGGCCACTCAAGCCTGCGCGCTCGAGGCTACCAAGGGCGCGGGCAAGGTGCAGCGCGAGATGTCGCTCTCGGCCGACACCGAGCTGCGTCCGCAGATGGAAGCGGAGGGCGCGCAGTTCATGGAGGCTGACCGCGACTCCTACGTCGCCGCGACCCAGCCGGTCTACGACGCCTATGCCGAACGCTTCCCCGAGCTGGTGCCGGCGCTGCGCGAGGCGGCGGGGCTGTGATGCGGACCGGGGACGACCTGTCCCCGGCAGGCGACGGGGCGGGGCGCATGCGCCCCGTCCTGCGCGCCGTGCGGGGCCTGACCGGGGCGTTCGACTGGAGCGGGCGGATCGTCACTGCGGCCTGTCTCGCGGCGATGTTCGCGGCGCTGCTGGTCAACGTGGTGCTGCGCTATGCCTTCGGCTCGGGCATTGCCTGGGCCTACGAGATCCACGCGCTGCTGCTGCCTTGGCTGGTCGCGGGCGGGCTGGTGGTCGCCTCGGCACGCGGCGCCAACATCTCGGTGACGCTGCTGCCCGACCTGATCGGGCCCGGCACGCGGCGGGTACTGGCTATCCTAGTGCAGGTCTTGGTGCTGTGGATCGTACTCGCGGTGCTGTGGAGCAGCCAGCCGATCATAAACGCCTCTCGCTTCCAGACGTTGTCGACATTGGGCATCCGCCAGGTCTGGGGCTACGCGAGCCTGGTCTACGCCTTCGGCGCGATGGCGGTGATCGCGGCGCTGGCACTGCTGCGGTCGCTGGCCGGCGAAACGCCCGTCGACCCGACTGCGCCGCGCAGCCTGAGTTGAAGGAGTGATGCCATGACCGCCCCCCTTGTCTGGATATTCGTGGCGCTGATGGCGTTGTCGGTGCCAGTGGCGCATGCGATGCTCGGCGGCGCGGCCGCCGCGCTGTGGCTCGACGGCAAGCCGATGGCAGTGATCGCTCAGCGGCTGTACACCCCGACCCAGAGCTTTCCGATGCTCGCCATCCCGTTCTTCATCCTCGCCGGCAACTTGATGATGTCGGGCAAGTTCGGCGTCTATCTCGTCAACGTCGCGCGGCTCTTGGTCGGCAACTTCAAGGGCGGGCTGGGACAGGTGTCGATCATCGGCTCGGTGATGTTCGGTGGCGTGTCGGGCTCGGCGGTGGCCGATGCCTCGGCGCTCGGCAACGCGTTGATCCCGGTTCAGAAGAAGGAAGGCTACCCGGCAGGTTTTGCCGCCGCGATCAACTCGGCCTCCTCGACCGTCTCAGTGCTGATCCCGCCCTCGATTCCGCTCATTCTCTACGGGCTGGTGTCGAACGTCTCGATCGTCGACCTGTTCATCGCCGGCATTCTGCCCGGCGTGTTGCTGGGTGCGGGCATGTTCGCTGCCGTGGCCTGGACGGCCAAGCGCCGAGACCTGCCGCGCTCGCCGCTGGCGGGCGGCTTCCGTGCCTTCCGCGCTCAGATCCTTGCCGCCTTTCCGGCACTCTTGATGCCGGTGTTCGTGATCGGCACGCTGCGCTTCGGCGTCGCCACACCGACCGAGGTCAGTGTAATGGCGGTGGCCTATGCGCTCCTAGTCAGCGGGCTGGTCTATCGTGATCTCACCTTCCGCGGCATATGGGAGGCGGCGGTGGCCACCGGGCTGATGACCGGGGCGGTAATGATCATCATCATGGCGTCGTCGGTGATCCAGTGGGTGCTGACCGCCGAGCGGGTGCCGCAGGAGCTGGCGGCCTGGGTGCAGGCGAGCTTCGCCGAGCCCTGGATGGTGATCCTCGCGCTCAACCTGGTGATGCTGGTGGTCGGCGCCTTCCTCGACCTGCCGGCGGCGGTGCTGCTGCTCGGTCCGCTGTTCGTCACCATCGGCCAGGCGATCGGGCTCGACCTGGTGCAGCTCGGACTGATGATGGTCGTCAACCTCGCAGTCGGTCTCTACACCCCGCCGGTGGGCACGACGCTGTTCATCTCGGCGGCGATCGCCCGGGCCGGGATCGGCGAGACGGTGAAGGCGCTGCTGCCCTTCTACGGCGTGGCGATTGCGGTGCTGCTGGCGATCTCCTACCTGCCGGCGCTGACCATCTACTGATCGGCGCCACGATCCCCGGGGCCGCGCAGATGCTCGGCCCCGGGGATCTGCGGACCGCTCTCGTCGCGGATCGAGCAGCCCAGGCCCTCGAGGAACCCCGCCATGCGAGCATCATGCGCTGCGCCCTCCTCGCGCATCCAGTCCGAGAAGATCCGCACGATCCTGCGGCTGGCGTGGCGCGGCGGGCAGACCAGCCAGTAGGCCGGGAAGCGGATCACCTCGAAGCCGGGCGACAGCGGCACCAACGTGCCGCGCTCGAGCTCTGGCGCGGCCAGCGTCGCGCTCTCCAGCACCACGCCGCCGCCATCGCGCGCCACCTGCAGCGCCATCGAGGAGCGGTCGAAGCGCAGAGGATAAGCCATCCGCTCGCCCATCGCGCCGTGGCGCGCCAGCCAGAAATCCCAGCGGTAATGGGTCTTGACGCTGTCGATCAGCCGCGCGGCGCGCAGCTGGCCCACGGGATCGTCGGCCTTTTCGCGCAGGGTCTCGAGATAGCCCGGCGCGCAGATCGGCAGCACGAAGTCGTGCAGCACCGGCTCCTCGTGCAGCCCGGCCCAGCCGCCGGCGCCGTAGCGCAGGTCAAGATCGACCACCTCGGTCTCGAAATCCGAGAAGTCCGGCGTGGCGTCGACCCGCAGATCCCAGCCTGGATTGGCGTCGAGGAACCGGGTCAGCCGCGGCCCGAGCCAGCGCACCCCGAAGGAGGGGCTGACCCGCAGGATGAAATGCCGGTTCTCGCGCTGGCGAACGATCGCGGAATGCACGTCGCGCATCATCCGGAACGCCTGAGTGGTGGTCTGGAACAGACGTTCGCCGTCTAATGTCAACAGCAGCCGCTGCCGCTCGCGGCGGAACAGCTTGACGCCGAACTGCTGCTCGAGCTTTCGGATCTTCTGGCTGACCGCCGACGGCGAGATCCCCAGCTCCTCGGCCGCCCGCGACACACCGCCCAGCCGCGCCACCGCCTCGAAGCAGCTCATAGAGTTGAGATTGAGTTCCCGCATCATCCTGCCGCAAACCGCGTTCAAGCTCGTTTAAGGGTGAGGGTCTGTCCGGGCAAGCGCGGACAGGGCAATGTCCTCAAACAAGAGTCGCAGTTGGGAGTAGTGCGTGCCGTTTTGTGAGCTCACGCTGAAGCGCAATTTTCGCTAACCCATCCTATCCGCCTGACCGCATCGCCTCCATCAGCTTTTCCCGGAAGACTTCGGCCGGGGTCCGGTAGCCCAGACATTTCCGAGGCGTAGCGTTGAGGCGATCGCAGATCGAAGTCAGATCTCGATCTGTGATCGTCGTGGGATCGGTCTTGCGGGGGAGATATTTTCGGATCCGGTTATTGGTGTTTTCGACCGTGCCTTTCTGCCACGGCGATTGCGGGTCGCAGAATTATGGAGCCACGCCGAGACCAGCCTTGAGATGCGCCCAGGCGGTGAACTCGGTGCCGCGGTCGAAGGTGATGGATCGGCGGGCGGGTTGGGGTAGGGCCTTCAGGCCAGAGATCAGGGTCTCCATGACGGGCTTGGAGGTCCGGTCGGCGTTCTTCGCCAGGACGGTGAAGCGGCTAACGCGTTCGACCAGAGAGGTCACGTTCGCCTTGCCGAACTCTTTGCGAAACATCACCAAGTCACATTCCCAATGCCCGAACTGCTGGCGCTCGGAGACCTCCACTGGCCGCAGCGAAATGCTGTGTTCATTGCTGAATCTGCGACCATGGTGGCGGCGCGTACCACGCGGTCTGCGACGCCGGCGGTGCTCCGGCAAGTGCCGATAAAGCGCCTCGGACCGGCCATCTCCGGAATAGGCGTAGCGGTAGATGGTCTCGTGGCTAACGGACTTGGCATGACCTTCAAGCTTCATCCGGCCCGCAATCTGCTCGGGCGACCATCCAGCCTTGAGACGGTCGACCACCGCAGCCTTCACGACGGGGTATCGGACCAGCTTGCGATGGATGGCACGGCGCTTCTCATACGCCCGTTGCGCGGTCATGCCGTAGTAGCCGCTCAGATGGGGTATCTCATCATCCACGAAGCGATTGCGCCGCATCTCCCGGTAAAGCGTGGAAGGCGCGCGGCCGAGCCGCAGTGCGATTTCTTTCACCGGCAATTTCGCTTCACGCCACCGCGCGAGCTTCTGACGCTCTTCGAGATCCAAATGTGCATAGCAGGTGCCCATCAATTGCTCTCCATGTAACCAGCTGTTCATATACAGGAGCTGCACTTCGAACGTGAATCCACCTTTGCAATCAACCTATGCGTGTAATGAACGTTATGTACTTTTCTTCATTCAGGTGTCAACGGCGGACTAAAAACCGGTCACGCGGCGGCGCGAAACCAGGCCAGCGGCGCAGCGGCAAGCGCCATGCCGCGCGCGCTTGCCCCATAGCTGGCGCGTGGCATGGCGCATTTGCCCGCGGGGCCAATGCGTCTGACGCGGATCAGGTTGGGGCTACGGCCTTTCGAGCCCGGCTTTGGCCGAGCCGATAGCTGTCGCCATTCATCTCGAGGATATTGACGTGGTGGGTCAGCCTGTCGAGCAGTGCGCCGGTCAGGCGTTCGGTGCCGAAGGTTTCGGTCCACTCATCGAATGGCAGGTTGCTGGTGATCATCGTCGAGCCGCGCTCATAGCGCTGCGAGATCACCTCAAACAGGAGTTCCGCGCCGGTCTTCGACAAGGGCACGAAGCCCAGCTCGTCGATGATGAGCAGCTTGACGGTGGCCAGCTGCTTTTGCAGGCGAAGCAGGCGGCGCTCGTCGCGGGCCTCCATCAGCTCGCTGACCAGTGCGGCGGCCGTGATGAAGCTCACCGACAGCCCTTTCTGGCAGGCGGCCAGCCCCAGCCCGAGGGCGACATGCGTCTTGCCGGTTCCACTGGGCCCCAGGGCAATGACGTTCTCGCGCCGGTCGATCCATTCGCTCCGGGCGAGGTCCAGCACCTGCATCTTGTTCAGCTCGGGGATCGCCTTGAAGTCGAAACTGTCGAGGCTCTTGGCCGCCGGGAACTTCGCGGCCTTGATGCGGCGCTCGACCATCCTGCGCTCGCGGTCGATCAGCTCCAGCTCGACCAGGCGGGCCAGGAACTGGACATGGTCCAGCCCCTCGATGGCGCACTGGCGGCCGAGCTTCTCATATTCCCGCAGGAAGGTGGGCAGCTTCAGCGTCTTCAGATGATCCGCGAGCAGGATCTTCGGCGCGTCGATCATGCCGCATCCCCCGACAGGAGCGACATGTAGCTGGCCGCCTTCGTGGTCCCGACATGAGCGCGCGGCAGATAGGGATAGACATCGAGGTCCAGCTTCGGCGGCCGTTTCTCGACCTGGCAGAGAACGAGGTGCTTCACGGCATCGAAGCCGACCGCGCCCAAGTGCAGGGCCTTCTTCACGGCGGCGTGGAGATCGTCGATGTCGAAGGTCTCCAGCAGGCGCAGGACCTGCACATACTCCTGCCGCCCTCCTTGGTCATTCGCGCTTCCATCAGGCGGCGCAGGGTCGCGAACTCCGACGGCAGGTCCCATTCGGCCAAGGGGACCGCCTGGTCCAGCGCGTTGATCTTGCGCTCGATCAGCGGGAGGTAATGGACCGGGTCAAAGACCATGTCCTCGCGGCCATAGCAGCGGGGATGGCGTGCGATGACCTGGCCACCGCAGCCGATCACGACCGCGTCGACATACCCCCTGATCCAGACGTCGCGGTGGCCATACGCGACCGGCACCGAGTAATCGTTGGTCCTGTAGCGCACCAGGGCTTGGGAGCTGACCCGTCCGGTGGCCTGATCGCAGGCATCGAACGGCACGGCCGGCAAGTCGGCCATCGCTGCCAGATCCCGCGCGAGCCGCTCTCCGATGGTCTCGGACTGGCCGCGCAGGACATCAGCCTGACGCTCGCGGCACTGTCCCTCCAGATAGGCGTTGAACGCGTCCCAGCTCGCGAACCGCGGGATCGGCACCATGAAGTTGCGGCGGGAGTAGCCGACCAGGCCCTCCGCGTTGCCCTTGTCGTTTCCCTTGCCGGGACGGCCGTAGCGGTCGCGGAACAGATAATGCGACAGGAACCCGCTGAAGAGCGTGGCGCGCTTGCGCGTTCCGTCCGGCAGGATCTTCGCAACCAGGCAGCGGTCGTTGTCGTAGAGGACCGAGGCGGGCACCTGAGCTATGGCTGAAAATGG
>NZ_BATB01000081.1 GCF_000466965.1 Limimaricola cinnabarinus LL-001
TGCGCTATCCCAGAAGACGGCTCGGCTGATGGTCTACAAACTCGTGCAAGCCGCCGCGAAGGGATGGCGTCGCCTGAAGGGCGCCAACCAGTTGCCAATGGTGATCGAGGGCGTCAAATTCACCGACGGCGTCATCGACGCCAAGAACCGCGCCGCCTGATCAAAGCGCGTCACCTAAATTCAGGCATAGCTCGATCAAAAGTTCCCGGACGCGGAAGACCACGGCCGCACCCTAGCTCGCTTCACTCTTCACCGGCATGAATCTCATCGACAACCGCGCTACTGCGTCACCGCGCGCCGGGAACGACACATCTGCCCGGCCGTCAGCTAGAAAGGACTGCTCATCGATCATCTTCCTTGCGGAATTTGGGTGACGCCGCTTTGTCAGGATTAGTGATTACCGAGCCTATTAAACACTTGACACAAAGCGCCCACGATGCGCGCAATGGAAACGTTCTCTGAGAACGTTCCCATTGCGCGGATCGATCTACGGAGCATATGGGAGGAGGTCACCATGTTCGACAATCAGCCCGAGCACTCGATTGGTGGGACAGGCGCAGACCGCGCCGCGCTGAGCGCTGCCGGATTGCACAAGGCATATGGCGCCACCGTGGCGCTGGAACATGCTGATATCTCCCTCGTAGCGGGCAAGGTCCACGCACTGCTGGGCGAGAACGGTGCAGGCAAATCCACGCTCGTGCGCATCCTGACCGGGGCTGTCGCGCCCGATGCGGGGGGCATGATGCTGAACGGCAAACCCTATGCGCCGCACTCGCTGCTCGACGCCCGCACCCGCAAGGTCGCTACTGCATTTCAGGAACTGAGCCTCATTCCCAACCTGAGCGTTGCGCAGAACCTGCTGCTGCCCAACCTGCCACGCGCCTTCGCGAGCATGGTTTCGACACGGCGCACGCTCGAAGCTGGAGCCGAGATCCTCGCTCGCCACGGACTCGACCGAATCGACCCCGCCGCCGAGGTTGGCAGGCTGGCGCTCGCCGACCGGCAGCGCATAGAGATCACCCGCGCCATCGACAACGCCGGTCAGGTGCTGATTCTCGACGAGCCCACCGCCTCGCTGGCCGAGACCGACTGGCTATTTGACCAGATTCGGAAAGCCACTCAGCGTGGTGTCGCGGTGCTCTATATCTCGCACCGGTTGGCAGAGGTCCGCGAGATCTGCACCGAGGCCACTGTTTTGCGCAACGGCACGACCATCGCCTCGGTCGATCTAGGCGATGCGTCCGACGGCGACATCTTCGAGATGATGGTTGGTCGGAAATTCGCCCATCAACGGAAGCCGCGCGTCATGCGGTCCGCATCGGGAGAGGCCGCGAGGTTGGCGGTCATGGACCTCTGCGGGCACGACCTGCAGGACATGAGCTTCGAGCTGCGGCCCGGCGAGATCCTCGGCGTCGCAGCTCTCGAGGGACAGGGACAGCAGGAGCTGTTTCGGATGCTCGTGGGCATTGAGAGGCCGCATTCCGGCCGCATCGAGGTGGACGGCGCGCCGGTGAAATTCTCCGGCCCGCGCGACGCGCTGAAGATCGGGAGCGGCATCGCCTACCTGCCAGAGGAGCGCAAGACCGAGGGCATCTTCTCCGGCCTCAGCGCCGCCACCAACGTTGTGCTCCCGGTGATGGGGCAAGCGGCGCGCGGCATTCTCATCTCGCACGGGCGCGAGATATCGGTGGCACAAGCCGCTGCCGACAGGGTCGAGATGAACCCGCGCTACCTGAGCTTTCCCATCGGCGACCTGTCGGGCGGCAACCAGCAAAAGGCGCTGATTGCTAGAACGCTTGCCACTGGAGCCCAGACGCTGCTGCTGTTCGACCCCTCCCGCGGCGTGGACGTGGGTACCAAGCAATCGATCTACGCCGCGATCCGAGCCTTCGCCGACGACGGCGGGGCGGTGCTGTTCTATTCGTCCGAGCTTCCCGAAATCGTTCAGCTCGCCGACCGCTGCCTTGCGCTTTACGGCGGGCGCATCACGCGCCGTTTCAAAGGCGCTGAGATTACCGAGCAATCCCTTGTCGCGGCCATGCTGGGCCATGTCACCCCGGAGATCACGGAAGGAGTGCTCGCATGACCGAAGTGCAGCTTCAACAGCCCGCGTTTCACGACAGCCGACCCGGCCTTGTTACCCGGCTCCTGACCGGCGCCGGGCTGATCGTGATGGTCTATGTGTTGCTTTACGTGCTCTACGCCGTGCAGCAGCCCAAGGCACTGACCTCCTATTCCATCGCGGCGCTGATCAACAACACTGCACCGCTCGCGCTCGCTGCCGCCGGGCAGGCGATCATTGTCATCAGCCGGGGCTTCGATTTGTCGGTCGCCGGCGTGATCTCGATCTGCAACGTGGTACTTGCCGTATACCCGCTCGAAGGGCCGGGCGGCGCCGCCGTATCAGTGCTGATCTGCCTTGCCATCGGCGCGGCGGTGGGCGTGATGAACGGCTACCTCGTGGCGGTGCTGAAGCTCCAGTCCATCGCCGCGACGCTGGCCACGATGATCATCTGCCAAGGCATCGCGCTTGTGATCCTCAAGGCCCCCGGCGGCTCGGTTGCCGAGTGGATCTCCTACGAGATGACGGACCGGCTGTGGGGTGTAATCCCAGTGTCGGGCCTGGTGCTCAGCGCGGTGCTGCTGATCTGGATGGTGCTGCGGCGCACGTCTTTCGGGATCTCGCTCTACGCTATCGGCGCCGACGAAAGCGCGGCAGCGCTGTCGGGCATCAACACCACCCGAGTGCGGCTTCTGGCGCATGTCGTGGCGGGCTGCGCCTACGGGCTCGCGGGCTTCATGCTCAGTGCCCAGACCGCCACTGGCAACCCTTCTGCGGGCACGCCGCTCCTGATGCTGACCTTCGCGGCGGTGGCGCTTGGCGGCACCTCTCTATCGGGCGGCCGCGGCGGCATCTTTGCCACGATGGCGGGGGCCGCCACGCTCACGCTTCTTCAAAAGGTGCTGTTCTCGGCCGGGATCGCCTCGTTCTACACCGGCATGTTCCAAGGTGCGGTGTTGATTCTCGCGGTCGTCTTCAGCGCCTTTCTCGTTCGCCTCGGAGACCGCAAATGACCGCCACAAGCAAGACCGCCCCCCCCGAGACGGGCTTCACCCAGAACGGAGACACGCGGGGCAGCGCTCGGGTCACCCGCGAGACCGTTAGCACCGTCAGCGTCGCAATCCTCTGCGTCATGCTGTTGCTGAGCGCTCGGCTCATCAACCCCGCGCTTGGATCCTGGTCGCAGGTGGAAACCGTTCTGGTGTTGGGCTTCTTCCTCGTGGTGCTGTCTTTCGGGCAGGGCGTGGTGATCCTGACCGGCGGGCTCGACCTGTCGCTGCCCGCCACGATCACAATGGGCGGCATCCTCGCGACGAGTTGGGTCGGCGCCGGCAATCCGGGCGAATGGTACCTGCTGCCGGGCGTGCTGGTGGCTTGCGGGCTCGTGGGGCTTGCTACGAGCGCGGGTGTCATCTGGCTGCGGGTGCCGCCGTTCATCATGAGCATGGCGATGTCGATCATCGTGGCCTCGGGGCTCTTGGGCTACACCCGGGGCACCCCGCGCGGTGCCGCGCCTGACGCCGCCGTCGTTTTAATGAAGAGTCACGTTTTCGGCCTGCCGACGCCGGTCGTCGCTCTGGTGATCTTCGCCATTGCCGGTTGGCTGTTTCAAAGCCGCACCGTCTACGGTCGCTATCTCTATGCCGTCGGCACCAATGTAGACGCGGCACGCAACGCGGGTGTTCCGGTGACGCTGATACGCATCCTGCCTTACGTGATCAGCGCTGTCTGCGCCGGCTTCGTCGGCATCGCGCTGGTCGGCTACTCGAACGGCGCCACGCTGCGCATGGGCGACGACTACCTGTTGCCCTCGATCGCCGCCGTAGTGATCGGCGGCTCGTCGATCCTCGGCGGGCGCGGCACCTTCCTTGGGACCGTGGGCGGCGCGCTGCTGCTCACCATCCTTGGCACAATCATCTCGGCGCTGGGGCTCGAGTTCGGCCTGCGCACGATCATCGAAGGATCCATCATCCTCTTCGCCCTGCTGGTGCTGCGCGAGGAGCTTTTCCAGAAATTGCGCTCTTTCGGTCGCTGAGGCTGGGTGCGCAAAACGTCAGACTTGTCAGGAGGAGAGACAATATGAAGACGACTGCATTGAAGACGACGGCGGCGGGGCTCGCGCTCGCGGCGGCCACGCTGGGGCTCGCGAACGTGGCCCATGCCCAAGAGAAGTTCACGGTTTACCTGAGCTTGTCCTATTCCGGCAACGCTTGGCAGTCCGAGGCCGCCAATATCGTCAAGGCGCTAGCCCAGACGCCGCCCTATAACGAGATGGTCGAACTTGAGGAGGTCATCTCGGGCACTGATCCGCAGGCGCAGATCTCGGCCTATGAGAGCATGATAGACGCGGGCGCGGACGCGATCATCAGCTTCCCGATCTCTTCGACCGCACTCAACCGCACGATCAATCGCGGCTGCGAGGAGGGTGTCTTGTTCTTCATGTATGACGCCACGGTCACCGAAAGCTGCGCCTACAATGTCAGCTATCTGTCGGCAGGCTTTGGTGAGAACACCGCACAGGCGCTCGTCAACGAGCTGGGCGGCAAGGGCAAGATCTTCCTGTCGCGCGGCGTGCCTGGCAACTCTGTCGACCAGCGTCACACTGACGGCGCGATGCACATCTTCGACCAGTATCCCGATATCGAGGTCGTGACGGAATATTATTCCTACTGGGACGACCGCACAACGCAGCAAGAGACTGCCAAGCGCTGACCGCCCATCCCGACGTCGACGGCATCTGGGCGCAGGCCGGTGAATTCGGCGCGATCCAAGCGATGCTGGATGCGGGCGATCGGCTGGTCCCTATGACCGGCGAGAACTCGGCGGGCTTCCGTCTCGCGCTGGCCGATCCGGAGATGCAGCAAAAAGGCCTTACTGGCGTATCCGCGGGCTCGCCCCCGGCGCAATCGGGTTACGCCTTCAAGCTGGCGATGGAGATCCTCACCGGCAAACGCGAGCTCGATCCGATGAACATCGAGTATCCGCTGCCTTGGGTGCCTGTGGACGAGGTGAAGGTCTGCGAGGGCGACAACTACGAAAGCGGCTGCAACGTCTTCCCGCCGAGCAAGGTGCCAACCTCCTTTGTCTCCGAGGTGCTGAATCCCGAGCTTCTGCCCGAGGTCAACGTCGAGTCGGCGCTGAATGGCACCCCGGTCGAAGGCGCCACGATCCAGCCGCTGCCCGCCGAGGTGACTGAGGCGGCCAATGAGCCGGGCATCAACTGCGCCCGCTGCGACGCGCCCGAGGATCTGTACAAGCTGACCAAGGTCGAGGCCACGGTGCAGCCGTAGGTCACGTCATCGGCGCCCGCCCCGACGGCGGGCGTCATCCTCCGCCATTCTGGCGACCGCGAGCCGTTGGACTTTACGTCGACATCAGGGACACTCGCTCTGTAGGCAGAACACAGAAAAAATGGAAAAGACGATGCCTAGGGCAAAGCGTAGCCGGATCACGGTAAAGGATCTCGCCAAGGATCTCGGCATGTCGGTGTCGACCGTCTCACGGGCCTTTTACGCCGATGCGGTCATCGCCGAGACGACTCGTAAGATCGTGCTAGACCGCGCGCATGAGATCGGCTACCGGCCCAACCCCTTCGCCCAAAGCCTTATCACCAAGAAGACCCAGATCGTCGGAATGGTGGTCTCTGACCTCACCAACCCGTTCTATCCCGAGGTGATGACCCGGCTCACGAGCCTGCTGCAAAAACAGGGGATGAATGTCATGCTAGCCTCGGCCGAGCAGGCCGACGGCACTGACGAGGCGGTGGACCTGCTGCTGAGCTACCAGCCGGACCTGATGATCGTACTGGCGACCAATCTGAAATCCCATGCCCGCGAACGCTGCGAAGCCGCCGGCGCGCCGGTCATCTTCTTCAACCGCCTGTCCGAGGATGGGCTGGGCCACGGCATCTCTTGCGACAATGTCGCGGGCGGACGTCTCGCCGCCAGTTATCTCGCCGAACTCGGGCACCGTGAGCTGCTTTATGTCTCAGCCTTTCCCGACGCCTCGACCAACGTCGAGCGACATCAGGGATTCCGGGAGGAAGCCATGCGCCGCGGCTTTGCCGCCCCGCAGGTAATCGAGGCCGGACGTTTCACCTATGAGGCGGGCTACGAGGCCGGTCTCGCCGTCAAGGATCTGCCGCGCCGCCCGGACGGGGTGTTTTGTGCCAACGACATCGTGGCAATCGGCTTCATTGAGGGCGTGCAGGAGGGCATCGGGCTGAGGGTACCCGGCGACATTTCGGTGATGGGCTACGACAATATCGCAATGGCCGGCTGGCCATCGCACCGGCTGACCACCATCGCGCAACCGCTCGAGGAGATGATGGACGCGACCGTGAAGCTCGCCTCGGATCTCGCAACCTCGACCGACGTCGCGCAGCGCATCCTGCATATTCCACCCGGCAGGCTTGTCGAACGCAATACCGTCATGGATTGGAGGAGGGCCAATGACTGACCAGACCCATCTTTTGATACGGCTCGCGCAATCGCACAAGCCCGATTGCGTCTTGTCGTTCGGCGGACCACTGCCCAAGAACGTGGCGTCGCCGGACGAGTTGGCCGTCACGCTCGGTTCGGATGGGGTGGCGCGCTACGCCGCCGCCTGCCGCCCGGTCTACGAGGATCTGCGGCGCATCATCGGTCAGATCTCGGGGCTGATCATCCTCGCGCAGCTCACCGCGCAGCACCAGGTTACCGACCTGCCCGAATACGCCGCCTGCGAGGCCCGCGCGAAACAGGCCGGCGACCGGCTGGGCGCACTTAAGACGCCCGGCGGCACCGAGCCGCACAAGGCGCAGCTCGAAGCCGCATTGCGGTTTTCGCACCTTGCGCTGAGAACGTTCTCACATGCGCGCGGCGGGGAGGCGTTCGCCGCCGATCTCGACCAAGCGGGGCTGCTGGTCAAACGCGCCTACGCACATTTGCGTGCCGCCAGCGCCGCGAAGGCCGGGCTCGAGATGGTGGACCTGTCGCAGGCCTGCTGTTGCTGCGGACAGCAGCCGAGCCGCTGAAACAACATCTGTTCCATGGAGGTGAAGAATGGCTGATTATTCCATTTGGGTGCTCGAGTACAGCTATGTGCCGAAATACCACAAGAGCGGCGTGCTCTACGGCGCGCATAACGAAGGCTACGTGAAGCTTCCATACTGCTACGTCGTCATCAAGGGCCGCGACCACGTCGCCATGGTCGACGTGGGCTACAACGACAAGGACTACGGCAAGACCCTCGGCGACCGGTTCGGCGTCGAGAACTGGCGCGATCCGAAGACGGTCCTGACCGAGGTCGGCGTGACCCCCGAAGAGGTCGACACCTGTTTCATCACCCACGCCCACTTCGATCACTTCGGCAATGTCGAGGATTTTCCGAACACCAAATTCTACATTCAGGAGCGCGAGATCTCGAAATGGGTCTGGGCGATGTCCTTGCCCGATCGGATGCGCTGGATGATGATCGCGGTCGATCCCGGCGACATCGTGCGCGGCGTTGATCTGGCCCGCGACAGGCGGCTCGTGACCGTCGATGGCGCCGTTGAGAACGTGCTGCCCGGCATCGACCTGCACGCCGCGCCCGACAGTCACACCTGGGGCTCAATGTGGGTCACGGTGCGCAACGACGGCAAATCGCCCTCCGAGGATACCTGGGTTCTAGCCGGCGACCTGGTCTACCAGTTCGACAACATCACCAATGACGGCGCGGTGGTCGATGTCGAGCAGATGTACACCCCGGTGGGTCTCGCTGTCGGCAGCCAGACGAACCTGATCCTCGCAACCGAGGAGATGATGTCGCAGGTCGGCTACGAAGCCCGCCGTGTCATTCCGATCCACGAAGAGCGGCTGAACGACACCTTTCCGTCGCGGATTTCGAAAGACGGCCTGCGGATCACCGAGATCTGCCTTGCCGACGGCGAAAGCTCGAAGGTGTCGTGATGCCCGAGAGCAGAACCGTCGCCATCGTCGGCGCGGGCCTCGTGGGCCTGGGCTGGGCACTCGTCTTCGCCCGCGCGGGCTATGTCGTGCGCGCATATGATCCCTCCGAAGAGGTGCGCGGGCGCATCATGTCGCAAGCCGAGGACAGCCTTGCCGATCTTCGGGAGGTCGGGCTTCTCAATGACCCTCAGGCCGCGCTGTCGCGGCTCAGCGTGCATGACACACTGGCCGGGGCCGTCGAGGGCGCCTTTTACGTGCAGGAATCGGTGTTCGAGACGGTCGAGGTCAAGACGGCCGTCAGTCTCGAACTCGACGCCGTCATCGGCGCGGGTACGCTGGTCGGCTCGTCATCTTCGGGCATTCCCGCCTCGCGCTTCACCGAGCAGTGCGCCCATCGCGACCGTTTCATGATCGCCCACCCGGTAAACCCGCCGCATCTCGTGCCGGTGGTCGAGATCGTGCCCGCGCCGTGGACCGCGACCGAAGGCGTCGAGCGGGTGGTCGCGCTCATGCACGAGGTCGGGCAGGTGCCCGTGCGTCTTGCCCGCGAGATCGACGGCTTTGTGCTGAACCGCCTGCAGGGTGTGCTGTTGAACGAGGCCTGGGCGCTCTACGAGGATGGCATCGCGAGCCTTGCCGACATTGACGCAACCATCGCGCACGGGCTCGGCATGCGCTGGTCCTTCATGGGGCCCTTCGAGACCATAGACCTCAACGCCCCCGGCGGCATCGAGGATTACGCCGCCCGGCTGCGCGGCCTTTACGCCGACATGGTGCGCACGCCGCCGCGCGGGCCGTGGCCGGATGAGGTCATCGCAAAGGCCACGCGGGAACGCCGCGCCGCGCTTCCCGCCGAAGACCTCGCCGATCGGCGCGCCTGGCGCGACGCCAGGCTCTCGCGCCTCGTGGCCTTCAAGACATCGCAGGGGTTGAGCGACTGACATCGTCATCCCCGCCTTCCTCACTCTCTCATTCCGAAAGGAAACTTCATGTCAGTCACCTACCTCAAACGCGGCATGCCCGAGGCCGACCGGGCCGAGGATGACGCCAAGACCCGCGCCGTCGTGGACTCCACCCTCAGGGACATCGAGGCGCGCGGCGACGTGGCGTTGCGCGAGCTGTCGGAGAAATTCGACGATTACACGCCCACGAGCTTCCGCCTCGGCCAGCAGGAGATCGACGAACTGATCGGCCAGCTTTCCGAGCGCGAGATCGCCGACATCAGGTTCGCGCAAGAGCAGGTGCGAAACTTCGCACAGGCGCAGCGCGACACCATGCTCGACCTCGAGGTCGAGACCATGCCGGGCGTCATCCT
Organism: Limimaricola cinnabarinus LL-001; assembly: GCF_000466965.1. Lineage (GTDB taxonomy): Bacteria > Pseudomonadota > Alphaproteobacteria > Rhodobacterales > Rhodobacteraceae > Limimaricola > Limimaricola cinnabarinus. Next base: position 9,308 of record NZ_BATB01000081.1, read on the forward strand.
CGGGCACAAGAACATCCCCGTGCAGTCCGTGGGTTGCTACGTGCCGGGCGGCAAATTCCCGATGGTCGCCTCCGCGCACATGTCGGTCGCGACCGCCTCGGTCGCGGGGGTGCCGCGCATCATCGCCTGCACCCCGCCGTTCCAGGGCAAGCCGAACCCGGCAGTGATCGCCGCGATCCATTTCGGCGGCGCCCACGAGATCTACGTGCTGGGCGGCATTCAGGCGATCGGCGCCATGGCCATCGGCACCGAGACCATCGAGCCGGTGCATATGCTGGTCGGCCCCGGCAATGCCTTCGTGGCCGAGGCCAAGCGCCAGCTGTTCGGCCGCGTCGGCATCGATCTCTTCGCTGGACCGACCGAAACAATGGTGATCGCCGACGAAACCGTCGACGCCGAGCTTTGCGCTACGGACCTGCTGGGACAGGCTGAACACGGCTACAATTCGCCGGCGGTCCTGGTGACGAATTCGCAAAAACTCGCCGAGGACACGCTTGCCGAGATCGACCGTCTTCTCGAAATCCTGCCGACCGCCGGTACGGCCAGGGTAAGCTGGCAGGATTACGGCGAGGTCATCGTCTGCGACAGCTACGACGAAATGCTCGACGTCGCCAACGACATCGCCTCGGAGCATGTGCAGGTGATGACCGACCGCGACGACTGGTTCCTCGAAAAGATGCACTCCTACGGAGCGCTGTTCCTCGGGCCGCGGACCAACGTCGCCAATGGCGACAAGGTAATCGGCACCAACCATACGCTGCCCACGAAAAAGGCGGGCCGCTACACCGGCGGGCTTTGGGTCGGCAAGTTCCTCAAGACCCACAGCTATCAAAGAGTGACCACCCACGAAGCCGCGACGCTGATCGGTGAATACGGCTCGCGCTTGTGCATGCTCGAAGGCTTCGTCGGCCATGCCGAGCAGTGCAACATGCGCGTGCGCCGCTACGGCGGGGTGAACGTACCATACGGTGCGGCCGCACCCTACCGCGAGGCGGCGGAATGACGGCAGCGCTGCCTGATTTCCGTCTCGACGGCAGGCGTGCGCTGGTGACCGGCGCGGGGCGGGGCATCGGCCTCGCCATCGCGCAGGCCTACGCGGCGGCGGGGGCGGAGGTGACCCTGTGCGCCCGCACCGCGCACGAGATCAAGCGCGCGGCGCAAGAGCTGCGCGCCGCCGGATTCAAGGCCGAATTCCTCGCGCTCGACGTGACCGACATCGCCGCCTTCGAGATGGAGATCGAAGCACGCTCGCCTTTCGACGTCTTCGTGAACAATGCCGGCACCAACCGCCCAAAGCCGCTCTCCAAGGTCACAGAGGCCGATTACGACGCAGTCATGGGGCTCAATCTCAAGGCCGCGATGTTTTGCGCTCGCGCGGTGACCGGACGCATGGTCGCGGCGCGACGCGGCGGCTCGGTCATCAACATGTCCTCGCAGATGGGCCATGTCGGCGCCCGTGACCGGACACTCTACTGCGCGTCGAAATGGGCCATCGAAGGCTTCACGAAGGCGCTCGCGATCGAGCTTGGCGAGCACGGCATTCGGGTCAACACGATCTGCCCGACCTTCATCGAGACCCCGATGACCAAATCCTTCTTCGAAGACGATGCCTTCCGCGCCTCGGTCTTGTCGAAGATCAAGCTCGGACGACTGGGACAGGTCGATGACGTAACAGGTGCCGCAATCTTTCTCGCGTCCGATGCTTCGGCATTGATGACCGGAAGCGCGCTCATGCTCGACGGTGGCTGGACGGCGGGCTAGGTGCAAGCGGCGCCTGTGCCCGATGCAGGATCAGTTCGATAGCCTCAAGTTCGAGAAAAGGTGCGCGTCGATCCGGTCTTGCGGATGACCGGTGGCAATGGCTGCGAGTGCCGCCTCAAGGTTGTGCTCTGGGACCCAACCTTGGACCGCCGGGATCTGAAGTTTTCGGCCTTCATTCCGGTGACAGGCTGGCGGCGCCACCGGGATTATGGATGTCGATCGGGACGTTATATCCGATCGCGCTGTGGGGCCGAACCTCGTTGTAGTCTCTGCGCCAAGTCTCCAACTTTTCGCGGGCA
>NZ_BATB01000080.1 GCF_000466965.1 Limimaricola cinnabarinus LL-001
TCGTCATCAAACGACCGTATCTTCTCGCATTATTGAATTAGAATAGGACGTACCACGGCATTGATTGGCTACGCCTGTGTCTCGACCGACCTGCAGGACACCGCCGCACACAGGCGTGAGCTGAAGGCGGCGGGCTGCACCGAGGTTCGCCTCGGGTACCGAGGCCGCTCGCATCATCAGGCATGGTCTTCTGCTGGTCGCTTCAGCATGCTGCGGGCCATGAACAGCCCCACGACGCCCCCGCCTCTGCCCGAGATCATGCGCAGTCTCGAGGTCATCGCCGCTAGGCGGTCCGGCATTACGAACCCACGACCGAGATCCGTTTCGTGGTATCGCCGGACGCCATCGTGCCATCGGTGTTCCTGCGCTTCCTGAGGATTCGCATCAACGCGAGCGCCCGCAAGATTGGGCAGGTCGATATGCGTGATAGGCACATGATGCTAGGCGAGCTCTACGCCGCCCTGATCTGACCGGCGCCGCATCACCGCATCACCGTGGCATGGTCGGCCCCGAGGATCTGTCCCCAAGGCCGTCTAGCTCAGGCGAAGCAGAGCTCAGTGCGGCCCTTGGTCGCCCGGTAAGTTTCGAGCGCCTCGTCCGGATTGCGGACCGGATAGACCTCGAGCAGCTCAGCGCCGCGGCCGAGGACCGTCCGGAAATGGGCCTTCGCTACCCGCGCGTCGACCTGATCGCCCTCACCCATATCACGAAAATCGGCCGTGGTGGCGGTCGGTTCATCTTCGCCGGCAGAACGGTAGACTGCGGTCCAGTGAGTGAAGATCGGATCCATCAGCATGCGCATGTCCTGTTGTTGTTGCTTTGCGTGCCTAGGCGCTCGCTGGCACCCGGGACAAAATTCATAACACGAAAATTGCCTCGTGGTACGCGGCGTGACGCGATGTCGCGTTCCGCCTACAGATTGCACACAGCCCACAGCGATCGGCGAGCCCATTCCGGAGCGGGGTAGTACTTGAACAAGAGCACGACAGGTGTCATCTTTCTAGCGACACATGTCGGGGGACCACCTCATGTCGGCTATGACTATTACCAACGAACCTGGCGGACGCGGCACGCCAGCCGCAGTCGAGAATGATGCGATCCGCGCCTACCGCCTTTTGGGGGGTGGCAAGATCATGAAGCGCGATGTCCGTAGCGCGCTCGATGCGCACGACCTGATCGTTCAGGGGATCCCTTCGAGATCGCTGTTTCACTTGGTCGACGGGGTTCAGGTCCTGTCGACGGGCGACGTGCTGACCAAGGCGATCGGGATCAGCATACGAACGCTGCAGCGTCGCAGGTCTGAGGTGAAGCAGAAGGTGCTTTCGACCGAACAGAGCAGCCGCGCATGGAGGTTCGCCGAGATCATTGCCAAAGCAACAGACGTCCTGGGAACGCAAGCTGCGGCGGAGGCATGGCTTCTCGAACCTGCGATCGGTCTCGACAATCGGCGACCGATTGATCTGCTGACCTCAACTGCGGGGGTGGAGGCGGTCGACGACTACCTGACGCGCATCGAATATGGGGTCTATTCGTGACGCCATTACCGCCGCCGCTCGGTATGGGTGAGCTCCGGTTCTGGCGTCTAGATCAAGAACGGCATGCGAGCAGTTGGGACACGGGCGAAGGATCGTATCGCGTCGGTGGCCGCTGGAATTCAAGGGGTGTCCGTACCGTATATACCTCCGTTGACCCTGCGACCGCCATCATGGAGGTTGCGGTTCATAAGGGTTTCAAGATGCTCGACACATCCCCTCATGTGCTGACAAGCGCTCGCATCATCGACATGTCCGCGGTCCATGTTGTCCTTGCCGAAGATATTCCGAATGCCAACTGGCTCATTCCAGGATCTCACGGCCCCGGTCAGCAGGCTTTCGGTGATCAGCTCTTGCAAGATCACCTGTTCTGCTTGGTACCATCGACCGTTTCCCGACACAGCTGGAACCTGATCTTCGATGCGGATCGAGCAGCTGGTTATTTCGATGATGTGCAGCAGGAGCGTTTCGCACTTGATCCCCGGCTGCACCGATAAGGCTCCGCGGCCTTCAAAGGCAACCAGGCGAGACGACGCGTGAGCCGTTCAGGTCAAGATGATCCCTCCGGCCGCCAGCCCCCTATGCAGCCACAGCTACCTCACTGCCGCTGCCGAAACTTCATCGAAGCTGTGAGGTCAAGTTGCGGCGGCTGAACGGTTGCTACGCTATGCGAAGACCCTTGGTTGCACATCTAAGAAAGGTGTCGATCGGGCTGCTGTACCGAGGGCGCTCGCGTCCCTTGTAGGGCCGACAAACCGCCACCCTGTGCGGTCATAGATGTCCGGTAATCTTGGTTTATCGGACATCAGCGTGCTACGCCAATCAGTATGCCGGACACGCCCGAAATCCCGACCCAAATCGCCCTGCCCCACCATGTCGCGGGCTCCGGTCGACTCGACCGCCTTGTCGACGCCGCCCGCGGCTATGCCGACCAGGCCATCGCCGAGAACACCCGCATCGCTTACACGCGCGACTGGGTCGCCTTCGCTCGTTGGTGCCGAATAAAGGGCGCCGACCCCCTGCCCTCCTCCCCCGATCTGGTCGGGCTCTACATCACCGACCTCGCCGCGCCGTCGAGCAAGGCGCGCGCGCTCTCGGTCGCCTCGATCGAGCGCCGGCTGGCGGGGCTGTCCTGGGGCTACGCGCAGCGCGGGATGCGGCTCGACCGCCGCGACCGGCATATCGCCACCGTCCTTGCCGGCATCCGCCGCCGCCACGCCCGGCCGCCGGTGCAGAAGGACGCGATCGGGCCGGACGATCTGCGCGCCATGCTCGCCGTCCTCGGCCACGACCTGCGCGGGCTGCGCGACCGGGCGATGTTGCTGGTGGGCTTCGCGGGCGCGCTGCGGCGCTCGGAACTGGTCGGCCTCGACCGGGTCAAGGACGACACGATCGACGGCAGCGGCTGGATCGAGATCCTCGAGGCCGGCGTGCTGGTGACGCTGCGCGGCAAGACCGGCTGGCGCGAGATCGAGATTGCGCGCGGCTCCAGCGAGGCCACTTGCCCGGTGCATTCGCTGGAGACGTGGCTGGGCTTCGCGAAGATCGACTTCGGACCGCTGTTCACCGCCGTCAGCCGGGACGGGACCCTGGCATTGGAGCGCCGCCTGAACGACCGTCATGTGGCACGGCTGGTGCAGCGCACGGCCTTGGCTGCTGGATTGCGGCCCGAACTGCCCGAGGCCGAGCGCCGGGCGCTGTTCGCCGGCCACTCGCTGCGCGCAGGCCTCGCGACATCAGCCGAGATCGACGAGCGCCATGTGCAGAAGCAGCTCGGCCATGCCTCGGCCGAGATGACCCGCCGCTACCAGCGGAGCCGGGATAGATTCCGGTATAATGTGACTAAGAGCGCCTAACGAAACCTATCCTCGTCTCGTGGATTCTCTCGGCATGAGACATGAGCTTGTGCCCGATGAGATGTGGACGGTGGTGGCGCCGCTGCTGCCGGAGGAGCCACCGAAGCCGAACGGGGGTCGCCCTCGGGTGCCGGACCGAGAGGCGCTTCGGGGGATCGTATTCGTGCTGCGGACCGGCATGCCTTGGGAGATGCTGCCGCGCGAGGTGTTCGGCTGCTCGGGCATGACCTGCTGGCGGCGGTTGCGGGACTGGCAGCAGGCGGGTGTGTGGGACCGGCTACACCGGGTGCTCTTGGAACGCCTCGACCGGGCGGGCGAGCTGGACTGGTCCCGCGCCTCCTTGGACGCCGCGTCCATCGGGGCAAAACGTATGGCCCGCCCCGGGTGCAAGCGCCGATTGGGTGATGGTGTGATCAGTCTGCACAAACGTATCCGGCATGTCGGCTCGTCGGCCGCTGCCAAGATGGAGATCCGCGCGTCCCGATCCTCATAAAGGGGCCGGCCTCGTCGGGCCATTTTGCGCCGGAGGTTCTCGGGACACCGGTCGACTGTTAGGCCATCTTCCTCTCACCACTCGCAGCTCGAGGCACCCGGCAATGCTTACGCCGAGTACCGGTTCAATGATTTCAACGCTCTATCAGAAGACGACCCGAAAGCTGCGTCCGTGATGAAGCAGCGCCCAGACGATGCGCGCCATCTTCGCAGCCAACGCGACAACGGCGACGTTTGGATGCGCGCGGGCTAGGAGTGCCCGCAGCCATTTCCCGGTTGCGGTGTCTTTCCGTGACACCACGGGCATGGCAGCTCGTGCGCCTTGGATGAGCATCTTTCGCAGATAGCGGCTCCCTCGCTTGGTGATGCCAAGGAGCTTTGGCTTACCGCCGGTCGTGACCTGGCGAGGAACAAGACCCAGCCACGCAGCCAGATCGCGCCCCTTCGAAAAAGTTGCTGCATTGCCTACTGCGGCGACTAGCGCTGTGGCGTTCAGCGCGCCGATGCCTGGGATGGCTGTCAGTCGTCGAGCGCGCTCGTCGGTCCGGGCCATGGCTGCAAACTCTGTGTCGAAGGCGGCGATGCGGCGGTCCAGTTCCTCCCACCGAGTGCGCATGTCCCTAAGCAGGAATGCCATGCGCGGGTTTAGTGCATCTGTGTCGGCATCCAGAAGCTCGCACAGTAGGCCGCGCAGACGAGCATGGCCCTGCGCCACGGTGTGTCCGCGCTCCAAAAGCAAGCTTCTGATCTGGTTTGTGAGGGAGGTGCGTTCGCCCACCAGACGATCACGCACGCGATGCAGCGTCTGGACGTCGAGCTGCTCCTCACTCTTGAGCTCGACAAAACGCATGGTCGGCCGCGTCGCCGCTTCTGCGATCGCCTCGGCGTCGCGATCATCATTCTTCTGCGCCTTGACGTAGGGACGCACATATTCCGGCGACATCAAACGGACGTCGTGGCCCAATGCCGCCAGCGCTCGTCCCATGTGGTGGGCGCCACAGCACGCCTCCATGGCCATAGCGCAGGGAGCCAGCTTGGCGGCGAATGCCACCACTCCATCGCGACGTAGCCGTCGCCGCACGACGACCTTGCCGTCCGCGTCGAGACCGACGACGCTGCAGGTGGTCTTGCCCAGATCAATTCCAAGGATCACGATATTCATGGTTCGCTCCTTCCTCTTTTGACTGCCGGCATTCTACAGCGCCGGCGGGAGGGGCGGGCCATCCATAAAGGGGGGCGAGACGACCGGCCCGAACCCGACGGACCGTGGTCGTGCAGGCACGAAGAGGCACTGCTGCACGGACCGAAGGGGCACGCCGCTCGGCGTGACGCTGACGGGCGCGAACCGCCACGACAGCAGGGCGATGGCGGCCACGCTCGACGCCGTGCCGGGGGTGCGCTCGGGCAAGCGCGGTCGCCCCCGCAAGCGACCCCAGAAGCTACATGCCGACAAGGCCTACGATCACCGCCGGTGCCGCCGCGAATGCCGGGCGCGGTCGGTCACCCCCCGCATCGCCCGGCGCGGTGTCGAGATTTCCTCGAAGCTCGGGCGCCACCGATGGGTCGTTGAGCGGACCTTCGCATGGTTCGCACAGTTCCGCAGGCTCGCCACCCGCTACGACCGCCGCGCCGACATCCACATGGCCCTCACCAAACTCGCCACAGCCATCATCTGCATGAACCAGATCAGGCGGTTCTGTTAGGCGCTCTAAGGCCGTGGGAATGTAACAGGGCCCCTTGCCTCAAATTTAGTCAGGAAGGCATCCACGAGACATGGGGCTATTCAAGCGGGTCATCACCTACTGGGCTGAGACCGGGGCCTTCAAAAGGAAGGTTGCGGAAGCCGTCGCTTGGGCAGCCATCCAGCCGATCCTCGTGCAAGCCTACGTCTCGATCGACCGGTTCCTCTGATCTGGTTGGGGACCCCTACCCTCTCTCGAATCGGATTCCAGCCGCTCCGAGTGCCCTAACCCGTGAGTCGTCATGAAATTCAGCGAATTTCTTAGAAAATTCACTTAATTTCGCGTTTAACGTTCGTCAAACTGCTCGCGATGCGTGTCGGAACAGCAACAGTTTCGTGCCTTCTGGAAGAAAAATTTAGAGCTGAAATCGGGGCTGAGGCTCAAGGAAAGCCTGCGGTAGAGGCATTCTCGGAGCAGACGCAGGGAAACGGGGGATCGGGAACCACCCAATAGGGCTTGCGGGGTGTGTGTGTTAAGTGTCTAACTGCGGACAACTAAAATGCACTAAGAGGCAAGCATGCTGAACTAGACCTCAAACGAGACGAAAGCCCAGGCCGGCTGCAACCGATCTGAGCTTTCTAAGTGTCCCGGTCCTATCAAGAGAACCCCATTTTCACCCTCTTGATAGCGCCACTTCGCAGTCCCCCGCAAGCCCCATTGGCGCGCGGTAATGAAAAAGTGCGCTCAAAATGATGCTCTCCCTCGGAGCGAAAGCTCCCTTCACCGCGCTTCCGCGCGAGTTCGTTGACCTGGATTACCTCAAGGATGGGGAGTTCCGGGCTCTAATTATCATCTGCATGCATGCCGACTCCGAGACTGGGGAATGCTTCATCAAGCAGAGGACTCTTGCTTCAATGATGGGAAAGTCGAAGGCGGCGATCTCAGCACACATCAAGTCGCTGCGAGCTGCTGGGTTGCTCGAGACTGAGAGCACGCAAAATGGGTATGGCGGCAACGCGCACCTTCACTATCGCGTCCCGTTCTGGCCGGAGTGGCAGGCTCACCTGCGTAGCCGGAAGGCACCGAAGGTTGTTCAGCCTACTGACTGCCCTGTTCAGCCTGCTGAACGCTATAAAGAGTCTAACCAGATTCAAGATAACCACTCCCTCCACCCGTCCGAACCCGAAGTCGCAGAAAACCGCGTGCGCGCGTCTTCGCCGCAGGTCGAGGTGGTAGTGAATAGAATGATCGAGGAGTGGTCCGACGCTATCGGGCGCGGCAACACCTACGGCTCATGGTCTCACCGGCCAGCCCCAAGCTTGGTTTCAGCTACGCATCGGCTTCTCCAAGAGCATCGCCCGCCATCGACGGACACTTCAACGATTGCTCCGGCGGTACAGGGGAAGCTCCAGTCGATTTGGCAGAGCCTTGGGGTGACCGTAGCGCCAGATGATCTGGCGGTGCAAGCGCAGAGCGTAATTAAGTCTACGCCGGACCCCCTGCCCCTTCTAATCCATCTGGCCCGCTGCATTCAGTCTGTCTGGCCGAAGCATCACAGGCGCGCTCCGCCGCTGTCGCAATTCATGATGTATCTCAACAAGGCTCGGGAGAAGGCAGGCACGAGCTTAGCGACCAAGCTGCGAAAGCTCGCTTCTGACCTCGGACGATACCATGCCACATTCGGACAAGACCCGGTGACTACATGACGACACTTGAACAGCACACCGCCTATTATTTCTGCGGAAATAATTCCATCTCGGACCTCGATCAGGTGACAGCCACCGACGAGATCGTGCAATTACAGACATAAGAACCTGATTATTTCTGCGGAAATAATTCAAGCCCGGAGGCTCCCGCACCGATGCTCGAAGACTTCTTCACCAAGCTCGCCGACGAAATGAAGACCGTTGGCTCAACGCTGAAACGAGATCTCACCATGAAGGGCCGTTTGGAGCGGCGCTTCCTCGGCCGGGAGGTAGGAGATCTGTTGGGCGTCACTGATACCTACATCCAGCGCATTCTGAGTGAAGAGCCAGAGAACAACCCCGCCTTCCCTCGTGGGGAGCCGGGTGCGCGTGGCTCTGTCTACTCGCTCTCTGACGTCATGCTGATGCGGGCCGTCATGCAAGCGAAAGTGGGCGTCAAGAACAGATACCTCTACTGGCGTGAACCAGGTGACCCCCTGCCCGTCGTCACGTTCGGGGCGCAGAAAGGCGGCACCGGCAAGTCCCTGACGGCCGCGCATTTCGCACAGTATCTGACGATGCAGTATGGCCTTCGCGTCGGCATCATTGACTGCGACCCCCAGGCTACTGTGTCCCTGTATTTTGCTGACCAGAACAGCCCGATGCTGACTGGAGAGGCGCAGACAGTGGCGGCATTCATGGGAGTCGAGAACTACAAGTCTCCCAACCTCGATCGGCCGGTAGAAGAGATGCACGCCATGTGGACCACGACACCGTGGCCCGGTGCCAAACTCATGCCGGCCGGCGCGCAGATTCAGAACGGTGACCTGACACTGCTCATGCTCGCCGAGGACGTCGACATCTCGACGCACTCCGTGCTGCAGAAAGCCATCAAGCGCTGGGATGACGCCTACGGTCCTCGCACGACCACAGCCGACCTCCGGAACGAAGATGGCTCTTTCAATCTCGAGCGCTACCACGCGGCGATGGATGAGACGATTGACGTGATCATTATCGATCAGCAGCCGTCGCTGACCTTGATGCAGTTGAACGGGCTGGTGGCTGCTACGAACGTCGTGATCCCGCAGACGATGAAAGGATTCGATCTGTCGACGCTTGGTAGCTATGCGAACGCCGTGGCACAGTATCTCAAGAGGAATGCGAGAGAGGACGAGGTGATCGGGGCAGGGAGGCACATTGTCCTCCCGACTATCATCCAAGGCGTAAACGAGCAGGATACCGATCAGGTGGCTGACCTTTACTACGACCGCGAAGACATGATCTCTCAAGTGTTCTACTCGCGGAGCGAGGCTGTCTCGAACGCAGCTGAATACTACAAGTCCATATACGAATACGTGCCTGAGACACGAGGGAAGAGACCCTCAGCCAAAGCATTCACAGACAACGCCAACGCGGTGAATGACCACCTCGTTGATCTCGTGTGGCGCGGTAAGCTCCCCAGCAAGGGCTTCGCCGACACCTTCATTAAGCAGAAATGGAGCTGAAGATGCCGATGAAGAGGCGCGACCAAGTCGCTGCACAACGACAGCAAGTTGAGGTGGCTGTAGGCGACAGGCCCATGGAGGGAAAGCTTCCGGGGGGAGGAGGGGGTCACTACAAAGCTGCCGAAGAAGAGGCGACCAACACCTTCAGAGAGCGTATGAAGGCTATCGCGAGGCAGATCCTGAAAGGTGAGGTCAGCATCAAGATCGACACAACCCAGATCCAAGACGAAATTCAGTCCGATCGACTAGGTGACTGGAAGCAGGGTGCCGAGTTCGAAGCATTGAAGACAAACATCGCGAGGCGGGGGCAGACGCAACCGATCCGCGTTAGGCCCTGTAACCCAGAGTGGACGCCTAAGGATACCGACCCCTTCAAGATCGATCCGCAGGCTCGCTTCTTCTTGCAGTCTGGCCGGCGGCGGCTGGCCGCTTGCGTCGAGCTTGGTATCCCGACCCTCGCTGTCATCGGACAGAAGACCGAGAGCGTGTTCGACGCTGCGGAGAAGGGCGACCACACGCTGGCGGACCTCGAAGAGCGCTTCGCTGAGAACACGGTCCGCAAGGATCTCCGTCCTCTCGAACGCTACCTGTCGATCGGGAGGATTGCGCAGCATCTCAAGGCAGAAGACAACAAGCTGACCCAGACCCAGATCGCCGAGACTATCGGGGTAGGGCAGTGGGAGGTATCCCTCTCCCTGAAATTTTGGAAGCACGAGGATGAGGTCCGCGACATCTTCCCGGAGGGAGCTACCACACCCATCCTTAAGCGCTTCGCTAAGCATATGGGAGACGGAAGTGATCGGGAGACCCTCAAGGCCGAGATCATGGAGGCCATGGGCCAGGAGGCTGTCGCCGACGAGCCTGTCACTTTGGAGTCTTCCAGCTCGACAACCACACGGGCGAAGGTGCCTGCGGCTCGGCCTGCGACCCTGACGCTGTCCAATGGCGCATCCTTCGTCGCCAAGCGCGGCAAGAAGAACGTGTCGGTGACCCTCAAGGCAGTGCCGGTGGCGCCCGAACTGCAAGATGAATTCGAGGCCAGATTGAAGGAACTCGTCGAGAGCTACCGCTCTACCTGACGTAGATCCCAGTTTATTTCCGCAGAAATAGTCCCCTCCCCACCAAGCCCAAGGTTAGTCCCTCGCCGCTACCTTGGGCTTACTTTTTATAGCAAGATCAATGGCTTGTGACCTATTCCTCTTGGGGATTGTCAGGTTGTTCTGTATGGACGGCCAATGTCTCGTCGGCGGCCGCTCAAGCGGACATTTCGGCCGTGTAGGCGGCCCATAGGTCGAATGCGTCTTGTCTTGCACGATGATGGGAGTTTGCGGAGAGGCGGTGACGACGCGAGCGGAAGATGGGGGCGGTCTGGTCGTGGACCGACAGAAACCGCTGGGCCTGTCGCGGCGACATGAACCGGCTCATCACCTTCTCTCGTCAGCGGGTATGCCGATGCGATGCTTCCGCCGCGTTGTTGATCCCCTTGTGACGACGGTGCTCTACGCATGGGGCAACCTGCGCCTTCGCGGCGGAGTAGGATCCGAGCTTGCCGGTCACCATTACCCGCGGCAGGCCCCATCGCTTGAAAAGCTTGCGCATGAACCGTCTGGCGACCGAGGTGTCGCGGCGTGACTGTACGAGGATGTCCAAGACGTCGCCGTTCGCGTTGATTGCCCGCCACAGCCAATGCTTCACACCGTTGATCTTGAGAACGACCTCGTCGAGATGCCATTTGGCGGACGGATCAGGTCGATCGCGTCGGATCTTCGCGGCGAGCTGCGTCCCGAACTTCGCTACCCACACCCGGATCGTTTCGTAGGATACGACGACCCCCCGCTCGGCCAAGAGGTCTTCGACGTCTCGCAAGCTCAGTACAAAGCGGTGGTACGCCCAGACGGCGTACCCGATGACGGTGCGCGGAAAGCGATACCCCTTGAGGCGGGATAGATCGCCGAGGTTCAGCAACCGACCGAGCTACCGGGCTTCCAAGACGCCATCAACCTAACAGTGCCACTGGAAAACCTGCCGGGCGGGCGGCACAAGGAGGCATGTCTCAAAGCCGCGCCGCCGACCGTTTCGACCCGGACCGCCAGCATCGCCGGCTGGTCGCGCATTTGCTGCGCGCGCCGGCGCAGCAAATCTGGGTGCATGCGCTGCCGGGCAGCGGGGCAGGGCGGCTCATGCTGGCCTTCGGGCGCGCGGGGGCAACCGGTCTTGTCAAGCTGGCCCTCAGTCGAGCGGATGAACCAGACGATCAAAGATGCCACGGTGAAGCACTACCACTACGACGATCACGCGCAACTCGAACGCTACCTCGCCCTGTTTTATCGACTCCTATAATACGGTCCGGCGCCTGAAGACGCTCAAGGGGCTAACCCCGGCGCAATTCATCTGGCGAGAATGGCAGACCAACCCCGACCTGCCCCACCGAGAGCCGTGCCACTTTACCTCGGGACCATACACCTAGTCGATGTCCTTGAGGAATGTCGCGCCGTCCACGACCACGCCGAGCACCTGCAGATCGTCGTCGAGCAGCGTCAGCGAGGCGTGGAAGCCCGGCGCGACGCGGCCCAGCTTGTGCCCGAGTCCGAGCGCCGCGGCCGGGGTGGTCGAGGCCATGCGCAGCGCTTCGGCGCGGGTCGCGCCGCCCATCACGATCATGTTGCGCACCGCCTCGTCCATCGCCAGATGCGCGCCGGCCAGTCGGCC
>NZ_BATB01000079.1 GCF_000466965.1 Limimaricola cinnabarinus LL-001
GGCGTCATGGTGGCCGAGCTGATCGCGGGCGGGCATCCGCACCCGGTCAAGCCCGAGAGCATCGCGGGCTGCACCTACTGCCAGCCGCAGGTGGCCTCGGTCGGTTATTCCGAGGCCAAGGCCAAGGAGATGGGCTTTGACGTGAAGGTCGGGCGTTTTCCGTTCATCGGCAACGGCAAGGCGATTGCGCTGGGCGAGGCCGAGGGCATGGTCAAGACCGTGTTCGACGCCAAGACCGGCGAGCTTCTGGGCGCGCATATGGTCGGGGCCGAAGTGACCGAGCTGATCCAAGGCTACATCGTGGGCCGCACGCTCGAGACCACGGAAAAGGAGCTGATGGAGACGGTGTTCCCGCATCCGACGCTGTCGGAAATGATGCATGAGAGCGTGCTCGACGCCTATGGCCGCGCGATCCACTTCTGATCTCCGTCGCACCGCAGGATCATGGAACGCCTCCGACCTGACCGGTCGGGGGCGTTTTGTGTTAAGATGGAACCCTCCGGGGCTGTTTTTCCCGGAAAAGGGGGGGTTATGCGTTTACCATTGTTTTACTTGGCCGCGGGCATGGTGGCTTTCGTCGCGCCTGCGCATTCCATGGAGGCCGACCGCGAGTCGGTCTTTGAAATTCAGGTTCTGCTACAGCATCTCGGCTACGAGCCGGGCCGAATGGACGGCCTCGCAGGTCCACGGCTGGCGCGCGCCATTCGCACCTTCGAGGCGGATCACGGGCTGCCGATCACGGGACAGGCCGACATGGCCCTGAACGAACGGCTGCACGGCCTTGTCGCCGCGCGGCCCGGGCATGCACTTCTCGAAGCAGACGCGTCGCAGGGCCGTGGCTTCTGGCAGAGGCATAGCTGGCCCGCCCGGATGGGCGGTCTCTGAGGGGCGCGCACGCCGCGTACCCGTGCCGCGACCTGGCATCCGCCGCGATCAACATGGGGCGGGTTGCGGCATTTCGCGCAGCCCCGCCATGTGTTACCCTTTCGTTCTCATTTCGCGGTTGGAGATCGGACCGCGAGGCCCTATCTTCCGGGCTGGACACTGGTGGGGACCTGCATGCCGGAACTGAAGCAGATCGAGGTGCGCGGCGCGCGCGAGCACAATCTCAAGAACGTCGACGTGGACATTCCGCGCGACCAATTGGTGGTGATCACCGGGCTTTCGGGCTCGGGCAAATCCTCTCTCGCCTTCGACACGATCTATGCCGAAGGCCAGCGCCGCTATGTCGAGAGCCTTTCGGCCTATGCGCGGCAGTTCCTCGACATGATGGAAAAGCCCGATGTCGATCACATCTCGGGCCTCTCGCCCGCGATCTCGATCGAACAGAAGACGACCTCGAAGAACCCCCGCTCGACCGTCGGCACCGTGACCGAGATCTACGACTACATGCGCCTGCTCTTCGCGCGGGTCGGCACGCCCTATTCCCCCGCCACCGGCCAGCCGATCGAGGCGCAGCAGGTGCAGGACATGGTCGATCGGGTCATGGCGATGGAGGAGGGCACGCGCGGCTACCTGCTCGCGCCGATCGTGCGCGACCGCAAGGGCGAGTATCGCAAGGAGTTCGTGGAGCTGCGCAAGCAGGGTTTCCAGCGGGTCAAGGTGAATGGAGAGTTCCACGAGCTTGAGAACCCGCCGACGCTCGACAAGAAGTTCCGCCACGACATCGACGTCGTGGTCGACCGGGTGGTGGTGCGCGAAGGGCTCGAGACGCGTCTCGCCGACAGCTTCCGCACCGCGCTCGATTTGGCCGATGGCATCGCGATCCTTGAGACGGCCCCCGCCGAGGGCGAGCCGGAGCGGATCACCTTCTCTGAGAAGTTCGCCTGTCCCGTCTCGGGCTTCACCATCCCCGAGATCGAGCCGCGGTTGTTCTCGTTCAACGCGCCCTTCGGGGCCTGTCCCTCCTGCGACGGTCTCGGGGTCGAGCTGTTCTTCGACGAACGCCTCGTGGTACCCGATGTCACGCTCAAGGTCGCCGATGGCGCCATTGCACCGTGGCGCAAGGGCAAGACGCCCTATTTCCTGCAAACCATCGAGGCCATCTCCAAGCATTACGGCGTGCCCAAAACCGCGCGCTGGAAGGACCTGCCCGAAAAGGTGCAGCAGGTGTTCCTGCGCGGCTCGGGCAAGGAGGAGATCGATTTCCGCTATGATGACGGCGGCCGCGTCTACAAGGTGTCGCGCCCCTTCGAAGGCGTGATCCCCAACCTCGAGCGCCGCTATCGCGAGACCGACAGCGCTTGGGTCCGCGAGGAGATGGAGCAGTACCAGAACAACCGCGCCTGCGGCACCTGCCATGGCTACCGCCTGCGCGAAGAGGCTCTGGCGGTCAAGATCGGCTCGGCCAAGGACGGCGCGCCTGGCCTTCGGCATGTCGGCCAAGTGGTGCAGATGTCGATCCGCGAGGCGCATGAGTGGTGCGAGACCGTGCCCGCCGCGCTCTCCAAGCAGAACAACGAGATCGCCCGCGCCATCCTCAAGGAGATCCGCGAGCGGCTCGGCTTTCTCAACAATGTCGGTCTCGATTACCTGACGCTGTCGCGCAACGCCGGCACGCTCTCGGGCGGCGAAAGCCAGCGGATCCGTCTGGCGAGCCAGATCGGCTCGGGCCTGACCGGCGTGCTTTACGTCCTCGACGAGCCGTCGATCGGCCTGCATCAGCGTGACAACGACCGGCTGCTGACCACGCTCAAGAACCTGCGCGATCAGGGCAACACGGTGATCGTGGTCGAGCATGACGAGGAGGCGATCCGCGAGGCGGATTACGTTTTCGACATGGGGCCGGGCGCGGGCGTGCATGGCGGCGCCATCGTGGCCGAAGGCACGCCACAGGAGATCATGGCCAACCCGGACTCGGTCACCGGCCAATACCTCGTCGGCACCCGTGAAATCGCGGTGCCGGCCGAACGGCGCGCTGGCAACGGTAAAAAGCTGACGGTGGTCAAGGCCACCGGCAACAACCTGCAAGAGGTCACGGTCGACTACCCTCTGGGCAAGTTCGTTGCCGTCACCGGCGTGTCGGGCGGCGGCAAGTCGACCCTGACCATCGAGACGCTCTACAAGAACGCCGCGATGAAGCTCAATGGCGCGCGGCAAGCACCCGCGCCTTGCGAAACCATCAAGGGCTTCGAGCATCTCGACAAGGTCATCGACATCGACCAGCGCCCGATCGGCCGCACCCCGCGTTCGAACCCCGCGACCTATACCGGCGCCTTCACTCCGATCCGCGACTGGTTCGCGGGCCTGCCGGAGTCCAAGGCGCGCGGTTACAAGCCGGGGCGGTTCTCGTTCAACGTCAAGGGCGGCCGCTGCGAGGCGTGCCAGGGCGACGGCGTCATCAAGATCGAGATGCACTTCCTGCCGGACGTCTATGTCACCTGCGAAACCTGCAAGGGCGCGCGCTACAACCGCGAAACGCTGGAGGTGAAGTTCAAGGGCAAGAGCATCGCCGATGTGCTCGACATGACGGTCGAGGACGCGCAGGAGTTCTTCAAGGCGGTGCCCTCGATCCGCGAGAAGATGGACGCGCTGTGCCGCGTCGGTCTGAACTATATCAAGGTCGGCCAGCAGGCGACGACGCTTTCGGGCGGCGAGGCGCAGCGGGTGAAGCTTTCCAAGGAACTGGCCCGCCGCTCGACGGGCCGCACGCTCTATATCCTCGACGAGCCGACCACCGGCCTGCATTTCGAGGATGTGCGCAAACTTCTTGAGGTGCTGCACGAACTGGTCGAAAGCGGCAACACCGTCGTCGTGATCGAGCACAATCTCGACGTGGTGAAGACCGCCGATTGGATCATCGACATCGGCCCCGAGGGCGGCGATGGCGGCGGTACCGTGGTGGCCACGGGCACGCCCGAAGAGGTGGGCGAGGTCGAGGCGAGCCATACGGGCCGCTATCTCAAGCCGATGCTGAAACCGCGCAAGATCGCGGCCGAATAGGACCGTGCCAAAACAAAAAGGCCGCCCCTCGGGGCGGCCTTTTCTCGATGTGGTCCGGTCAGGGGGCTCAGTACCCGGTCGGGCCACCGAAAAGGGTCGATCCGTTGCTGGCATCGGCTTCGAGCGAGACAGGCTGAACCTCGCTGGACGTCTCGATCCTGTCGGCCTCGGCCAGAACCGGATCGGTGGACACACGGTCAGTCTCGACCTGAACCGTCTTCGGTCCGGTTGTTGTCACCGTCGTATCGGCGATCTCGACCGAGTTGGTGGAGGTGACGCGGCGCGAGACGGGGGCCGTCGCTGCTTCGGCGGCAAGCGACGAGGTCACGACCCGCGCACCGTCCTGTATCGTGGTCACCGGTGGTGTCGCGGGCGCTCGTCGAGGCTGGCGTAACCGATGTTCTCGGGGCGCAGGCGCGGGCGCAGGTTCACCTGTTCGGGGGCAAAGCGGACCGGTGCCGGTCGGGCGGCCTGCGCTGCGGCCGCGCCGCCACCAGCGGCGACGGCGACCGTGGTGGCGACGCCCAGCGGGACGCCCGCCTTGCGCGCGGCCTTGCGCAGCTCCTTTTCAACCTTGCGCACCTGCTTGGCGTTCGCGGCGACTGCACCGTTGAGAAGCTGCGCCACGGCGGCGTTGCCGCGCACCTTGAACTTGGGCTTGGCGTCGACGGCCATGGGGGCGAATGCGAGGGTCAGCGCGGTGCCGAGGCCAAGGATGGTCTTCATGGTGCTGCACTCCAGTAACGGATTTGACCAGACAACACCGCAAACCTACGGGCCGTTCCCCGCGCTGCGATCACGACGGCGAAACTCCGCGCTCCACCCCTTCCAGAAATTCGGCCGACACGCCGCGCAGCATCTTGCGAAGCGCCTCGCGCGGTTCGGCCCCCGCGCTGATCGCAGCATCATAGGCGCGGCGCTGCCGCGTCGCCGAAGACCCCTGCTGTGCGATCCGGCGGGTGCCGCGCAGCTCATCGAGACAGCCCAGCGCCCGCGCGTCGGGCTCCATCATCTCCTCGAGTTCGCCCAGGAGTTCCTGCATGGGGCGCAACTGGTTCCGGCCAAGGTCGAGAAGCGTGCCCTCGGTGCCGTAGCGCTGCGCGCGCCAGCGGTTCTCCTCGATCAGGAACCGCTCATAAACGCGCCAGCGCTTGTTCTCGGTCTTGAGCCGATAGAGCATCCGCATCACGCATTGCACGAAGGCCGCGACCGACAGCGCCTCTTCCATGCGCGGCATCACGTCGGCGATGCGCGTCTCCAACGTCGGCCATGCCTCCGAGGGGCGCAGATCCCACCAGATCTTCGAGGCGTCTTCGATGATCCCGGCGCTGACCAGCGCATCGACCATCTTGCGATATTCGGCCCAGCTTTCGATGCGGGGCGGCAGGCCCGAACGCGGGCACTGGTCGAAGATGTTGAGCCGCCAGGACGACAGCCGCGTGTCTTCGCCGCGCCAGTAGGGCGACGAGGCCGAGAGCGCCAGTACGAAGGGCAGAAAGTAGCTCGCCTGCGCCATCAGGTCGGCGCGCAGCTCGTGATCCTCGCCAAGCCCCACATGCACATGCATGCCACAGGTCATCAGCCGGCGCGCGATGCCGCCGATATCCTCGGCGATCTTGTCGTAGCGGGCGGCATGGCCTGTGCCCTGGCTCTCGGGGTCGCCCCACGGGTGGCACGACACGGCGACGAGCGCGAGGCCGTGATCATCGGCCACCTCGGCCAGACCGCCGCGCAGATGCGCAAGATCGGCGCGCGCCTCGGCGATGTCGGCGGCGACCGATGTGCCGATCTCGATCTGGCAGTCGCGGAACTCGGGGCTAACCTGATCGCCGAGCCGTTTCTTGGCGGCGGCGAGCATTTCGTCCGGCACGGCGGCGAGGTCCATCGTCTCGGCATCGACGACGAGATATTCCTCCTCGATTCCGAGGGAAAAGGCGGGATCTGACATGGGCGCGGCCCTCCGGCTTGTTGCCGGGGCCAACGCGGCGCGTCGCGTTACGGGTCCGAGACGCGTCAGGCGACGGTGATCGTGCCGCGCATTTTCGGATGGAGCGTGCAGAGATAGGGGTAGGTGCCGGGCGTGGCAAAGGACATGCGCACCGATTGGCCGCGGCCGAGGCGCCCGCTATCGAACAGCCCGGTTTCGGAGGTGGCGGTGTGGGGCGCCAGATCGGCGTTGGTGAAGATTACCATGTCGCCCGCCGCGATCGTCAGGGCGGCGGGCAGAAAGGCGAACCCTTTGATCTCGACCTCGTGGAGCCTGCCCATGGCAGGCCGTACGGGCGGCGCGCCGCGCGGCGTGGCGGGCGGGGCGGCGGCAGCGAGGCCACCCGCCCGCGCCGCGAGAACCCAAAGTGGCAGGGCGGCGGTGGCGGCCAGCCCGCGAAGGAGAAAGCGTCGGCGCGTCGGCATGATGCGGCCTCCTCGCGCGAAATACGCGATGGGGGCAGCGTCGCGCGGACGCCGCCCCCTGTCGAGCCACATTGCCGTGACGGGTCAGTCCATCGGCTTGAAGTTGAACTCGCCGCCATCCTTGATGCCCGACGGCCAGCGCGCGGTGACCGTCTTGGTCTTGGTGTAGAACTTGAAGCTGTCGGTGCCGTGCTGGTTAAGATCGCCGAAGGCCGATTTCTTCCAACCACCAAAGCTGTGATAGGCCAGCGGCACCGGGATCGGCACGTTGATGCCGACCATGCCCACGTTCACGCGGTTGGCGAAGTCGCGCGCCGCGTCGCCATCGCGGGTGAAGATCGCGGTGCCGTTGCCCATCTCGTGATCCATGGCGAGCTTGAGCGCCTCCTCGTAGGAGCCCGCGCGCACGGTCGACAGGACCGGGCCGAAGATCTCCTTGCGATAGATCTCCATGTCCGGCGTCACGCGGTCGAACAGATGCGCGCCGACGAAAAACCCGTTCTCGTAGCCTTGCAGGCCGAAATCACGCCCGTCGACGACCAGTTCCGCACCCGCATCCACGCCCGACTGCACCAGCTTGAGGATGTTCTCCTTGGCAGCGGCGGTGATGACCGGTCCGAAATCCACGTCGTCGCCCGAGGTGTAGGGCCCGACCTTGAGGCTTTCGATCCGGGGCTTGAGCGCCGCGATCAGTCGATCGGCGGTCTCGTCGCCCACCGGAACCGCGACCGAGATCGCCATGCAGCGTTCGCCGGCGGCACCGTAGCCCGCGCCGACCAACGCGTCGGCGGCCTTTTCCATGTCCGCGTCGGGCATGATGATCATGTGGTTCTTGGCACCGCCAAAGCATTGCACGCGCTTGCCGTGGGCGCAGCCCTTGCCATAGATGTATTCCGCGATCGGGGTGGAGCCCACGAAGCCCACCGAGCGATGCCCTCATGCTCGAGGATCGCGTCCACCGCGTCCTTGTCGCCGTTGACGACCTGCAGGATGCCCTTGGGCAGTCCGGCCTCTTCCATCAGCTCGGCGAGCATCATCGGCACCGAGGGCGCGCGCTCGGACGGCTTGAGGATGAAGGCGTTGCCGCAGGCGATGGCGGGGGCAAACATCCACATCGGGATCATGGCCGGGAAGTTGAACGGCGTGATGCCCGCCGAAACGCCGAGAGGCTGGCGCATCGAATACATGTCGATGCCGGGGCCCGCGCCATCAGTGTATTCGCCCTTGAGCAGATGCGGCGCGCCGATGCAGAACTCGACCACCTCGAGGCCGCGCTGCACGTCGCCCTTGGCGTCGGGAATGGTCTTGCCATGCTCGCGCGACAGCGCTTCGGCCAGCTTGTCCATGTCGCGGTTCAGCAGACGCACGAACTCCATCATCACCCGGGCGCGGCGCTGCGGGTTGGTCGCGGCCCAGCCGGGCTGGGCCTTCTGCGCGGTCTCGACGGCGAGGTCGATCTCCTCGCGCGAGGCCAGCGGCGCGCGCGACTGCACTTCGCCGGTGGCGGGGTTGAAGACGTCGGCGTAACGGCCCGAGCGGCCCTCGGCATGTGCGCCGCCGATGTAATGGGTCAGGTTCTGCATGTCCGGTCCTCCGAAAACGATAACTGTCAAAAGCAGGTATAGCCTTGCGGAAATGCCTGTAGAAGCGGCAGGATACCAAAACGGTTTTGCATTTTTGCAAGATGAAGGGATGTGCGTGGAGAACTGGGACGACATTCGTGTCTTTCTCGCCGTGGCGCGGGCCGAAAGCCTCTCGGCGGCGGCACCCGGCCTCAGGATGGACCCCGCGACGCTCGGGCGGCGTATCGCGCGGCTTGAGGAGCGTCTGGGCGCGGCGCTTTTCGTCAAGAGCCCGCAGGGATACGCGCTGACCGGGCGGGGCGAACGGCTTCAGGTGCATGCGGCGCGCGCCGAGGCGGCGCTGGCGCTGGCGGGCGAGGCGGGGCCGCAGGAGCGCGGCCTCGCGGGACAGATCCGCATCGGTGCGCCGGATGCTGCGCCAATTTCATCCTGCCGCAGGTCTGCGCGGCGATCCAAGGGCAGAACCCGGACCTCGAAGTGCAGATCCTGGCGCTGCCCCGCGTGGTGAACCTCTCCAAGCGCGAGGCCGACATGGCCATCACCGTAAGCCCGCCGGAAACCGGGCGGCTCACCGTGCAGAAGATCACCGACTACCGGCTGAGCCTCGCGCAACGCCGTGACGCGCCCGCGCCGCAAAGCCTCGCGGCGCTCGGGGACAGGCCTCTCGTCGGCTACATCCCCGACATGATCTTCGACCGCGAACTCGACTATCTCGGGGATCTGGGCGCGCGCGGCGTGCCACTGGCCTCGAACTCGGTTTCGGTTCAGCTGCAGATGTTGCGCCATGCGGGGATCGGCATCGTGCATGACTTCGCGCTGCCCTTCGCGCCGGAACTGGTCCGTGTCCTCACCCGAGAGCTGTCGCTCACCCGGGCCTTCTGGCTGGTGCGCCACGCCGCCGACCGCCGCTCGGCGCGGCTGTCGCGCTTTGCCGCGGCGCTGATGGCGGCGATGCGTGCGGAGGTCGCGCGTCTCGAAGCGGAATGCTTGACAGTGGGGAGCGCGGAGCGCGACGGTTGACTCATGGCCCCCGGAGATCGGGGGCGCCAGCAGAGGAGGGCGTCCATGCTCGTGCAACAGATCCTGAAATCCAAGGCCAATGATACCGTCGCCACCGTGACGCCCGACACCACGGTGGCCGAGGCCGCGCGGCAGCTGTCGGACAAGCGCATCGGCGCCCTCGTGGTCTCTCAGGACGGCAAGCGCGCGCAGGGCATCATCTCGGAGCGCGACATCGTGCGCGAGATCGGTCGGCGCGGGCCGGACTGCCTCGAGGAGAAGGTCGCGGCGATGATGACCGCCGATCCGGTCACCTGCCACCGCGAGGAGGTTGCCGATCACGTGCTCGCACGGATGACCGAAGGCCGGTTCCGCCATATCCCCGTGGTCGATGGCGAGGAGATGATCGGGCTGATCTCGATCGGCGACGTGGTCAAGGCGCGGCTGTCGGAGCTGTCGATGGAGAAGGATGCGCTTGAAGGGATGATCATGGGCCACTGAGCCCGGCGGTCATGCCGAGCCGTGCCCGTGCGGCGCGGGGTCTTGCATCTCGCGCCGCCGTGATGTCGTGTGGCGCGCGAACATGCGGCGAGGAGACGTCATGCGCATCGGGCTCTACCCCGGAACCTTCGATCCGGTCACACTCGGCCACACCGACATCATCCGCCGCGCCTGCACGTTGGTCGACCGGCTGGTGATCGGCGTGGCGATTAACCGCGACAAGGGGCCGCTGTTTTCGCTCGATGAACGGGTGGCGATGATCGAGGCCGAGACCGCGCCGATCGCCGCCGCCTGCGGCTCCCAGATCGTGGTGCATCCCTTCGAGAACCTGCTGATCGACGCGGCGCGCGACGCGGGCGCGCAGATGATCATCCGCGGCCTGCGCGCGGTGGCGGATTTCGAATACGAATACCAGATGGTCGGCATGAACCGGATGCTCGACAAGTCGGTCGAGACGGTCTTTCTCATGGCCGAGGCGCGCCATCAGGCCATCGCCTCTAAGCTGGTCAAGGAAATCGCGCGGCTGGGCGGCGACGTGTCGTCCTTCGTGCCCTCCGGCGTTGAGGAGGCGCTGAAGATCCGGCTCGAACTCTGAGGCGCGGACCTCCGGGCGGGCTTGGGGCGTTGGCCTTCGAACCCGTTTCGAGGAGCGCCCGATGAGCCGAACCCTGACCCGCCTTTCCCTGTCCGTCTTCGCCCTCGCGGCCGGTGGCGCGCTCGCGCAGCAATCGCAGGAAAGCGGCGCGGACATCGCGGCCGACACTCGCGAGATCCTGCAGGGCGCGCCCTCCGACGCCTCAGGCGGCGCATCGCCCGCAGACACCTCCGGCGGGACCACTTCCCCCGACGGCGCGAGCGAGGCGCCGTCCTCCCCAGCAGCACAGTCTGAACCGGCACCCGCCGCATCCCCCGAACCGCTCCCCGTGCCGACTCCGGGCGGGTCCTCGGCCCAGCCCGAAACGCTGCGGCTTCTCGAAAACAGCGGCGCGCGACCGGTCGAGGCACAGCAGGGCACGCCGGACCAGTCTGGCGGCGGCTCTAGCCCTTCGGTCGAGGTTCCGACCGTCGTTCCCATGCCCGACGAGGCCGCGATGCAGGCCGAGCCGGCCAAGGGCGTGCCCAGCCCCGAGGCGATCGAGGCCGCGACTTATGAAGGCGGCACGCTCCCCGACGGCCAATCGGCCCTCACCGTCAAGGTGCAGGTGCTGCTCGACCGCGCGCATGTCTCGCCCGGCATCATCGACGGTTGGAAGGGCGGGATGAGCGAGAGCGCCATTGCCGCCTTCGAGACGCGCGAGGGCTTTGCCGCCGATGGGCAGCTTGATCAGCAGGTGTGGGACGCGCTCACCGCCAATCTCTCCAAACCGATGTTGCAAAGCTACACGATCACCGAGGACGACATCTCGGGGCTGAGCGCGCCGCTGCCCGACGACTATGCCGAACTCGCCGAGCTCGACCAACTCGGCTACACCCGCGTCACCGAAAAGCTGGCCGAGCGGTTCCACATGTCCGAGGACTTTCTCACGGCGCTCAACGCGCAGGCGGCATGGCAGACGGGGACCACCATCACCGTCACCGATCCCGGCCCCCGGCTCGAGACGAAAGTGGCGCGCATCGAAGTGCGCAAGGACACGAGCCGCCTTGCGGGCTTCGACGCTGATGGCCGGATGATCCTGAACTACCCCGTCACCATCGGATCGTCGCAGACGCCGTCGCCCTCCGGCACGGTCGAGGTGGTCGCCGTGGCGCTGGACCCGACCTACACCTACAACCCTGACATCAACTTCCAGCAGGGCGACAATGACGAGGTGCTGATCCTGCCGCCCGGCCCCAACGGCCCAGTAGGATCTGTCTGGATCGACCTCAGCAAGCCGACCTATGGGCTGCACGGCACCTCCAAGCCGGATTCGCTGTTCAACGCGGCGAGCCATGGCTGCGTGCGCATGACCAACTGGGACGCTGAGGAGCTTGCGCATCTCGTGTCGAGCGGCGTGACCGTCGAGTTCGTGGAATGAGGGCGCTGATCCTCGCGCCGGTGCTGGCCTTCCTTGCCGGGCCGGTGACGGCGCAGGAGACGGCACCGACGCAGGTGCCGACGCCACCCGCGCGACCGGCCGACCTCGCCCCGGTCAGCGACGTCGCCGACGGGCAGGCGAGCGAGACGGTGAATGGGACGCCTGAGACCGTACCGACGCCGGAAGCGAGGCCCGACGTGCCCGCAGCGGAGGGCATCGGGGGGGTGGACGCCGAAGGAGAACGGGAGGATCTCACCGAGACCGAGACCGAGA
>NZ_BATB01000078.1 GCF_000466965.1 Limimaricola cinnabarinus LL-001
GTCGGACCAGTTCGTCGTGCGGTAGCGGATCGGGGGAGGCTTCGGCATGCCCTCGAGCTAACCGTCAGGACCCGCTCGGTGAATCCCCCTCACCGAGATGTGCAACAGCGCCTGCCACAAATAGAAAATTCACTTCGAAACTTTCCGAATGTCGAATTGGAATTCGAGGTTCGTCTTGCTGCCACCTCGCCGTGGAGCGCACTTGCCTTCTGTGCGGATGCGCTCAGCCAGGCCCGGCTTAATTTGATTTCGCTCAAATACGTGCCGATGGAGGACTAATGGCGCGACTGTCTCACGGCCCAGACTCGGACCTGCCTAGTTTACACCGCGCGCTGACGAATAGCACCGTAGTGAAGCTAATGGGATGGACCACGATTTTGAAACCGGCGATATACCACAACACTTCCAGACTAAAATAGATACATAATAAAGATTACGCGTACAGGTTGTGTGTAGCGGGCGAACGCTACTTCAAATTGCGAATCTTGTTTGAAAACAATACCCTATCAAGCAAAAGTTTTCCAATATGGGACGTGTTTATGCGCAGCTGACGCTCGAGGAGCGCCGCAGGATCGAACGCTGGCGCCATGCCAGGGTGTCCGTGAACGAGATGGCGCGGGTATTGCAGCGTCATCGCTCGACCATTTTCCGCGAGCTCAGGCGCAATCACTTCCAGGACCCCTGCATGCCCGTCGTGGGCTACTTCGCCATGGCCGCGCAGCTGAGAACCAGTGATCGCCGGGCTCGACAGCGCAAGCTGATCCGGCACCCGCAGCTGCGCGATCAGGTCGTTGACCGGATCAAGGAGGGCTGGACGCCGGAACAGATCGCCGGCCGGATGCGCATCGAGCGCACACCGCTGCGGGTCTGCCAGGAAACCATCTATCGCTACATTTACGCCAAGGAAGGCCTGGGTGAAGAGCTGTGGTGGTATCTGCCGACCCATCGCAAGGCCCGCCACCCGAGACGCGCCCGCAAGCGTCGTGCGCCGAAATTCCACCGTGATGTCAGCATCCTGTTCCGGCCCGAAGCGGTGGCGCAGCGCTCCCAGTTCGGTCATTGGGAGGCCGACCTGATGCTGTTCCGGCAGCGGTTCGGGTCCGCCAACGTGACCTCGCTCGTGGAGCGCGTCAGCCGCTTCACCGTGCTTCTGAAGAACGCCGACAAGCGGGCCCGTCCGGTCATGGACAAGGTCATTGCGGCAATCCGTGCCCTCCCTCAGCCGGCGCGCCGATCGATCACCTTCGACCGCGGCACCGAGTTCGTCTCATGGCCGCATTTCCTGGCGGAGATCGGTACCAATAGCTGGTTCTGCGACCCCTCGGCGCCTTGGCAGAAGGGCACGGTCGAGAACACCAACCGTCGCGCCCGCCGCTGGCTGCCCAGAGACCGCGACATCGGCCAACTCTCGGACCACGACATCCGTGAGATCTGTGGCCGGCTGAACGCCACGCCCCGCGCAAATGCCTCGGATGGAAGACCCCCGCCGAGGTGTTCCGGGCCGAGATGCTGGAGAAGAGACCGTGAGCGCCCTACCCTGAGATCACTGCGGAGTCGCGGTTGAGGTATCGCTCACACGCGATAGAACTTGCGGTCGTGCCGTTCCACGCCGCTGTCGTCGATCTCGCCCCGGTCGAACCGGGCGCGGCTGTCGGGGTCCTTGAGCAGGTCATAGGCATGCGACGCCGCCTTTAACCTTGCCTCCGCGGCCGGGTCGTCGGGGTTGAGGTCGGGGTGAGTGGTGCGGGCGATCTTCCTGTAGGCCTTCTTGATCTCTGCCGCCGTGGCGGATCTGGCCAGCCCGAGGGCCGCATAGGGGTCACCGCTCATCGGACTCTCGCACATCGCCACGACATCGACCGCTCGCCGGACCCAAGGCCCAAGAGGTGCAAACCGGAACGCCTGAGCCCTGCTGAACGGCAGGTCTGTATTCCTTCACCGGCCAGGATCGGGGCGATCGCGCCTTGTCCTGACCGGAGTTACCACTCACCACGTCGTCACTCGTATTACCCATGCATAGCATCGGCTGAACCCGACGACTTGATATGGATCATGGTGGGCATGTCTCTTGAGCCATCGCGCCCATACCGTTCCGCTCCCTCCCCGCGCGATTGATCTGGCGCAAGGCGTGATGGTGCGACTTCGGGGATGCTTGGGCCGCATCGGGACGGGCCCGAGGAAAGGACCCCCATGAATACCATCATAGCGGCGACCGACTTTTCGACGGCGGGCAACCGGGCCGTTCTGCGCGCGGCGTATATCGCGGCGCACACGGACGCGCGGCTGCATATCTTTCACGCGGCGAGCATGCGACTGCCCCTCGATCAGGTGAGCCATTTCGCCGTTCTGATAGAAGGCTATATCGATACGCTGCGCGCGCAGATCCAGTGCCGCCATGGCCCAGCCCTCGAAGTGACCGGCACCGATGCGGCCGAGTGGCAGGAGATCTACGAAGTCATCGACCGCCACAGGGCCGACCTGCTCGTGGTGGGGCCGCATGTCCATCCCAACGGGCTCGACGCGTTTCACGGCACCTTCGTGGAGCGGCTGGCCGCGGATTGCCCCGTGCCGCTGTTGATCTCGACCTCCGATCCCGCGATGCCCTACCGCCTGTCACTTGCCTGTGTCGATCTGGGTCCGGAGAGCGAAAGCGCCATCCCAGTCCTCAGGAACGTGGCGCCGGAGGTGGAGATCACCTTGATGCGGATCGATCTTCAGACTGCGGAAAGCACGACTCGATGCGGAGAACCCGGGGGAGAGGTCATAAGCGCCACGCTAGAGGATACCGCTCAAGCGGTCGCGCGGTTCCGCGATCAGGTCGGCCTGGATGCGCAGACGCGGATCATCGCGGCGCAGGGCGATCCGCGCGCCCGGATCCGCGAACAGGTCGCAAGCCGGGCGGTCGATCTCGTCGCGCTGACGGGCGCGGACCCGATGGGCGGGGTGCAGGCGAACTTTGTGAAGGCCCCGCCTTGCGACCTTCTGGTGTTCCCCACCGCCCGCGCCCGGCATCCAGCCTGACCGGCATCGCCCACGCCGGGATTGACCTCGATCAATGTGGCGGCCTTGGGTCACGCTTAGAATACGAGCATATCACCGAACCCCGTCCGAAGGAGGCTCCCATGCGACGCGAAGCCCTATATGCGATTCCAGCCCTGTTCATCGCCCGATCGGCGGCGGCCGACCCCGAAACCCTCGGGGCCTATGGGCACCACATGGGAGGCTGGGGCGGCGGCTTTCTTGGTTTCGGCATGATGGTCCTGTTCTGGGGCGCCCTCATCGCGATTGCGGGTCTCGCCTTCCAATGGTTCGGTAAGGACGGCTTCAAAGGCAATGGCGGCAAGCCGTCGGCGCTCGACGTGCTGCGGGATCGTTTCGCGCGCGGCGAAATCGATCTCGAAGACTTCGACGCCCGTAGGAAAGCGCTGTCGGATCAAGGCTGAGACGGTGGAAGGCCCGATCCCCTGCCCGGACGAGAGCCTCGGGAGACGCGCGCGCCGCTCTGGCCGGTCGCCCTGACTGGAGAATGCAGTTGAGTGTCGACGTGATATCGAACGAGACCTTCACGACGATCTCGGTGCAGGGCAACTGCGGCATCCATGACGTCGAGGACATGTGCCGCTTGCTGTCGAGGCTGACACCGAGGCCGAAGGTGACCTTCGATCTGTCGGCCCTGAAGCGTCTCGACACCGCCGCGGCTTGGGTTCTCGTGACCCATGGCGACAGGCTCTCCGCCGCCGGAGCGGAGGTTTCGATCACCGGGGCACCGGGTCACGCCGCCTCCCTGATCGAGACGGTGCGCCGATCCCTGCCCGGCCCATCCGCGGCGGACACGCACCACCCCGGCTTCAGGGACATGATTTCCCGACCAGGCAGATCGGTCTCGAACATGTTCGCCTATCTCGCGGCCCTCCTCGGGCATCTGGGGCTGTTCGTGTCCCGACTGGCGCGCGCCGCCTGCCACCCGCGCGAGTTCCGGCTGACCTCCACCGTGCGTCACTGCGAGGAGGTTGGCCCGCGCGCGGTGCCGATCGTGGCGCTCATGGCCTTTCTGATCGGCGTGGTGCTCGCCTTTCAGGGCTCGGCGCAATTGAAACCCTTCGGGGCCGAGGTCTTCGTGGTCGATCTCATCGCGATCTCGATCCTGCGCGAACCGAGCATCCTGCTCACCGCGATCATCATCGCCGGGCGCACGGCCTCGGCCCTCACCGCCGCGATCGGCTCGATGAAGATGCGCGAGGAGATCGACGCGATGCGCACGCTCGGGCTCGACCCGGCCATGGTGCTGCTCGTGCCGCGCATCTTGGCCCTGCTGATCACCCTGCCGATCCTCGGGTTGGTCGCCGATGTCGCGGGTCTCGCGGGTGGCGCGCTCATGGCCTGGGCCGAGCTTGGCATTTCGCCCGCGATGTTCCGCACCCGGCTCATCGAGGGCACGGATGTCACCCATGTCGCCGTGGGGCTCGTCAAGGCCCCGGCCTTCGCGCTGATCATCGGGATCGTCGGCCGCCACGCGGGCATGCAGGTCGCAACAGCGCAGAATCGCTGGGCCGGATGACCTCGAACGCCTTGGTCACCGCGATCTTCGCGGTGACCGTCGCCGATGCGCTTTTTTCGATCTTCTTCGCGCAGGTGGGCATATGACCGATCCCGTCATCCGCATCCGCGGTCTGGAGAACCGCTTTGGCAGCCACGTCGTCCACGAGGGGCTCGATCTCGACGTGCGGCGCGGCGAGGTCTTGGGCGTCGCTGGTGGCTCCGGCACCGGCAAATCGGTGCTCCTGCGCAGCATCGTCGGGCTGCAAACCCCGACCGCCGGGCTCGACCCGATCGGCGCTTTGGCCTTCGATCGGCTGATGCGCGAGTTGGTGGCCGCGCTGGGGCTGACCGTGTTTCTCGTCACCCATGACCTCGACACGTTGCACGCGCTGTGCGACCGGATCGCGGTGCTGGCCGAGCGGCGCGTGCTGGCCTGTGGCACCATGGACGACATGCTCGAGGTCGATCACCCTTGGGTGCGCGACTATTTTCACGGCCCGCGCGGACGCGCCGCCCGCGGATTGCCGCCACTCGATCCCGACAGGAGCTGAGCGCTATGGAGACCAAGGCCAATTACATCCTCATCGGCGCTTTCACCCTCGTCGGGATCGCGGGCATCCTCGCGCTGCTCTTCTGGTTCGCCCGGGTCGAGCTTGACCGGCAGTTCGCCATCTACGAGATCGAATTCACCACCGTGTTGGGCCTCGGTCGGGCCTCCGAGGTGCGCTTCGGCGGGCTTCTCGTGGGCCAGGTCACCGATCTGCGGCTGTCGCCCGGCGGCACCGGCGCGATCCTCGTCGAGATCCAGGTGGATGCCGCCACGCCGGTGCGGGTCGACAGCCTTGCCACCATCGCGGCGCAGGGCGTGACCGGCGTCTCCTTCGTCGCCCTCGACGCCGGATCGCCCGACGCGCCGCCTCTGGCGGAGGTCTCCGAAGCCACGCCGCCGCGCATCCCGGCCGGGCAATCCATGATGCAATCGCTGTCGCAGGACGCGCCGGCGCTGCTGGCCGAGGCGCTGACGGTTGCGCGTCAGCTGAACACGCTCCTTGACACCGAGAACCGCGACCGCGTCGATCGCATCCTGCGCAACTCCGAAGACGCCTCGGCGGCGCGGTCGCAGACGCTGCGCGACCTGTCGGAGACGACGGGAGCGGCAACGGGGCTCGTGGGCGAGGCTCGCCGGTTCAACGACGGCTGGGAGACCCTCGTCGCCCGATTGGGCGGTCTGGCCGACGGCGCGGATGCGACGCTGTCGCGGCTGGACGACCTGGCGGAGGAGGCGGGCGTTCTGCTCGGCGATGGGTCGGACACGCTGCGCGCGACGACGGATATCGTGGCCGAAGCGGATCGCTACCTCGATGAGGAAGCGAGCCTGGCCAGCGAGGGGCTGCGGCTGCTACTGGTCGATCTGCGGCGCGAGATCGGCGATCTGAGCGAGGAAGCGCGCCCTGCCCTCGCGCCCCCATCCGCGAGGCGGGCGCCGCCGCGACGGACCGGCTGACGCAGGCAGAGGCCACGCTCGCGGCGGTAGACACGGCGGTGGCCCATTTCGATGCCGCGTTCGTCGCGATCAAAGGTGCGGCCTCGGGTGTCGGAAATTTCATGGCGGGCGACGCGCGCGATCTCGCCGCCGCGACGCAAGAGGCCGTTGCCGAAGCGATCCGGCTCCTTGCCGAAACCGGCGGGGCGCTTCGGCAGGACCTGCCGCAGGTCATCGCGGATGTGCGCAGCGCCAGCCGCTCCGCCGCCGCCGCCTTCGACGGGCCGTCGGGCATCGTGGCGCGCACCGGTCCCGCACTCGACGGATTCACGGCCAACGCGCTTCCCGGCTATGCTCGGCTGGCACAGGAGGCGCGCGCTCATACGCACCCTCGACCGCATGGTCGGACGCATCGACCGGGATCCGGGCCGGTTCCTGCCCGACGATCGCGCACCGGCCTTCCGGAGATGAGGAGCAAGCCCATGTGGATCGCTCCGGCCCGGGCGGGGCTGAAAGGCGCGGCGCTGCTGGCCCTGACGGGCTGCACGACCCTCGGCGCCTTCGAGCGGGCCGCGACACCGTTCGACGTCTACGAGCTGCGCTTGCCCTCCGCCCCGCGCGCGTCGGCGCCGCGCCCCTGCAGGCGCAGTACCTTTCCGACGCACGCTGGGCCGGCCCGCTGCATGAGACGGTCCAGACGCTGATGGTCCGAACGCTCTCGGCCACTGGCGCGCTGCGCTATGTCGGGCGCAGGCCGCTGGGTGTGGGCGGGGATTTCGCGGCGCTGACCGAGCTGACCGATTTTCAAGCCAGAGCCGAAGCGGCGGGGCCCGGTGCCGTCATCAACCTGCGCATGATCGTGCGGCTGGTGCGCGAACGCGACGCCACGGTGGTTTCTACCTGCACGATCACCGCAAAGGCACAGGCCGCCACGACCGAAAGCGGCGACATCGTCGATCAGGCAACACATGCAGCCCGAGCAGATGCGCGCCGTGTCGGCGTGCCAGCGTGGCTCCGGTGCGGGCGAGGGGCTCGGCGCTCTGGATGTCGGTGAAGCACAGGGCAATGGTGCGGCAGGTCATCGGACCGCTCCTTTCAAGGGCTTTTCGACTTTGATCGAGGGCGGCACGGCGAGGATGTCGCAGGGGGGGTCGGCCATCAGGCCTCGCGCGACACTGCCGAGCAGCGCTTCCGACAGGCGGGGCCGGGAATGCGTGCCCAAGGCCAGAAGATCGGTCGGCGTGCGGTCGATCTCGTGGCGGATCGCACCAGAGGCTTCTTCCTCGACGAACAACCGGTCGCTCTCGTCGATGCGGTTCTCGAGCCCACCGAGAAACGTCGCCATCCCCGCTTCCGCATCGCGCCGCGCGTGGCGACGTTCCTTGTCCAGAACATCGCGCCGGGCGGTCCCACGCAGCACCTGTCGGAACGGCACGGTGAAGGCATGAAGAACGCGGGTACGCGCCTCGGGAACGAGATGGCGCGCCGTATCCAGCGCCTCGCGCGCGGCGAGCGAGAAGTCGGTGGCCACGAGGACCGAACGGTAGGGCGCGTCGCTCTCGCCCCGTACCACCAGAAGCGGGACGCCGCAGGCCTTCGCGACCCGCTCCCCGGTGGTGCCGCGAAACAGATCGATCAGCCCGGGATGGCGGTGCGCGCCCATGACCAGAAGGTCGGCCCCCTCCTCCTCGATCCGATCGAGGATCACCATCCAGTCCGTGCCGACCCCGATCCGCGCCACGACATCGAGGCCGCGCCGTTCGCGCAGGTCAACGGCCTTGCCTTCGAGCCGTGCCATGAGCGCCTTTTCGAACATCGCATCCAGATCGTCCGGCAACCCGCCCTGCATCACGTGCAAAAGCACCAGCTCGGCCCCCAATCCCTGCGCCAGCGCCGCGGCCCGGCGCAGCGCGGCGTCGCCCTCTTCGGTCATGTCGGTGGCAACCAGTATCCGCTCCATGTCCGGGCCTTTCATTCCTTGCTGCGACGGATGCCGCCCGCTTGTGCCCCTGACGGTAGGTCGCGGCGCTTCGGGCCGCCTTGATCCAGGTCAAGATGCGCATCTTGGTTCTGGGGCAGGCTCGACACAAAGGAGGCTCCCACCATGCGATACGCCGCGTTGCTCGTTCCTGCCCTTGCCGGATCGGCCCAGACTCAGGCCCAAGCCCAGACACGGACACCGTCCCAGGTTCAGGTTGAAACCGATCCGGTCTCGATAGAGGCCGGGCAGGATGTCTACATGGTCTTCTGCCAGACCTGCCACGGGGCGGAGGCGCGTGGCGGTGGTCCTTTGGCCGCAATCATGACGCGCGAGCCACCCGATCTGACGAGGCTTGCCGCGCGCAACGGCGGACGCTTTCCAGCCGAGCTGGCGACCCGGCAGATCGACGGTCGCGATCCCCTGGCCGGCCATGGCGGCGAGATGCCGGTCTTCGGCCCGGTGTTCGGCCCGGTGTTCGGCACGGGCTTCGCCGCCCTCGCCGCCCCCTCGGGCCAGCCGATCCTGACGAGCCGCACCATCGTCGATTTGATCCACTGGCTCGAAAGCATACAGACCGATGGCTAGGCGTCAGGTTGACAGCCCACCCCGGATCGGCAGCTGTTTGCGAGGAGCCTCCGCATGAGCTGGATGGCTGCACCCGAAGATCACGGACACAGCCCGGACGAGGTTGCCAAGCGACTCGCCGGCGCAGGTCGATCGACCCATCTGCGGGATTTCGTCTACGGCGCGATCGACGGGGCCGTGACCACCTTCGCTATCGTCGCGGGCGTGCAGGGAGCGGGATTGCCGCATGGCATCATCCTTGCCCTCGGCACCGCAAACGTGCTGGCCGACGGGTTTTCCATGGCGGCCAGCAACTATTCAGGCACCAAGGCCGAGCGGGACGACATGACCCGTCTTCGGGCCATGGAGGAGCGCCAGATCGACCTCAACCCCGAAGGCGAGCGCGAGGAAATCCGCCAGATCCTCCATGCCAAGGAGCTCGACGGCGCGGTGCTCGACGAGGCCGTGGGTGCCATCTCCGGCAACAAGACGGCATGGGTCGAGCTTATGCTGAGCGATGAATACGGCTTGAACCTGCGCCCGCCCGCCCCGATCCGGTCGGCCCTCGCCACCTTCGTGGCGTTTCTCGCGGCAGGTCTGATCCCGCTGTTGCCCTACGCTCTGGGGCTGGAGCCGGCGTTCCGCCTGTCCATCGCAGCGACCGGTGCCGTCTTTTTCATGATCGGCGCGCTCAAGAGCCGCTGGTCGCTAAGCGCATGGTGGCGATCCGGTCTCGAAACATTTGCCATCGGCGCGGTCGCGGCTGCGATCGCCTATATGGTCGGATCCTTGTTCCGCGGGGCCTGACGTATCGCGCCTGCCCCGAGCCACTTGCAATCGTTCCTGATCGCGCCGACCGCCTCTCTGCCGCGCCCGACCGATGATCCGACGGGGCGGACCTGCAACCGAGGCCGACCAAGGGCCTTCAGTCCCCTCTGCTCCGCAACGCTTCAATCCAGATCCATGACCCTTACCTCCGCCACCAGCTTTCGCGCCAAGGCGCCGTCGCAGAGCTGCGTCGCGGGGGGTGGTCACGGCGGCGGCGGCGGCGGCGGTGCCCGCCCGAACGGCCTGCTTGAACGACGCGCCGCCCGACAGGGCCAGGACGATGGCGCCCATCAGGCTGTCTCCCGCCCCGACCACGCTGACCGCCTCGGCCTCTGGAGCTGTGCAGAAAAAGGCCCCTTGGCCAAGACCCCGGCCGTGCCCTGCTTGCCCAGTGCCATCACGAGACGCTCGGCCACCCCGGCGCGCAGCAAGGTTCGACCGAATGCGACGAGGTCAGGCGGCGTCGCGAACCGTTTCCCCGAGAGCTCTTCGGCCTCGCCCCCATCCATCCGGATGAGGTGAAACGGCACCCCATCGTGATCGCGCACCATGCGGACGAGCGCCGGACCGGAGGTGTCGAGCAACAGGTCCGCCCGCAGGGCCCGCAGCTCCTCGCGCAGCCGGTCGATCGTGGCCGGATCGAAGCCAGGGGGCAGGCTGCCCGACAGCACCACCAGATGACCCGCCTCGATACGGCGCTCCAGCTGGTCGAACAGGTGCTCCGTCGTCTCCGGCCGCCAGTCGGGACCGGGCAGGATGAATCTGTATTGCCGTTTCGTGTCACGCTCGATGACGGCAATCGATTGTCGGGTCAGCCCCTCGACCGGCAGCGCCGCGACACGGATGCCTTCCTGAACCAGAAGCCCGGCAATTGTCTCGCCGGTGGACCCGCCGAGCGCCATCAAAGCGGTCGACGTGCCGCCAAGACGGGCGATCGCGCGCGACACGTTGATCCCGCCACCACCCGGATCGAGCCGCGGCGTCGTGCAGCGCAGCTTGCGGTCAGGAACGAGAATCCCGGTCTCGGTCGAGAGATCGAGCGCCGGGTTCAGGGTGATTGTGAGAATGGGGCGCATGGCGGATCCTCGGTGACGACAACTCTCGCATCCGGGAGGTGACGCCGGTGCCCTTCCATGGACCGGCGCGACGATCGGAGGCGCGGAACGGCATGCTCAGGAAAGCCCCCCGAGGCGGCGGATGCCTTGATCTGCCTCAAACGGGCCGAATCCCTTGGCAAAACACGGCACGCAGGCGACCCATGGCCATGCGGCAGGCGACGCCACCGCCCGGCGCATGCTAGCTTGCGGCGAGGCGGGGCAGACGCAGCGAGCATCATGACCTTGGACGACAGAACCCCGGCCATGGGCTGGCATGCGCAGAAGGGCGAGCATGCCCTTGCGGCGTTTGGCGTTACCCCCAATGGGCTGAGCACCGAGGAGGCTGCGGCGCGGCGGGCGCAATACGGGCCAAACCGCCTGCCGGAGCCGCCGCCGCGGGGTGTGCTGGTCCGCCTCAGAGGTCAGTTCGCCAACCTTCTGATCCAGGTGCTGATCGCGGCGGGTCTTGGCACGGCGGCTCTGGGGCATTGGGCGGATTCAAGCGTGATCTTCGCGGTTGTCCTGCTCAACGCCGCCATCGGCCTGTGGCAGGAGGGCCGCGCCGAGACCGCTCTCGCGGTAGTGCGCTCGATGCTGCCGAACGAGGCCTCGGTGCGCCGAGACGGAGCGCGTTCCCGCATCCCGGCGGACGACCTCGTGCCCGGTGACATCGTGTTGATCGAGCCGGCGACCGGGTGCCGGCGGATCTGCGGCTGATCGAGGCGCGCGGCCTCAGGGCGCAGGAGGCGGCGCTGACCGGAGAGTCGGTCGCCGTCGACAAGGACATCCCGAAGGTCGCGCGGGACGCCCCGCTCGGCGACCGCCGCCCGATCGCCTTTTCCGGCACGCTCATCGCCGCCGGGCGCGGCGTCGGCGTCGCGGTCGCCACCGGGCCCGCCACCGAAATCGGGCGCATCGGGACGATGCTGGGCGCGGTGGAGCCCGGCACCACGCCGCTGTTGCGCCAGATCGACCGCTTCGCGCGGCAGTTGACCTTCGTCATCCTCGCCGTCTGCCTCGTCGTCTTCGCCTATGCCGTCACGCTGGGCGGCTACGGGCCGGGTGACGCCTTTCTCGCCATGGTCGGCCTGGCCGTCTCCGCCATCCCCGAAGGGCTGCCCGCCGTGCTCACCATCACGCTGGCGCTCGGGGTGCAGCGCATGGCCGCGCGCCATGCCATCGTGCGCCGCCTTCCGGCGGTCGAGACGCTGGGGGCGGTGACGGTGATCTGCACCGACAAGACCGGCACGCTCAC
>NZ_BATB01000077.1 GCF_000466965.1 Limimaricola cinnabarinus LL-001
GGCCGGTCGCGACCCTGATCCATGACCGCCGCGTCCGCGATCCTCGTTCCGGTCCCGATGGCCTTGCGAGACGAGAACGCAGCCCCAACCCGTCATGACCTCAGACCCTCTGTTTGGTTCGTACCATTCCGTCCCGACCCCGGCCTGATGGCGCCAAGTTACAACTGAAAGGGGAACCTCGGTTCCGTCTCACGGTTCGTGTGGCATGGGCCCCGTGGACAAGGACCGCGCCACGCGACGACGCGAAGGAGGACAACCTGTCATGACCTATAGGACATTCGAAAGCGACAACGCGATGCGCCGCACGCGCCGCGCCGGCCCGCCGGGCGGCGCGGGGCTGGCCATCGGGCTGGGGCTCGTGCTGCTCGGCGGTCTCGCCGCGCAGCAATACGCCAGCCGCCAGCAGGAACGCCACCCCGCCGACAGCGCGCCCGGACGCACCGCACGCCAGAGCCGCTTTGGCGGCTATGCCGTCACGGGCCGCTCGGTGACGATCAACCGGCCCCGTCAGGAGATCTACGAGTTCTGGCGCGATTTCGGCAATCTCGCGCGCTTCATGGAGAGCGTCGAAAGCGTGCACGAGGTGGGCGACATCTCGGTCTGGACGATCGCGGCGCCGATGGGCCGTTCGGTCGAGGTCAGGACCCGCATCGTGCAGGACCGCCCCGGCGAGGAAATCGCATGGCGCGCGACCGATGACAGCCAGATCGACACCGAGGGCAAGGTGATGTTCCGCGACGCCCCCGGCGATCGCGGCACCGTGGTCGAGGCGGTGGTCGCCTATCGCCCGCCGATGGGAGAGCTGGGCCGCATCGTCGCCAAGCTGTTCCAGGCCGAGCCCGCCATACAGGCCCGCCGCGACCTCAAGCGGCTCAAGATGCTGCTGGAGACCGGCGAGATCGCCACCAACCGCAACCGCAACGACGCCTGAGGAGCATGCCATGCGCGCACTGACCTATCACGGCAAGCACGACGTCCGCGTCGACACCGTTCCCGATCCCGAGATCGTCAATCCCCGCGACGCGATCATCGAGGTGACCTCGACCGCGATCTGCGGCTCGGACCTGCATCTCTACGACGGGGTGATCCCCGGCGTGATGTCCGGCGACATCCTCGGCCACGAATTCATGGGCCGGGTGGTGGATGTCGGTCCCGGCTCGACTTTGAAGAAGGGCCAGCGCGTCGTCGTGCCCTTCACCATCTCCTGCGGCCAGTGCTTTCACTGCAAGGTCCAACAGTTCTCGGCCTGCGACAACTCCAACCCCGCCGAGAAGCAGGACCTGACCGAGCCGCTCTATGGCCACCCGCTATCGGGCTTGTTCGGCTACAGCCACCTCACCGGCGGCTATCCGGGCGGTCAGGCGGAGTATGTCCGCGTGCCCTATTCCGATGTCGGCCCAATCGTCATTCCCGACGGGATGGAAGATGACGAGGTGCTGTTTCTTTCGGACATCCTGCCCACCGGCTGGATGGCGGCCGAAAACGCCGACATCACCGCGGGCGACACGGTGGCGGTCTGGGGCTGCGGGCCGGT
The DNA here is from genome assembly GCF_000466965.1 of Limimaricola cinnabarinus LL-001. Classification (GTDB taxonomy): domain Bacteria; phylum Pseudomonadota; class Alphaproteobacteria; order Rhodobacterales; family Rhodobacteraceae; genus Limimaricola; species Limimaricola cinnabarinus. Next base: position 1,535 of record NZ_BATB01000077.1, read on the forward strand.
CGGGCTCTTTGCGGTGCAGAGCGCCAAGGTGATGGGCGCGCACAAGGTGATCGCGATCGACCACTACCCCAACCGGCTGGATCTCGCGCGCAAGATGGGCGCCGAGGTGATCGACTATTCCCAGACCAACGTGCTCGAGGCGCTGATGGAGATGACCGGCGGCATCGGTCCCGACGCGGTGATCGACGCGGTCGGCATGGAGAGCCACGGTTTCTCACCCGACAACGTGTTCGACACGATCAAGCAAAAGGTCGGCGTGGGCGCCGACGCGCCGCATGCGCTCCGGATGGCGATCCTTGCCTGCCGCAAGGGCGGTCGCGTGTCGATGCCCGGCGTCTATGGCGGCTTTGCCGACAAGTTCCCGCTTGGCGCGCTGATGGAAAAGGGGCTGCAGCTTCGGACCGGCCAGACCCATGTGCAGCGCTATACCAATGACCTGCTGCGCCGGATTCAGGAGGGCGAACTCGACACCACCTTCATGATCTCGCACCGTCTGCCGCTCGAGGAGGCGCCGCGCGGCTACGACAACTTCGCCAACAACCAGAACGACTGGACCAAGGTGGTGCTGAAGCCCGGCACGGCGACGGTATGAGCCGGTCGGGACATTTCGCGGTCGTCACCGGTGCCTCGACCGGCATCGGTTTCGAGCTGGCCCGGCTGGCGGTCGAGGATGGGCATGACGTTCTCATCGTGGCCGAAGAAGCCGCGATCAAGGCGGCAGGGGCGAAGCTTTCGACAGCCGCCGCCGCCGCGGTCGAGACGCTGCGCGCCGATCTCGCCACCGAGCATGGCGTGGCCGAGCTGTTCGAGCGGATCGGGGCGCGGCGGGTCGATTACTTCATGGCCAATGCCGGTGTCGGTCTGGGCCATGCCTTCCTCGATCAGGAATGGGACGAGATCGAGCGTGTGATCGACCTCAACGTCAAGGGCACCACCGCGACCTTGCAGCGGGTGCTGCGCGACATGGTGGCGCGCGGCCAGGGGCGGGTGCTCGTCACCGGCTCCATCGCCGGGATGATCCCGGGCAGCTATCAGGCGGTCTACAACGCCTCCAAGGCCTATCTCGACAACCTGTCGCTGGCGCTTGGATCGGAGCTCGATGACACGGGCGTCACCGTCACCTGCCTGCGCCCCGGCCCGGTCGATACGCCGTTTTTCGAGCGCGCCCACATGGAGGACACGCCGGTCGGGCAGGACGACGGCAAGGCCGATCCGGCCAAGGTCGCCCGCGACGGCTACGACGCCATGATGAAGGGAGAGTCCGGCATCACTTCGGGCTTCATGAACAAGGTGCAGGCGGCGCTGACCGGCGTGCTGCCCGAGCCCGTGCTGGCGCAGATGCATCGCCGCATGGCCGAGCCCGAAGGAGAGGAATGATGGCAGGCAAGGGATTGGCGGTCGTCACCGGCGGCTCCTCGGGCATCGGCTACCAGCTCGCCCGGATCGCGGTGGAGGAGGGCTATTCCCTCGTCCTCTGCGCCCATGGAGATGACCTCGACAAGGCGGCCGGGCAGCTGCGCCGCTTGGGCGGCGAGGTCGATGCGGTGCGCGCGGACCTCTCGACGCGCCACGGGGTCGAGGCGCTTTGGTCGCACCTGCAGGGGCGCGAGATCGAGCTGTTCTTCGCCAATGCCGGTCTGGCGCTCGGCGATCCCTTCATCGAGCAAAAGTGGGAGGATGTCGCCGACCGGATCGACCTCAATGTCAAGCAGACCACTTCGATGATCCACAAGGTCGGACGGGTGATGCGGGCGCAGGGACGCGGGCGCATCCTCGTCACCGGCTCGATCGCGGGGCAGGTGCCGGGGCCTCACAACGCCGTCTATAACGCCACCAAGGCCTATGTGAACGGTCTCGCCTGGGCGCTGTCGGACGAGTTCAAGGAAACCGGGGTGACGATCACCTGCCTGATGCCGGGGCCGACCGACACGCCGATCTACGACAAGGGGCTTGAGGACACGGCGCTGCACGACATGCCCAAGGTCGACCCGGACAAGGTCGCACGCGAAGGTTGGGACGCGATGATGGCGGGCAAGGTCGATGTGGTGCCGGACCCGGCGAGCCGGCTGGTCAGCCTGTTCTCGGGCGTGACGCCCAAGGCGATCGGCAACCGCCTGAACGAGATGATGGCAAAGCGCCGGGACTGAAATCCCGTCGCGCGAAGGCATCTTCGCGCGACGAACACGGTATCTTCCGATCCGCCAAGCGCGACAGGCGACCCATGGCGGCCTGCGTCAAACGGCGTGCGAATAGTCCAGCCGCATCATGGCGACCTGCCGCGCGGCGGCGATGACGGCGCCCGGATCGTCGCGCAGCCGCTCGCAGGGCCTGTGGCCGCCGAGCGCCTCGCTGGGGGCGTGCAGCCATGCCAGCATGTCTTCGGCATCGCAGGCCGGTCGCAGCGCCATGATGATGTCGCGCATCGCGGCGACGGGAAGCCCGGTCTGGTCGAACTGCCATGCGGGATAGGTGGTCGTGCCCTTTCGGACGACCCCGATGATCCGTCGTTCCGTGGCCCAGCTTCGCGCGATGGTCGCACCAAGCGGCACCCATCGGCGCAACGCTCCGGCGACGCCCGCCGCGTCCAGCATCACGCTCTCATCCGCACTCGAGAAATCACTCACGACACATCCTCCCTGCGATTCTCACTACAGGCGAGTTGACCTTGGGGCAATGCATCGTGCGGATACGGACGGTGCCGCACCGATCGTGCCACCCTGACGAAGGAACGGCCTCGCGAAACCCGCGAGCCGCGCCCGGATCGTCAGGCCGGAAGCACCACGTCCGCGCCCTCGACCTCGCGCAGCTTCAGCCCGGTGTCGAACAGATCGCTCAGCACCCTGTCGCGCATCACCTCCCGGCGCGGGCCGGAGGCCGCCAAGTGCCCCTGCTTCAACGCCACGACGCGGTCGGCATACCGCGTCGCCATGCCGAGATCGTGCAGCACCACCACGACGCTGCGTGGCGCAACCGCGTCGTGCGACATGGCGACGAGCGCCTCCATGACCTCTCGCGCATAGCGCGGATCGAGCGCGCTCAGTGGCTCGTCGAGCAGCACCAGCGGCGTGGCCTGCGCGTGGGCCATGGCGATCTGGCTGCGCTGGCGCTGGCCACCCGAAAGCGAAGATACGGGCCGCTCGGCCAGCTCGTTCAGGCCGAACAGCGAAAGCGCCCCGGCCACAGCCGCTTGGTCGGCCGGTCCGGGGCGGCCCCGGTGATGCGGCCAGCGGCCAAAGCCGACCAGATCGCGCACCGTAAGCCGCGACGCCTGCGCCTGATCCTGACCGAGAAACGCCAGCCGCAGCGCCCGCGCCTGCGGCCGCATCGCGTGCAGGTCGCAACCGTCGAGCCGCACCCGGCCCGCCATCGGCGAAACGAGTCCGGCCATCGCCAGCAGCAGGGTCGACTTGCCCGCGCCGTTCGGCCCGATCAAAGCGGTGATCCCGCCAGAGGGCAGCGACAACGAAAGATCGTGCAGCACCGGCGTGCCGTCGCGCTCGACCCGGAGGTTCTCGATCTCGATCATCTCGCGGCCTTTCTCAGCACGAGGGCGAGAAACACCAGCCCGCCCAGGAATTCGACGATCACGGCCAAAGTGGACTCGAAGCCCAGGAGCCGTTCGAACAGGAACTGCCCCGCCACGAGGATCAGTGCGCCGAGCCCGGCGGCGGCAGGCAAAAGGGCGGCGTGGCGGGGATGGCCAAGCAGCGCGTGTGCCAGCGCGGCAGCGAGCAGCCCGAGAAAGGCGACCGGCCCGACAAGCGCGGTCGAGACCGCCACCATCACCGCGATCAGCGCCAGCACGCCGAGCAGCAGCCGGTCGAAGTCGAGGCCCAGCGTGATCGCCTTGTCGCGCCCCAGTAGCGCCAAATCGAGCCGGGAAGAGAGCCGCCAGGCGATCAACAGCGCGAGGGCGAGGAGCGGCCCCGCGAGTGCCAGTTGCGCGCGATCCACGGCGCCGAAGCTGGCGAAGCTGGCCTGCTGGACCACGGCGAATTCGGATGGCTCCAGCAGCCGTTGCGCAAAGCCCGACAGCCCGCGCAGCATCACCCCGAGGATCAGCCCACTCAGCACGAGGCGGATCAGGTCCCCGGCGCCGCGCCGCAACAAAAGCCCGAACAGCGCGACACCCGCCCCGGCGAGGCAGGCGGTCTCGATCAGGAAGGCCGGAAGCGTCGGCAAGGTAGCATAGCCCGCGCTGCCGAGGGCAAGCACCAGCATGGTCTGGAGAAACACGAATAGCGCGTCGAAGCCGACGATGCCGGGCGTGATCAGCCGGTTGCCCGCCACGGTCTGGAACAGCACCGTCGCCGCGCCGCTCGCGGCACCGACCACGACCAAGGCGGCCAGCTTCGTGGCGCGCAACGACAGGATGAAACCCATCGGCGCGTGCAGGTTCCACAGCAGAAAGGCGGCGCAGCCAAGGGCCAGCAGCAGCGCCAGCGGAACCAGGCGACGTTCAGCCATGCGCGACGCGACCCGCGCGCGGCGCATGCAGCAGCCACAAGAAGATTCCGGCCCCCGCCACGGCAAAGATCGTCCCCGCCGGAATCTCGTAGGGAAAGCGCACCAGCCGTCCGATCACGTCGGCGGCAAGCACCGCTCCACCGCCCGAAAGGGCGATCAGCCCCAGATTGGCGCGAAGGTTGTCACCGCGCCAGCGCGACACGATGTTGGGCACCACGAGACCGACGAAGGGCAGCGCCCCGACGGTGACCACGACCACCGCCACGGTGACCGAAACGATCCCGAGACCGAGCGCGAGGTCTGGCAGTAATCGAGGCCCAGCGAGCGCGCCTGCGCCTCGCCCAGCCCGAGGATCGTGATCCGGTCGGCGACGCACCAAAGCAGCAGGCCCAGCCCCGCCACGATCCACAAGAGTTCGTATCGGCCGCGCAGCACGCCCGAGAACTCGCCCGCCGTCCATGCGCCGAGATATTGCAGAAGGTCCGTCACCCAGGCCCCCCAGAGCGCCGCGGCCCCCAGGATGCCGCCATAGACCAGCCCCACCAGCGGCAGCAGCACCGGGTCGCGGCGCGGCACGTGGTGCGCCAGCGCCAGAAATCCCAGCGTGCCCACCAGCGCGGCCATGGCGGCGGCCCCCATCTTGAGGAGGATCGGTGCGCCCGGCGAGACGATTGTGATGCCCAGAAGCCCGATCATCGCCGCCTCCGGCGTACCGGTGAGGCCGGGCTCGACCAGCCGGTTCTGCACGGTGAGCTGCACCACGACCCCCGCAAGCGCGAGCCCGGCCCCCGCGAGCAGCGCCGCCGCCGTACGCGGCCAGCGGCTGATCGCCAGAAGCAGCCCGGCATCGGTGCCGCCGCCCGACAGGTCGGCGACACCGATGCCGAGGCTCGCCCCGATCAGCAGGGTCAGGAACAGAACCAGCCAGATGCGCATGGGACTACCGCGAGAAGCCCGCTTCGATCTGGTCCAGCGTGCCCATCAGCGACCGGATGCCGCCGCCCGCGAGGTAGAGCGGCGCGCTGTCGAGATAGAGGATCTGGCCGTTCTGCGCGGCCTTGGTGCCCGCGACCAACGGGTTGTCGAGCGTGGCCTGCGCGGCCTCTCCCTCCTGCCCAATGGCGGCGCCGCGGTCGATGACGAGGATCCAGTCGGGGTCGACCTCGGCGATGAACTCGAAGGAGACCGCTTCGCCATGGGTGTCGGCGTCGAGCTCGGGAAAGGCCTCGGGCAGGTCCAGCGCCGCATGCAGCCAGCCAAAGCGCGACTCCGCCCCATAGGCCGAGAGCTTGCCGCCATTGGTGAGCAGGATCAGCGCGTCGCCCTTGTCGGCCACCGCCTCCTGGACTTCGGCGATCCTGTCGTCGAGCGCCCCGGTCAGTTCGGCCGCCGCATCCGCGCGATCGAAGATCTCGCCATAGGTGGCGACGCGGGCGCGGGCCTCGTCGATGAGCGCTTCGCCCGTGATCGTCATGTCTATGGTCGGCGCCACGGCCGAAAGTGGTGTCACCACGGTTTGCGAGCGGCCCCCGGCGACGATCAGGTCGGGGGACATGACCGCCAGCGCCTCGTAATCGGGCTCGAACAACGTGCCGACCCGCGCGACGCCCTCCATCGCGCCCTGAAGATAGGCCGGCGGGGTGATGTCGGGCACGCCAGCCAGTTCGACGCCGAGGGCGTCCAGCGCGTCGATTGCGGCGAGGTCGAGCGCCACGACTGTTCCGGGGTTCGACGGCACGGTCGCGTCGCCGGTGGCAGTCGAGACGGTCAGGTCGGCAGCGAGAGCAAGGCCTGGCACCCCAAGGGCGGCAAGGCTGGTGACAAGGATCTTCATGAAGCGTCTCCGGGGTCGAGGAAGCCTTGTCAGCGACGGGCTGGACAATGACTACTGTTTCGATCAGGTTTATCCCGACAAATGAACTCGGGAATAAATGGATGCAAGACCGAATTTTCGACGAGGGGCGTTTCGAGACCCCGAATGCCAGCCGCTATCTCCGGCAGCTCTGCAAGCATTTTGCGCACAAGGTCGCTGCAGACTGGGACACGGAACGCGGTCGGGTGGCCCTGCCGATCGGGCCGGTCGAAATGGTGGCCACGCCGGAGGAGCTGATCGTGACGGTGGCAGCCGAGGACGAGGAGGGACTCGCCCGCGCCCGGCAGATCATCGACGACCACCTTGTCCGGTTCGCCCATCGAGAGCATTTCTCGGAATTGTCCTGGCGGGGTTGAGACGGTCCTTTCGGTGACGCGCGCCGCCCTCGGTATGCGCCGCCGCGTCCCGGCGGTGTCTCGTCACGAGGCCCTCGGTCCCCGGTTCCAAGGCGACGTGCCCGATTCAGTGATCCGGCCCTCCCCATCGCGTTGACTGGTCCCGTAAGGCGCGGTTCTCAGGGCGACCCCGATCATCGCCCTTTCATGCTGCCGCATGTCTGCGGACCGTCGCGAGCGACGGCCTGTCATTCGCGCCATGCCGAACCAATTGGCGACCATTGATCGGAACGGCGGATTCCGATGCACCGCGGACCCTGCCGCAAGATTGCATAAAAACAGGGTTGCCAGATCGATCCCGGCCTGCCACCAATTCGGCATTGGTTTCTGAATGGGTTTGTGTCGCCAAGGCGCCAGACCTATCCGCAGAGGGAAACGTGCAAGATGGCCGAGCCGCTTCTGGACGTGAAGAACCTGCAGTTCCGCTTTCGGGGACAGGATCAGGACGTGGTGCAGGATGTCTCGTTCCGGGTCGGCCGCAACGAGACGCTGTGCATCGTAGGCGAGAGCGGCTGCGGCAAGAGCGTCACGGCGCTGGCGCTGATGGGCCTCCTGCCCAAGGACGACGTGCGCTTCGGTGGCGGCGAGGTCCGCTTCGACGGCGAAAGCTTCGCGCCGTCCGATCAAGGCCGCATCGCGCAAATGCGCGGCGACCGGATGGCGATGATCTTCCAGGAGCCGATGACCTCGCTCAACCCTGCCTTTCGGATCGGCGACCAGATCGCCGAAGCCGTGGAGCGGCACCGCCAATGCGGGCGCGCGGCGGCGCGGGCACGGGCGCTCGAGATGCTCGCGAAGGTGGGCATTCCCGCGCCGGAGCAGCGGCTCGACGAATATCCGCATCAGCTTTCGGGGGGCATGCGGCAGCGGGTGATGATCGCAATGGCGCTGGCCAACGACCCCGAGCTTCTGATCGCCGACGAGCCGACCACCGCGCTCGACGTGACGGTGCAGGCGCAGATCCTCGATCTCATTGCCGAGCTTCAGGCCGAGACCGGCATGGGCACGATCATGATCACCCATGATCTCGGCGTGGTGGCCGAGATCGCGACCGATGTCGCGGTGATGTATGCGGGTCAGGTGGTCGAATACGGGCCTGCCGAAGCGATCTTCAACGACCCGCAGCATCCCTACACCATCGGGCTGATGGCCTCGGTGCCGACACTCACCGGGCCGCGCCGCCGCCTCTCGACGGTACCGGGATCGGTGCCGAGCATCGGGCAGATGCCGGAAGGCTGCCGGTTCTCTTCGCGTTGCCCCTTCGCGGCCCCGGTCTGCGGCACTCGGCCCCCGCTGCGCGACATTACCCCCGGCCACCGCGCCGCCTGCCATTTCGCACCGCTGGAACTGCACCTGGAGCGCAGCGCATGAGCGACATCCTCCTCAAGGCCGAAGGGCTCAAGAAGCATTTCACGTCGGCGGCGGCTTCATGGCCGAAACCAAGGTGGTGCGCGCGGTCGACGGCGTGTCGATCGAGGTGCGGCGCGGCGAGACCTTCGCCATCGTCGGCGAAAGTGGCTGCGGCAAGTCCACGCTGGCGCGGCTCCTGATGCGGCTTCTGGAACCGACCGAGGGCGCGATCGCCTTCGAGGGGCGCGACATCGCGGGCATCCGGGGCCGCGATCTGCGCGAGTTGCGCCGCGACATGCAGTTCGTGTTCCAGGACCCGTTCTCCTCGCTCAACCCACGCATGAGCGTGGGCAAGCTGGTGGGCGAGCCGATCGAGACGCACCGCCCCGAATTGTCGCGCATGCAGCGCCGGGCCGAGGTGGCACGGCTGCTGCGCACGGTCGGCCTGCGCCCCGAGCACGCAGACCGCTACCCGCACGAGTTCTCGGGCGGGCAGCGCCAGCGCATCGGCATCGCCCGCGCGCTCGCCTCGAACCCGCGCCTCGTGATCGGCGACGAACCGGTTTCGGCGCTCGATGTCTCGGTGCAGGCGCAGGTGGTGAACCTGCTGCACGATTTGAAATCCCGGTTCGACATGACGCTGGTGATCATCGCCCACGACCTCGCGGTGATCCGGCACATGAGCGACCGCGTCGCGGTGATGTATCTCGGCCAGGTGGTCGAAAGCGGCCCCACCGACGAGATCTTCGCGCGGCCGCGTCACCCCTACACCATGGCGCTTCTTTCGGCGATCCCCGAGGCCGCGCATGGCCGCGCCAAGACGCGGCTCGCGCTGTCGGGAGAGACCCCGAGTCCGGCGAACCCACCCTCGGGTTGCCGCTTTCACACCCGCTGCCCCTTCGCACGAGAGGACTGCGCGGCGCGCATCCCCGAACTGCGCCCGGCGGCGGACGAAACCCGCGTCGCCTGCCATTACTGGCAGGAGATCGCGGCCACGCGCCCGTCGGCGGGCCTCACCCCCGCCGACGGGCGCAGCGAAGGCGCGCAAAGACGCTTCGCCCTTTACGAGGCAGCCACGCAGGCACCCGAGAGTAAAACGGCGACCAACGCCGAAGCCTGAACATCGACCGACAGACAGAGGTAAACGCATGACTTTTCGCAAGACCACGCTGCTCGCGGCCCTGCTGAGCGCCACCGCGCTCTCGGCGCAGGCGGCCGATTTCCGTTTCGCGCTTGAAAGCGATCCGGACGTTCTGGATCCAGACCAGTCGCGCACCTTCGTGGGCCGCATCGTCTATACCGCGCTGTGCGACAAGCTGGTGGACATCACGCCCGAGCTCGAGATCGTGCCGCAGCTCGCCACCGAGTGGAGCTGGAACGAGGACGGCACCCAGCTCACCATGACACTGCGCGAGGGCGTGACCTTCCATGACGGCACCCCCTTCGACGCCGAGGCCGTGGCCGCCAATATCGAGCGGTCGCAGACCATGGAGGAGAGCCGCCGCAAATCCGAAGTCGCCTCGATCTCGGGCACCGAGGTGCTGGGCTCCCACGAGATCCGCATCGATCTGAGCCAGCCCGACGCCACGCTGCTCGCGCAGTTCGCCGACCGCGCGGGCATGATGGTCTCGCCCACCGCCGCCGAAGAAGCGGGCGCCGATTTCGGTCTGAACCCGGTCTGCTCGGGCCCCTTCAAGTTCGAGGAGCGGGTGGCGCAGGACAAGATCGTGCTGTCGAAATTCGCCGAGTACTGGAACGCGGACGAGATCCACTTCGACACCGTCACCTACCTGCCGATCCCCGACAGCACCGTGCGTCTCGCCAACCTGCAATCGGGCGATGTGGACGCGATCAACCGCCTCGCCGCCACGGATGTGGCGCAGGTACGCAACGATCCGTCCCTGCAGGTCGAGGAGGCCGTGTCGCTGGGCTATCAGGGCATCACCTTTAACATCAACAACGGCGATCGCGGCGACAACCCGTGGGGCAATGATGCGCGGCTGCGCAAGGCGCTGGAGCTGGCGATCGACCGCAATGCCATCAACCAGGTCGTGTTCGAGGGCACCGCGCCCGCCGGCAACCAGGCTTTCCCGCCGAACTCGCCATGGTACGACACGAGCATTCCCGTGCCCGAGCGCGACGTAGAGGCGGCCCGCGCGCTTCTGGCCGAGGCGGGCTTCGCCGACGGCATCGATCTCGAGGTGCAGGCGCCCAACTCGCCGGTCAACCTGCAGCTCATGCAGGTGATCCAGTCGATGGCCGCCGAGGCGGGGATCAACATCTCCATCACCTCCAAGGAATTCGCCACCATGCTGTCCGACCAGACGGCGGGCGACTTCACCGCGAGCCAGGTTGGTTGGTCCGGCCGGGTCGATCCGGATGGCAACATCCACCAGTTCATGACCACCGATGCGGGCCTCAACGACGCCAAGTATTCCAATGAGGAGGTCGACCGCCTGCTCGACGAG
>NZ_BATB01000076.1 GCF_000466965.1 Limimaricola cinnabarinus LL-001
CTACCTGCCGGGATGTGACAGCTACCGTCGCCGCTTCGCGCAGATGGTCACCAGCTCGACGACGGGGTCCACGGCGGCGCCGGCGCCCGCCGGCGTAAGGGTGGCCCAGGGCATCGAGGTGGGAGTTTCCGGCACCATGCGCGCCACGGACCGTCCCACCGATCTGGCGATTGGGGGCGAAGGCTTCTTTGTCGTGTCCCGCACTCCCCATGAAACCAACGAGGCAAACTATCTGCTGACCCGGGCAGGCTCATTCGCGCCGGATGAAAATGGCAATCTCCGGAACGCCGCAGGGTATTTTCTGGCCGGTTTTCCCTATGACCAGACGGAGTCGCTGGGACTGATCGATCGCAACCAGTTCGCCGACCTCAAGACCGTGAACCTGGGCAGTCTGTCGCGGACCGGCTCGCCGACAGGGGCCATGAGCATCGGCGGGAATCTTCCCTCCCAGCAAACCGGTCTTCCGGAACCGGGGGCGCCGTTCGTGAGCTCGGCCGAAATCTACACGCCGCTCGGGGCTGCCGAACGCGTGCAATTCGCATGGCAGCCTGGGACAGTGGAAAACCAGTGGGTTCCGTCCCTGTCTCACGGAGACGGCACGTCCTATGGAGAGGTGCAGGTCGAATTTCATGATAGCGGCCCCTTGGCCGGATCGCCGCGTCTCTACTCGAATCCGGTTTCCACCGCCGCAGCTCCGGCGGGGTTCGCGTTCGATACCGCGCCCGGAACGGCTACTCTTACGGTGAACAGCGGTGCGGTGCCCCAGACGGTTACGGTCTTGATCGGAGCACTGGGCAGTTTCGATGGCATGACCCAGTTCTCGGGAGATTACGCGCCGTTGAAGATCGTCTCGGACGGTGCCGAGAGCGGCATTCTGGTTCGCACCGAAATCGATGATCGAGGGGATGTTTACGGGGTTTTCGACAATGGAAGCCGCAAGCCTCTCTACAGCATTCCCCTGGCCGAGGTTGCCAACCCGGCAGGGCTTCTTGCAACCGATGGCAATGCCTATCTGCTTTCGCGGGGGTCCGGTGAATTCGGTCTTGGGCAGGCCGGGGAGGGTTCGGCAGGCACATTGACCGCGGGTGCGCTCGAGAGTTCGAATGTCGAGGTGGCCGCAGAACTGACCGGTCTGATCCAGACCCAGCGCGCCTATTCCTCCAATGCCCGCATTGTCACGACCGTTGACGAGATGCTCGAGGAGACAACGCGCTTGAAGCGCTGACTTAGGGGACAAGGATGGTCGGCGCCTTTGTTGCGCGTGATCAATGTGGCGCGGCGAGCCCTCTGTTTTTGGTCCATCAAAAAACAACAAGCCAACCAAATGGAGAATGCGACGATCAATGGCTGAACAGATCACACGCACAGATGCGCTTGAGCGACAGCCGGGACGATCCGGCTCGACCTACCTCCGAAACAATGAAAAAACTATCGATATGCGGAATGACAATCTGACCGCCTCGCTTGCCAAAGATTTCATGGAAAGCGGCGATCTTGAGATACGCCACATCTCTCGGGGCGCGGCACACGTGATCTTCACCCCTCCCTCCAAGCCTCGGAAAATATACTCAACGATCCCCGTCCGTCTCCTCCAGAAATAAGTCATGGCCTTCGCGGCTCTCCTCGTAACGGACTGCCCATACAGGTGCTGGCCGCTTTTGGAGGAAGCGGGCCGAAATCCGGGCGGGTTCGCTGGGAGAGCGATGTTCCCCGGCACCAATGGGTCAGGCCACAAGGCATTTGTCTGTGCATGTCAGCGTCCAGCGCAGACCCTCGGGAGGGTAGTCGATCCGGACGTCGGCCGACAGCGAGCCGCGCACGATCGTGTCGAGAACGACCGAACCGAAACCCTTGCGCGTGGGGGGAGAGACCGGCGGGCCCCCATGCTCCACCCAGGATACGCTGAGGCTTCTGTCTTTCAGATGCCACGCGATATCGACATTGCCCGTTTCGTTCGAAAGTGCACCGTATTTCACGGCATTGGTGGCAAGCTCGTGGAACGCCATGCCGAGGGCCTGAGCCGCCTCCGCCGAAAGGCTTGCCGGTGGGCCTTCGAGCCGGATGCGCGAGCCGATCAGATCCGCGAAATGCGCAAGCTGCGACTGGGCGAGCTGCTCAAGAGAGGCTCCGTTCCACTTGCCCTTCACGAGGATGTCCTGGGAGGAGGCGAGGGCCTGTAGCCGGGTTTGGAAACGAGAGAAGAAATCCTCCGGATCGGTCTTCCATATCTGCCGTGCGATCGCCTGGATCAGTGCCAGGATGTTCTTGGAGCGGTGGTTGATCTCCCGCATCAGGAACTCGGCATGTTCCTTGGCCTTCTCGCGCTCGGTCACATCGAACCCGGATACGACAATCTCGCGGACGCTTCCGTCATCGCCGAGAATGGGGGACAGCAGCATGTCGACGGTCACGCGCCCCTCATTCGGGCTGCGCGCGACGGCATCGTAGCGGACGATCTCCCCGGCGGCTGCCCGGGCAATGGCAGCTCGCAGCTGCCCGGCGACCTCAGTGTCGTAGGACCATCCGTATGTCTCCCATGCGAATTGTCCGATGACCTCGTCGCGACCGACATCGCCCGCTTCGAGCGCCATCGCGTTCGCTTCCAAGATCCGCCCCTCGAGATCGAGCGTGCCGATGAAGGCGACTGCGCTGTCGAGCACCAGGCGCAACCGCTCGACGCTGTCGCGGTCTTTTCCGTGCCGCTCGGTGACATCGAAGATGACACCGGTCATCCTGGCGGGGTGGCCGCCGTCGTGCCGGATGACCCGGCCTCGTGCCAGAACATGACGAGTGACACCGGCGTGCCCCCTAATCCGGAACACCGCGTCGAAAACTCTGCCGCTATCAATAGCGCGCGCGAGTTCTGCCTCGACCGCGCCCCTGTCATCGGGATGGATCATTTCGGAGAAGATATCGGTCGAGGAGGAGATCGCGGGGTCGAGAGCCAGAAGCTCGTATAGCTGCGGAGACCAGACAACGTCGCCGGTGACAAGGTCGAGATCCCATGCCACCATGCCTGCCGCCTCATAAGCCAGTTGCAGGCGCTCCTCGCTCTCCTGCCGCCCGACGTCCTGTCGAACACGATTGGAAAGGTCATAGAAATAGCACACGACGCCCGGGCGCCCGTTCGGTAGAGAGATCCGCTCCAATGCCCAATCGTAGACCTCTGTCCGACCTTTGTCATAACGCCGTTCACGGGTCGAAGGGGCGTGATGGGGCTCGCCTGTTTCAAGGGTATGTCGGAACTGCCCAATTGCCGCGCTTGCGAAGGGTTCAGGCCAGATACGTCGAAGCAGATCGCCATAGTTGCGCCCGATCAACGGCTCGATGCCGCCGAAGGCCGTCATGGCGCCGACACTGGCGTGAACGAGCCGGAAGTCCGCGTCGATGACGCAGATCCCGAAAGGGGCCCGCTCGATGACCTGCTGGAATGTTTCCGATCCCGCCGGTATCGCCTGCGTCCTCTCCTTGTGCCCGGTGATGTCGGTGGCGGTTCCGCGAATTTGCCACGCGCGCCCCGTCACAGGATCGAGGGGACCGAGGGTTTCGCCGCGGTCTCGTATCCACCGGAGACGGCCGTCGCGCCGGCGGATGCGGTATTCGATCTCGTAAGGACCCAAACGGTGGCTTGCGGTGTCCTGAAGCGCCCGCAACCGGTCCCGGTCTTCCTCGTAGACCCGTTCATCCATGACCGCGTCGGGATCGATCCTGTCGCGATAGGTCGCGTCGAAAATCCGGAACATCTCCGCCGACCACCAGGAGCGGTTGTGAGTGATACCATACTCGTAAAAGCCGATCCCCTTGGCGGCTCCCAAGCGGGCCGTGTAGTCGGCGGCTTGCATCACGCGTTGGTGGGTGACATCGACATTAAGACCGCGCAGCACCAGTGCCGTGCCGTCGGCTGTGCGCTCGATCACGCCGCGGTCATGGATATAGCGCACCTCCCCGCCCGGCCTGAGGATACGAAACTCGTGCTCGTAGCTGTCCCCGCCTTCGAGAAAACTGGAGATCTCTGCTTCCACCCGCATCCGGTCCTCGGGGTGCACGAGTTGTGTGAATCCCTGCTCTGCGGTGGGCGATTGCCGGACACCGTAAAGGGTCGTCAATTCCCTGGACCAGACAAGCCGGTTTTCGGCAACATGCCAGGTATAGGCTCCGACACCGGCAATTCCGGCGAAAACCATAGGCGCGTCAGGATCGCTTTCGCGCATCGGCTCCTCCGGAGCAACGCAAGGCTGCCAGAATACAGTCCAGCTACAATTGCGGACCCGGTGATCGTTACTCCACATTATATGCATTTCTGCAAGAGAAGCGCGACCTGGTCATGACCGTCGGCAACCTGCGGCACTGCGCCGCAACAGTGCACAGGTTTCGGGACCTCCTCGCTCGATCACATTCGCTAAACGGCCTGGAACGGTAGGACAAGACCGCGGTTACGGGTAGAAAATCCGGAGCTGTTCAGTGAGCGAGAAAATCGTCGTCATCGTGGAAGATGAAGTGCTTCTGGCGCTGGAACTTGAGGACCTGTGCGCAGACTTGAACTGTCAGGTCCTCGGGGTGGCCGCTTCGGCGCAGGAAGCCCGCGAGAAATTTGCCGGGCTCAGGCCGGATATGCTGATCACCGACATGGAGCTGGCGGAAGGCTCGGACGGGATCGAAGTGGCACAGACCATGCGGCGGCGTCACCCCGGCATCGGCATCGTGACCTGCCCCCCGGTCGTCCCTCGTTCATAACGAGAGTCCTTGGGGCCAGCCGGCTCTGTTGCACAAATCGCGTGAGGGATTCATCTTGTGAATCCAGCGTGGTAGCTGGTCTGCATGAGCAGTTGCAAGAACATCGAGGACGAGCTCGCTTCGTCCATCACACCGCAGCCGGCCATCGATCGAGTGCCATTTTGGCGATGGAGAGCAGTTCGTTGATCGTAGCGCCATCGCGCGCTTGAACGGACATGCCTTCCATGACCGTATTGATGAATTTGCCTAGGACGGCCGGATCGGCATTGGCCGCCAGCTCGCCCTGCGCGGCGCCGCGTTGCAGACGCTCGATCAGGAGGGCCTCCGCCGCGATACGCTTGTCGCGCAGCAGGCATTCGATGGCAGCGGACGCCGGCGACACCGCTGCTGCTGCCGAATACATGAAGCAGCCGGCCGGCGTTCCAGGTTCCGAGAACGATGACGCCGCTCGTTCCAGCAGGCCTTTGACGGCCTCGAAGGTGGACAACGCTGGATCGTTGATGGGTGCGTAGAGGTGGACGCTGAACGTCGCGGCGTAGCGCTCGATCACCGCCGCGAACAGCCCCGCCTTGTTGTCAAACGCTGCATAGAGACTGGCGGCGGCGACACCAGTCTCCGCCACCAGATCGGCCATCGAAGTCGCGTCGTAGCCGCGCTGCCAGAACAGCCGCACCGCCTTGTCGAGCGCAGCGTCAGTGTTGAACACGCGAGGGCGACCTGCGCTGCGACGGGTTTTAGTGTCTGTCATGTCTGCTGCCCGATATGGAATGATCGATAAATAATATCTTGAAACTGGTGGCTCACACCGATAAAGAACGATCATTCAATAATCAAGGAGTGTCCCATGAGCCGCATCGTTCGTATCCACGAATATGGCGACGCCAGCGTCCTCAAGATTGAAGATGTGGCAGTGCCCGCGCCCGCGGCCGACGAAGTGCAGATCGCGGTCAAGGCGATAGGTATAAACCGCGCCGAAGTGATGTTCCGCAACCATGCCTACCTTCAGGAAGCCGAGTTCCCGAGCCGCCTCGGCTACGAGCCGCCGGCACCGTCGTTACGGTTGGCGCGGACGTGACCGAATTTGCGGAAGGCGAAGCGTCAGCGTCATCCCCCCGCTCGATATCGCGCGCTGGGGCACCTATGGCGAGGTCGCCAACGTGCCCGCCCGCCTTGTCGTCAAGCATCCGGCGGCGTTGTCGTTTGAGGAAGCGGCGGCCGTGTGGATGCAGTATGTCACCGCTTGGGGCGCGCTGGTGGAGCAGGCGAAGCTCGGCGAGGGCGATTTCGTCATCGTCACCGCTGCTTCTAGCAGCGTCGGCCTTGCTGCCTTCCAGATTGCGCGAATGGTCGGCACGACGGTGATCGCGACGACGCGTACCAGCGCCAAGCGCCAGGCCCTCCTTGATGCCGGTGCACATCATGTCGTCGCGACCGAGGAAGAGGATCTGGTCGCAAAGGTGATGGAGATAACCGGTGGTGCAGGTGCGCGCGTGGTGCTCGATCCGGTCGGAGGCCCGTCGTTCGAGCCGCTGACCGCGAGCATGGCGCGCGGCGGCATCCTGCTCGAATATGGCGCGCTCAGCGGCGAGCCGACGCCCTTCCCGTTGTTCTCCGTGCTGGGCAAGAGCCTCACGCTCAAGGGTTATCTCTACAGCGAGATCGTTTCGGACGATGCCGCCCTTGATCGCGCCAAGGCGTTCATCGTGGCGGGACTGGAATCTGGCGCGCTCAAGCCGCGGATCGCGCGCACTTTCCCGCTCGACGCCATCCAGGACGCGCACCGCTTCCTCGAATCGAACGACCAGATCGGCAAGGTCGTCGTTACGGTCTGACCGGCAAACCTGGGGGAGCGAGCGATGGCTCCCCCCTCCCGGACACAGGATCGGACCCTCAGCGCCGATGCCCTCGTTGCATGTGGCGCAGGCTTGAGAGCATGATCGCTTCTCACCGCGTGCCAGACCTGTCTCAGGGCAACATGGGGGCTATGGCCGTTGCATGTATTGGCGCGGAAATACATTCATCCGTTACCCCGACCGTGATGAAACAGGGGCCGCATGGGCGGATATATCAGGAAGACTAAATTGAAGAGCAAGGATATTCACGCGACGACGCCGGCCACCGATCATGGGCATACGGGGCCGCACGCTTGCGTGCAGGTTCGCGGCGCGCGCCAGAACAACCTCAAAAATGTTGACGTCGATGTACCGCGCGACGCCTTCGTGGTGTTCACCGGCATATCGGGCTCGGGCAAGTCATCGCTCGCGTTCGGCACCCTTTATGCCGAAGCGCAGCGGCGTTATCTGGAATCGGTTGCGCCCTATGCCCGTCGCCTGATCGACCAGGCCGGCGTGCCGGAGGTCGACGCGATTGACGGGTTGCCGCCTGCAGTCGCGTTGCAGCAGCAGCGCGGCTCGGCCAACGCGCGATCCTCGGTCGGCAGCGTGACGACGCTCTCCAGCCTGGTGCGGATGCTCTATTCGCGCGTCGGCGAATATCCGCGTCATCAGCCCATGCTCTATGCGGAGGATTTCTCCCCCAATACGGTCGCGGGGGCCTGCGCGACCTGCCACGGCATCGGCCGCGTATATGACGCGACCGAAGAGACGATGGTGCCTGACGACAGCCTCACCATTCGCGACCGGGCGATCGCCGCTTGGCCGACCGCCTGGCATGGCCAGAACCTGCGCGATATCCTCGTTTCGCTCGGCTATGACGTCGATACACCATGGCGCGACCTGCCGAAAAAGGATCGCGACTGGATCCTCTTCACTGACGAGGCGCCGACGGTGCCGGTCTATGCGGGCCTGACGGCCGAACAGACCCGGACGGCGCTCAAGCGCCGCATGGAGCCGAGCTACCAGGGCACCTTCACCGGCGCGCGCCGCTATGTGCTGGAAACCTTCGCCAACACTAAAAGCGCGCTGATGAAGAAGCGCGTCTCGCAATATATTATCGGCCGCGATTGCCCGACCTGCGACGGCAAGCGCCTGAAGCGCGAAGCCTGTCGGTCAAATTCGCCGGGCTCGACATTGCCGAGTTCGGCGAGCTGACGGTGCTCAAGCTGAAGGACTTGCTGATGCCCGTTGCGCATGGCGCGGTCTCCGCCCCCTCAAAGGGCCATGTTCTGGAAAAAGCGGCCCGCGATGTAGCGGTCGAACAACGGGTTTCGGCGGGCGGCTCTGCGCACAAGAGCGCGCCCGACGTACGCCGCACTCCCAATCTCTCCGACGAAAAGCGGATCGCCGCCCAACGCCTTGCCTGCGAATTGATCGAGCGGTTAGAACCGCTGATCGATCTTGGCCTTGGCTACATTTCGCTCGACCGCAGCACCCCGACGCTCTCCTCTGGTGAGCTGCAGCGCTTGCGGCTTGCCACGCAATTGTCGTCACAGCTTTTCGGCGTGGTCTATGTGCTTGACGAGCCTTCGGCAGGGTTGCATCCGGCAGATGGCGAAGCCTTGTTCACCATCCTCGAGCGTCTCAAGGCGGCGGGCAACTCCCTGTTCGTCGTCGAACATGATCTCGACGTGATCCGCCGTGCGGAATGGCTCGTCGATGTCGGGCCAGGAGCCGGGGAAAAGGGCGGTGAAGTCCTCTACAGCGGGCCGATAGAGGGGCTTGCCGACGTCGAGACTTCGATCACCCGCCGCTACCTGTTCGCAGAGCAGCTCCGCAGTGAGCGCACACCGCGCGATCCCAAGGCATGGCTACGCCTGGAAGGGATCAGGCGTAACAATCTTCAAGGTCTCGACGTCGAATTCCCCATCGGCTGCTTCACCGCTGTCACCGGCGTTTCGGGATCGGGCAAATCCAGTCTTGTCAGTCAGGCGCTGCCTGAGCTCGTCACGGAACACCTCGGCGGCTCCCCCGTGGCCGAGGAGGAGGATATCGATCCGCTGCTCGATGTTGCGCAGAACGACACTGAAGGACGCATTGTCGCAGGCATGGAGCATGTTCGCAGGCTGGTGCGGGTCGATCAGAAACCGATCGGCCGCACGCCGCGCTCGAACCTATCCACCTACAGCGGCATGTTCGACCATGTGCGACGGATCTTCGCTGATACGCCGCTCGCCCGCCGGCGGCACTACAGCCCGGGAAGGTTCTCGTTCAACGTGGCGCAAGGCCGCTGCCCTGTGTGCGAGGGCGAGGGATACGTCATGGTGGAGCTGCTGTTCCTGCCGAGCGTTTTTGCCCCGTGCTCGACCTGTCATGGCTCTCGCTACAACCCGCAAACGCTCGAAGTCGAATGGAACGGGCGCAATATAGCCCAGGTGCTCGAACTGACGGTCGACGATGCGTGCGATTTCTTCGCTGGCGAGCCATCTGTGATGCGCTCCCTCGACGTGTTGCGGGAGATCGGTCTTGGCTATCTGAGGCTCGGTCAGCCGGCGACCGAGCTGTCTGGCGGGGAGGCGCAGCGCATCAAGCTGGCGACTGAACTGCAACGCGCTCAACGCGGCAACACGATCTACATCCTCGACGAGCCAACTTCGGGGCTTCACCCCTCCGATGGCGACCGGCTGATGCAACACCTGCAGGGCCTCGTAGACGCCGGCAATACCGTCGTAGTCATCGAACATGACATGCGCGCCATCACACAGGCGGACTGGATCATCGACCTGGGACCGGGGGCCGGGGAAGATGGGGGCCGTATCGTTGCCAGCGGCGTCCCTGGCGTCGTTGCGGAAGCGGAAGGCAGTCTCACCGCCCGCTATCTTAAAGCGGCGCTGTAGGTCGTAAACCTGTTCGGCATCCAGCGTTCGCAAGAACAGCAGAGCAAGTATGGTGGCAGTCGGTCGACTGGGACCACCCGGTAACGGTCGGAGGCCACGATCCTGTTCGCTTCCACTAGCCTGATCGGAATGAGGCTTGACGAGAAGGGAGGATCGAACCTGGGTCGTGACGTCGAGGCGCTGACTGCCGTCTACTGAAAAGATCAATTCCGGTTATCAACGAGCCCGCCCTTTGTTACTCGCGATGCCTCCCCAACTTCGGCGGACACGCTACTCGGCTATTGCGGCACCGACTGGTCCAAGCACGTGCACGCCTAACCGACGGCGGGCAGTCGATTGCGCCGCCTGCGCGTTGAACCGCGGTGCATCGTAGGTCCAAAGCGGCGTACCGCTCGGCGACTCAACAAGGAAACCTGCAACACCGTCCCCGTCCTCGCTGGCACCTATGTCCACGTACATTGACGGCGTCGAAGCGAGGGGGCCGAACCTGGAGTCGACTATGTGGAACGAAACCGGACGCTACAATGTGTCACGCCTAGAAGCCTATCAGCGCCGCCGAGGAGTTCACCGCGGTTGAAGCGACTTAACGTTTAACTGCTCGTCCGGCGCGCAGTGTTCGTCTGATACGCGGCGTAGCGGATGGCCATCACCACCTGCAATCCGCTACGCCTGTCTCGCGTTGATCTTCTTCCGTGAGCGGGCCCTCAAATGGTTTGTCGAGACCGCCCCGTCTCTAATTCCCGGCTGCGATTCTAGCGCTCACACCTGCCGCGACTTGCTCTACGAGTTTGGCACAGAAGGCGGGTAAATCGTTGGGGTCGCGGCTTGTGACAAGGCCGTTGTCGACTACCACTTCCTCATTTATCCATGTACCGCCAGCGTTCTCGATATCGACCTTCAGCGTTGGGTAGGACGTCAAGGAACGCCCCTTAAGCACGTCAGCCTCAATCAATGTCCAGGGTGCATGGCATATAGCCGCAACCGGTTTTTTTTGATCGAAGAAGGCCCGGATGAAACCGATTGCCTCGCCGCTGCCGCGCAGCTTGTCGGCACCGACAGTCCCCCCGGGCACGACAAGGCCATCGAAATCGTCGGCTTTGACCTCGGCAAACGTCTTGTCGATAGTATAGCTGCCGCCCTCGTCAAGATCGCTATTGACTGTGCGAGCCTTGCCCGTTTCAAAACTGACCACGGTCACTTTGCCGCCAGCATCCTCGATAGCTTGCTTGGGCTTCGAGAATTCTGATTCTTCCGTCCCGCGGGGTGCGATCAGAATAGCAACTGTTTTGCCTTCCAAAGTCATAATTGATTTCCTATTCCGTCGAAGACTAAGGTCAGGCGCCCGGCTTGAGCAAGACCTTCGTCCAACCACCATCGCGCTCGTCGAAATGCTTGTAGGCGTCTGGTGCCTGATCAAGCGGCAGCCGGTGCGAGATGATTTGGGCAGGATTGGCCCGGCCATGCTCGATAAGGTTCATCAGCCGCCGGTTATAATGCTTCACATTACATTGTCCGGTGCCGATCTTCTGCCCCTTGAACCAAAAGTTGCCGAAGTCGAACGCAATCTTGCCTTCCTTCTGGAGATCGTCGGGCGCGTTCGGGTCTTCCGGAACGAACACGCCGACGACGCCGATTCCGCCGGTGGCCTTCGTGCTTTTGACGAGGCAGTTCATCGTGTAATTGCTGCGCTCCTTGCCGTGGCGATCGCAACACTGATACCCGACCGCCTCGACCCCCCGGTCGGTCCCGCGGCCGCCGGTTGCGTCAAGGATCTGCTGGGCGGGATCGCCCTTGCGCATGTCGATCGGAACCGCGCCCATCGCCTCGGCCAGTGTCAGGCGGTCATCGTGAGAATCGACCACGAAGATCTGAGAGGCACCGCGGATTTGGGCTGAGTGCGCGGCCATCAAGCCGACCGGACCAGCGCCGTAGATCGCGATGCTTTCGCCGGGCAGGAAACCGGACATTTCGACGCCATGCCAACCCGTCGGGAAGATGTCGGAGAGCATGACATAGTCGTCCTCCTTCTCCTCAGCGTCCTCGGGCAGCTTCAGACAATTGAAGTCCGCATAAGGAACGCGCATCAACTCGGCCTGACCGCCTTGCCACGGCCCCATCTCGCAAAGCCATACGCTGCGCCGGCGGTTCCGGGGTTGGTCGTGAGGCAAAACGCCGTCAGACCGCGTTCGCAATTTTCGCAGAACCCGCAACCCACGTTGAACGGCATACAGACGCGATCGCCCTTCTTGATCCGATCTACGGCAGCGCCGACCTCGATGACTTCGCCAAGGTTTTCGTGACCAAAGACCCTGCCCTTCTCGAAGCTGGTACGGCCATCGTACATGTGAAGGTCAGACCCGCAAATGTTGGTGGTGGTCACCCGAATGATCACATCGGTCGGTTTCTCGATCTTGGGATCGTCGATGGTATTGACAGAAACATCTTTGGGCCCGTTGTACACGACAGCTTTCACGGATCTTTTCCTTTCGCAGCTCTTCTCAACGCGTCATCAAATCGAGAGCTTGGTGATGATCCGGTCCATCGCAACGGCGGAGGACATCGCACCCTTCCAAATGATCTCAGTTTCCTGAACGTTCTGCTACCTGAAAGGTTCCTTCCCGTAGG
>NZ_BATB01000075.1 GCF_000466965.1 Limimaricola cinnabarinus LL-001
GAGCCGCCAGGGCGACAGCCCGTTGCTGCCGGACCTGCTGGCGCAGATCCCCCCGGAGGAGACGATCGGCACGGTTACCGCGGATGGCGCTTACGATACGCACCGCTGCCATGGCGCGATCATCGACCGAGGCGCCGAAGCGGTCATACCGATCCGTCGCACTGGGCGTGCCTGGAAAGAGGACTGTCCCGCCGCCATCGCGCGAAACGAGATCCTGCGGGCAACCCGGCACTTAGGCCGGACGCTCTGGAAGACGTGGACCGGCTATCACGTCCGAAGTCGGGTCGAGGCTGTGATGAACTGCCTGAAGCTCTTCGGCGAGAGGATCATGTCACGAGACCCCGACCGCCAGACCGCCGAAATCCAGATCCGCATTGCCATCATGAACCGCTTCTCGGCCCTTGGCAGGGCCGAGATCAAGGCCGTCCGCTGAAGATTGCGGGAAAGGGTGCAGTCATGCTCGGAGCTGATTTGCGCAACATCGCCGGCTGGGACTGCCTGATTCAATGACTTCTATGGCAGACCGGTCCAAATTCGGCTTAAAAGGACGAGCGAAAGATTGATCGCCGGCTCATAGCGGCGAGTCTCGGGCACAAGGACGGCCAGTGTAGTGTCGAGCGGCATGTCCTCGACCACGACGAGCCCGTTCGCCTGCTTCTCGTAGAGCGCGATCGACTCGCGGCACAAGCTCAGCCCCACGCCCGAACGTACCATAGCCAGCATGGATGGCTCCTGATCGACCAGCGCCACGCGGTTCTGCTCCGCCCCAGTCTCGCGGAACCGGCGCTCCAGCAGGCGATGATGCACCGAAGCCGGCGGGGTCCCGACCCAAGGCAGTTCGGCGAGCCCGGCCCAGCCAAGGCCGGCGACCCGCCGCTCCCAGCCCGCGGGGGCAATCACGAGGTAGCGAAAGCGTGTCAGCGTTTGATGATGGAACGGCGCCCCTTGCACCGGCATATCAGCCAAAGATTCGTCCAGCATGAAACCCATGTCGATCTCGCCGCGCTGCAATCGCACCGGAACGTCGCCGCTCATTCCATGAACCAACTCGGCCTGCAATCCGGGCGCGGCTTCGAGCAACTCCGCAAGGAAGCGGCCCAGCCGGATGAAGTCCGGATCGACGATGGTCCCGATGCGCAGCGTCCCACTGAGCGTGCCGGTCATGCGACGGGCCGCGTGGCTGAACTCCTCCACCGCCTCAAGCACACGCTCGGCCTTTTTCAAGAGCGTCTCGCCATCGCGCGTGAGCTCGAGCCCGCGGGCGGTGCGCCGGAACAGTACCAGCCCTGTGTACTCGGAGAGCCGCTTGAGCTGAAGGCTCACAGCGGGCTGGGTCAGGTGCAGCAACGCCGCCGCGCGCGAGACGTTGCCCTCGCGTGCCACGGTGACGAAGGAGTGCAGGCTCCGCAGATCTGCCGGGTGCTTCATGAGTTCTGCTTATAATGCCTTGCGCCATTAGTCATTGGATTTCGAGCCGCGCTTGCCGCATCGCTTATCGCGAGGAGACGGAGGGGCGGTGACGACCGGCGCAGCAAGGGCCGGTCAGAGCGCACCTTTCCTAGAGGGGAGAATCCAGATGCCGCGCGATCCGTTCGACTACATCATTGTGGGGGCCGGCTCGGCGGGCTGCCTTTTGGCCAATCGGCTCAGCCGCGATCCGGCGAAACGCGTGCTGCTGCTCGAAGCCGGCAAGCGCGATAACCACCCGTGGATCCACATTCCCGTGGGCTATCTCTACTGCATCGGCAACCCGCGCACCGACTGGCTCTACCAGACCGCCCCCGAGGCCGGGCTGAACGGGCGGAGCTTGCGCTATCCGCGTGGCAAGGGGCTTGGCGGCTGCTCCTCGATCAACGGCATGATCTACATGCGGGGTCAGGCGCGCGATTACGACAACTGGGCCCGGCTCACCGGAGATGACGACTGGAGCTGGGAGAGGTCCCTGCCCGACTTCATGGCGCATGAGGACCACCACCGCCGCGATGGCGGCGCCGATCCCGAGACCGGGCACAACGGGCGGTTTTCGGACCTGCACGGGCATGGCGGGGAATGGCGGGTCGAGAAGCAGCGCCTGCGCTGGGACGTGCTGGAGGATTTCGCCACTGCCGCCACGCAGGCGGGCGTGCCGCGCACCGAGGATTTCAACACCGGCGACAACGCGGGCGTCGGCTATTTCGACGTGAACCAGAAGAACGGCTGGCGCTGGAACGCGGCCAAGGCTTTTTTGCGCCCTGCGAAATCGCGGCCCAACCTGGAAATCTGGACTGAAAGTCAGGTCGAGCGGCTGATCTTCGAGACCACGCCCCAAGGCGCCACGCGCTGCGCCGGCGCGGTCGTCCGGCGCGGCGGCGATGCGATGACGGTGCGCGCGCGCGGCGAGGTCATCCTCTCGGCGGGTGCGATCGGCTCGCCGCAGATCCTGCAGCTGTCGGGCGTGGGCCCGGCCGATCAGGCGAAGGCGCATGGCATCGAGGTGCTGCGCGACCTGCCCGGCGTGGGCGAGAACCTGCAGGATCATTTGCAGATCCGCGCGGTGTTCAAGGTGAAGGGCGCCAAGACGCTGAACACGCTGGCGGGCAACATCTTCGGCAAGGCGCGGATCGGCTTGGAGTACGCCCTTCGCCGCACCGGCCCGATGAGCATGTCGCCGAGCCAGCTCGGCGCCTTCACCCGATCCGACCCGCAGCGCCCGCATGCCAATCTCGAATACCACGTGCAGCCCCTGAGCCTCGACGCCTTCGGCGAGGATCTGCACGCCTTCCCGGCGATCACGGCCAGCGTGTGCAACCTCAACCCCACGAGCCGGGGCCGGGTGCACCTGACCTCAAACCGCTTCGACGATGCGCCCGAAATCGCGCCGAACTACCTCGCCACCGACGAGGACCGCCACGTGGCGGCGCAGAGCCTGCGACAGGTGCGCGAGATCGTTTCGCAGCCGGCGATGGCGAAATACGAGCCCGAGGAATGGAAGCCCGGGCCCCAGTACCAGACCGACGAGGAACTCGCGCGGCTCGCGGGTGACATCGCCAACACGATCTTCCACCCCGTCGGCACCGCCAAGATGGGCCGTGAGGACGATCCCATGGCGGTGGTCGACACCCGGCTCAGGGTGCGCGGGATCGAGGCGCTCCGGGTGGTGGATGCGAGCGTCATGCCCGAGATCACCAGCGGCAACACCAGCGCGCCGGTGATGATGATCGCCGAAAAGGCCGCGCGCTGGATACTCGAAGAGGCGTGAGCCGCATCCGGGGAGGGATGCGCCACGACAATCGCCCGGATCCATATCCGGGCACATCCATGGGGGAGGAACCTATGCGACATTCGAACGAGGGCGACGACCGGCTGGACCTGCGGGTCTTTGTGCCGTCGCTGGCGGTGCTGGCCGGCGTCTGCCTGCCGCTGATCCTGTTTCCCGAGGCCGGACCGGCGGCGATCAGCGCGGCCTTCGCCTTCGCCACCGGCAATTTCGGCTGGCTCTACCTCCTGGCCGGGCTCGGCACGGTGCTGTTCCTGATCGGGCTGGCGATGAGCCGCTATGGCAATGTGCGTCTGGGCCGCCCCGATGAGCGGCCCGAGTTCTCCTATTTCAGCTGGATCGCAATGATCTTCTGCGGCGGCATCGGCATCGCCATCGTCAACTGGGCCTGGGTCGAGCCGATCTACTACATGCAGGGTCCGCCGTTTGGCGTGGCGCCGATGTCGGCCGAGGCCGCCGAATGGGCGCTGACCTACGGCCAGTTTCACTGGGGCCTGACGCCTTGGGCCTTCTATTGCCTGCCCGCCCTGCCCATCGCCTATTCGATGTATGTCCGCCGCCAGCCCGGCGTGCGGCTCTCGGTGGCGGCGCGCGGCATCTTGGGGCGGCATTCCGACGGCTGGATCGGCGTGGCGCTCGACGCGGTGGTGGTGTTCGGCGTGGTGGGCGGCGTTGGCACCTCGCTGGGCCTCGCGGTGCCGCTGGTCTCGCAGCTTGTAGGCGGGCTGTTCGGCGTCGCCCCTCGCTCGGGCTCGACCTTGCGATCCTTGGCCTCTGGACCGTGATCTTCGGCGGCAGCGTCTGGTTCGGCCTGTCGCGCGGCATCCGGCTCCTGTCGGACGCCAACGTGGTGCTGGCCATCCTGCTCTTGGGCTTCACCTTTCTCGCCGGGCCGACGCTGTTCATGATCAACGGCTGGACCAACAGCCTCGGGCAGATGGCGACCAACTTCCTGACCATGAGCATGTGGACCGACCCGGTCACCGGATCGAGCTTCTCGCGCGACTGGACCGTGTTCTACTGGGCCTGGTGGATCGCCTATGCGCCGATGATGGGGCTCTTCGTGGCACGCATCTCGCGCGGCCGCACGATCCGCGAGCTGATCGTGGCCGAGCTGGTCTGGGGCTCTTTGGGCTGCTGGGTGTTCTTCGCGGTCTGGGGCGGCTACGCGCTCGACCTGCAGATCTCGGGCGCACTCGACGTGAGCGCCGTGCTGAGCGCCGAAGGCATCCCCGCCACCGTGCAGGCGATCCTTGGCACCCTGCCCTTCTCGGGTCTCGTGACGGCGGCCTTCGTGGCCCTGTGCTTCATCTTCCTTGCCACCACGCTCGACAGCGCGGCCTACGTGCTGGCGTCGGTCACCTCGCGCAGCCTCTCGGGCTATCAGGAGCCCAAGCGGTCTATCCGCATCGTCTGGGCGCTGATCCTGGCGCTGGTCGGCATCGCGCTGATCCAGCTTGGCGGGCTGAAACCGGTGCAGACCTCGACCATCGTGGTGGCGCTGCCGCTGATCCCGGTTCTGGGGCTTCTGACATGGTCGCTGATGCGCTGGCTTCGCGAGGATTTCGGCACCGACCCGCGCCGTGACCATCTCGTGATCGACACACCCGCCGAATAGCGGCGATCCTTCGAGGGCCGGCCATCGGTCGGCCCCATCCAACCCATTTCACCCGGAGGGAAGCGTCATGACCCGCGATCCGAATTCCAAGCTGCCCCTCGCCGGCGTCAAGGTCGTCGATTTCGGCCAGTACATCGCGGGCCCGGCCGTCGCGATGATCCTCGGCGATCTCGGCGCCACCGTGGTGCATATTGACCCGCCAGATGGCCCGCTCTGGCACAGCCCGGCTAACGCCACGCTGGGCCGGGGCAAACTCACCATCCGTCTTGACCTGAAGACCGATGAGGGGCTCGCACAGGCCCGCGCGCTGGCGGCCGAGGCCGACATCCTCGTCGAGAGCTTCCGCCCCGGCACCATGGCGCGGCTCGGGCTCGACCCCGAAGAGCTGTGCCGCGAGCATCCGGCGCTGATCGCCGTCTCGATCCCGGGCTTCGCCTCGAACGACGAGCTGCGCCGCGACTGGCGCGCCTATGAGAGCGTCATTGCCGCGACCTCGGGCGTCTTCACCGACATGGGCCTCAACCGTGTGCTGATGGGGATCAACCCGTCGTTCTCGCCGCTGCCGCTGGCTTCGGCCTATGGCACGATGCTCGCGGCCTCGGCCGTGGTTCTGGCGCTGCAGGCGCGCGAGCGCACGGGCCTCGGCGAGCGGATCGAGGTGCCGCTCGCGGCGGCGGTGATGGAGGGGCTGACCTATAATTCGATCCGCATCGAGAACCTGCCCGAGCGCTACAAGACCCAGCGCGAGCAGGAGATCGAGCGGCGCCGGATCGAGGGGCTGCCGATGAACCTCGGCTATGACGAACTTCAGGAGCTGCTCGACCCGTTCTACCGCAGCTACATGTGCAAGGACGGGCGGATGTTCTACGTCGTCTGCCCGAGCCACAAGAACCACGCCAAACGCTGCCTGCAGACGCTGGGCATCCATGACGAGCTGGTGGCCGAGGGGCTGGGCGAGGAGGAGGACACCTACAAGCCGGTCTCGGAATGGGCCTCGGACGTCTCGCTTGGCGTCTATCCCCTGCCCAAGCACTGGGCCGACCGGATCGCCGCGCGCATGAAGGAGGTCTTCATGACGCGTACCGCCAAGGAATGGGAAAAGATCTTCGGCAAGCGCCGCTTTCCCGGCGCGCCGCAGCGCTGGCTGCAGGAATGGATCAACGATGATCACGCCGAGACCGCCGGTCTGATGATCGAGGTCGAGGACCCTGAATACGGCACCATGACCCAGCCCGGCCCGATGGTCTGGCTGGAGGAGAGCGCCGAGGAGACGCTGACGCCCGCGCCGCGCCGCGAGGTCGATTTCGACACCGCGCTCTCGGCGCTGGCGGCACTGCCCACCATCCTGCCCGCCCCAACCGATCCGGCCAATCGCGGCGGTTGGCTCGACGGCGTGCGCGTGCTCGATCTGTGCAACGTCATCGCCGGGCCGCATTCGGTCTCCTACCTCGCCCGCTTCGGCGCCGAGGTGATCAAGCTCGACCCCGCCAAGCCCTTCTACGATTGCTGGAATACGGTGATCTTCGGCCTGTCCCATATGCGCGGCAAACGCTCGGTGTTGGCCGATATCCGCAGCCCGGAGGGGCGCGAGGTGCTGGAGCGGCTGGTGAAATCGGTTGACGTCGTGGTCTGGAATGCGCCCGACAGCCAGATCAAGGCGATGGGCCTCGACGCGGCGGGCCTGCGCGCGATGAACCCCGACGCGGTGTTCTGCCAGCTCGACTGCTTCAGCGGACCGAGACGCGGCCCGCGCACCGATTACGTCGGCTATGACGACCTCGTGCAGGCCGCGACCGGCATCATGCTGCGCTTTGGCGGCACGATGGAGACGCCAGAGGAGCACGCCCATGTCGGCACGATCGACGTGATGTGCGGCTTTGGCGGCGCGCTCGGCGTGGCGGCGGCGCTCTACCAGAAGGCGCGCACGGGCCGTGCGGGCCGCGCCCGCACCTCGCTCTCGGCGCTCAGCGGGCTGGCGCAAATGCCGTTCTGCTACGACTACCTCAAGCGCGGGCTGTTCAACGAGCCTTCGGGCCGCGAGGCCTTGGGCTTCGACGAGCTGTCGCGCTTCTACTATACCGCTGATGGTTTCCTGCTGCTGAGCGCCTACGAGGCCGACCTCGTGCGCTTCGAGACGGTCGAGGGGCTCAAGGGCTTTTCGCGCGTCCCAGCGGACAAGCGCGCCATCTTCCTCGCCGGCGCCTTCCTGCAGGCCAGCGCCGCCGACTGGGTCGAGCGGCTGCAGGAGGCCGATATCGGCGCCGCGGTCTGCGAAAACCTCGAAGGCATCCGCTCCTACAACAGCCGCCCCGCGGACGGCACACCGGGGCTCGACCAAGGCAGCTATTCCTTCTCGATCCATGCCGACCACCCGAGCGGCCACGAGGTGACCCAGCTCGACCCCTACGCCGTGCGCCCCGCGCGCAGCGCCGTGCGCGCCCTGCCCTGCGCCGAGAAATACGGCGCCTCGACCCGCGAGGTGCTGGGCGAGATGGGGTTCGGGACCGACGAGATCGAGCAGATGATCGAGACCGGCGCGATCAGCGACAGCTGGAGCCGGGAGTACCTGCCAAGTTAAACTGACAGGGGCGGGCCGATCCCGCCCCTGATCCATTAGAATTGACATTATCAAGACGATCAGTCTAAATGTAATCATGCCGGATGTTGTTCCCCTCAAAAAGCGCCGGGGCCGCCCCCCGAAAGCGGGGCGCGAGGCCACGGAGACCCGCGCCGCGCTTCTGCGTACGGCGATGGAGATTGGCACCGAGAAGGGGTTTTCCGGTGTCGGGCTGGACGAAATGCTCAAGGCCGTCGGCGTCCCCAAGGGATCCTTCTACCACTGGTTCGACAGCAAAGAGGCCTTCGGCCTTGCCGTCATCGACACCTATGGGCGGTATTTCGCGGGCAAGCTGGACCGTCATTTCGGGAACGTCGAACTGACCCCGCGCCAGCGGCTGCAGGCCTTTTTCGACGATGCGCGGCGGGGCATGGCGCGACATGATTTCACGCGCGGTTGCCTCGTAGGCAATCTCGGGCAGGAGATCGCGCTGCTGCCGGGGTCGTTCCGGCAGGCGCTGATCGATACCTTCCTCGATTGGGAGGCCCGCACCGAGGCCTGCCTGCGCACGGGTGTCGAAGCGGGCGAGTTCCGCGCCGATCTCGACTGCGCCCGTCAGGCCAAGACCTTCTGGATCGGATGGGAGGGGGCAGTGCTGCGAGCCAAGCTTGAACGACAGGCCGCCCCACTCGACGCCTTCGCCACGACTTTCCTCCAACAGATCGAGGCTTGATAATGCCCGCCACGGAAGACACTGCGCTCTCCGCGCGTCATAATAGAGACGATCGGTCCAAAAGATCGGAGCGGTTCGACGGGCTACTGGTGTGTGATGACGGCAAGGGAGGCCGCGCCGTCTCGGTGGAGCGGCTGAGCGCAGACCAGCTGCCTGAGGGCGACGTTACGGTGCAGGTCGAATGGTCGTGCCTGAACTACAAGGACGCGCTCGGCATCACCGGGAGCGGGCCGATCCTGCGCCGCCTGCCCATGGTGCCCGGCGTCGATTTCGCCGGCACGGTGACCCAAAGTGCGTCGCCGGAGGTCGCGATCGGCGACCGGGTGATCCTGAACGGCTGGGGCGTGGGCGAAACGCGCTGGGGCGGTTTCGCGAAGCTGGCCCGTGTCGAGGGCGCATGGCTCACCCCCTGCCCTGCCGATATGAGCCCACGCGCGGCCATGAGCCTCGGGACGGCCGGCTACACGGCCATGCTGTGCGTGCAGGCCTTGCGCGACTGCGGCCTGACGCCCTCGGGCGGCCCGGTTCTCGTGACGGGCGCCAGCGGCGGCGTTGGATCAGTCGCCGTGCTCCTGCTCAAGGCGCTCGGCCACGAGGTAACGGCCGTGACCAGCCGCAGCACGGAGAAGCTCTATCTGCTCGACGAGCTCGGCGCCGACAGCGTGATCGGGCCCGACGACATCAATCCCGGCCGCCGCCCCTTCGGCAAGCCGCTCTGGAGCGGCGTGATCGATGTCTGCGGCGGTGACATCCTCACACAGGCCTGCGCGGCGACGCGATATGGCGGCACCGTGGCCGCCTGCGGGCTGGCGGCGGCGGCCGAGTTCAGTTCGAGCGTCATGCCCTTCATCCTGCGCGGCGTGGGGCTTTTGGGCATCGACAGCGTGATGCGACCTCAGGAGGACCGGATTCGCGCCTGGGAGGAGCTGGCCCTGCTCCTGCCGCAGGGTCTGACGGGTCCGATGACGCAGGAGATCGGCCTTCACGAGCTGACCTGCGCCAGCGAGGCGCTCTTGGACCGCAAACTACGCGGGCGGACCGTGGTGCGCCTCGACGCCTGAGCCACAAAGAAACCGGCCTCGGAACCGCACGCGGGAGGCGCGTGGACCGGGCGCATCAAGGGAGGAGACAGACATGGCAGCCACGGCTGAACGACCCCCAAAGAAGGGGCCGCTGGACGGCATCACCGTCCTCGATTTTTCACGGGTGCTGGCGGGGCCCTATTGCACCATGGTGCTTGCCGACATGGGCGCGCGGGTCATCAAGGTCGAGCGGTTCGGAACGGGCGACGACACTCGCGCCTTCGGCCCCTTCGTCGAGGATGAATCCGCCTATTTCATGTGCTTCAACCGCGGCAAGGAGAGCATCACGCTCGATGTCAAATCGCCGCGCGACCGCGACCTTCTGGAGCGGCTGCTCGACGAGGCGACGTGCTGGTGGAAAATTTCCGCCCCGGCGTGATGGAGCGGTTGGGCTACGGGCCCGAGCGACTGGCCAAGACGCATCCGCATATCGTCTACGCCTCGGTCTCGGGTTTCGGTCACAGCGGACCGTTCTCGGAACTCCCCGGCTACGACATGGTGGTGCAGGCGATGGGCGGTGTGATGAGCCTGACCGGCTGGCCCGATGGCCGCCCCGCCCGCGTCGGCACGAGCTTCGGCGATCTCGGCGCGGCGCTCTTCACCGTCATCGGCATCGTCTCGGCGCTTTATGGCCGCACCAAGGACGCGCAGGGCGCGCGCGTCGACATCGGCATGCTCGATTGCCAGGCGGCGCTGATGGAGACGGCGCTGGCCCGCTACGACGTGGAGGGCGTGGTGCCCACCCGTACCGGCGACAGTCACCCCTCGCTCGCGCCGTTCGAAAGCTTCGAGACCGAGGATGAGCGGCTCGTCATCGCGGCGGGCAACGACCAGCTGTTCCTGCTGATGGCGGACGCCATCGGCGCACCCCGCCTCGCACTCGATTCGCGCTTCATCAGCAACGACCTGCGCTGCCGCAACCGCCCCGAGATGGTGGCGTCGATCGAGGCGGTGACCCGCACCCGACCGGCGGCGCACTGGATCGAATTGTTGAACGAGGCGGGCGTGCCCTGCGCCCCGATCAACACCATCGACCGGCTGCTCGACCATCCGCAGCTGCTTGCGCGCGACATGATCGTGCAGGTGCGCGGCCAAGGCGGCAGGACGCTGCGCACCGCCGGCAACCCGATCAAGATGACCGGCTACGAGGCGTTCGACCCGGCGGTGCCGCTGCGCGCCCCCGGTCTTGGCGAACACCGCGCCGCCATCCTGAACGAGTTAGGTCGCCTCAGCGGCGCCTACAGCCCGGCCGTCACATCGGAGCAGACCGATGTCGACCCGGCCGACGACGCGAGATCGGCCGCCCCGCCCGTTCTGCGCGCCGTCGACACCAAAACCGCCAAGACCGCCTGAGGAGCCGAAGCCATGAGCACCACGACCAAGACCGATCCCAAGATCGCCGCCACGGCGGACACCGCCGCCCCTGTCTCTGCCGATGAGACGACCATTCTTGTCGAACGGCGCGGCAATATCGGATTGATCACCCTGAACCGCCCCAAGGCGCTCAATGCGCTGAACCGTCAGCTCGCCGCCGAGACGGTCGCCTCGTTGCGCGACTTCGACGCCGACGAGCGCATCGGCGCGATCGTCCTGACCGGATCACCGCGCGCCTTCGCCGCCGGCGCCGACATCGAGGAGATGGCGACGGTTCGCTTCACCGACTTTTACATGGATGACTTTCTCGCCGCTTGGGACGGGCTGCGCGGCGTCTCCAAGCCCATCGTCGCGGCGGTGGCGGGCTATGCCTTGGGCGGCGGTTGCGAGCTTGCGCTGATGTGCGACATCGTCATCGCCTCGGAGGACGCCCAGTTCGGTCAGCCTGAGATCAAGCTCGGCATCCTGCCGGGTATCGGCGGATCGCAAAGGATCGCGCGCTCCGCCGGAAAGGCCCTCGCAATGGATCTCGTGCTGACCGGGCGCAACATGGACGCGCGCGAGGCCAAGGCCGCAGGGCTGGTATCGCGCGTGGTGCCGGCAGATCAGCTGCTGCACGAGGCGATCGAAACCGCGCATGTGATCGCGGGCTACAACGCGCCTTCGGTCAAGATGGCGAAGGAGGCGGTCAACCGCGCCTTCGAGACGCCGCTGGCCGAGGGGCTGCGCGCCGAGCGCCTGTTGTTTCAGGCCGCCTTCGCCACCGAGGGCCAGAAGGAGGGCATGGAGGCTTTCGTCGCCAAGCGGGCACCGGTGTTTCGCGGGCGCTGACACAAGCAGGAATGCGCGTCACCCGCGCCGCATCCCTGCCAGGATGGCGTGCCCCCTCCCGCACCAGTTCGAACCTGTGGGTTCGGCGGTCGCCCGTACAGTAGGGGCCGCGTGTTTCAACACGAGATCCGACGGACGGTTACGCGCAGCCGAGAATGACAGATCAGATGAGTTCGGAGGCCTACCCAACTCCTGTCGCGTTCTCCTGCCATTCCCCTTCGAAATCGCGCGGCACCAGCAGGTTGTGCGGGTCCAGATCGGCCACGGCGCGCTCACCGCAGAGCGCCATGGTGAGTGCCCGGCAACTCAGCCTCGAAGGGCAGCATCGCGCAATTGACCAAGTCGCTTATCATCGCTTGGGCAAAGGAGGGTATCCGCGTCAACGCCATCGCGCCGGGCTGGATCCGCACGCCACTCACGGCAGCGCCGCAATCAGACCCGGACCGTGCCGTACCGATCTTGGCCCGTACGCCGCTGGGCAAATGGGGCGAAGGAGCGAGCCCGAGAATCTGACGGGCCTACCGATGTTCCTCTGCACGCCGCTGTCCGGGTTCATGTCCGGCACGGGGTGCCGGTCGATGGCGGCTGTGCCATCGCGTAGCCAAGCGACCCTATGCCATCTGGCGGGGCACTGTACGTGGCGTTGCGCCCCTGCTCACCTCCGATAGATAGCTTCGAACCCGGATCCAGACTATGATCTTGGCTTCTCGAATTTTGGCTGGTCAAATTTTCTGAGGTGAAGAGATGCACATTATATCTTTGCTGGTTTCGACCGTCGGCATCACACGACCGGGCTTTCGGCCAGTGCCCAAGGACCAAGCTTCGATTGCAACAAAGCGCAGACGGCTACTGAGCGAGCCATCTGTTCCTCCGGTGGGCTCTCGAGCTATGCCTGAGTTTGG
>NZ_BATB01000074.1 GCF_000466965.1 Limimaricola cinnabarinus LL-001
ATCGCCGAGCGGATGATGCAGCATGCCGCCGACCGGCCGGTGGCGCTGGTGCGGATGCCCTCGGGGCTCGACGGGCAACGTTTTTTCCAGCGCCATGCTGGCAAGGGGTTTCCCGACGCCATCGGCACGGTGCGGCTGACCGAGGCGAGCGGGCGCGAGGCCGACTACATCACCCTGCCGGACGCGGCCGCGCTCTTGGGCGCGGGGCAGATGGGCACGCTCGAGGTGCATATCCACGGGGCACGCAACGACCGGCTGGACCGGCCCGACCGGCTGGTCTTCGATCTCGATCCCGACGAGGGGCTGGCGTTCGAGGAGGTGAAGCGTGCGGCCCGCGAGATGGGCGATCTGATGCGGCGGCTTGGCCTCTCCTGCGCGCCGATGGTGACGGGGGGCAAGGGCGTGCATGTCGTCGTGCCGCTGCGCCGTGTCGCGGGCTGGGAGACGCTGCGCGGCTTTGCCCAGGCGGTGGCGCAGGGGTTCGAGCGCCGCGCGCCGGATCGCTATACCGCGACGATGTCCAAGGCCCGGCGCGAGGGGCGGGTCTTCATCGACTGGTTGCGCAACGACACCGCCGCCACCGCCATTTCCCCCTACAGCCTGCGCGCCCGCCTCATGGCCCCGGTCGCGTCCCGGTCGAATGGGAGGAGCTGGATCGGCTCGATCGCGCGGACGGGTTCGACGTGGAGGCCGCGACGGCGCGGCTGGATGCAGCCTGCCCCCCTGCTGGAGGCGTCGAAGGGCGCGCCCGGCCTGTCCGAGCGGACCCTGGATGCGCTCGAGGACTGGCTGGAGGAGAGCGCCTGACGCGCAGGCGCGTCCGGTAGGGTACGGACCGGGCGCGTGGGAACACGGGCGGGACTGATCGGTTCGGCAAGAGCAGGCGCATGGAGGCGTGGGAGGCGCGCCCCTCTGGACG
Organism: Limimaricola cinnabarinus LL-001; assembly: GCF_000466965.1. Lineage (GTDB taxonomy): Bacteria > Pseudomonadota > Alphaproteobacteria > Rhodobacterales > Rhodobacteraceae > Limimaricola > Limimaricola cinnabarinus. The sequence continues at coordinate 920 of NZ_BATB01000074.1, forward strand.
GCTTGCCTGCAAGGCAACCGCAGGAGCCGACGACGTGCACTCAACACCATCCCCCCGACCGGCCCGCGCCGCCGCGTCTCGTCTTCGGGGCTGCTACGGTGAAGGCGCGTGTCTTCCTCAACCCGACAGCCGCAGGAGGCGACCGGCGCGCCGGCGGAGGCATGGCGACGCAAATTTCGACCCCGGAGGAGTTCGACATGACGCATCCCGCGACCGGTGGCGCGTAAGTATCTTCGTGGCGGTTCAGGGTGGTGCGGCGCAAGTCGCCCTCTGATCGGTGCCTTTGAGGCACCGGCGGCGGAAGCGGAACTCGGGTCCAGGGGAGGCGACCATGATTTCCGCGACTTATTCGTTTGAGGCGGCGGTGCGCAGCCCTAGCTTACCCGGAAAGAAGACCATGATGAAAGCATCGCCGCGACGATGCGTCCGGGGCCACGGGGGAGAAGGTCGATGTCGGAATGGGTGCTGCCGGGCAGCTATTGTGGCGCGGCGCCCGCGCCCGGTGCCGCCCTGTCCGCGTGGAACTTCGATCCGGTCCTGCTGGCCGGGCTTGTGGTCCTTGCCGTCGCCTTGCGCCACAGCCGGGCGGGATCGGTCGCCGTGATGGTGCTCGGGGTCGCCTTCGTGTCGCCGCTCTGCGCCATGTCGGTCGCGCTCTTCTCGGCCCGCGTGGTGCATCACGTTCTTCTGGTGGCCGTCGCGGCACCGCTTCTTGCCGCCGCTTGGCCGGCGAAGCGCGCGGGCGGGTCGGCGGCCTTGCCCTTCCTCTTGTCGACCGCGCTGCTGTGGGGCTGGCACATCCCGGCGGCTTATGACCTCGCGCTTGGCGACATGGCCGTCTACTGGATCATGCAGGCCACGCTTCTGGGGTCGGCCACGCTGTTCTGGCGCACGGTCCTGTCCGGCGGCCCGGCGATCGAGGCGGTGCTCTGGGCGCTGGCGGGGCTGATGCAGATGGGACTTCTGGGCGCGATCCTCACATTTTCACCGGCCCAGCTCTATGCCTCGCACGCGGTGGCGCCGTTGGCTTGGGGGATCACGCCGCTCGCGGACCAGCAGCTTGGCGGCCTGATCATGTGGGTGCCCGCGATGCTGCCTTACCTGGCGGTTATCGCCCTTGTGGCGCGCCGGGGCTGGCGCGCATCGGACACGGCACCGGAGCGGTCGGCGGCATGAGCTGGCTGACCGCGCTGATCCCGCATCTGAAGGCGGTGCATGTCGGGATGCTGCTTTTATGGTGCGGCGGGCTCTTCGCGCTGCCCTTGATGCTGTCGCGCCACGATCCGGCGATCGGTCAGGCCGATTACAGCCGCATCCGCCGCGCCACGCATTACGCCTATACCTATTTCGTCACGCCCTCGGCGGTGCTCGCCATCGCCTCGGGAACGGCGCTCATCTTTCTGCGCGAGGTCTTCGTGACATGGATGTTCGCCAAGCTGGTCTTCGTGGCGCTGCTGGTCACCTTCCATGTCTGGGTCGGCTATGTCCTCGTCGCGGTGGCCGAGCGAGAAGGCTCCCACCAATCGCCGAACCCTGTGGTGCCGCTTCTGCTGCTGCTCGTGCCGATCCTCGCGATCCTGTCGCTGGTGCTCGCCAAGCCGGAGCTTGGCGAGATCCCGGTGCCCGGCTGGCTCGCCGAGCCGCGCGGCAATCAGCTGCCTTTCGACGTGCCCAGACGATAATCGAAGACGAGTTTGCCGCCATGCCATCCCGTGACCATCACCACGAGCACGTTGAAGCCCGACATCAGGATACCGTAGGGCAGCACCGCCGCCTCGTAGCCCTGCAGCCGGTAGCCCCAGTTCAGCCCCAGAAGCGACAAGAGCAGTACCGCGATCACGAAGTGGGTCCATGCGGGCGCGCGGATGCGAATGCCGGGCACCATCAGAAGCTCGGCGGTGCCTGTGGCCCCCGCGGCGAGGCCGAACAGGAAGGCGGTGCCCGCCGCCCAGATCGCCGCGCGCGCCCAGAACAGTTCGCCCGACCACCAGTAGAGGAAGTCGGCGCCGAAATTGCAGAAGGTCAGCGCCACGGGGAAGGCCACGCTCATCGCGTGAAGCGGGTGGCCCCAGATGCCGACGAAGGATTCCGTTTCGTCATAGCCCGGCGACTGCGCGATCGGATCGATCAGCTCTTCCTTTTCATTGACTATCTCTTCAGACATGCCGGGCCTCTCCTGCGCTGCGGTATCGCGGGCTCAACACTCCTGTTGCTCGTCGGTTGCGAAAAGAGCCTTTCGACGGTGCATCCAGCGGGACCGGCGGCCTCGGTGATCGCGACGCTGTGGTGGGTGCTTCTGATCGGCGCGACGCTGATCTTCCTCTTTGTCGCGGGACTGATCGTCTGGGCGTGGCGGCGGCCGCCGGGCGAGGTCTCCGAGCGGCGCTTCGTGGTCTGGCTGGGCCTTGCCTTTCCGATCACCGTGCTCGTGGCGCTTTTGGGTTACGGCCTCGTCGTGGGCGAACGGCTCCTGCCGCGGGCGGGCCCCGAGGTGGTCGAGGTGCGCGCCGAGGCGCGGCAATGGGAATGGCGCTTCGGCTATGCCGATGCGCCGGGGCGCGAGACCGAGAACCTGCTGCACATTCCCGCGGCCCGCCCGGTCGACGTGGCGATCACCTCGATCGACGTGATCCACAGCTTCTGGGTGCCGCGTCTCGCGGGCAAGCTCGACGCGGTGCCGGGGCACGTCAACGTTCTCAGGATCGAGGCCGACCGCCCCGGCCGCTACGAGGGGCTGAGTGCCGAGTTCAACGGCGTGGGTTACCGCGATCACCGCTTCACGGTGATCGCGCATGACGCCGAAGGCTGGCAGACTTTTCTGCAGGGAGAGACACCATGAACGCGCTGCGGCGTCATCGCGCGCTGTCGCGCATCTGGGCCTCGGATCCCGGCCTCAGGGGATGGTTCACCACCGTGAACCACACCGATCTGGGACGCATGTTCCTTGCCGTGGCGGTGTTCTTCTTCGTGGTGGGCGGCATCCTCGCGATGCTGATCCGGGCGCAGCTGGCGAGCCCGCGTTCGGCCTTTCTAGGTCCCGACCACTACAATCAGGTCTTAACGATGCACGGGACCATCATGATGTTCCTGTTCGCGATCCCGCTCTTCGAGGGGCTCGCGGTGTATCTGCTGCCCAAGATGCTCGGCACCCGCGATCTCGCCTTTCCGCGCCTCACCGCCTACGGCTTCTGGTGCTACGTCTTCGGCGGCGCGATGATGGTATTTTCGCTTCTGGCGGGGGTGGCGCCCGACAGCGGCTGGTTCATGTATCCGCCGCTGTCTTCGACCATCGGCGCGCCGGGGATCAACCCGGACTTCTGGCTGATCGGCATCACCTTCGTCGAGATTTCGGCGATCTCGGCGGCGGTCGAGATCACGGTGACGGTGCTGCGCTACCGCGCGCCGGGCATGTCGCTGTCGAAGATGCCGATCTTCGCGTGGTACGCGCTGGTCACGGCGGTGATGATCCTCACCGGCTTTCCGCCGCTGATCCTCGGCTCGATCCTCCTGGAGCTGGAACGCGCCTTCGGCATGCCGTTCTTCCAGGTAGCGGCAGGCGGCGACGCGCTCTTGTGGCAGCACCTGTTCTGGCTCTTCGGTCATCCGGAGGTCTACATCATCTTCCTGCCGGCGGCCGGCGCCATCTCGACCATCCTGCCGGTGATGGCACGCACCACATTGATGGGCTACGGCTGGATCGTCGCGGCTGCGGTCTCCTTGGGTGTGCTGAGCTTCGGGCTCTGGGTGCACCACATGTTCACCACCGGTATCCCGCATATGGGGCTGGCCTTCTTCTCGGCGGCCTCGACGCTGGTGGCGGTGCCGACGGCGGTGCAGATCTTCGCGTGGATCGGCACGCTGTCCAAGGGTCGCCCGAGCCTGCATCTGCCGATGCTGTGGCTTCTGGCCTTTTTCGCGACCTTCGTGATCGGCGGCCTCACCGGGGTCATGGTGGCGATCGTGCCCTTCGACTGGCAGGCGCATGACACCTACTTCATCGTAGCACACCTGCACTACGTGCTGATCGGCGGCTTCGTCTTTCCGATGCTGGCGGCGCTCTATTACTGGATGCCGCATTTCACCGGGCGCAAGACCTACTTCAAGCTCGGCAATACCGCCTTCTGGCTCGTCTTCTTCGGGTTTCACGGCACCTTTTTGCTACTGCACTGGGCCGGGCTTTTGGGGATGCGGCGGCGGATCGACACCTATGAGGCGGGCCAAGGCTGGGAGGCGATCAACCTGATCGCCTCGATCAGCGGCTTCGTCATGGCGATCGGCTTCGCGCTGGTGTTGATCGACGTGGTGATCAACGCGGTGGTGGCGATCCGCGGGTCGCGCGATCCATGGAAGGCGGGGACGCTGGAATGGGCGATGCCGACGCCGTCGGCCCCCTATAATTTCGCCAGCCTGCCGCATGTGACCTCGCGCGATCCGCTCTATGACGACCCCGAACTTCCGGTGCGGCTGGCGCGGGGCGAAGGCTATCTCGGCGATCCGGGCCGCGCTCGCCGCGAGACGATCTCGGTCGAGATCGCCAGCGGCGCGCCGCGTTACATCACCGTCTTTCCCGGCAACACGGCCCTGCCGATGCTGATGTCGGCAATCACCGGCCTGTTCTTTCTCGGCATGCTGCTCAAGACCTATTGGCTGGTGCCGATCTCGGCCTCGGGTGTCATCGCCTGCGCGCTCTACTGGGTCTGGAGCCTTGGCGGCACGACGCGCGAGGGCCCCTTGCCGGTGGGGCGCGGCCCGGATCTGCTGACGGCGGCCGAAACCGCCGATCCGCCGGGCTGGTGGGGGTCGATCTTCCTGCTGCTGGCGAACGGCACCTTCTTCGGCTCGCTGCTCTTCGGATATGTCTTCTTGTGGACCATCGCGCCGAACTGGCCGCCGCCGAACTTTGCCGAACCGGGCCTCGGCATCGGCCTCACGGCGCTGGCGGGGGCGGCGTTGACGGCTCTCGGGACGCGCTGGCGTCCGGGCGCGGCCCTGCTGTTCGCCGCGCCGGGCCTCGTCGCGCTGGCCGTCACGGGCGTCATGACCCTGATGCTGGTGCCCGACCCCACGGCGCATGCCTATGACGCGACGCTTTGGGTGCTGATCGGCTACGGGCTGCTGCATCAGCCGTGGCACTCCTGATGCTGCTGTTCCTCGGGGCGCGCAGGCAGGCGGGGCATGTCGGCGCGCATGTCGGTGGCGAGGCGCGGATCGTGCGGCTCTGGTGCGACTACGCGGTGCTGGTGTCGCTCGTCGTGGCGTTGGCGGTCGGCCTGCCGGGGTGGCTGGCATGATCACGGTGCTGCGCCTGTCGCTGCCGCTGGCGATCTGGCTCGCCTCCTTCAGCGGCGTTTACGGGCTGCATGGCCTGATGTGTTCGAGCCGCTGGGCCGGACCGCCCATCGGCCTGTCCGAGCGCGGGCTGCTGATCGGGGCGGCAATCCTGGCCATCGCGGTGCAATCGCTGTGCCTCGTGGTGCTGCGCGCGCCGAAGTGGCGGGACCCTGACCCGGCGATGCGGCGCATCGGCCTCGCTCTCGCCGCGATCGCGCTCGTCGCCGCGATCTGGACATTGCTGCCCCCGACGGTGCTGGCCTCCTGCATGTGAGGCGTGGCGGGCGGCGGCCGCGGCGCGCCGCCCGCCATCTGGTTCAGACGGGCAACGGTGCTGCCTGCGCCTCTCGGGCCTCGCGCGCCTTCGCCCGTCTCTCGGAACCGGCGAAGAAGACGTAGTAGAACACCGGCGCGGCGATCAGCGTCAGCACCGAGGCGAAGGCGAGGCCGCCCATGATCGTGACCGCCATCGAGACGAAGAACGCATCGCTCAGAAGCGGCAGCATGCCGAGGATCGTCGTCGCCGCCGCCAGCACCACGGGCCGCAGACGCGACACGCAGGCGGTCACGATCGCCTCGCGCAGCTCCACTCCTTCGGCGCGCACGAGGTCGATCTCCTCGACCAGAACGATGCCGTTCTTGATCAGCATCCCCGACAGCGACAAGAGACCCAGAAGCGCGGTGAAGGTGAAGGGCAGGCCGGTGCCCAAGAGCCCCAGCGCCACGCCGTTGACCGACATCGGCACCAAGAGCCAGATGATCACCGGCTGCTTGATCGCGTTGAACAGCAGCACCGAGATCAGCACCATCACCAGAAGCGACAGCGGAAGCTGCTTGCCGAGGCTTTCCTGCGCATCGCCCGAGGCCTCGAATTCGCCGCCCCAGTCAAGCGCGTAGCCCGGCGGCACCTCGATCGCCTCGACCGCCGCGCGCACCTGCGTGAACACCTCGGCGGCGGTGCGTTCGGGTGGGATGTCGGCGCCGACGGTGAGGGTCGGCACCCGGTCGCGGCGATGCACAAGCGTGTTCTGCACCTCGTGACCGAGACCGTCGATCACCTGCTCGATCGGCAGGAAATGCTGGCCGGTTTCGGACCAGACCGGCTGGTCGCGCAGGTCGGAGGTGGCATCGCGCGGCAGCCGCACGGTGATCGGGATCAGCCGCTCGCCTTCTCGGTAAACGCCGCTGGAGACGCCGTCAGTGGCGAAGCGCAGCGCGTTGGCCACGTCGTCGCGGCTGATGCCGGCGCTCTGCGCGCGGTCGGTGGCGTAATCGGGGCGCAGCACCAACTCGGGCTCGCGCCAGTCGGTGCGCGGATCGAGGATGTCGGGCGAGGCGGCGCGCAGAACCTCGATCACCTCGTCGCCGACCTCGCGCAGCACGGCCGGGTCGGGGCCCGAGACGCGCACCTCGATCGGATCGCCGCCGCCGGGGCCGAAGACCAGCCGTCGGGTGCGGAACTCGCCCGCGGGCAGGGCTTCGCGGCCGAACGCCTCGAGTTCCTCCTGCAGGGCCGGGATGGTCGAGATGTCCTTGGTCCGGATGATCATGTGACCATAGCTCGGGTTGGCGCTCTCGGCGGCATAGGTGAGCATGAAGCGGGTCGCGCCCTGACCGGCATAGCTCGTGTAGGAGACGACCTCGTCGCGTGTCGCCAGCCATTCTTCGACCAGCGCCAGATCTTCCGAGGTCTGCTGGATCGTGCTGCCTTGGGGCAGCTTGTAATGCACGAAGAACAGCGGCGTGTTGGAGTTGGGAAAGAACTGCTGCCGGACCTGGCCGAAGCCGCATAGCTGACCACCGTGATCGCCAGCAGCGCCGGGATCACCAGCCAGCGGCCCTTGATAGCGCCGCGCAGCACGGCGGCATAGCCGCGAAACAGCGCGCCATCATAGGCCCCCGCGCCACCCGCCGTACCCCGCTTGAAGAAGTAGTGACCCAAGAGCGGCGTCACCGTGATCGCAAGCACCCAGCTCAGCAGCAGCGAGATGCCGATGACGGCGAAGAGGGAGAACATGAACTCGCCCGTCGCGTCGGGTGACAACCCGATGCCGGCAAAGGCCATGATGCCGATCACCGTGGCGCCCAAGAGCGGGATCTGCGTCTTGCCGGCGGTTTCGGTCGCCGCCTCGCGCGAGGGTTTGCCCCCCTGCATGGAGATCTGCATTCCCTCGGCCAGGACGATGGCGTTGTCCACGAGCATGCCCATGGCGATGATCAGCGCGCCGAGCGAGATGCGCTCCATCTCGATCGCGAAGATGGCCATGAAGAACAGCGTGCCGACCACGGTGAGCAGCAAGGTCACGCCGACCACCACCGAGGCGCGCCAGCCCATGAACAGAGCCAGCACCGCCACCACGATGGCGACCGACATGGCGAGGTTCACCAAAAAGGCGTTCGACGCCTCCTCGACCACCAGATGCTGTTGGTAGATGGGGTTCAGCTCGACCCCGGCGGGGATCTCGTCGAACAGCTCGGCAAGGCGGTCGTCGACGAGGTGGCCGACGGCGACGATGTTCTCGGTGGCGAGGCCCGCCACGCCGAAGGTGAAGGCCTCGGTGCCGTCATGGCGCAGGATCAGCGAAGGCTGCTCGACCCGTCCGCGATGCACCTGCGCCACGTCGTAGAGGTTGAGGATCTCGCCGCCGACCCCGACCGAGAGGCCCGAAATCTCGGAGACGCTGTCGGAGCCTTCGGGTGCGGCGATCCGCACGCGCCGCCCGGCGGTGTCGACCGAGCCCGCGGGCACCACCGAATCCGCCGATGCGAGCGCTCCGACCAGCGACTCGGCGGGCAGGTTCTGCGCCGCGAGAAGCGCCAGCTCCGGCTCCACGAAGATCGCCTCTTCCGGCAGCCCCGCAAGCTCCACATCCGCCACGCCCTCGACCGCGAGCAGCTCGCGCCGCAGCCATGTCGCAAGGCGGTGGATCTCGGCGTCGGAATAGCCCGGCGCGGTAACGGCGTAGTAGAGGCCGAACACGTCGCCGAAGCTGTCATTGACCAGCGGCTCGCCCACGCCCGAAGGCAGGTCGCGCGCCGCGTCACGCACCCGCGCGCGCAGCTTGGTCCAGATACCGGGCAGCTCCTCGCCGCCATAGGTCGATTTCACCTCGACCTCGATCAGCGACACGCCGGGGCGGTTGGTCGAGGTGATCCGGTCGATCTCGCCCATTTTCTGGATCGCGGATTCGAGCGGCTCGGACACCTCGCGGGCGACCTGCTCGGCCGAGGCGCCGGGATAGGAGGTGACGATCACCGACTGCTTGATGGTGAAGGCGGGGTCTTCGAGACGGCCCAGAGTGGCAAAGCCCCAGATGCCGCCGAAGAGGCAGCCCAGGATCAGCAGCCAGGTCAGGATCGGCTTTTCGATGGAGGCGCGTGCGATGGTCATGATGGGCGGTCCTTACTTCGGAAAGCCGGCAAAGCGGCGCACCGCCTGGCCGTCTTCGAGTGCTGCGGCGCCCGCGGCGACGATCTCGGCGCCGCGCTCGACGCCACCCGTCACGAGAAAGCCGCCGTCATCGGCGATCTCGATCTCGACCTCGCGGGCCGCCACGCGGCCCCGGTCGGGGGTCTCGCCCGGCTCGAACACCATCACCTCGACAGTACCGTCGAGATCGCCTACCAGCGCGGTGGGCGGCACCGGCAGGCCGCCCGCCATGCCGTCGAGACGGCTCGTCACGGTGACCGAGGAGCCGGGCAGCACGTCGGGCGCGGTCTCGGCAGCGAAGGCCAGCGTCAGGCCGAAGCTCTGGCCCACCGCCGTCGCGTCTGAGGTGAATTCGCGGATCTCGAGCGGGTAGCTGTCGCTCATGCCGGGAAAGCGCGCGGTGATCTCGACATCGGGGTCGCGCCCGGCGCGCTGGAACAGGATCTCGGGGACCTCGACCTCGACGCGCAGCTCGGACATGTCGTGCAGCCGCACGATCGGCGTGCCCGCCGAGACGGTGGTGAAATTGGCGACCAGCCGCTCGGCCACCAGCGCCTCGAAGGGGGCGTCGAGCCGCGCCTTCGACAGCGCGCGCTCGGCGTCGCGCAGCGCCACCTGCGCCAAGGCGGCATTGGTGCGCGATTCTTCCTGCGCCGCCTCGCTCACGGTGGAGCGGCTGAGCTGGTTCAGACGGTCGAGGTCGCGCTCGGCCTGCGCCTGGCGCAGCTCGGCCTGCTCGAACGCCAGCTCGAAGGGTTCGGGGTCGAGCCGGGCCACGAGGTCGCCCTCGCGGATGATCTGCCTTCGAGCACGGGAAACTCGACCAGCTGGCCGCCGATCTGGAAGGCGAGATCGACGGTTTGACGCGCCGCGACCTGGCCATAGAATTCGCGGGTGAGCCCGGTGTCTTCGGTGCCGAGCGTCATCAGCTTGACAGGACGGGGGGCCGCGTCGGCCTCGGCCTGTTGCGCGGCGCCCGGCGTGGCGAGCAGCGCCAGCACCACGAGAGGGGGGAGGAAGCGGGTCAAAACGGCAGTCCTTTCGGCAGTCCTTCGGCCTTGATGTGAAGGCGGATGCGGGTGAGCAGATCGCCCAGAATGTCGAGGTCGGCCTCGGGCAGGCCGGTGGCGTCGCGCAGCGCCCGGTCGGCCTCGGCGAGCATCTCTTGGCGGCGGGCGCGGCCCGTCTCGGTCAGATCGATCAGCCAGGCGCGGCGATCCTCGGGGTCGCGGTGGCGCTGGACCAGCCTGCGCGACTCGAGCCCGTCCACCACGACGGTGAGGGTCGAGGGCAGAGCCTGCATCCGCCGGGCGAGATCGCCCATCCGGCTTGGCCGCGACAGCCGCAGCAGCGTCAGCCGCTCCTGCTTGGACAGGTCGGGTTCGGCGCATTCGAGCCGCTCGTGCAGTGCCCAGTAAAGCAGCATGATGCCGAGCAGCATGTCACCGCGTCCGCCATCGATCTCGTCGATCTCGGTCATTTCGCCTCTCTGCAGCTTGCGAGTCGGCGGCGATATACTTCATTAAATGAAACATTCAAATCGAAAAGTAATTTGATCCGTGACGGTGTGGTCCCGAACGGCTTGAACGGGGCGGCTGCGCTGCGCCGCCATTGCCAATTGGAATCAACGCGGTCACTTGGCGAGGGCCGCTGCGACAAGCCTTCCCCGGCCCGGGCGTGGCGCGCCGGACTTGAGCGAGACGGATTGGACCGTCTGCCCCGCGAGCCAGAGGGCCATTCGCCCGAGCAAACTGAGCGGATGGAGCTTGGGCCTGCGCCCTATCGCGCTACCGCCTCGGGCAGCGTGACGAGGGTGTGGCCCCAATCGGCAAGCTCTTCGCGGAGCGCGCGCGCGGTGTCGAGGGCTTCGGCCCCATCGCCATGCACGCAGATCGAATGGAACGGCGTCGGCAACACCGCGCCTTCGCGGGTGATGATGCCGCCCGCCTCGATCATCCGCTTCACATGCGCTAGCGCCTCGGCCTGTCCGTGCAACACCGATCCCGATCGGCTGCGCGGGGTCAGGCTGGCATCGGCCTCGTAGGTCCGGTCGGCGAAGATTTCGAGCGCGACCCGGAGCCCCGCCGCCTCGCCCGCAGCGGCCAGTTGAGACAGGGCGGGGGCCAGCAGGATCAGGTCGGGATCGGTTTCGGCCACGGCGCGGGCGATGATGTCGGCCATGGCGCGGTCGGCACAGGCCTGGTTGTTCATCGCGCCATGCGGTTTGACATGGCTGATCGGGTGGCCGAGCGCGCGGGCCATGCCCGCCACCGCCGAAACCTGGTAGATCACCGACAGGCGCAGCTCCTCGACCGAGAGCGTCATGGCGCGGCGGCCGAACCCCTGCAGATCGGCATGGCCGGGATGCGCGCCGATGCTGGTGCCGGTTTCCTTGGCCCGGGCGATGGCGCGGGCGATCACCACCGGGTCGCCGCCGTGAAAGCCACAGGCGATATTGGCCGCGCCGACCACGCCGAGCAGATCCTCGTCATTGCCGATGACATAGGCACCGAAGCTTTCGCCGAGATCGGCGTTGAGGTTGATCTTCACGGACGGCCCTCCGGTTCGGGGTGATGCGGGAAATGATCGGGGCAAAGCGCGTCGACCGCGCCGCTTACGAGGTTGGCCCGCCACAGCGCGCGCGGATCGACCCTTCCTGCATTGGCGGGGATGACGCTCTCGGCGATCCGGTCGAGCGCGGCGCGGCGGTCGCGCGCCGCCGCCTCGGCCTCCTCGACGGTGACGGCGGCAAAGCGCAGCCTGTCGCCCGGGGCGCGCCGGGCGAGGCGCGACAGGTCGGCGC
>NZ_BATB01000073.1 GCF_000466965.1 Limimaricola cinnabarinus LL-001
TCTCGGTGACAGCCAACAGTTGTGTCAGCTACGATCCCGGCGATGATGGCCTTGTCGCTCTCGTCGGCCTCTTTCTTGAGCTGCCGCGGGTCGCAACTCTTGCCGATGCTTTCGAAGCGGTTTTTCCCATGAAGCTGCCCCCAGTTCTTGGGCATGTTCCAGACGAACTGCAAGAAGTTGACGCATTGGTCGTGGGACAACATGGATACCGGCACGTCGCCGAAGAACGACAGTGCCAGAGTTCCGACGGCCCGGATTTTGGTCTCGACGTCGGATGGGGCTTCCTCGGAAGCCTTTTCGATCGCCTGTGTTAATGTCATTGGCGGCAGGAGAGATTTCCGTTCGGGTGCTAAGCCGACCGTTTCGAGCAGATGCCCGCCCAGCGCCAAGGGATCGTCACAGCTGTCTTCGACCTGAAGAGCGACATCCAGCAGAGAGCGTGTTTTGATCAAGATTTCATGCGCAATGGATGGAAGCGCCAAGGTGTCATCGTCCAGCCCGACAAGCGAGGCGGCAGAAGCGCCCAGCTCCGCCGCCACTGACCAGTCGCGCATTCGAAGGGCGTTATCTACGGTCTGCCGCTTCTGCTCGCAGCCAGCAATGTAGCCACGGCTCTCGTCCGCGTCGAAAGGGGCCTCGAGCCGCGCCAACATCGTCGCGACGCTGGCCCGAACCATCTCCCGGATCATGACCTTGGCCCGCCATTCACTCACGGGCGCCCATGTCAGTTTAGCCGTCACTTTCCGCTCTCCTGCTTCGATCAGGGTGAGCAGGTCTGCCGACCGTTTCACCGCCTCGGCGAGGATTTCGGTTCGAAGCGAGACGGAGAGGAACTCGGGTGCCCCGACGTCACGAAGGGACTGAGGCCAGCGGCGCCGGAAGTAGAAGACGAGATTTCTACGGACGAGATGAAGACCCCATCTTCGGCCCGGGTTCCGAGGTCGCGTGTTGCGGCCATGTGAACCAGTTTGTGAACCACGACCGCGTGGAGACGGGAGGCTGGCCGCTTGATCAACGGCTATCCCATTGGAAAGTATGTAATTTTTAGGATTCATGGCTGGGGTGGTAGGAGCCCCAGTGAATTTCTCACGATGCCCAAGGCACTGAATATTCTTTAGAAATTCGAGCGAGCGCTGCGTGTATGACGTCCCTGTAGGGTAGCCGTGAATCACTGAGCGTCAAGCGAACCCAGCAGATAAAGCAATGACCCTTCTAACATGCGGGCAGGTTTCCATGGCAATGCCGCCACCTCCTGAAGGGGAGGGCCGCCACGATGCAGCGCACTGAAGGGGCCGCATGGCGGCTTTGTGTGTCACAGGGCAGAGAGGATCTCCTGCGGCGCTTGCGTGCGCCAAACGGTCTGGTAGCTATCAGCCACGTTGGCCTTCGTAACGGCAAGTCCGGGCAGGGCGATCCAACTCGGAACTGCGCGCCCTAAAAGAGAAAGTATCGTCGCTTCCGCGACGGCGACGCCCTGTCGGAACGGCTGCTGCGCGGCGATGCCTACAATGTGATTGTCTTGTGCCAGACATATCGCTGCATCGCGGCCAAGATCGACGGTGGTGACCGGCATGTCGTGCCCGATCGTATTCAGTGCGGCCACGGCTTCCATTGCCGGCGTATCCCAAACCACGAAGAGCCCTGCAAGGTCGGGGCTTTCCTCGATCATCGACAAAGTGGTTTCGCGAACTGCCCCCAGTGACGGGAAGCGGATCGTCCGTAGCTTCAGATCGGGGCGATTGGCCACTATCCAGCGCCCGAAGGCGATCTCGCGCTCGTTCGTGGCGTAGAAGTCGACGCCGTAGGTCATCAGCCCTACCTCGCCGCCCTGCGCGATCCTGTCGGAGAGCAGCTTGGCGCCGATCAGCCCCAGACCGAAATTGTCGGCCGAGACAAGCGAGGTGTAATCCGCGCCCGGCAACATGCCCGTGGGCACGTTGTCGTGCAGGATGAGCCGTGTTCCGGCGCGGGACACCTGCCGATGCGCCTCGGCCACCGCGGCGTTCGCCACCGGGATCGAGATGATCGCGTCGAGCCCCTCGTGGCTCAGCCGTTCGAGCGCGGCGATCTGGGTCGCGGCCCGAAAGCCGCAATCGACGACCTCGCCCATGATGACGCCGCAGTCGCCCAAGGTCCCGGCAATCCCGGCGAGCTGCTGGCGGGACCAGTCGCTCTCGCCGGTATGAAGCACGACGGCCACCCGGAACCGCCTGTCGCGAGAGGCGGTGACGTCGTCGAGTGTCAGGCTCAGCCGGCTCGGCGGCGCGGCGCGTTCGCCGTGGGGGCCCAGTCCGCTTATCGACATAATCTTTGGTCTTCCCTGTTCAGGTCATTATGCACCGGGCGGCGCGGCGGCGGCGGGGGGCGAAGCGGGCGCGCCGATCGCCGTCTTGCCCATCCGGTCGAGCGCAGCCGAAAGCCGAGGCATCGCCGTCGGGGCGCCGTGTGTGACCCATTCGCGAAGGAAGCTCGGGTCGAACAGCGCCTCGCTCACGACCTTGGCGGCGCCGACGAGCCCGGCAGAGCTGCCCATCCGCGAGGCACTTATCCGCAGGTCGCGCGTCACGAGGGGGTGCGATTCGCCGTAGACCGCCTCGCGCACCGCCGCGAGGAGAATGTCGTTGGTCTGCGCGATCGAGCCGCTCAGCACGATCAGCGACGGGTTGAGCATGTTGGCGAGCGTGGCAACCAATTGGCCGATCAGGTGACCGCTGCGCGACATGATCTCCATGCTGACCGGATCACCGACCTGCGCGGCTTGGCCGACCTCGATCGCGGTGATTTCGCCGCCCCGGTTCAGGATGTCGGCCAGCGCGGGGCTGGTGCCGGCCTGCGCGGCGGCAAGGCCGTCGCGGGCGATCATGTCGCTCCCGGCCAGCACGTCGAGCGAGGCGGTCCGGCCGCCCGCCGCCCGTGGCAGATGGCCGATCAATCCTGCCGCCCCTTGCGCGCCGCGATAGAGCTTGCCGTCGAAGACGAAGCTCGCGCCGATCCGCTTGCCGACCTTGATGAAGAGCATCTCGTTGATGCCGGTGCCGCGCCGGCATGCAGCTCGCCCATGGCCATCGTCTCGACGCTACTGCGCATCCAGACCGGCACGCCGAAGCGTCGAGCGAGCTGCTCGACCAGCGGAAAGCCCTCCCATGCGGGCAGGAATGTCGGCGTCGCCTGCAGGAAATCGTCGCCGGGCGACAACTGCACCGGGCCTGGCACCGAAATGCCAAGTCCCCAGAGCGGTGCCGAGTGTTCGTCCTTTGCAAGCAGCCATTCGAACAGCGTGCCGAGCCGTTCCGCCGTCGCAGAGGGTGCGGCGCTGAGGTCCATTGCCTCATGGTGTTCTGTGATCAGCCGGCCCGAAATATCGGCGATGCCGACGCCGAGCGCCGTCTGGTCGAGCGTGGCCACCAGGATCCGCGCCCGGTTCGCATTGAACTGCACCAGCCGAGGCGCGCGGCCGCCGCTGGCCTCGGCCAGCGCGCTTTCGTCGACCAGCTTGATCTCACTGAGCGTAGCGAGCCGGTCGGCGACGATGGCACGGCCTAGCTCGCTCTCGCGCTCCAGCTCCTGACGCGTGTGCGCGGCGCCGGTGCGCACGAGGTTGAGGATCGTGCCCAAGCTCTGCGCCGCACCGTCGGCGTTGCGTGGCCGCCCTTTGCCGCGCTTTGGCCGGCTCGTCTCGACCATGCCGCTGTCAGGCACCGGCTACCGCACGGTGTCTGCCGGTGCGCCCCTCGGCGCTCCGCGATCCACCAAAGGGCGAATCACTGTGTGAGTCGGTGCTTTTTCTGGGCATCTCGCATCCAGTTCTGCCGATGGCGCAGAAATACACGACGCCTTTAGGCGTAGCAATATTCTTCTTATGCGTAAAATATGCAAAAGTACGACGTGTTGTGCTTATAAAATGTTGACTTGGGTATTTTGCTCGCTTATTTGTCGGCTAACGCAAGGGAAGAGGGCGGGGGCGAGACCCCCGCACCGGGCTGGAGGGCTCGGCATTGACCTGCGTCTGGGACGGCCCGGCGGCCGAGGGAGATGAAAATGACGAGATGGAAGCTTGCCTATCAGGCGAATTGCTGGGGCCCGCTCGGCGGTAACGCGGTTGGCGTGACCTCGGTATCCGAACTGACCTACCGCACCTTTGCGGACATGGACCGCGCTTTCGCGGATATCGCGGCGGCTGGCTATGAGGGGGTCGAGGTCTTCGATGGCAACCTTCTCGACCATTCCGGGGAGGCGTTCCGCACACTGCTCGAAAAGCACGGGCTGTCGCTGGTGGCGGCCTATTCGGGCGGGAATTTCATCTTCAATGACATTCTCGACGAAGAGCTCGACCGCATTCGCCGCGTCGCCGACCGCACGGCCGAGATCGGCGCGCCGCATCTCGTCATCGGCGGCGGAGCCAAGCGGGCAGGGGGGGCGCGCGACGGCGATCACGCGAAGCTCGGCGCGGCGCTCGAGCGCATCGTGGGCATCGCTCGCGAGCGTGGTCTCAAGGCGCATTACCACCCGCACCTGACGACGATCGTCGAAGGCCCCGAGCAGGTGCGCCGGATCTTCGGCGAAACCTCGATCGATTTTTGTCCCGACACCGCGCATCTCGCCGCCGCCGGCGGCGATCCCGCACAGATGATCCGCGAGCATCGCGAGCGGATCTCTTACGTCCATCTCAAGGGCTGGCAGCAAGAGCCCTTCGCCTTCACGCCGCTGGACCGCGGCGATCTCGACAGCGGCCCGATCATCGAGGCGCTGCTCGAGACCGGCTACGACGGCTGGGTGACGGTCGAGCTGGACGCATGGGACGACCCCCGCGCCGGGGCGCAGGCAAGTCGGCAATATCTGGAGGACCGGCTGGAAACGGCCTGACCCGCAGGACGACACGCGCGGACGAGAGGGTTCGCGCACAAAGGGAGGGAGACCCGAATATGACCATCATCAACAACCTCGGCCGCGTCGCCGCCGCGGCTTTCGTGGCCGCCGGCGTGCTGGCCGCACCGGTGCTTGCCGATCCCGACGCGGCGCTTGCGGCGCTGCAATCCGAGGTGCTGTCCAAAGGCCCAAACGGCGAGACGGCGACCCCGGCCACGGAGCTGTCGCTCTCGGACGAAGAGCTCACACGGATCAGGGAGATGAACGCCACCGCCGCGATCGTGATGCATTATGGCGGCAATGACTGGTCGCGCGCGCAGGTCGACGGGCTGCGCAACCGGTTCGAAGAGATGGGGATCGAGGTGATCGCCGTCACGGATGCCGGCTTCAAGCCCGAGAAGCAGGTCGCGGATATCGAGACCGTTCTGGCGCAGCAGCCCGATATCATCGTCTCGGTGCCGACCGATCCCGCCGCGACGGCCTCGGCCTACAAGGCGGCCGCAGATGCAGGTGTGACGCTGGTCTTCATGGAGAACACCCCCCCGGGGCTTGAGGCCGGCACGGACTACGTTTCGGTCGTCTCGGCAGACAACTACGGCAACGGCGTCGCCTCGGCGCATCTGCTGGCCAAGGCGCTCGAGGGTGAGGGCAAGGTCGGGCTGGTCTACCACGCGGCCGACTTCTTCGTCACGCGGCAGCGTTACGACGCCTTCAAGGCGACGGTTGCGGAAGACTATCCAGGTATCGAAATCGTGGCCGAGCAGGGCATCGGCGGGCCGGATTTCACCGGCGACGCCGACAAGGTCGCCTCGGCGATGCTGACCTCGAACCCCGATCTCGATGCGATTTGGGCGGTCTGGGATGTGCCGGCCGAGGGCGTGATCTCGGCAGCGCGGGTCGCGGGGCGCGACGATCTGGTCATCACCACCATCGATCTGGGCGAGAACGTCGCGATTAACATGGCGCAGGGCGGCTTCGTCAAAGGCCTCGGAGCACAGCGGCCGTTCGACCAAGGCGTCGCCGAGGCGACGCTCGCGGGTTACGGCCTTCTGGACAAGGAGGCGCCCGCCTTCGTCGCACTGCCGGCGCTGCCGGTCACGCGCGAGACGCTGCTCGATGCCTGGCAGACGGTCTACCGTGCCGACGCCACGGCCAACATCCAGAACAGCATGAACTGATCGAGCGCGACGGGCAGGCCACGCGCCCGCCCGTCGCCGCGGTGACGGCTCCGCGTGGGCCGGTCCCGCCTTCCCATATCTTCCGGAGTTAGACACATGACCAAGACGCTCAATGTGGCGATGATCGGTGGCGGTTTTATGGGCAAGGCCCATGCCATGGCCTACGCATCAATGCCGATGTTCTTCTGGCCCGCCCCGGCGATCCCGCACCGCAAGGTCGTCGTCGACGTCACCGACGAGTTGGCCGAGGACGCTCGCCAGCGCTTCGGCTTTGACGAGGCCTCATCCGACTGGCGCGCGGTTGTGAACCGCGACGATATCGACGTGGTCGACATCTGCACCCCCAACAACGTCCATGCCGAGATCGCCATCGCGGCGGCCAAGGCAGGCAAGCACATCATTTGTGAGAAGCCTCTGGCGCGCGGCGGCGAGGAAGCGCGGGAGATGCTCGACGCGGTCGAGAAGGCCGGCGTGATCCACATGGTCGCCTTCAACTACCGCCGCACCCCCGCTGTGGCGCTGGCGCGGAAATACATCGAAGAGGGCCGGATCGGAAAGATTCTCAACTTCCGCGGCACTTACCTGCAGGACTGGTCGGCCGATCCCGACGGGCCGCTCTCTTGGCGCTTCCAGAAAAAGATCGCCGGGTCCGGCGCCATCGGCGATATCGGCACCCATGTCGTCGATCTGGCGCATTACCTCGTCGGGCCGATCTCGGCTGTCACCGCGATGACGCCCACCTACGTGACGACACGGCCGGTGCAGGCCGGAGGGCAGGACAAGCTCGGCGCCAGCGAGAAGAACGCCAATGCGGAGCGTGCTACGGTCGACGTCGACGACGAGGTCGTGTCGCTGCTGAAGTTTGAAAACGGAGCCATTGGCTCGCTCGAGGCCACGCGCAACGGCTACGGCCGCAACAACTTCATCACTTTCGAGATCCACGGCACCGAAGGCTCGATCTTGTTCAACTATGAGCGCCGCGACGAGCTGCGCGTCATGTTCAACAGCGATCCGGCCGACGCGCGCGGCTTCCGCACCGTCTACAGCGGGCCGGCGCATCCCTACGGCGAGGGGCTCTGGCCGATCCCGGCGCTGGGCATCGGTTACTCGGAGACCAAGATCGTCGAGTGCTATGATCTGTTCAAGGCGATCGCCACGGGGGTGCAGCCCTCGCCCAACTTCGCGGATGGCTACCTGACCGAGCTGGTCGCCGATGCGCTGATCGAGTCCGGGGAGACGCAGCAATGGGTAAAGGTGAAGACGTGACCGCCGCGCCGCAGGCGGTGGTGATGCGCGGCATTGCCAAGCAGTTCGGCGGTGTGCGGGCGCTGGCCGGGGTCGACTTCGAGGTCGAGGCCGGCGAGGTCCACGCGCTTCTGGGCGGCAACGGCGCGGGCAAGTCGACGATCTTGAAAGTGCTCAACGGCGTGCATGCGCCGGATGCCGGCACGATCGAGATCTGCGGCCAGCGGATCACCCACCCCTCGCCGGAGGCGGCGCGGCAGGCGGGGGTGGCGATGATCTTTCAGGAGATGAGTCTTGTCCCGTCGCTGAGCGTCGCGCAGAACGTTTTTCTCACGCGCGAGACTAAGACCGGCCTCGGGCTGATCGACGACCGCACCGCCGAAAAGAAGGCGCGCGCGCTGTTCGAGATGCTCGAGGTCGACGTGAACCCCCGGGCGCTCGTCGCCGATCTCGGTGCCGGGCAGCGCCAGCTCACCGAGATCGTCAAGGCGATCAGCCAGGAAGCGCGGGTGCTGGTGCTCGACGAGCCATCGACGGCGCTGTCGGTGTCGGACGTGGAGCGGCTCTTCACCTTCTTGCGCAAGCTCAAGGATCGCGGTGTGGCGATCATCTACGTCTCGCACCGCATGGATGAGATCGCCCGCATCGCCGACCGCGCCACGATCCTGCGCGATGGGCGACACGTGATCACCGCGCCGCTGTCGGAGCTACCGATCGACACGATGATCGAGCACATCGTCGGCAAGCGGTCGCGCGGCCTGTCGGATGTCGCGCGCGAGCAGGTCGAGATCGGTGAGCCGCTCTTGGAGCTGGTCAGCGTTTCGGGCCGTCACAAGCCGTGTGATGTCAGCCTGACCGTGCATCGCGGGGAAGTCGTAGGGCTAGCCGGGCTGCTCGGCTCGGGCCGCTCCTCGCTCGCCCGGGTCATCGCGGGGATCGAGCCCAGCACGGCGGGCGAGATCAAGGTCGCAGGCACGCCGATCGAGATCCGCAGCCCGCGCGATGCCATCGGCGCGCGCATCGCGCTGGTGCCCGAGGCGCGCGCGACCCAAGGTATCATCGCCACCCATTCGGTGGCCGCCAACCTGTCAATGGCGGTGCTCGACCGGGTGTCGTCCAGCGGCGTCGTTAGTCGCCGCGCCGTCGAGGAGGTGGCCGATCACCAGATCGAACGGCTCGCGATCAAGACCGCCTCGCGCGATCACGCGGTTGGCACGCTCTCGGGCGGCAACCAGCAGAAGGTGGTGATCGGCAAGTGGCTCGCCGCCGATCCCGACATCCTCGTGCTCGACGAACCCACGGCGGGCATCGACATTGGGTCGAAGTCCGAGATCATCCGGCTCGTCCGCGAGCTGGCTCGGGCCGGCAAGGCCATCGTGATGATCTCCTCCGAACTTAGCGAGCTGCTGACCGCCTGCGACCGCATCCTGGTGATGTCCGAAGGCCGTGCGGTCAGCAGCTTCGCGCGCCACGACCTCGACGATCCGGATCTTCCGGCCGACGATACGATGCACCAGCTCCAGTCGGCCGAGCAGAAACTCCAATTTCACATTCAGGAGGCCCTGAAGCATCAGGGAGTGCGCCATGTCCACCAGCGATAGCATTCACGTTTCCGGGGTCGCCGCCCGCTTCGGCCTGACCAACTGGCGTCAATACATCATCTATATCGGCTTTGCGTGATCTTCGCGATCTTCGCGCTGACGCTGAACGACAAGGGGTTCCTCAACCCCAACAACCTGCTCAACATCGTGCGGCAGACGGCGATGATCGCGGTCATGGCGATCGCCATGACCTTCGTGCTCTCGTCGGGGGAAATCGATCTCTCGGTGGGCGCGGTGGCGGGGCTCGCCTCGGTCACGGCGGCGATGGCGATCGCCGCGGGCGGCATCTTCTTCGGCGTCGCCGCCGGTCTGGCCACAGGCATCGCGGTCGGCGTCTTCAACGGGCTCCTGACCACCCGGATCGGCATTCCGTCGTTCCTGACCACGCTCGCAATGATGGGCATCGCCAAAGGCGTCGCGATGTGGATCAGCGGCACCGCCGCCGTGCCGATCATCAACCCCGGCTACTCGTGGCTGTTCGGCGGCGGCTCCATCGGCATCGTGCCGGTGCTGCTCTTGTGGATGCTCGGGCTCGGTGCGGTCGGCCATTTCGTTCTCAAGCGGACGACCTTCGGTCGGCGCGTGCTCGCTACCGGCGGCGGCGAGACCGCGGCGCGCTACTCGGGGATCGACACCAGCTCGGTGAAGTTCCGGGTTCTCGTGATCTCCTCGATGGCTGCGGCCCTTGCCGGAATGCTCTATGCGGGCCGGTTGCAGTCGGGGCGGTTCCAGCTCGGCGAAGGCGACGAGCTGTCGGTGATCGCTGCGGCGGTACTCGGCGGCACCAGCCTCTTCGGCGGCTACGGCACCGTCATCGGTACCATCGTAGGCGCGCTGATGATCGGCCTGATCAACAACGGCCTGATCCTGATGGGCCTCGAGTTCAGCCAGCAGCTGATCGCGCGTGGCGGCATCATCATTCTCGCCGTGGCGCTGAGTCAGAAAAGGAACTGAGCCATGAAACCAGGTTGCACAATCATCGGAACCGTCGTGGCGAAGCCCGACACCCGGGCCGAGCTGCAGGAGATCCTGCATGCGCAGGTCGAGCCCACGAGGGCCGAGGCGGGCTGCTTGAACTACGATTTCCACGTTGATGCCAAGGACCCTTGCGTCTTCGTGTTCTACGAGAACTGGACAACGCTTCAGGATCTCGACGCGCATCTGACCAAGCCGCATCTCAAGCCGCTCTTCGACCGGCAGGGCGAGTTGCTCGCCCGCCCGGTCGAGATCCGGCACCTCGAAATGCTGAGCGACAAGGCCGGCTGAGCCGCAGTAAAATGGGAGGATCGACATGGGCAGGATGAAGGGGCCAGGGCTGTTCCTGGCACAATTCGCAGGCAACGAGGCACCGTTCGACACGCTGGAGAACATCTCCAAATGGGCGGCGGGGCTGGGCTATCGCGGCGTGCAGATCCCTTGCACAGACGCGCGGCTGTTCGATCTCGGCTTGGCAGCCGAGAGCCAGACCTACTGCGACGAGCTGCGCGGCATTTGCGCCGACGCGGGGGTCGAGATCACCGAGCTGTCGACCCATCTCCTGGGGCAGCTGGTCGCGGTCCACCCGGCCTACGACCTCGCGTTCGACGCTTTCGCGCCGCAGGCCACGCATGGCAAGCCCGCGGCGCGGCAGGCCTGGGCAGTCGAGCAGCTGATGCTCGCCGCCCGCGCCGCGCGCAACCTCGGGCTCGACACGACGGTCGGCTTTACCGGGGCGCTGGCCTTTCCTTATCTCTACCCTTGGCCGCAGCGCCCGGCCGGGCTGATCGAGGAAGCCTTCGCGGAGCTGGCGCGGCGCTGGCGACCGATCCTCGACGCCCATGATGTGCAAGGCGTCGACATCGGCTTCGAGCTGCATCCCGGCGAGGACGTCTTCGACGGCGCCACCTTCGAGATGTTCCTCGACGCGCTGGATGGCCACGAGCGGGCGCGGATCAACTACGACCCCTCGCACTTCCTGTTGCAGCAGATGGATTATCTCGCCTTCATCGACCTTTATCACGAGCGCATCTGCGCGTTTCACGTGAAGGATGCCGAGTTCAATCCCGACGGGCGGCAGGGGGTCTACTCGGGCTATCAGCCGTGGCTGAGCCGCGCCGGCCGTTTCCGCAGCCTTGGCGACGGACAGGTGGATTTCGGCGCCGTTTTCTCGAAGCTGGCGCGGCATGGCTACGACAGCTGGGCCGTGCTCGAATGGGAATGCTGCCTGAAATCGCCCGAGCAGGGGGCGGCGCAGGGCGCGCCCTTCATCGCGCGCCACATCATCGACGTGACGGACAAAGCCTTCGACGATTTTGCGGGCGCGGCGACGGACGGCGCGCGCAACCGCGCGATGCTCGGGCTAGAGGGCGCGGCATGAACAGGATCAGGCTCGGCATGGTCGGGGGCGGCGAGGGATCGTTCATCGGCTATGTCCACCGCGTCGCGGCGCGGCTTGATGGCGAATACGAGCTGGTGGCAGGCGCACTTTCGTCACGTGCCGACGTCGCGCGACGCTCGGCGGCGGAACTCGGCATTGCGCCCGACCGCGCCTATGACAGCTTCGAGACGATGGCAAAGGTTGAGGCGGCCCGCGCTGACGGGATCGAGGCAGTGGCGATCGTGACGCCGAACCATATGCATTTCGGCCCGGCCAAAGCGTTTCTCGAGGCGGGCATCCATGTGATCTGCGACAAGCCGCTCACCTCCAGCCTTGAGGATGCCGAGGCGCTCGCCGGGATAAGGCCGCGCAACGGCGCCCGCTTCCTGCTGACCCACAACTACACCGGCTATCCGATGGTCCGCGTGGCCCGGGCGATGGTCGCCGAAGGGCGGCTCGGCAAGCTCCGCGTGGCGCAGACGGAATATGTGCAGGACTGGCTCACCGAGGCGGTCGACAACAAGCAGGCCGAGTGGCGTACGGATCCAGCCCGCGCGGGCGGCGGCGGCTGCATCGGCGACATCGGTACCCACGCCTACAACCTAGTACGCTACGTCTCCGGCCTGCGGCTTGAGGCGCTGAGCGCCGACCTTGCTGCCTTCGTGCCGGGCCGCAGGCTCGACGACAACGTCCATATGATGCTGCGCTTCGAAGGTGGGGCGCGCGGCATGCTCTGGGCCAGCCAAGTAGCGCCAGGCAACGAGAACGGCATCGCGCTGCGGCTCTATGGCGACAAGGGCGGGATCGAGTGGCGGCAGGCGGAGGCCGACACGCTGTGGTTCACCGCCTTCGGCCAGCCTGCGCAGCGGATCACCCGGGCGAGCGCTGCGGCCGACATACCGACCGCGGGGCACCGTATCCCGCCAGGCCATCCCGAGGGCTACCTCGAAGCCTTTGCCTCTTTGTACCGCGACTTCGCGGCAGTAATCCGGGGCGAGCCACGGGAGCAGCTTCCGGGGCTGGCCGACGGGCTCGAAGGTATGCGTTTCGTCACCGCCGCCATCGCCTCCAGTACGGCGAACGCGCGGTGGATTGGCCTCGAAGGGATCTGATGAAGCGACTGTCGACGCTCAAGCTGAGCGAGAGGGAAAGGACGCGCTGACGGCTGTCGATGTCCCGCCTCTGGCGGCCCACATGTTCGTGTTCTACTTTGCAACCATCTCAGTGATCACCCCTCCTGTCTGCGTTGCGGTGTTCGTGGGGGCGGGCATCGCGCAGACGAACTGGTTGCCAGCCGCGCGCGAGGCGGTGCGTCTGGGCGCGATGACCTATGTGGTGTCGTTCCTGATCCTGATCTACCCGGGCATGATCGGGCAGGGCGGGACGCTGGCGGTGGCCAACGCCCTGTTCACTGGGTTGGGGCGATGTTGCGCAAAT
>NZ_BATB01000072.1 GCF_000466965.1 Limimaricola cinnabarinus LL-001
CGTGGTGCGCGCGGCGCAGGAGCGGTTCGGCCGCGAGGCGGTGGCGGCGCGGGTCAGGGGTTCTTTGCCGAGACGGCGCGCGCGCTGGTCGCGGGCGGGGTGACGCGGCTGATCACGGCGGGCGGCGAGACCTCGGGCGCGGTGGTCGAGGCGCTGGCGCCGACGCGCTCGAGATCGGGCCGGAGATCGCGGCGGGCGTGCCCTGCCTGCGCGCGGGTCCGGATCTGGTACTGGCGCTGAAATCAGGGAATTTCGGGGGGCCGGGGTTCTTTGCCGAAGCCGAGGCGATGCTGGGGCGCGGAGCATGAGCGAGGCCCGCCTGCGCGAGGCGATCTGCACCCAAGCGGCTTCAATCTTCGCGCGCGGCCTGACCGGCGGGGCGTCGGGCAACATCTCGGCGCGCTGCGAGGATGGCGGGCTCTTGGTTTCGCCCACGGGGGCGAGTTTCGGCGCCCTCGATCCTGCGCGGCTGGCGCGGTTCGACGCGAAGGGGCGGCACGTGTCGGGCGACAAGCCGACCAAGGAGATGCCGCTGCACGCGGCCTTCTACGAGACGCGCGGCACCGCCGGAGCAGTGGTGCATCTGCATTCGACCCATTCGGTGGCGCTGTCGATGCTGCCCGAGACCGACCCCGAGAACATGCTGCCGCCGCTCACCGCCTATTCGATCATGCGTTTGGGCAAGGTGAAGCTGCTGCCCTATTACCGGCCCGGCGACCCGGCGATGGGCGACGCGGTGCGCGGGCTGGCGGGCAAACGCGCGGCGGTGGTGCTGGCCAATCACGGCCCCGTGGTGGCGGCCCGCGATCTGGAGGCGGCGGTCTATGCGATGGAGGAACTGGAGGAGACGGCGAAGCTGGCGCTCTTGTTGCGCGGGGCGAACCCGCGGATGCTGACGGAGGCGCAGATCCGCGACGTGGTGACGACATTCGACGTGGAGTGGGACTGATGTTTTCGGCCAATCTGGGATTTCTGTTCACGGACCGCGCGCTGCCCGAGGCGATCCGCGCGGCCAAGCGTCACGGCTTTGGCGCGGTGGAGTGTCATTTTCCCTATGACACCCCGGCGCGCGAGGTGCGCGCGGCTCTCGACGAGACGGGGCTCGAGATGCTCGGGATCAACACCGTGCCGGGCGACACGGCTTCGGGGGATTTCGGTCTGGCGGCGGTGCCGGGCCGCGAGCGCGAGGCGCAGGCGGCGATCGAGCATGCGCTCGACTATGCCGCCGAGATCGGCGCGCGCAACGTGCATGTCATGGCCGGGCGCAGCACCGATTTCGACGCCGCCGAGGCGCTGTTTCGCGGCACGCTGCGCGCGGCCTGCGATCTCGCCGCGCCGCGCGGCATCGGGCTGTTGATCGAGCCGATCAACCGGCGCGACGTGGCAAGCTATCACCTGAGCCATATCGAGCAGGCGGCGGCGACGGTGGCGGCGGTGGGGTCCGACACGCTGAAGATCATGTTCGACTGCTATCATTTGCAGATCATGCAGGGCGACCTCATTCGCCGCTTCGAGACGCATCGCGAGATGATCGGCCATGTGCAGATCGCGGGCGTGCCGGATCGCGGCGAGCCGGATGGCGGCGAGCTGCATTATCCCAACCTGATCGCGGCGATCCGCGATCTGGCTGGGACGCGCCGATTGGTGCGGAATACAGGCCGCGCTCGGGACGGACCGAGGATGGCCTTGGATGGATGGACGCATTCCCGCAAGAGCGGGCAGGGGGGACGGCATGAGCGGGATACTGGCGATCGGGAGCTATACCGAGACCGACATGGAGGGGCTGAGCGAGATGGGCGCGCGGGTCGTCGCGAGCCTAGATGCGATGCGCGACATGCCCGAGGCCGAGCGGGGGCAGGTGCGCGGCGTGGCCTACAAGGGGCATCATGCGTTCGGCGCGGAGGAGATGGCGCTTTTGCCGAAGCTCGGCGTGATCGCCAATTACGGCGTGGGCTATGACGCGATCGACGTGGGCGCGGCGGATGCCGCCGGGGTGCGGGTCACCAACACGCCCGACGTGCTCAATGACGACGTGGCCGACCTCGCCGCCGCGATGCTGCTGATGCAGCAGCGGCGGATGCGGCAGGGCGACGCGCATGTGCGGTCGGGCGCCTGGGCCGGTGGCGAGGAATTCCCGCTCAACCGCAAGGTCTCGGGGCGGCGCGCGGGCATCATGGGGCTGGGCCGGATCGGGCGCGACATCGCCGACCGGCTGGCGGCGTTCAAGATGGAGATGCATTACCACTCGCGCTCGGAAAAGGAGACGCCGGGCTGGCGCTACCATGCCGATCCGGTCGATCTGGCGGCGTCGGTCGATTACCTCGTCGTGGCGCTGGTCGGCGGGCCCGAGACCGAGAACTACGTTTCGCGCGAGGTGATCGAGGCCCTGGGGCCGGACGGCGTGCTGATCAACATCTCGCGCGGTTCGACGGTGGACGAAGGCGCGCTTCTGGATGCTTTGGAGGCGGGGCGTCTGGGGGGCGCGGGGCTCGACGTGTTCCGCGACGAGCCTCGCGTCGATTCGCGGTTTCACGCGCTGGAGAACGTGGTGCTGCAGCCGCATCAGGGGTCGGGCACGCAGGAGACCCGCGCCGCGATGGGCAAGCTGCAGCGCGACAACATCGCGGCGTTTCTCGACGGGCGCGACCTGCTGACGCCGGTGAACTGAAGCGGGCTGCCGGGGTCGCCCCCGGCGGTGCCTCTCACTCGGCGGCGACGGCCTCCTGCCGTTGGCGGCCCAGACCCTCGACCTCGATCTCCATCACGTCGCCGGGCTTGAGAAAGCGCTGCGGTTTCATGCCCATGCCGACGCCCGAGGGGGTGCCGGTGGCGATGATGTCGCCGGGCACCAGCTTCATGAACTGCGACATGTGGCTGACGATCTGGGCCACGGTAAAGATCATGTCGCCGGTGGTCTCGTCCTGCACCCGCTCGCCGTTGAGATCGAGCGTGACGCGCAGGGATTGCGGATCGGCGATCTCGTCCGCCGTCACCAGCCACGGGCCGACGGGGCCGAAGGTGGGGGCCGACTTGCCCTTGATCCACTGGCCGCCGCGCTCGATCTGGAAGGCGCGCTCGGAGACGTCGTTGATCGTGCAGTAGCCCGCCACATGATCGAGCGCGTCGGCCTCGGAGACGTAGAGCGCCTCGCGGCCGATCACCACGCCGAGCTCGACCTCCCAATCGGCCTTTTCGGAGCCGCGCGGGATGATCACCGGGTCGAAGGGGCCCGACAGCGCCGAGGTCGCCTTGTTGAAAATGATCGGCTCCTTGGGTGGCTGCGCGCCGGTCTCGGCGGCGTGCTTGGCGTAGTTCAGCCCGATGCAGAAGAAGTTCGGCACGCGCGAGAGGCACGCGCCGATGCGGCCCGGCGCCTCGACCAGCGGCAGGCTCTCGGGGTCGAGGCCTGCGATGCGCGCGAGGCTTTCGGTCGACACGGCCTCGCCCGCGAGGTCGGGCAGGTGGTCCGAGAGGTCGCGCACCCGGTCATCGGCGTCCAGAAGGCCGGTCTTTTCGTGGCCCTCGGGGCCGTAGCGCAGCAGTTTCATTCGATGTCCCTTTCGTTGCTGGTCGTGTCGCGCCCCGCCTCGCGGGCTTCGAACAGGCGGGTGAGATTGTTGATGAGGGCGGCGAGATGCGCGTTGATCTCGGCGCCGACGCGGGCGGGGTCGCGCGCCTCGAGGCCGAGCACGATGTTCTCATGCTGCGAGCGGACCCGTTCGCGGGCGCGGCGCTGCACCGCCGAGAGGTAGCGCTGCCGCCACATCCGCGCGAGATAGGCGGCGTGGGTCTCGGCCAGCGCCGGGTTGTGCGAGGCGCGCGCGATGGCGGTGTGGAACGCCATGTCGACCTCAAAGAGCTCGATCAGCGCGTCGCCCTCGGCGGTCTCGCTCAGGGCGTGGTGACGCTCGAACAGGGCGCGGATCTCGGCGATTTCGGCGTCCGACGCCTCGCGGCAGGCCAGCTCGCCCGACAGGGTCTCGAGCGCCTGCAGCACCACCACCGCGTCGCGCACCTCCTTGAGCGAAGGATCGGCGACCACCGGGCTGCGCGAGGGGCGCAGCAGCACCAGCCCCTCCTTGGCGAGGATGCGCACCGCTTCGCGTAGGGGCGTGCGGCTGACGCCGAGATCGAGCGCGTTGTCGCGTTCCTTGATCGGATCGCCCGGCGCGAGGGTGCCGCGCAGGATGTCCCGGCGCAGCTTCAGGGCGATCTGCTCGGGCAGGGTGGCGTCGGTCATTTCGTCCGTTTCTTGGGCAGTTGAGCCAATCGCATCTGGTATACCAAAAATCTGTTGTCTGTCGAGGTCCCTCTCGTTAGCGTGAGCTTGCCGCTGGTATACCATCTCGGGGAGGAGAAGGGTCGATGCGGGAAAGGGCGGCACCGGGCCGCCGAAGGGAGGAAGCGATGACCAATGTGAGACTTTGCCTGTCCGCGGCGCTGCTGGCGGCGATGGCGCTGCCGGCCGCCGCGCAGGAAACCCTGCGGATCCAGACCCACTACGCGCCCGAGACGGAATCGGGCAGGCTCGCCCAGCAATTCGCCGACGACATCGAGGTGATGTCGGGCGGCGAGATCGACGTCGAGATGTTCTTTTCGTCCTCGGTGGTCAAGACCGTCGAGGCCTTCGACGCCGCCGCCAACGGCATTCTCGATTGCGACATGACCGGCGGCGCCTACCAGACCGGCAAGAACCCCGCCTTCCAGTTCGTGGGCGACATCATGGGCGGCTACGACACGCCATGGCAGCAATACGCGTGGCTCTACAATGGCGGCTTCGAGACCGCGACGAGCTCTACAACGAGTTCAACATGAAGCTCGTGGGCTGGTGGATCTACGGTCAGGAATCCATGTCGTCGTCAAAGCCGCTCGCGGGTCCCGAGGACCTCAAGGACTGGAAGTTCCGCTCGCCGCCGGGGATGGAGACCGAGATCTTCGCCAATCTGGGCGCCTCGCCCGTGGTGATGGACTTCACCGAAATCTTCACCGCGCTGGAGACCGGCATCATCGACGGGGCCGACGCCAGCGGATTGGCCAACAATGTCGGGCTCGGGCTTTACGACCTCGTCGAGCACGCGACCTTCCCGGGCTTTCACTCGATGCCCTCGGACCACCTCGCCTGCCGTCTCGACAAGTGGGAGGGGCTGAGCGACGCCAACAAGCGGATCATCGACACCGCGATGCAAAAGCTTGCCTTCCAGACCGCGCTGACCTTCGAGGTCGCCAACAACGAGGCGGCGGCGGAGCTGCGCGAGAAGGGTGTCACGCTCTACGACTGGTCCGACGAGGACCGCAAGGTGTTCCGCGACGCGGCGCAGGCGGCCTGGGCCGACTGGGCCACCAGGACGCCCGAGACCAAGGCGCTCGTCGACAGCCACACCGCCTTCATGCAGCAGCTCGGCCTGATCTCGACCGAGTGACCGGCCCGGCGTGACAGCCGCCGCGGCCCCCGGCGCGTCCGGGGGGCGCGCATGAAAGACGACGACACGCCGCAGGGGGAGATGGCCGTGGTCAGCAAGGCGACGACAACGATCAGGGACATGGCATGGCCTGCGGCGTTCATCGCCTGCATGGCGTGGCTGGTCTGGTATTTCCCGCGATTCATCATCTTCGCGGGGCTGGCGAACGACAATCTCAACTCGGGCTACCTGACGGCGGGGGCGATCGACTTTGCGCTTCTGGCGGGGGCGGTGGTCACGCTTCTCATGGGGCTGCGCGCGGTGCGCACCACCGCCGGCGAAGGCGTGATCGAGACCCCGGTGGACCGGCTGAGCCTGTTTCTGGGCCGGGTGACGATGCTGCTCGTGGTGATCCTCGTGGCGGTGATGGCCTATGAGGTCACGCTGCGCTACGTGTTCGAGCGCCCGACGCTCTGGGCCAACGAAATGAGCCTTTGGATGGCGGGGTTCATCTTCCTGCTGTCGGGGCTCTATGCGATGCAGCAGCGCAGCCATATCCGCATCTACCTTCTCTACGATGTGCTGCCGCGCGGGGTGCAGCGGGTCTGCGACGTGATCTCCACGTCGCTGATCTGCCTCTTTGCCGCCGCCATGCT
Source organism: Limimaricola cinnabarinus LL-001 (assembly GCF_000466965.1). Classification (GTDB taxonomy): domain Bacteria; phylum Pseudomonadota; class Alphaproteobacteria; order Rhodobacterales; family Rhodobacteraceae; genus Limimaricola; species Limimaricola cinnabarinus. The sequence continues at coordinate 6,056 of NZ_BATB01000072.1, forward strand.
CTGGGGCTCGTGGAACGAGGCGCGCGACAAGTTCCTGCGCTGGGAGACCTTCGGCACCGCCTTCGACCCGCCGATCCCCGCGACGCTCAAGCCGCTGATCCTTCTGGTGATGGTGCTGGTGGCGCTGCAGGCGGTGGCGAACCTGATCGCCGACTGGCGCAAGGGCCCCGAAAGCCACGGCGTGATCGACGAGAACGAGGTCGAGGAAATGATCCAGACCGCGCGCGCGCAGCATGAACAGGGAAGACACGACTGATGTTCGATATCGGAACCATTTCGACCCTGCTTCTTCTCGCCATGCTGGGGCTTCTGGCGATCGGCATGCCGCTGGGCTTTGCCTCGGCGATCCTCGCGGTCGGCGTGCTGGTGATGAAGTTCGGCCCCGACCTGCTGTTTTCCAGCTTCGGAACCGGGCCGCTCAACATCCTCGCGCAGCGGATCTACGGGCTGCTCACGGATTACGTGCTGATCTCGATCCCACTCTTCATCTTCATGGCGAACCTGCTTGAACGATCCGGCATCGCCGCCGAGATGTACAACTCGCTCAATGTCTGGCTCAACCGCACGCGCGGCGGCATCGCCATCGTCACCTCGATCATGGCCGTGATCATGGCCGCGATGTCGGGGATCATCGGCGGCGAGGTGGTGCTCCTGGGCCTGATCGCGCTGCCGCAGATGCTCAGGCTCGGCTACGATCGCAACCTCGCGATCGGCACGATCTGCGCCAGCGGTTCGCTCGGAACGATGATCCCGCCCTCGATCGTGCTGATCATCTACGGGCTGATCACCGAAACGTCGATCAAGGCGCTGTTCACCGCGTCCTTCCTGCCGGGCTTCATCCTCGCCTCGTTCTTCATCATCTACATCGTGGTGCGCACCCGTCTGAACCCAGGCCTCGCGCCGCTGCCCGAGCCCGAGATCGGCGAGCCGGAACTTGCCGAAAAGCGCAAGCTCTTCGGCACCTTCCTTCTGACCCTCATCGGCGGCTTCGCCACGGCGCTGTTCCTGCGCGCGCTGTTCCTGACCCTGACGGGCCAGAACACGGCGCGCGAAGGGGTCGAGGCCATCGCCTTCGGCACGCCCGCCTATGTGGTGATCTTCGGGGCCGTGGTGCTGGTGGCCGTCGCACTGATCTTCGGCGTGATGGGGCGCGAGCGGTTCCGCACCTCGTGGTCGATGGGCAAGGGTCTCGTCGGGCCGATGGTGGTGATCGGCGTGGTGCTCGGTTCGATCTATGGCGGCATCACCGGCATCACCGAAGCCGCCGGCATGGGCGTCATCGCGGTCGGCGTGATCGCGACGCTCAGGGGCGAGATGAGCTTCAACCTGCTGGCCGAGGCGCTCAAGCGGACGCTGAAATCCACGGGCACGATCATCTGGGTGACGATCGGCGCGACGGCGCTGGCGGGGGCCTATACCATCGCCGGTGGCCCGACCTTCATCGCCTCGACCATCGTGGGAAGCGACCTTCCGACCATGGGGGTGATCCTGATCATGATGGCGATTTTCCTGGTGCTCGGCGCCTTCATGGACTGGGTCGGCATCGTGCTTCTGGTGATCCCGGTGTTCCTGCCGATCATCCTGCGGCTGCCGATCGAGGAGATCGGTCTGTTCGGAGAGCTGAATCCGGCGCATCTGTCGATCTGGTTCGGGGTGGTGTTCTGCATGAACATGCAGGTGAGCTTCCTGTCGCCCCCCTTCGGCCCGGCGGCCTTCTACCTCAAATCGGTGGCGCCGCCCGACATCTCGCTCACCGACATCTTCCGCGGCTTTCTGCCCTTCATCGCGATCCAGCTCGTGGCGCTGTCCTTGCTGCTGATCTGGCCGCCGCTGGTGTCGGTGTTCCTCTAGAGCAACCGGGCGGGCCATGACGGCCCGCCCCTCCCATTCGAGAGACCTGTCCCATGTCCGCCCTGATCCGCCTCGACGCCTCGGATAACGTCGCCACCGCGCGCCGCGCGCTGGCCCCCGGCGAGGAGGGGGCGACGACCCCGGTGCCGCGCGGCCACAAGATGGCGCTCTCTTCGATCGCCATGGGCGCGCCGGTCACCAAATACGCGCAGGTGATCGGCTATGCCGCCGAGGACATCGCGGCGGGCGCGCATGTGCATGTCCACAACCTCGCCTTTCGCGACATCGACCACGAGCACGCCTTCGGCTCGAACCTGCGGCCCGCCTCCGCGCCTTCGCGCCGCGATCACTTCATGGGCTATCGCAGGCCCACCGGGCGGGTCGGCACGCGCAACTACATCGCGGTGCTGACAAGCGTGAACTGCTCGGCCACCGCGGCGCGGCTGATCGCGCAGGCCTTCACGCCCGAGAGGCTGGCGGCCTATCCCAATGTCGACGGCGTCGTGGCCTTCGTGCATGGCACCGGCTGCGCCATGGGCGGCGACGGCACCGGGTTCGAGCTGTTGCAGCGCACGCTCTGGGGCTATGCGCGCAACCCCAATGTCGGCGGCGTGCTGATGGCGGGGCTGGGCTGCGAGATGATGCAGATCGACTGGCTGATCGAGGCGTACGGCCTCACCCCCGGCCCGCTGTTTCGCACGATGAACATCCAGGATGTCGGCGGGCTGCGCCGCACGGTCGAGGCGGGGGTCGCGGCGATCGAGGAGATGCTGCCCGTGGTGAACGACGCGCGGCGCGAGGCGTGCCCGGCCTCGGATCTGATGGTGGCGCTGCAATGCGGCGGCTCGGATGCGTGGTCGGGGATCACCGCGAACCCGGCGGTGGGGTACGCCTGCGATCTCCTGGTGGCGCAGGGCGGCACCGGGGTGCTGGCCGAGACGCCCGAGATCTATGGCGCCGAGCATCTGCTGACCGCGCGCGCGGCGCGGCCCGAGGTGGGCGAGAAGCTGATCGGGCTGATCGAGTGGTGGCGCGACTATACCGCGCGCAACCGCGGCTCGATGGACAACAACCCCTCGCCCGGCAACAAGGCGGGCGGGCTGACGACGATCCTCGAAAAATCGCTCGGCGCGGCGGCCAAGGGCGGCACCACGCCTCTGAACGGCGTCTACCGCTACGCCGAGCCGGTGACCGAAAAGGGCTTCGTCTTCATGGACAGCCCCGGCTACGATCCGGCCAGCGTCACCGGGCAGATCGCGTCCGGCTGCAACCTCGTGGCCTTTACCACCGGGCGCGGCTCGGCCTTTGGTGCCAAGCCCTCGCCCTCGATGAAGATCGCGACCAATTCCGAGATGTTCGCCCGGATGGAGGAGGACATGGACATCGACGCGGGCCGCATCCTGTCGGGCGGTGCGACGGTCGAGGCGGTCGGGCGCGAGATCTACGAGACGTGGCTGCGCATGGCCTCGGGGGAAAAGTCGAAATCCGAGGCACAGGGGCTTGGCGATTACGAGTTCGTCCCGTGGCAGGTCGGAGCGGTGATGTGAGGAGAGAGAAATGAGACTGGCAGGCAAGCGCGCCTTCGTCACGGCGGCGGGGCAGGGGATCGGGCGGGCCATCGCCGAGGCCTATGCCCGCGAGGGGGCGCAGGTCACGGCGACCGATCTCGACGGCGACAAGGTGGCGGATCTCGGCGGCCGCGCGCTCAACGTGACCGATCGGGCGGCGCTGCAGGCGGCGGTGCGCGACGCGGCGCCCGACATCCTCGTCAACTGCGCGGGCGTGGTGCATGGCGGCTCGATCCTCGAGGCGACCGACGCCGATCTCGACTTTGCCTTCGCGCTCAACGTGCGGGCGCAGTTTCACGCGATGCAGGCGGCGCTGCCGGGCATGGTCGAGCGGGGCGGCGGCGCGATCGTCAACATCGCCTCGGTCTGCTCGTCGATCCTCTCGGCGCCGAACCGCTTCGTCTATGGCACAACCAAGGCCGCGGTGATCGCGGCGACCAAATCGGTGGCCAAGGATTTCGTCACCCAAGGCATCCGCGCCAACGCGATCTGCCCCGGCACCGTCGACAGCCCGTCGCTGCACGAGCGGCTGCGCGCGACAGGGGATTACGACGCGGCGCTTTCGGGCTTCATCGCGCGCCAGCCGATGGGTCGGATCGGCACGCCCGAGGAGGTCGCGGCGCTGGCGGTCTATCTGGGCTCGGACGAGGCGGGATTTACCACGGGACAGGCGCACATCATCGATGGCGGCTGGGCCAACGGCTGATGGAGGCGGTGCATCCGCGCGAGGAGCGGACCGGCTTCGGGCTGGTGCTGATGGCCTGCGCGGTCGCGTTCTTCACCTGCGTGGACACGTCGGCGAAATGGCTGATCCTCGCGGGCATCGCGCCGCTGCAGGTGGTCTTCGCGCGCTATGCGGGGCATCTGGTGCTGTCGCTGCTGCTCTACATGCCGCAGGGCGGTCTGGCGCGGTTCCGCTCGGCGCACCCGGTGCTGCAATTCCTGCGCTCGGGCTTCCTGCTGGGCAGCACGTTCCTCAACTTCACGGCGCTCAACTACCTGCCGCTGACGATCACCACGACGGTGATGTTCGCGGGGCCGATCGCGGTGACGCTCTTGTCGATCCCGATCCTGGGGGAGCGGGTCGGCATAAGACGTCTGGTGGCGGTGCTGGTCGGGTTCACGGGCGTGCTGGTGGTGGTGCAGCCATGGGGGGCGGCGTTCCACCCGGCGATGATCCTGTCGCTGGGCGCGCTGAGCTGCGCGTCGCTCTACTTCGTGCTGACGCGGATGATCGCCGGGGCCGAGAGCACGGCGACGAGCCAGCTCTGGTCGAGCGGGCTGTCGACGCTGGTGATCGCGCCGCTGGTGCTGCCGGTCTGGCAATGGCCCTCGACGCTGCTCGAGGGCGTGATCCTCGGCGCGATCGGGCTTTTCGCGGGGGTGGGCCACATCTTCGCCACGGTGGCGCATCGCTTCGCCGATGCCTCGCTCCTGGCGCCGGTGGTCTATATCCAGATCATCTTCGCCTCGCTGGCGAGCATCCTCGTCTTTGCCACATGGCCCACCGCATGGACGCTTCTGGGCGGGGCGATCATCGTCGGGGCGGGGGGCTATATCTGGAACCGCGAGCGGCGCTAGCTGCCGCTGCCCCAGGCACGGATGCGGTCGGCGACGCGGGCGTCGGGCGCGCCGCCCTCCTCGCGCTCGCGCCAGCGATCGAGCAGCGGCTGGCCGGAGTTGCGGCAATGCACCCGCATGGCGCGGCGCGCGGCCTCGGCGTCGGCCGCGGCAAAGGCGTCGAGGATGGCGAGATGCTCGGCCTCGTAGAAGCGCGCCACGTCGGCGGCGTCGCGGCGGTTGTTGGCGCGGGTCCATTCGGGAAAACGCCGGCGGGCGCGCCAGAACGCCTCGACGATGCCCACGAAGACCGAATTGCCGGTGGCGCGCGCGATGGCGACGTGAAAGTCGCGGTCGAGCCGCTCGACTTGCGCGAGGCCGAGATCGGGGTCGGCCATGCCGGTGACGAGATCCCGCAGATGCGCCAGATCCTGCGCGCCGATGAAGGGGGCGGCGGCGGCGGCGATCTCGGGCTCGATCCGGTAGCGCGCCTCGACCAGCTCGTAGAAGCCGGGCTGCGCGGGGGGCTCGGATGGCGCGTCGGGCAGCGTGTCGGCGACGAAGGCGCCGGCGCCGAAACGGGTCACCACATAGCCCATCAGCTCCAGCGCGATCATCGCCTCGCGCACCGTGGTGCGGCTGACGCCCAGACGTTCGACCAGATCCTTGTCGGCGGGCATCTTGGCGCCGGGGGCGAGATCGCCCGCGCGGATCGCGGCGGTGATCTCGTCGGCCACGAGGCGGTAGCGCGGGGTCTGGACGATGGGCTTCACGCGTTCCTTTCTCCGGCTCAGGCAGGCCGGTCGTCCTCGAGATAATGGCGCACGTTGTCCTCGAAGCTGTCATCCGCTTTCAGACCGAGCGCCAGCGCCTTGGCAGGATCGTAGTCAAAACGCCAGCCCGACACGATGTCACGGATCGCCGGGTCATCCTCGAAGCGGATGAGCTTGGCCGGTTCGGGCCCGGCGACGGCGGTCATCGCCTCGATCATCTGGGCGATGGTGAGGGTGCGGCCCGGCATGATCATGGTCCGGCTCCGGCCCAGATCGGCGGCCTCGATCTCGGCGCCGCGAATGAGGTTCTCCACACAGAGCCGCGGGCTCAGGTAGTAGTGTTTGAAATCCGGATCGACCGGGCAGACGGCCTCTTCGCCGCCCAGAGGCTCGCGGATGATCGAGGACATGAACGACGACGCGGCGCGGTTGGGGCGGCCCGGCCGCACCGAGATGGTCGGCAGGCGCAGGGTCCGGCCATCGACGAAGCCCCGGCGCGAGTAGTCGTTGACCAGAAGCTCGCCGATCGCCTTTTGCGTGCCGTAGGAGGTCTGCGGGTTCGGGATGGTCCAGTCGCGGATCGGGTCGGGCACCTCGCCGCCGAACACCGCGAGCGACGAGGTGAAGACCAGCACCGGGGCGCGGCCCTGCAGGCGCAGCGCCTCCAGCACGCCCAGCACTCCGTGCAGGTTGACGTTCATGCCGTCCTCGAACTCGGCCTCGGCATGCGACGAGACCACGGCGGCGAGCAGGAACACCGCGTCGAAGCCCGGCGCGATGAGCGCGTCGACCGCGGCGCGGTCGGTGATGGTCGCACGGCGTGGTGGCGACGTCGAAGGGCGCATCGAGCGGGTCGGGGGCGGGCGATGTCGGCCAGGCGTCAGGCCCGAGATCTCGCG
>NZ_BATB01000071.1 GCF_000466965.1 Limimaricola cinnabarinus LL-001
CGCAGGATCTCGTTTCGCGCAATGGCGGCGGGACAGTCTTCTTTCCAAGCGCGACCATTGCGGCGGATCGGTATGACAGCGTCGGCGCCTCGGTCGATGATCGCACCATGGCAGCGTCGTGTATCGTAAGCCCCGTCCGCGGTGACCGTGCCGATCGTCTCCTCCGGCGGGATCTGCGCCAGCAGGTCCGGCAGCAAAGGGCTGTCGCCTTGGCGGCTCGAGGTGAACTCGACCGCGCGAACGTCCCCGGTGCCCGCATTCATGGCAATATGAACCTTACGCCATTGCCTCCGGCGTGACGGGCCATGCTTGCGGGCCTGCCACTCACCATCACCGCGAACCTTGATGCCATTCGGCATCGTCCTCGGACCGATGGCGGACAATGCCTCATTGTCGATCAAAAGGTTCAGCGGCTGTCCCGACGTGCGATACGGGACCTGCACCGCGATCCGCGCCTGCCGCCGGCACAGCGTCGAATAGTCCAGAACCGGCCAGTCGAGCCCCGCCATCTGGATCAGGCTTTCAATCAGGCCGACCGTCTGCCGGAGCGGAAGGCCGAAGAGCACTTTCAGGGTGAGGCATGTCTGGATCGCAGCGTCCGAGAAGGTCTCAGGTCGGCCACGCTTGCCGGTCTTGCCAGCGTACCAGACCATCTCAGGATCGAACCAGACCGACAGCGAGCCGCGCTTGCGCAGCGCTGCATTGTAGTCTGCCCAGTTCGTCGTGCGGTAGCGGGTCGGGGGAAGGCTTTGGCATGCCCTCGACCTAACCCTCAGGACGCGCTCAGTGAATCCCCCTCACCGAGATGTGCAACAAGGTCCGTCTACCCGCGAAGCGCTTGCGTTCGAAAGCACTTAACGAAATACTCTCGTTTTAAGCACTAGGCCGTTTCAGGCGATATATAAAATCGCGAAGCAAAAAACTTAATAAGTAGAATGTTGCAGAATACATTTCTAAGCTGGACATTTCTTGAACGCATTGCAAGCCGGAGATTCGCGGTCATAAATGTTGTGTTTATCGTTTCAGTCCCGATCTTAGCAAACGTAATTTCACATGTGCAAAGCTCACAGCCAGGCTTGGCACTTCTTGGATTTCTTGACGCCGAACACCTGCCGGTTCCAAGAAATCTGGTCCGCCTTTATCTCGCTTCAGTGATTGTTGGATTGGTTCAGGGGGTAGCCAGCATGGTTTCTGGCGCTCAGATTGCACGTCAGCAAACGTTTGATGACTGGAAAGCAACGGCTGAAGGCGAGATCGCCCTGAAAGAAGCGCGCAAGGCGGAGCGCACAGGAGCGGTGAACGTAGAAAAAAGGCTGTATCATGTGTACTTAGGCGAGGTATCCACTCTTGAGAATGCACTTCCATGGGTTAGGTGGACATTAGCGTTTCTCATGGGCTTATCAATTTATCTTAGCTGTCTGGTTATTCTCGACAATGTGTTGTCTGTCGCCGGAGCTATCCCGCTTCAAGAGACCTTAATTCCTGAAGTATTGAAGGTGCAAAGCAATGAGTGAACTTCTAGAAGCGGGTACTTTTACCGAAGTTCTAAAGGCCCACATCACGCAAGAATACACCGCAGCAACCACCAGTTTTCCTTTCCAAGCTGCCAAGCGAAAGTTCAATTGGCACACCGCAACCACGGATCCATTTCAGCGTATTCAATACAGCTATGAGAACAAACTGCTAGATATCTTTCGAAATTCAGCTCGCGGGCATGGACTTCACGAAAACCGTCCGATTGCAATCATAGGAGGAAGAGGGGGAGGTAAAACAACTTCAGTGATTCGCGCTCTGGAGTTGCTCAAGGCGGAAGACTCAATTACCTACTTACGTATCGACATGAACCGTTGGGATGATCGGCAGTTCTCGGACCTGAATGAGCACGAGCTACAGAATAGATTCGCGTCCCACCTTTCGGAAAAAATCGTTTCGCACTTCCCAACCAAAAATTCACTTGAGCAAGACGTATTCGAATTTTTTCCTTGGTGCATCAACGAGCGGTCATTCACAGCGAACATCCTTGCGCACATTGAGCCGTTTTCGAAGTTTCTCAGAATATACAGTGCTGAAATCGAGCAACTTTGTCTTGGGAAGGGCTTGGGGAACACTAGCTACGACGACTTACACCATCAAATATTGGCCGCACGCCAAGAGTTTCTCAAGGCGTTTTCTGAGATCGACTTTATTTGGTATTCACTTCTCCAGATGATTTATTTGTCGGGATGGGAGCCCGACCGAGAAAGACTTGCGAGACATTTTCTTGTGCTGGACAATATTGATCCAGTTAATCCAAAGCTGCAACGTTTTGCCATACGAATATTTCATAGAATTACTCTTGCTTCAGGTATCCAAACAATTATTCCAATGCGCCCTCACACTGAAACTGTTAGCGCCGCTTCTGCGGGGGCGGACTGGTATTCCGTCGAGGCGCACTGTTCGCCTGATATTGTAGAAGTAGTACTTGGACGCCTTGATGCAGTTTGCACCTCTGACGACGGTAAGCCCTATCAGGCGCATGTTGAGACGATAAAGACGGCATTAGGGAAGGATCAAAAGCACCTTCGAGAGATACTCATTAATACCAGTGCGCTCGATATACGGACAGGCCTACTCAACTTCAGTAACTTTTGTGAACGAATCGTTTCGGCAAAGGGCTTAAGCTTCGATTTTCAGATTGATCAGAGCGAGTTGTGCCGATTTTTCTTTCTGGGCGAGCGCAATCGATTTGATTACTCCTTCGCGGAAAACCTATTCCTATATGACGCAGGTGAAGATCAAGTTTTCTCGCATTGCAAGATTTATGCCTTAGATTATCTACTTCGTGTTTCTAACGGCGGCGCCAGCTGCGGTAGCGTTACCAACCACTTGAAAAAATTTGGCTTCACGCCACAAGAAATTGAGTGCTCGCTTGGTAATTTGCTCCGCAGATCGAGAGCCTTAGTTTGGAGTAACGATGGTTTCGAGTACGCTGAGCTCAAGGCTGAGTCGGAAATGCGCGTAACTCCGTTGGCGTTTACCTATTTCTTTCGCTTATTCGGTGAGTACTACTACACAGAAGCTTGTATGATGGATCGACGGTTTCAAACTGCTTCTGTTCGAGAGGTTCTTGATTTTGAACGCGAGGTTGTTCGGAGGGACCTTCGTGCAATGCTGCACTTCGTTGACAAAGAAGACGCTCATCAGCTCAATGATTACTTCCCGAATATTGATGAAGTTGCTGGAATTCGGCATTGGAAACGGTTCGTCACTGGCGCAAAGTTTCGCCTCAAGGCGGACAATGACCGTCTCGTTGATATTAAGCGTTTAGATTGGTTAAGGTCAATTTATCAAAAAGTTTTCGAAGGAAGAGCAGCTGACCTCGATGAGGTGCAAGAAATTGTGGAGGGCCGTGGGGAAAGACTTCAGTTCTAATTTTCAGCCTTCAGGTGTGTGCTTGCACATCAAATTAAAAAATTCGGCCAAAAATTTGACTGATAAATTGTCGGTTCGGCCTGTGCCAGAAACGGCCGATTGCGCCAGCCTGTCCTGCCCTACGCGAAATCAGCGACTTCGCCATGACACAAACGCCCGGCAAAATCACGCACGTTTTGGCAGGTCTTTGCCCCGCTTTTTTTTAAGACCCGCAAGTATACTGAAGCTGGCCGGGTAGTGATCCGGCCAGCTAACTGCCGACATCAGCGAAGGCGACGGTTGAAGCGTGCGAGCTGTTCCTCGGAACCTTCAACCGTATAACCTTGGCCGGTCTTTCGGACGCGAGCACCTGCACCGGAAGCAGCGCTTCGGATAGACCGCTCCACGGCTTGGTTCATGTCACGTTTCAGCGCTGAGCTGAGCGATTGAGCTGAGCCAAAGGTGCGGCCTTTGTAGCGGAACTTGACTGTCATTCTGTCATCCTTTCGGGGGGTGGGGATCGTTACCGTGAGAGTCACGTTCACGAATTTTACCGTTGCGTCCGTGGACAAGCAGCTCGGAACCTTGGTTGCGAGCGATGCCTCGACCGGCGTCGATAGCTTCACGTTGCGTTGAATGAACGGAGGTGGCTCTGTCCGCGCCCGCCCCCTTCACTGCCCATCCACGATCATGCGGGACAACGTGCTGGTTTCTCTTTGTCATCTGAATACTCCAAGTAAATACTAGCCACATAATACTCAAAAAGTAGCTACTGTCTAGCTATTTTTTGAACCTTTTCTGTTGACGACCGCCGCAGCGGAGACTATATCACCATCGAAGGAGGCCCCCATGAAGCGAACAATGACACTCAACCTGACAGAAGCGGAAATGTCCGTTCTTGAGCGCCTGTGTGAAGGAAAGGGGCTGTCAAAAACGGCCCTCGTTCGACAGGCCTTGCGGCTCTACAAATCAGTCGATGAACGTCTTGAGCGTGGGGAAAAGGTCTTTGTCGAGAGCGCTGACAAAGCCGAAAAGATCGAGCTGATGGTACTGTGAAACAGGCAATCGGTACGATCCCCCTATTCGGGCTGGAGAGTGGTAAGTTTCACGATGCAGTCCTCTTTCAGGGCGTCGATCTTGCGACGCTTCAGGGTATCGAAGCAAGCTGGACTCCAATGTTCGACACTGCGGCGGCTGAAAACCGGCCCGAGGACGCGCACTGGGAATGGGCTGCCAAGGCGCTTCAAGCGCTACAGAATCCGCTCAATTATGAGATTTTCGGCATCGAGGCGGACGGCAAGACGCAGGGTATGATGCTTGTGGTCAAGGGCGGCGCAAAATGTTTCAGCCGCCACCCGGAACATCCCAGGATGCCGCTGGTGTATGTGGATTTTCTGGCTACCGCTCCGTGGAACAGGCGTGGTTTGATCGAGAGCCCGACTTACAAAGGCGTTGGAAGGGTTCTGTTCATGTCAGCGGTATCGCTGAGTATCGAGGAAGAATTTGCAGGTAGAGTTGCGCTGCATTCACTTCCGGGAGCCGAGGCTTTCTACAGGGACAGGTTGAGCATGACTGATCTGGGAGCGGATGGAGACTACCAGAATCTGAGATACTTCGAGCTGTCCACAACCCAAGCCAGGCAGTTGATATCTGCCTGGCCATAACAAAGAAAGGAGAATGACCATGAAGCTTTGTGTTGATAACGACTGGCTGCGCCGACAGATCGAGAGCGATCCAATCGGCGAAGTTGAAGCCGGGCGCGGCATTCGCCGATCTGCGGATGTGCTGAATGCTCTGGCTGAGCATCAGGAGCCGAAGGACAAGAAGACTGTTCGACCCGCGAGCCGTAGTGAAGCGGCTCTCGGCCTTCTGGTGCACATGACACGTCGCCGGGACCGTCTGTCGATTGTCCAGTTCGCCGAGCGTGTCCGGGTTTCGGCCGAAGAAGTTACGGCTATCGAAAAAGACCCGAGTTACTCGCCACGTCCGAGAACAATCCACAATCTGGCAGAATATGTGAAGGTTCCTGCCAAGTCGTTGCTAAACCTTTTGCCGGATGCCCCGGTCCTGGATCACTCGCTGGACGATGCCGTTCACAAGTTCGCGGCGAGTTCCGACGACCTGTCGGGGCTTTCCAGAGCTGAGCGACGTAGCCTGAACGACTTCGTCAAGTTCCTGTCCATTTATAATGGCGGGACTAAAGCGGATGGCAAATGAAGACCCGAAAGTAGATCAGTTTGCAGCCGCCGACATCGACGAGTCGGTTCGGCGGCTGCTTCGAGACCTTGGCAACCCGGAACCACCTCTCAAGCTTGAAGACGTGCGGGCTTTACAGAAACTTGATCTTACTTATTACAGTAAATCCGACTTGAACCTGCTCGATGAAATGGCGCACCGCGTCACGTTGGCCGGAAATTTTATCACAACCAGCGCCCGCCGTATGTTTGACGTGGTCACGAAGGCAGGGCTGAAGGCGCTTATCGTCCCTGAGCAACGTCAAATCTACATCGACAAGGAAGTCGTGGATAAGAAGCGACGCTTCATACTGGCGCACGAAATCACGCACGATCTGTTGCCGTGGCACCGTAGCCTTTTGCTTGGAGATAACGAGGAATCCCTAAGCCCGCGTTGTCATCAGGAGATGGAAGCCGAAGCCAACTATGGAGCCCGGCAGTTGATTTTTCTCGGAGACCGTTTTTCGACGGAAGTCCGGGATCATGACCTAGAATGGAAGACGCTACAGAAGCTTTCCAAGGACTACGGCAACACCATCACGACAACCCTTTGGCAAGCCATTCAGTGCCGAGATGCAGCAGTGCCTATGTTTGGTATGATCGGGCGCCATCCATATCACGCTGACATAGGTAAGCGCGCCGGAAACGAAAACGTAGCCTATTTTATCCGTTCAAACAGCTTCGTTGATCGGTTCGGACACGTTACTGATGCCGAGACTTATTCAGCGATGTGCAGCTATGTTCGCCCGACCAAGAGGGGTCCCATGGGTGAAGGAACCTGTCTTTTCACGGACGCGAACGGGGACGTTTTTGAATTCTATCTGACGAGCTTTAGCAACAGCTACGATCTACTGACTATGGGACATCTGGTGGGGCCGTATCGCAAGGTAGTTGGCTTCTAGCTACTGGACAAAACACCCCCCTTTCTGGCCAGATCGTGGCATGATTATCGGCTATGCCCGCGTCAGCACTGACGACCAGAACCTCGATGCCCAGACCGACACTTTGGCTGCGGCCGGAGCTGGCAAGGTTTTCGCGGACAAGATCAGCGGATCGAAGCGCGTGCGGCCCGAGCTGGACAGGATGCTGGACCAGCTCCGCGACGGCGACGTTGTGACCGTCACCAAATATGACCGCCTTGCCCGGTCCCTCAAAGACCTTCTGGAGATAGTGGAGACCATCGGAGCGCACGGTGCCGGCTTCCGGTCCTTGGCCGAGGACATCGACACCACGACGCCGGCTGGCCGTCTGACGTTCCATGTTTTTGCATCCATCGCGCAGTTCGAGCGCGAGCGGATTTCCGAGCGAACAAAGGAAGGGCTGGCGTCGGCGCGCAAGCGCGGCCGGATCGGTGGCAGGCCCCCTGCCCTGTCGCCCGCCCAGAAGATCGAGGTGCGGCGCATGAGGGACCAGGAACAACGGGCCGTCCCGGAGATCGCGCGGCTGTTCAAGGTCAGCGAACGGACTGTGCGGCGGGCATGACCTTACCCATGAATTTGAAGCAGAAAAGAGCTACATGATGACGAGGATCAGCGCCGTTCTCAGTTTTGTGGGTCGATAGGCCTTATCTTCAGATCATGCCCAGACTCTCAATTGACATCACCCCCGAAGAACACCAGAAGCTGAAGGCCATCGCCGCGCTGAAAGGCGAGAGCATCAAGGACTATGTGCTGAAGCGCACCCTTGGCGATGCCCCTGCCTTGGATGACATGAGCGAAGACGAGGCGGTTGCCGCCCTGTCCGACTTTCTCCGTCCCCGGATCGAGCAGGCGCGACGCGGCGAACTTTCCACAAAGTCGATGGCCGACATCCGGCGCGAAGCGCACGATCAGGCCAGTCGATAGCCGCCCCCATGCAGTCCCATAACCTCACGCTTGCCGCCGAAGAGGATTTGCGCGGCATCTGGCGCTACACCTACAAGACCTGGGGCTTTGACTAGACCGAGACTTATTTCGATCGGATCGAGGCGTGCTGCGAGGCCGTTGGACGCAAACAGGCGCAGTCAAGGACGCTCGACGGATTGCCGGACGGTATCCGCATCCATCGTTGCGAGCACCACTACATCGTCTGGCTGGACGGGGATCGGCCGATCATTATCGCCATTCTGCACGAGCGGATGGATTTCGTGCGGCGGCTGAAGGACCGGCTGTAGCCCTTCTGCCGAAACGATTGGTTGCGCCACCGAGGAATGAGTATATACTCATCTGAGTAAAAACTCATTTACTCAAGGTGACCGACTTGCCAATTATCTCGATACTGAATCCCAAGGGCGGCAGCGGAAAAACGACCATCACCACGAACCTTGCCCGTTCGCTGCATGAACGCGGCTACAAGGTTCTGATAGTCGATTCCGATCCGCAGGGCAGCGCCCGGGACTGGCACGCGGCCAACGAAAGGAATCCCCTGCCCCTCGTCGCCCTAGACCGTGCAAACAACGTCAAAAGCCTGCCAGATGTCGCTGCCGCCTATGATTTTGTCATGGTGGATGGCGCGGCGAAGCTGGAGGACATGATCGCCGCGAGCATCAAGATTACCGATTTCGTGTTCATCCCGGTCACACCCAGCCCCTACGACCTTTGGGCAGCGTCGGACCTGGTGGAGTTCATTAAGGCTCGTCAGGAAGTGACGGACGGGAAACCTGCGGCCCGGTTCATTATCAGCCGCGCAATCGCGGGGACACGTCTTGGTGACGAGATCGTCACGGCACTTGCGGAACAGGGTCTCGGCGTGTTCGGCACACACATCACGCAGCGGCAGGTCTACCCCCAGACGGCAAGCGAGGGGGGAACGGTGTTCGACAGCAAGAACGCCGATGCTTTGGCGGAGGTGAACGCCCTGACAGGCGAAATTCTCGCCTTCATCGACGCGGAGGGTGTGTGATGGCCCTTTCGAGCAAACGCCCGAGCCAGCGCGACGAGATCAAGTCGAAGCTCCTGAACGATGTGACCGAAACCAACGAGAAGAAGCGCCGTCTGAATGCGGAGATCGAGGACTCGCTGTATCGCCGCATCAAGGGTCGCGCGGCTGAAGAAGGCCGGACCATATCCAGCATCACCCGCGATCTATGGCTTGAGTATTTGAGTAAATGAGTTTTAGAGTATTTACTCTACCACCCGCTGCGGCCGCGTTTCTCATACCAGCTCTTGCAGAACCCGAGGAACGCGGCGTCCGGGTTCTTCGGAGGCTCTTTCTGCCTTGCTGCATAGGTTCGCCATTCCCCGACAAGAACGTTGATGTCCCATGTCGGGGACAGCTCCCGCGCCCGTTCGAGGGTATCCGGCGAGAGGGGCAGGATGTAGCCGCCGGTCAGCCGATCCTGTTGGGGTTTCGCCGCGTAGGTATCAAGAAACTCGCGTTTTGGCGTAACCGTCAGGATGTCTGCTTCCAGCCGGAAGGCGTAGTCCGGCATGTGATTGTGTTCCTCGTCAGCCTTGCAAATCGCCTTCACGAGACGCCGGAACTCCTTGTCCGAGGATGTCGAGCCGGTGCGGCCCTGTAGCTTTTCAAGACCGCATTTCCATTCCGGCTGGGTTCCGCATTGCTTGCGGGCCAGCTCATACAGACGACGTTCCAGAGGCTTGCGGAGCTGAAAGTAGCGACGGTTCAGTGTCAGGACATCATCACCGGCAATCGCGTTGAAGACCCAATCGGAGAGGGTGACTTCGAGATCGAGCATTCGGCCGTCACGGGTTTCGCGCACGATCCGGTAGCGATCAATCAGGCTGAAACCGTCAATCTGTTCTACGCCGCCTGTGGTGATGTTCGTCTCGATTTGGGTTCCCTGTAGCCGCTCCAGCGCGGCTTTGAGGCCAGTGTAGCCGGTTCCCGCAACAGGACGGTTGGTTGCAACGAGCAGATCGTATGCCTTGAACCGCAAGGTCCGCTGGACCTGTTTGCCGTCGTTCAGTGCCGCCATGACCTGTGAAATGCAGTAGATCAGCACGTCGCGATCATGGACCGTGGCGAGGCCGATCATATTTGGCCGGACTTCGACGTAGCTCTTGCCGTCGGTGGCCACGTAGCGGCGTTTTTTTCGTGTCCGGCTTGGTCGAAAGGGTGAAGATGGGATGCGCCATGGAGGCCATGTCACCCTTGGGTGCGGCGTCGAAAATATCGCAGACGAAAAAGTCTCCCTGCGCGTGTCGCAAGGGAAGCAGAGGCGTCCGGTCCTGTTTCGTAATATCACCCACCATGGCCGCAATATTCGTAATTTCACACACCGATGCAAGCGCTTCGTAAGATCACCCACCGAAGCGCTTTCGTAAGATCACCCACCATCTTTCGTAAGATCACCCACCGGCTATCGTAAGATCACCCACCGAAGGCCAAAAATAGGCTCGATTATACGCATTTATTCAAGAGCTTAGTGAGGGGTATGATTCGCGTAACACAGACTCTAACACATATATAACACCCGGCTTTCAGACTGAGGGCAATGCAGGACAGGTTCGAGCCCGTTACAGACGGTAGAACACGCAGGCATCAGTCCCCGTTGTCGTCGTGGTCCAGACACCGCCGATGACGGCACAGGTCAAGGGGTGGCTGGCCATGAAACGGGGCAGGACGACCGACATCGCCAAAGCCAGAACGACGGCACCCAGACCGAGCCAAGGCAGAAGGCGCTTCAGACGATCCGCCCTGTTCTCCCGGTCCCGCACCTGCCTGAGGATGGCCAGCTTATCCTCTTCGGCCTGCTTGAGCACCTTCTGCGTCACGTTCGACTGCCGACCGAGATCGACGGCCATCCGACCCATGCGGATCAGGTTGTCGTTGATCTGCCCGTCGATGGTCCGTCCCACCATCTCGCCGTAGCGCTCCGGATCGGTCTGGGTCTTGGCGGCGAAGGCGGCCTGGCGGGCCTCGGTCGCGGTCTTGTTCACCCGGTCGAGCACCGTCGTCTGAGCATCCACCCGGTCCGAGACGCTGGCCAGCACCGTCGAGAGCAGATCCAGCGTCTCGCACAGCTCCTCGTCCGAGAGGGCAGGGGTGGATGCAGAGGTGTCGGGCGTATGGGACATCGGGGCGATCTCCTTCGGATGGCCTAGCGGTCCTGCGGGGCGAACAGCCCCGCGAACTCGCGGTCGGCGTAGTAGCGCAGCTTGCGCGCGATGGCCGGCGGCTGGCCCTGGAGGCGCAGAAGCTGGCATTCGGGCGGCAGCTGCATGATCTCGTCGGGGGTCAGCAGGTCGCGGCCGGTGATGCTGGTGCCCATGGTCGGCATATCGCCCGGCCGGCGGCTTTCGGTGCGGTAGCCGATGGTTTCCTGCCCCATGGACTGGCTCAGCCACTTGGCGGTCTCGAAGTCGTTCACGCCAAAGACCTGCTGCACGCCGGCATTGGCGACGAAGGTGGAGGCGCGGGCGCCGTAGAGGTCGCGGAGCTGGCTCATGTCCTGCAGGATCGGCCAGAGCTGGAGCCCGTAGCCCGCCATCAGCCCCATGGCGCGCTCCACGGCCTCGAGACGGCCGAGAGCGGCGAACTCGTCGAGCAGGAACAGCACCGGCCCCGAGGGGCGCCGTGGCGCCTCCTGGGGGCGCTCAGGAGCCCTGTAGGGCACTCTGAGGCCCGCGACCTCCCTGGCATACGTGACAGCGGCGCTGTGCGGCACCTTGGGGCGCGAGGGCGGTGCGGTCACCTCCGCGTCGCGGGCGATGTCCTGGAGGCCTTGGGCGACCAGCAGGCGCAGCCAGCGGCTGTAGGCATCCAGCCGGTTGGGCGGCAGCACGAGAAAGACCGAAGTGGTGCGGTAGCGCAGATCCGCGAAGGCGAAGTCGGAGCGCGCCATGACCTTGGCGATCCGCGGGCTGTCGAGGAAGTGGGTGTGGCGCTGCGCGTTCGACATGACGGAGGCGGCCTCGCGGTCGGCCTTGCCGGCGAAGCGGTTCGCCGCGCGGGCCACCAGCCCGTCCGCCGCGTCGCTCTCCTGCATCAGCGCCAGCAGCGCCGCCAGCCGGTCCGGCGGCAGGGTCAGGTATTCGCGGACGGAGGCCAGCGTCCGGCGCCCGGGGTCCTCGTGGGCGACGCAGAACATGATCAGCCCGCCGAGCAGCGCCTTGGCCTCCTCGTTCCAATGCGCGTCGCCGGACTGGCCCGGCGGATCCACGACCAGCGCCTCGGCCAGCGAGGCGGCGTCCTCGCTGAGATCCGGGCTGTCGGCCCCGAGCCGGTCGAGCGGGTTGTAGGCGGCGGAGGGGCGCCCGGAGACGCCGAAGGGATCGAGGACGTGGACCGTGCCGAAGTCCTCGCGGGCCTCGCCGGTGATCCGGGCGTTCTCGCCCTTGGGGTCGATCACCAGCACCGAGCGGTTGAGGGCGAGCAGGTTGGGGATCACCGTGCCGACACCTTGCCGGCGCGGGTGGGGGCGAGGGTCAGCAGGTGGGCGGGACCGTCATAGCGCAGGAGCCGGCCGGTACGGGGGTTGCGGCCGATCAGCAGACCCTCGGCGCGCTCCCACCGGCGCAGCTCGCGCTTTCCGGCGAAGCGGGCGGAGCCGTGGCTGTCGCCGGCCAGCCCCTCGAAGAAACTCGCGGCACCGGAGATCTCACGCCAGTGCCCGACCGCGAAGACCGAGCCGCAGAGCATGAAGGGGCCGACCACCAGCCATTGCCAGGCGCTCTGTCCGGGTTCTTCCCCGAACATCGCGAAGACGAAGGGCGTGGCCAGCAGCGCGCCGATGCCGGCGCCGAGGACGAGCCAGAGGGCCAGCCAGCCGATCAGAACCGGGGCCACGATGAGGCCAGCAACAAGGCGCGCAAAGCCCCCGAGGAGAGCCCCGATCATCCTCATGCGGCGGGCGGTTCCGGAGTGGCGGACGGCGCATCCCCAGACCCGGAGCTGCTCTCAGAACCAACACCCGCGCCGATCCCAGACCCCGAGCCGACATCCGCGTCCGAACCAGCACCGGCCTCTATCCTGGAGCCAGAGCCAACCGAGGGCGGCGACCACTCCTCGAAGGCCTGTCGATCGTTCTCGCGGGTGAGGTTGCGAAGCAGCCGGTCGAGCATTTCGGCGGCGGTGCTGTCGCGGACGGCGAGGTCGATCAGGGCACCGCCGAGGATCACCTTGCGGCGGGTGTCGAGCTTGCGTTGGCGGGTGGCTTCGCGGTTCTTGACGGCCTGAAGGCGGGCCTTGGCCTGGGCGAACTGGCGCTCCGCCCGTTGCAGTTCGGTTTCGGACACGTGGCCTCCTGCGGTCTACAGCGTATTGACGGCAAAGGTTTATTCTTGCCGGGTCGAGCGGTAGCGCGTACCCGTAGGCCTGTAAAGGTCAAGGGCGCACTTATGCAAACTTCCACTCGCCTGACGGCTCGTTCCAGTTTGCGTGCGATCTCCCGGGGGCAAAGCCCCCGCCGATGGCGACCCCGTCCTGCGCTTGGCGCGCAGGATCAGGAGGCCGCTGCCCGCGCCTCCCGAACCCTCCAAGGACCAACCTGCGCGGTTGGATCGCGTCGCCGCCCCGCGCCACGCCAGCGGATCGGCCATGGCCTCGCTACGCGGGCCGGCCTGCCACGGGCTTCGGCACCGGGGCGGCGGGCGCCCGTC
>NZ_BATB01000070.1 GCF_000466965.1 Limimaricola cinnabarinus LL-001
CTGGGTGAAAGGCTGTGGGACAGGCTTGCGGACTTTCTCAATCGGTAAGCCGGGCCCGCCGAGCTCCGGACCTATCGATCCCCACCTGTGAAACGGGCCCGCCAGACTCCGCACGGGCTGCATTCGTGTAGCCCTGCCTTGCGGATCGCGACCCTCAACTTCTGCCATCGACGGGCCATGACAGATCGTCGCCCGAGCGGCAGAGAACAAGGAACATGGGCGGAATACGCTTGAGAAAGGCCGCGCATAGCCTGCGACGGGCTCAGCCCGCCTCGCCGACGAGGGCTTTGACGATGCGCTCGTGGCGCGTCATCTCGTCGATCAACTGGCCGAGCGTGGTCGCCCCGCGCCCTTCGCAGATGGCGAGCAGGCGGACCAGCACTTCGGCCGTCGCGCGCGCGTCGCCGAGCGCCGTGTGGCGATCGGCCTCGAGAAGCGAAACCCCGAGCCTCTCGGTCAGCGCGTCGAGCGTATGTGTTTCGTGCCCGCCGAAGACCACGGCCGAGATCAGCACCGTGTCCAGGATCGGCGGCTCCGGCGCGGCCCCGGCGCGGCGCAGCATCGCCATGTCGAAAGGGGCATTGTGTGCCACGGGGACCGAGCCTTCGGCAAAGCGGCGGAAGGCCTCGGCCGCGCGTCTCGGGTCGGGTGCACCGGCGACCGCGTCGGTGGTGATGCCATGGACGCGCGCGGCGGCGGCGGGGATCGGGCGGCCGGGATCGACCAGCGTCTCGAACGCCTCGCCCGGCACGATCCGGCCGCCGAGCACGCGCACCGCGCCGATCTGCACGATCGCGTCCGAGGCCGGATCGAGGCCCGTCGTCTCGGTGTCGAAGACCACGAAGCTCAGATCGCGCAGCGGCGTGTCGCGGGCGGCGGCACCGGCCCGGCCCGCAAGCAGCGCGAAGTCGTAGGTGAGCGGGCGCTCGGCCTCGGGGTCGAGCGGCTCGAGCATCAGCATGTAGCCCGAGGCCTCGCCCATCAGCCGGATATGGCCGGTGCAGACCCGGCCCGAGACCGTCTCGGCCACCAGCGACGCGCGGCGCGCGCCCCGGCGGTGCAACTCGTCGAGCGCGGCCTCGATCGGCCCCGGGCGCAGGTATTCGAAAATCGAGGCGTTGAGCCGCACCGGCCCCTCCTGCCCCAGCAGGTCGGCGGACTGCCCGTCATAGAGGACAAGCTTGTGGCCCGGCCCCATGATGCTGACCGCGACCGGCATCCCGGTGAGCACGGCGGCGAGGCGATCCTTCTCGGCGGCAAGCTCGGCGGTGCGCTCGGCCAACGCCTCGGCGGCGTCGAGCGTGGAGCGGCCGAGCCTATGGGTGACGGCGGCGGCGGCAGGCACCAGATCGTCGAGCCAGCGCGCGCTCGCGAGGTCGAGCGGCGTCTGCGTGCCGCCATGCGCATGAGCGCGTAGCCGCGCGGCAAGGGCGATGACCGGCTTGGCCACGTTTTCATCGAAGAGGAGCCAGATCCCGGCGATGACCCCAAGAAGGCCGAAAGCCGCCACCACCCCGGCGGTGACGAAGGGCGAGGCCTGGGCCGCGCCTGATTGCCGGTAACCCAAGGTAAGGCCGACGGTGATCGCGGCCAGCCCACCCAGCCCCGCCAGCGCGAAGAACAGCGCGATGCGCCCCCGCAGGCCCGGCCGCCGCATCTCAGGCCCCCGCGCAGGCGACGAGGAGCAGCGGATCGTCGGGCGGCGCCTGCGTCCAGTCCGCGCCCTCGATCGCCCCGTCGGTGCCGATATCCGCGCCCTCGACCAGCGCGGCGCGCCGGTTTCCGGCGCAGTCGAAGGCGACGGGTACCCGCCGCAGCGGCGCCCAGCGGCCGAAGAAATACATGGTGGCGATGCGTTCGTCCGGGCGGTCGGGATTGGTGCGCAGGCTGGTCCTGTCCACGGCGACGAAGCGGTCGACATAGGGCACGAGATAGGTCCACGGGCGGAAGGCCGCGCGCTCCTCGACCTTGTCGGCGACGACGATCCCCTCGGGCAGTGCGGCGACGGTGCGGCCGTACCAGCTGTATTCGAGGCTGATCGTCGCGGCGATCATCGCCAGCCCCGCAACGGCGGGCATCAGCCAGCGTGGCAGCCGCCCGCCGGTCGCGCGGTTCGCGGCATAAACGACGAGAGCGCCGGTCACGCCCGCGAGGACCACACCGAGGAGTTCCAGAAACATCCCACTTCCTCCCTGCCGCGCACTGTGGCGCGGCCTTGTTACAACAGGCCCCGCCCCTGCATCAGCGCGGCCTGCATGGTTTTGACGACCACGAAGGCGTCGCGCAGATGGGCGCGCTCGAAATCCGACAATTCGTTCGGCTGCATGAAGTTGTCCGGCGTTTCGCCGCGCCTGATCTGGCGGGCCTGATGCTCGATCCGGGTCTGGGCGATCACGTCATAGGCGTTGATCAGGTCGCGCGCGCCATGCAGGCTGATCACCCCCGCCTCGCCCGCCGCTTCGAGCCGGGCGCGGGTGTTCACCGGCGCGAGCCGACCCTGCAGCGCGTAGATCCGGGCGAGATCGACGACCGGGACGACGCCGTTCAGCTTGAGGTCGATATGGTTGCGATGCTCGCCCGAGCGCAGCGTCGCAAAACCGCGCAGCAGGCTTAGCGGAGGCACGTGGCCGGTCGCGTTCGAGGCCATGTGCGCTGTGAAGATCGAATTGCTGCTCGCCGCGCGCAGGGTGTCCTCGTGCAAGGGCGCGAAAAGCCCCTCCTCGCCCGCGATGACCCGCAGGTCGAACATGACGGAGGCGAGCATCTGCGCCTCCTTCGAAGGCCGGGCGATCCAATCGCGGAAATAGCCTGCCCAAACCTCGGTGCGTTGCCGCCAACGCGGGTTAGTGGCCATCATGTTGCCGGGGCAGTAGACGTAGCCTGCGGCGTTCATCCCGTCAGAGACGAAGCGGGCCAGCCCGTCGAACCAGCGCATGTCGTCATCGGTGGCGGCGTCCGAGACAATGAGCGCGTTGTCCTGATCCGAGATCCCGGTCTGCTCCTGCCGGCCTTGGCTGCCGCAGGCGACCCAGGCGAAGGGGACGGGCGCCGCGCCATGCGCCTTCTCAAAGAGGCGGATCAGCCGGCGCGTCGCGCCGTCGGCCATGTCGGTGACGAGACGGGTGACGACCTCGTGGCGGTTGCCCGCTGCGGTGAGCTGGACCAGCAGGTCGGGGATGCGGGCGGTGACAAGCGCGAGTTCCTCGGGCGCGCCCGCGCGCGCCATGTCGCCCAGAAGCCCGGCGGAGGTCGAGGCGAGAAACCGGGTGAGGTCGGTCTGGGTGACCATCCCCACCAGCCGTCCGCCATCGACGATGGGCAGGTGGCCCAGATGGCGTTCCATCATCCGGTGCAGCACATCCGATCCGATGGCGGTGGAGGGCAGCGTGACGGGGCCTTTGGTCATCACCCGGGCGACCGGCGTGTCATGCGGCAGCGCCTCGGCCAGCGCCTTGTTCACCATGTCGCGAAGCGTGACGATGCCGCGCAGCTCGCCATCTTCGGTCACGCAGAGCGACGAGATGCGCCGGTCGCGCATCGTCCGGGCGGCCGCGCGCAGGCTGGTCCCGGGGGCGCAGGTCACCGGGTCGGTCGCCATGAGATCGGCGACGCGGGTCGAGGTCAGCTCCTCGGCGCGGGTGCGGGGCC
This sequence comes from Limimaricola cinnabarinus LL-001, assembly GCF_000466965.1. Lineage (GTDB taxonomy): Bacteria > Pseudomonadota > Alphaproteobacteria > Rhodobacterales > Rhodobacteraceae > Limimaricola > Limimaricola cinnabarinus. Next base: position 3,649 of record NZ_BATB01000070.1, read on the forward strand.
GGTCGCCGAGCGGGTTGGAGCGGTCGAAGAAGCGGCGCACGAGCCGATGCTCGCGCATCAACTCGGCGAAAAGATCAGGGCCGATCAGCAGCAGCGCGCTCGCCTCGTCGGCGCGGGCGGTGACCAGCGCGGTGCCGCCGCGCTGCAGCGCGCGCTCGCCGAAACTGTTGCCGGGGCCGAGACGCGACACGGTGGCGCCGCGCGCGTCCGTGGTGGTCACGGCGCCGGAGCGGATGACGAACAGGCCGGGCTGCGGCGCGCCGACCTCCGAGAGCGTCTCGCCCCGGGCGACCTCGATCGGGCGGGCCTGCCCGGCGATCCGGGCGCGCACCGGATCGGGCAGCCGGTCCCAGGGGGGCTGCCGCGCGAGAAAGGCATCAATGGGCTGCGGCATCGCGGCCTCCGATAAGGATCGTCCCGCGCCATGCTGGGCGCGGGACGCAAGGCTCGCAAGGGGCGAACGGCGCCGCCCCTCGTTCGGGGTCAGTGGCCGGCGGTCGCCGCCCCTGCGCCGCGCGGGATGCGGACGCTCTCGACCAGCTCCTGGATTTCCTGCGGCGGCTCTTGCGTGGCCCGGCTGATCAAGATCGCCGTGGCGAAGTTCAGCACCGCGCCCACCGCGCCGAAGGAGGTCGACTTCACCGTGAGGAAGAGCGGGTCCGCATCGTCGAAGGAGTTGGTGCCCGGAACGAAGAACCAGCCTTTGTGCAGGAAGATGTAGACCACCGTCACGCCGAGGCCCACGAGCATCCCCGCCACGCGCCGGTGTTGTTCACCCGCTTGGAGAAGATGCCCATCATCAGCGCCGGGAAGATCGACGCGGCGGCGAGGCCGAAGGCGAGCGCCACGGTCTGCGCGGCAAAGCCCGGCGGGTTGATGCCCAGATAGGTCGCCACGGCGATGGCGGCGGCCATGGCGATGCGCGCCGACAGAAGCTCGCCCTTCTCCGAGATGTTCGGCGCAAAGCGGCCCTTCACCAGATCATGCTCACCGCCGAGGAGATGGCGAGCAGGAGGCCGGCCGCGGTCGACAGCGCGGCGGCGAGGCCACCGGCGGCGACGAGGCCGATCACCCAGCCCGGCAGGTTGGCGATCTCGGGGTTGGCGAGAACGAGGATGTCGTTGTTGAAGTTGACAAGCTCGTTGCCCTGCCAGCCCGCTTCGGCGGCGCGGTCCTGCATCGCGGGTGCCGCGTCGTTGTAGTACTGGATCCGGCCATCGCCGTTCTTGTCTTCCCAGCCCAGAAGGCCGGTCTGCTGCCACGTCGCCATCCAGTCATATGCCGGATCGTTCTCGATCGTCTCGACCGACACGGCTTCGGCGTTCGTGCCCTCGGGCCAGAACTGCTGCGTGATGTTGAGCCGCGCCATTGCGCCCACGGCGGGAGCGGTGAGGTAGAGCAGCGCGATGAAGACGAGGGTCCAGCCCGCAGACCAGCGCGCATCCGAGACCTTGGGCACGGTGAAGAAGCGCATGATCACATGCGGCAAACCGGCGGTGCCGATCATCAGGCTGAGCGTGAAGAGCAGCATGTTGAAAGTGTCGCCGTGATGCGCGGTATAGGCGTTGAAGCCCAGATCGGTGACGATCAGGTCGAGCGTTTCGAGAAGCGGCCTGCCGCTGTCGGTATCGGTGAAGAGGCCGAGGGCCGGGATCGGGTTGCCGGTGAGCTGCAGCGAGATGAAGACTGCCGGGATCGTGTAGGCGGCGATCAGCACACAGTACTGCGCGACCTGCGTGTAGGTCACGCCCTTCATGCCGCCGAACACCGCATAGGCGAAGACGACCACGGCGCCGATCAGCAGACCGGTGGTGTTGTCCACTTCGAGAAAGCGGCCGAAGGCCACGCCGACGCCGGTCATCTGGCCGATCACATAGGTGAGCGAGGCCACCAGGAGGCTGATCACGGCCACGAGCCGCGCGGTCGGGCTGTAGAACCGGTCGCCGATGAACTCGGGCACGGTGAACTTGCCGAACTTGCGCAGATAGGGTGCCAGCAGCAGCGCCAGCAGCACGTAGCCGCCGGTCCAGCCCATCAGATAGGTGGAGTTGTCGTAGCCGGTGAAGGCGATGAGGCCCGCCATCGAGATGAAGGAGGCCGCCGACATCCAGTCGGCCGCGGTGGCCATGCCGTTGGTCACCGGATGGACGCCGCGACCGGCGGCGTAGAACTCCGCCGTGGAGCCCGCGCGGGCCCAGATCGCGATGCCGATATAGAGCGCGAAGGAGGCGCCCACGAAGATCAGGTTGAGGGTGAACTGGTCCATGGCGCTTATTCCTCCTCGACGCCGTATTGCCGGTCGAGCCGGTTCATTCGCCAGGCGTAGAAAAAGATCAGCGCCAGAAAGACGAGAATCGACCCTTGCTGCGCGAACCAGAAGCCCAGATCGGTGCCGCCGATCCCGATCCAGCTGATCAGCGGCCGCAGGATGATGCCGAAGCCAAAGGAAACGATGGCCCAGATGATGAGGCAGATGGTGATGATCCGCACGTTGGCGGACCAATAGGCCTTGTCATCCTTGGTCATCGTGGTTGGTGGATGTGTCGTGTGATCCGACATGCGGGCTCCTCCCGTCGTTGCGTGGATGGCGGCCCTCACGCGTTCCTCCGGCCGCCGGTCTTGGTCTTCGCTCAGGCCGTTTCGTACCGCCGGACGATCTCCGACAGGGCCTGCGCGATATCTTCGATCGCACCCATCGCCGGCACGCGCTCAAGCGTGCCCCGGGCGCGGTAATGGTCGATCAGCGGCGCGGTCTCGGCGTGGTAGGCCGCGAGCCGCGAGGCCACCGTCTCGGCGGTGTCGTCGGCGCGCCGCTTGAACTCTGTGCCGCCGCAGACGTCGCAGATGCCGGGTGTCTCCGGGCGCTTGAAGCTGTCGTGCCAGCCCTCGCCGCAGGTGGCGCAGGTGTAGCGGCCCGAGATGCGCTCGACCATCGCCGCGTCGTCCACCTCGAGGCTGATCACCGCCGAGACCGACTGCCCCCGCCGGGCCAAGAGGTCGTCGAGCGCCTCGGCCTGCGCCGGGGTGCGCGGAAAACCGTCGAGGATCACGCCGCGCGCCACGTCGGGCCGGTCGAGACGATCGTCGAGGATGGCGATGACGATCTCGTCCGAGACGAGCCCGCCCGCCTCCATCACCTCTTTCGCCCGCGCGCCGGCCTCGGTCCCTTGGGCCACGGCGGCGCGCAGCAGGTCGCCGGTGGAGAGCTGGACAAGGCCGAAGCGCTCCTCGAGCTTGCGCGCCTGCGTGCCCTTTCCCGCGCCCGGAGGCCCGAGAAGGATGAAGGCGGGCGCTGCGCGGGGATATCCCTGTCCGCCATCGGCCTCAGCCCCGGTTCATGCGGTTGTCGATCAGCTCGTCCACCACCGAGGGGTCCGCGAGCGTCGAGGTGTCGCCGAGGCTGCCGTGATCGTTCTCGGCGATCTTGCGCAGGATGCGGCGCATGATCTTGCCCGAGCGGGTCTTGGGCAGGCCGGGGGCCCACTGGATCAGGTCGGGGCTGGCGATCGGTCCGATCTCCTGACGCACCCACTGGCGAAGTTCTTTGCGCAGTTCCTCGGAGGGCTCGATGCCGTTCATCAGCGTGACGTAGCAGTAGATCCCCTGCCCCTTCACCTCGTGCGGATAGCCGACCACGGCGGCCTCGGCGACCTTGGCATGGGCGACCAGCGCGCTCTCGACCTCGGCCGTGCCCATGCGGTGGCCCGACACGTTGATCACGTCGTCGACGCGGCCGGTGATCCAGTAGTCGCCATCGGCGTCACGTCGGCAGCCATCGCCCGAGAAGTAATAGCCCGGATATTGCGAGAAATAGGTCTGCTCGAACCGCTCGTGATCGCCCCAGACGGTGCGCATCTGACCGGGCCAGCTGTCGGCGATGGCGAGCACGCCCTCGACTTCGGTCGCCTCCAGCACTGCGCCCGACTGCGGGTCGAGCACGACGGGCTGCACGCCGAAAAACGGCTTGGTGGCCGAGCCGGGTTTGGTGGCGGTGGCGCCGGGCAGCGGCGTGATGAGATGCCCGCCCGTCTCGGTCTGCCACCACGTGTCGACGATCGGGCAGCGGCCCTTGCCCACCACCTCGTTGTACCAGTTCCAGGCCTCGGGGTTGATCGGCTCCCCCACCGTGCCCAGCAGGCGCAGCGCGCTCAGGTCATGCTTCTCGACCGGCGCGGCGCCGTGGCCCATCAGCGCCCGGATCGCGGTGGGCGCGGTGTAGAATTGGTTGACCTTGTGCTTGGCGCAGACCTCCCAGAAGCGGCCCGCATCGGGCCATGTCGGCACACCTTCGAACATCACGGTGGTCGCGCCGTTGGCGAGCGGGCCATAAACGATGTAGCTGTGCCCAGTCACCCAGCCGACATCGGCGGTGCACCAGTAGACGTCGCCCTCATGATAATCGAAGGTGATCTGGTGCGTCATCGCCGCATAGAGCAGATAGCCGCCGGAGCTGTGAACCACGCCCTTGGGCTGACCGGTGGAGCCCGAGGTGTAGAGGATGAAGAGCGGGTCTTCCGCGTTCATCTCGGCGGCCTCGGAATGGTCGTCGGCCTCGGCCATCAGCTCGCCATAGTCGAAGTCGCGGCCCTCGACCCAGGTGGTCTGGCCCCCGGTGCGGCGAACGACGAGGCATTTGACGTCGTCGTCGCAATGCAGCAGCGCCTGATCGGTGTTGGTCTTGAGCGCGGTCTTGCGGCCGCCGCGCGGCGCCTCGTCGGCGGTGATGACGAGCTTGGCGTCGCAGCCGTTGATCCGCGCGCCAAGCGCATCGGGCGAAAACCCGGCGAAGACGATTGAATGGATCGCGCCGATCCGGGCGCAGGCGAGCATCGCATAGGCCGCTTCGGGGATCATCGGCAGGTAGATGACGACCCGGTCGCCCCTGCGCACGCCCAATGTCTCGAAGACGTTTGCAAGGCGGCTGACCTCGCGGTGCAGCTCGCGATAGGTGATGTGCCGGGCCGGATCTGCCGGGTCGTCCGGCTCCCAGATGATCGCGGTCTGCTCGCCGCGGGTTTCGAGATGCCGGTCGATGCAGTTCTGCGCGACGTTGAGCGTGCCGTCCTCGAACCACTTGATAGAGACGCCGCCCAGGGCGAAATCGGTATTCCTGACCGTGGAATAGGGTTTGATCCAGTCGAGCCGCCTGCCCTCCTCGCCCCAGAAGGCGTCGGGATCGGCGACACTGTCGCGATACATCCGCTCATAGGCCTGCGCGTCGATATGGGCGCGGGCGGCCACCTCCTGCGCGGGCGGATAGACAGGGCCCGAGAGCCTTGTTTGGGTGTTCATGGCGAACCTCCTCCTCCGGTTCCGATGCGCCGCGGCCTCCTCCTCGAACCGCCTGTTACCAGACAGCACGATGCACCTGCGGCACGAAATCTCCTCGGGAGTGTCATAAGGGAACTTTGCAAAAATGTAGGCAAGCTACTCAGTCCGCGACCCATTTTTGTAAATTTGTTTTCGACGAGTGATGAAATACTGTAAAGTTTCTGCAAATGCACAGGGCTTGCGCCAGTCTGTCGCGAGCGGGCACAGGAGCGGCAGACCCTTGCCCCGATGCATCTTTCGCGCGAAGAATCGCGGGATACCTCGCGGCTTGGCTTGATCACCCTCCGGTTTCGTACCAGTCGCAGTCATGCGGGGTGGGGTGATTGCCGTGCGCGCGCTTCGGGACTATTGCCGGTCGTCAGCCCGGCCCTCGTGCACGGATCGCCCCGAACGCCACCCTCTCAGCCGCAAAGGATCACGAGACGGTCATGAAAACGGATGATTTCCTGAACGGTCTGGGGCTTGGGCCTGTTGCCCAGATCGACTGGCCCGAAGTGTTTGATCAGCTGCACGAAGGTCTGGTGATCGCCGAGGTGCTTCGGGAGGAGGATGGCGGCCTCAACTGGTGTTATCTCCATGTCAACAAGGCCTGGTCCAGGCTGACGGGGCTGAGCTCGGCGGGCATCGTCGGCAAGAAGGTCACGGAGGTGATTCCCAATGTCGAGCCGCACTGGCTCGAGGATTTCGCCCGCGTCGCCGTCGACCAGCGCTCGCGCACCTTCAAGGGGCCGGTCTCGCAGCTGGGCCGCACATACAACATCCGCGCCTTTCCCATCGCGGCCAACCGCTTTGGCCTATTGTTTCTCGACGTGACGGAGCGCGAGGCAAACGAGGCCCGGCTGGCGCAGCACGCCAAGGACCTCGAGGCGCGGATCAGGGCCGAGTTCGGCTCCCGCACCCGCATCTGGGAGGTGTCGCCAGACATTCAGGTCGTGGCGAATCATGAGGGCTATTTCGAACAGGCGAACCCGGCCGCCATTGCGACGCTGGGCTTCGCGCCGGAGGAGCTTTGCCGCATTCCTTTCATGGATCTGGTGCATCCCGACGACCGGGTGAACACCCTCGCCGCCTTTGAGAACGTCAAGCGGGATCAACCCGTGCTCCGCTTCGAAAACCGCTATCGCTGCGCCGATGGCGGTTATCGCTGGCTGTCATGGGTGTCGGTGCCGCATCAAAGCAAAATCTACGCCACCGCGCGGGACGTCACCGAGGAAAAACATCGCGCCGCCGAGCTGGAGCTGCGCCGCGCCGAGCGGAGCAACCTGTGGTCCGCCTCGCGCGATCTGCATGTCATCGTGTCGCTCGACGGGCATTACCTCGAACTGAGCGATGCCTGGCCTGCCCAGCTCGGCTATCCGGTCGAGGAGCTGACGGGGGCGAGGTTCGACGCGCTGATCTTCGAGGAGGACATGGCTGTCGCCCATGACCTCTTCGCGCAGCTGTCCCGGACCGGATCGGTCGATGACGCCGAAATGCGCATGCGCGACAGCAGCGGCGCGGCGCGCTGGTTCGGCTGGAGCGCCGTGATCAGCGGCGACGTCATCTTCGCCACCGGCCGGAACCTCGACGAGAGACGGCGGCGGGACGATCAGCTTCGGCTGGCCGAGGCGGCGCTGACCCAGTCGCGCAAGCTCGAGACGCTGGGCCAGCTCACGGGCGGTGTCGCGCATGACTTCAACAACCTGCTGGCGGTGATCCAGTCGAGCTTGAGCCTGTTGCAGACGCGTCTCGACCCCGCCGATGCCCGCGCCGCGACGCTTCTGGACAACGCTCTTTCGGGGGCGGAACGCGGCGCCAAGCTGGTGCAGCACATGCTCGCCTTCGCGCGCAAGCAGGATCTGGCCCCGACATCGGTCGATATCTGCGGCCTCGTGTCGGGCATGGATCAGCTGCTCGAAAGCTCGCTCGGCCCCGAGATCGAGGTGCGCCGCCGCATGGAGGACGAGGTGCCGCCCGCGCTCGTCGACGCCAACCAGTTCGAGATGGCCGTGCTCAACCTCGTGGTCAACGCCCGCGACGCGATGGAGGGCAAGGGCGTGCTGACCCTGTCTTGCGAGACGCGCGACGGCGATGCCGACCCCGAACTCCCGCCGGGCCGCTATGTTCGCTTTGCGGTGACCGATGACGGCCCCGGCATGGACGCCGCCACGCTGGCGCAGGCGACCGAACCCTTCTTCACCACCAAGGGCGTCGGCCGGGGCACCGGTCTCGGGCTCAGCATGGTGCACGGGCTGGCGCGACAGTCGGGGGGCGCGTTCCGGCTTTGCAGCGCGCCGGGCCGCGGCACGACGGCCGAGATCCTGTTGCCCGTGGCGGCGGTCGCGCCTGCCGAGATCCCATCGGCGTCCGCACCCTCCGACCGTTCGGACGAGACCGGAAAGCCGCTGAAGATCCTCGCGGTGGACGATGATTTCCTCGTGCTGATGGGGACGGTCGGAATGCTGGAGGAGCTGGGGCACGAGGTGCTGCAGGCTGCACGCGGCGACGAGGCGCTCGATATCTTCGAAGCGCAGGGCGACATCGACCTCGTTCTGACCGATCAGGCCATGCCGGGCATGACCGGGGCCCGGCTCGCCGAGGCCATGCGGGCCCGGCGGCCGGATCTGCCGATCATTCTGTGCACCGGCTATGGCGAGCTGCCCGAAGGGAGCGAAGCTTCGTCTCGGGTCGTCTTGGCAAGCCGTTTTCCGAGCGCCAGCTCAGCGAGGCGATCGACCGCGCGCGGCCCCAAAGGACTAAGCACCCGCTACGCGCGGCTATTCGCGCGGCGCGTCTTTGCGCAAGAGGTCGTCCTCTTGGGCACGCTCGGCCTGCACCATCGAGATGAGGGCCTTTTCCTCGGATTGGTGGAAGGCGGCGGCTTCGGGTTCGGGCCGGGCCTCGCGCGGCGCCTGCGGTTTCGGCCCTTGCGCCGGCGCCGGGGCCCCCATTCCTTCGAGCCGGATGCGGTAGGTGGTGTCGGGGATCGACACGCCCGCGGCCTCGATCGCGCCCTTGACCAAACGGATCGCGTCGCCGCGCGCGGTGGCGAAACCTGTGGCGTTCTGGTCGATCCAAGCGCTGGACCGCAGGATCGCTCCGGATTCGGTCACATCCTCGATCCAGACCAGGGGCGCCGGTTCGGCCAGGACGAAGGGCAGCTGCGTCAGCCTGCGCTGTGCCAGAAGCCGCGTCGCCTCCAGATCGGCATCGGGGTCGATGCCGATGTCGAAGCTGAAACGCCGCTCGGGGTTGCGGGTGTAGTTGATGATCCGGCTCTTGAAGACCACGGAGTTCGGGATGCGGATGTGGTTGCCGTCAAGCGACAGCAGGATCGTCGCGCGCGAGGTCAGCCGGATCACCCGGCCCGTGTCGCCCTCGATCTCGACGAGGTCGTTGGGTTGGAACGGCTGGCGCAGGCTAAGCATGATCGAGGCCACGAAGTTCTCGACCGTGTCGCGCACAGCGAAGCCGATGGCGAGGCCGACGAGGCCCGCCGCACCGAGGATCGTGCCCAGGAGCGCCGCCGCCCCCGCGATGTCGAGCGCCACGACCACCCCGGCAATGCCCATCGCGACCCGCACCGCCTGCCGGTAGAGACTGGCGATGAAGGTGTTGGGCGCGAGCCGGTCCCAGAACCGCGCCCGCGCCAGCAGGAGGCCGAGGCCCACCACGGATGCGAAGACGGCCAGCGCCAGCAGCATGAGCGGCAGCCGTGCCACAGCCTGCGCGATCCGGGTGCGAAATCGCTCGAAGGCGGGATTGAGCTGCTCGGCGATCTCACCGGTGGCCTCGATTTCGTTGCGCACCGCGACCACGCCGTCGAGCCGCTCCGCGATGGCGGCGATCTCTGTGCTGTCAGCCTCCTCGGCCACCTCGCCGGTGAGCCGGACGACCCCGGCACTCACGCCGACGCCGATGCCCTCCCGGTCCAATGCCTCGAGGATCGCGCCGAGGCGCCGGCGATCTCGTCATCGGGGCGGACATCCTCCACGCGATGGGCGGCGGGGGTGCCGGGGTGGGCGTCTCCTGCGCGCGGATCGGCGCCAGCGGTGTCAGCGAGGAGGGTGAGGGCGAGGAGGAGGGATCTGGACATGCCGCAGAGCTAGGGCCGCCCGGCCCGCCGCCCATCCCCGACGTGGCGGCCACCTCTTCGCGGCCGGACATGCGCGGCGCCGCGCCTAATCGGCCTCCGCGCCCGCCTCGTGACGCCGGACCCGCAGCATCGTGCTCGACACCGCCAGAAGATGCCGCTCCATCTCGGCGGCCGCCTCCGAGGGGCGGCGGCCCGCGATATGGGCAAAGAGGTCCTGATGCTGGCGCCCGAGCGCGGCGATCCGCTCGGGCGAAAAGGTCTCGCGCCGCCGCACGGTCCATTGCGCATGCCGCCGCACCGAGCGGATCGACTGGTGGATCGTCAGGAACAGCGGGTTGTGGCGCCAGCTCGGCGATCTTGAAGTGGA
>NZ_BATB01000069.1 GCF_000466965.1 Limimaricola cinnabarinus LL-001
GGCGCGCGATCGGGAGGGACCGGTCGCGGATCATGCGACCGGTTGTTTCTGGTGGAGGCGCTCAGGCGCCCGGGTTGCACTCGCCCAGCGCGCCGCCCGCGAACATCGGGTGGTCCGGCGCATAGGTGACCTGCTCGGTCGGCGTGACCTCGACGATTTCCACGAGGTGGAATTCGTCCTGCGGGTTCTCGGCCCCCTTCACCACCACCACGTCCTTGAAGCACTGGTGATCGTCGGCCCGGTACAGCGTCGGGCCGTTGCCCATGCCGTCGAACTCGAAGCCCTCCAGCGCCTCGACCACGGCGCAGGGATTGAAGTCGCCCGCCCTTGTCACGGCGTCCGCATAGAGCAGCGTCTGCACGTAGCAGGTGTGCGCGGCCTGAGATGGCGGGAAGCCGTATTTCTCGCCAAAGCTTTTCACGAAGGCCTTGGTGCCCTCGTCCTCGAGCTTCCAGTCCCAGTTCTGCGAACCGGGAATGCCCGAGATGGCGGAGCCCGCGCCGCGTGCCATCAGCTCCGAATAGAGCGGCACGACGATCTGGAAGTCCTTGCCATTGGCCTGCCGGTCGCGCAGTCCGAACTGCACGGCCTGGGTGAGCGAGTTCACCATGTCCCCGCCGTAGTGGTTGAGCACCAGCACGTCGGCGCCCGAATTCAGCACCGGCGCGATATAGGAGGAGAAGTCCCCCGCGCCGAGCGGCGTGCGCACCTTCTCGGCGGTCTGCCAGCCCATCGCCTCGGTCGCCGCAGCGATCGATTCCTCCTGGGTCCAGCCCCAGGTGTAGTCGGCGGTCAGGTGGTAGGCCTTGCGATCGGTGCCGTAGAGGTTCTGCAGCACCGGTGCGAGTGCTGCGGCCGACATGTAGGCGTTGAAGAAGTGGCGGAAGCCGTTGGCCTTGCGGTCCTTGCCGGTGGTGTCGTTGGAATGGGTGAGACCGGCCATGAAGATTACGCCCGCCTCCTGACACAGCCCCTGCACGGCGACGGCAACGCCCGAGGACGAGCCGCCGGAGATCATGATCGCGCCGTCCTTCTGGATCATCGACTGCGCCGAGGCGCGGGCGGCGTCGGACTTGGTCTGGGTATCGCCGGTGACGAATTCGACCTTCTTGCCCATGATGCCGGTGCCGTCGAGCGCCTTGGAGGAGAACGTGTTGAGCATTCCCCCGTCGCCTTCGCCGTTGAGATGCTCGACCGCGAGTTCGAAGGCGCGCAGCTCGTCGGCGCCCTCGTCGGCATAGGCCCCGGTCTGCGGCACGTTGAAGCCGAGCGTGACCGAGCCGCCGGTCGGGTTGTTGGTGAAGGCTGAAGCGCCGGACGCGAAGATCGTCGGCATCGCCAGACCCGCGCTGCCCACGGCGCCGGTCTTCAAAAGGCCGCGCCGCGAGAAGTTCTGTCGTCTCATGTGGTCTCCTCCCTGATATTCCGGTCGATGCGCGCCGGACCTCCTCCGCCCGACCCGCGCCGCCACATCTTTCGATGCAAGGGCAGTATCGGGGCTTCGATGAAAATCGCGCAACAAGTGCTTGGACTGTTGGCCATTTGCTGTAAATTTATCGACATGACCCATCGTAAATCGGTAAATCCCTTTTCTCGCGCTTGCAGCAACGGCACCGCAGCATGAGCGTCGGACCATCCGCGAGCGGCGCGCTTGCCGGGACGCGGATCCGGGCGCGGCGGCTGGATGCGGGGGTGGCGCAGGGTGAGCTTGCGCGGCGCATCGGCGTCTCGCCTTCCTATCTGAATCTGATCGAACACAATCGCCGCCGCATCGGCGGCAAGCTTCTCAACGCCATCGCGCGCGCGCTCGATCTCGAGCCCGCGCTGCTTTCCGAAGGGGCGGGCGGCGCGCTGGTCGCGCGGCTCGCGGCGGCGGCGGCGGCGCAGGGACGGCCTGGAAGCGCGCCGGAGGAGTTCGCTGGGCGGTTTCCGGACTGGGCGGCGTTGGTCGATGCGCAGGCGCGGCAGATCGAGACGCTGGAGGGGCAGGTCGCGGCACTGGGCGACCGGCTTGCCCATGATCCGGAGCTTTCGGCCTCCCTGCATCAGGTGATCACCGCTGCCACGGCAATCCGCTCCACCGCTTCGATCCTCGCGGGGAGCGAGACGCTCGACCGGGATTGGCAGGCCCGGTTTCACCGCAATATCCACGCCGAGAGCCTGCGGCTCGCCGATAGCAGCCGCAGGCTCGCAGGTTATCTCGAGGCGCCGGGCGGCGATCCGGGCGGGGCCGCACTATCGCCCCACGAGCAGGTGGAGCGGTTCCTCGAGACGATGGACCACCACCTTCCCGCGCTCGAAGGAGCACAGCCCGCGATGCGCCCCGACGAGATCGCCTCCGGCGCGCCGGGGCTCGATGCCGCGGCGCAAAACGTGTTGAAACACCAACTCGACATCTACCGCGCCGATGCCGCAGCGCTGCCGCTCGACGCCGTGGCGCAGGCTTGGCAGGACAGCCCGGACCCGCTGGTGATCGCAGCGCGGCTGAACCAGCCGCTGGAGCGGGTGATGCGTCGTCTTGCAACGCTGCCAGCGGGGATCGGCCCGCCCCGGGCGGGTCTCGTGGTCTGCGACGCGTCGGGCGCGATCCTGCGGCGCCGCCCGCTCGACGGGCTGACGCTTCCGCGCGGCGGCGCGGCCTGTCCGCTCTGGCCGCTGTTCGAGGCGCTGGTGCGCCCCGGACGGCCACTGCGCGCGGTGGCGCGGTTGCCGGGCGCGGAGGAGGAGACGGGAGACGGGACCGGCGGCGTGTTGTGCTGCGCCGTCGCCACGCTCATGCCCACCGTGGATTGGACGCGGCGCCCAGGGTCGAGGCGGTGATGCTGATGCTGCCACAGGATGCCGCGCCCCAGACGCTGCCCGAGAGGGCGGTCGGACCGGGCTGCCGGTTGTGTCCGCGTCGCGGCTGCGCGGCCCGGCGCGAGCCGCCGCTGCTGCCGCGCCCGGAAGAGGAGGCTTTGACAGCACCGGACGCCCCGGCGATAGTGGCGCGGTAAAAGCACGCGGTCCGGGGGAGGGTCGTGCGCGAGGGAGGGGCCGAGGATGGCCAGACGTGTCCTGCTGATCGAGGACGAGCCGAACATCATCGAGGCCGTGAGCTTCATCCTGTCGCGCGACGGCTGGACGGTGCACACCCATTCAGACGGGCTGAGCGCGGTCGAGAGAGTGCGCGCGCATCCGCCCGATCTGGTGATCCTCGACGCGATGTTGCCGGGCCGTTCGGGCTTTGACATTCTGCAGGAGCTGCGCGGCGATCCGGCGACGCGGACATTGCCGGTGATGATGCTGACCGCGCGCGGTCAGGCGCGCGACCGCGATCTGGCGATGCGCTTGGGGGCCACCCATTTCATGACCAAGCCGTTCTCGAACGCCGAAGTGCTCGACCGGGTGCGCGCGCTTGCCAATGGCTGAGGGCCCGCGTTCGGGAACGAGGCCTCCGGTCTTTCTCGCCCGCGCCTCCTACCGCCGCCGCAGGCTACACGACACGGCCCGTCTGGCCCCTGTGGCGGCAGCGTTCCTATGGGCCTTGCCACTGCTCTGGCCGCATGGCGAAACGCGGGTCTCGGCGGTGCTGGTCTATCTCTTCGTGACATGGGGCCTGAGCGTGCTGGCTTCGGCGGCGCTTGCCCGTGCGCTGCGCCGGGCCGAACGCGACACGGATACGGACGGCTAGGCCGATGCTCGGCTTCAACGCCCTCGTCTCGATCGCGCTGCTGTACGGCGCCTTCCTGTTCAGCGTGGCCTTCGCGGCCGAGCGCCGTGCCGCGCAGGGTCGCGACGGCTGGCTGCGGAGCCCATGGATCTACACTCTGTCGCTGTCGATCTATTGCACCGCTTGGACCTTCTACGGCGCGGTCGGCTATGCCGCCCGCTCAGGTCTGGAATACCTTACCATCTATCTCGGTCCCAGCCTCGTGATGATCGGCTGGTGGTGGCTGCTGCGCAAGCTGGTGCGCATCGGCCGCGCCCAGAGGATCACCTCGATCGCCGATCTGGTGTCCTCGCGCTTTGGCAAGTCGAGCCTTCTGGGGGTGATCGTGACCCTGCTGGCGGTGGTCGGCGTCACGCCCTACATCGCGCTGCAACTGCAATCTATCGCACAGTCGCTCGACGTCTTCGCGGCGCGCGGAGAGGGCGGCTGGACGGCGCGGGACGGCGGCTCGGCAGCATTGTGGTCGGCCGTGGGGCTGGCGCTCTTCACCATCCTGTTCGGCACCCGCAACCTCGACAGCAACGAACGCCACCACGGCATCGTCATGGCGATCGCGGTCGAAGCGGTGGTCAAGCTCGGCGCGCTGGTCGGCTTGGGCATCTACGTGGTTTGGGGCTTGGGCGGCGGCGTCTCCGACATGCTGGCTCGGCTCGATGCCTCTCCCATCGCCGCTTGGGAGCAGTCGGGCGGACGCTGGATCGGCTTCACGCTGCTTTCGGCGGGGGCCTTCCTTTGCCTGCCGCGTATGTTTCAGGTGCTGGTGGTCGAGAACGCGGATGAGAGCCACCTCGCCACCGCGAGTTGGGCCTTTCCGCTCTACCTCGCACTGATGAGCCTTTTTGTGGTGCCGATCGCCGTAACCGGGCTCGACATCCTGCCCGCAGGCACCAACCCCGACATGTTCGTGCTGACGGTGCCGCTGAGCCAAGGGCGCGACGGGCTGGCAGTCTGGGCCTTTCTGGGCGGGTTTTCCTCGGCCGCCTCGATGGTGATGGTGGCGACGATCGCGCTTGCCACGATGATGTCGAACCACATCATCGTGCCGATGTGGCTGCGCTCGCGCAGGGGCGGCGCGATGATGGCGGGCGACGTGCGCGCCATGGTGCTGACGGCGCGGCGGGCCTCGATCCTCGGTGTGCTGGGGCTGGGCTATCTCTATTTCCGGCTGTCGGGCGGCGGCACGGCGCTGGCCTCGATCGGTCTGGTGGCCTTCGTGGGCGTGGTGCAGGTGCTGCCGGCGCTCGTTGGCGGGCTGTTCTGGCGCGGGGCGACGCGCGGCGGCGCGGCGACGGGGCTGCTGCTGGGTTTTGCAGTTTGGTTCTGGGCGATGTTCCTGCCCAGCGTCGGCGACGGCACAGCGATCCCGGCCGGGGTGATGCAGGCAGGGCCGTTCGGCATCGATTTCCTGCGCCCGCAGGCGCTGTTCTGGACCGGCGGGCTCGACCCGGTGCTGCACGCAGCGCTGTGGTCTCTGGCGCTCAACGTCGCAGGCTTTGTCGCGGTGTCGCTGGCGAGCTTTCCCGGCCCGGTGGAGCGATTGCAGGGCGCGCAGTTCGTCGGCGTCTTCGAACTCTCCGAAGGGCCGGGAAGCTGGGCTCGCGGGGCCGCCGACGCCGAGCCGCTGCTTGTCATGGCCCAGCGCATCATCGGCGCGCCCGAGGCGCAGGCGATCTTTGCCAGCCACGCGGCCCTTCAGGGCAAGGAGGGACGGCTGCCGGACGTCACCCCCGAATTCATCCGCGCGCTGGAGCGCGAACTCGCGGGCTCGGTCGGAGCGGCGACGGCGCATGCGATGATCGGCCAGATGACCGAGGGCGTCAGCGTCTCGGTCGAGGATCTGATCGCCGTGGCGGACGAGACCGCGCAGATCATGGAATACTCGAATCGGCTGGAGCAGAAGTCGGCCGAGCTGGGGCGCACAGCGGCGGCGCTTCGCGAGGCCAATGCCAAGCTCACCGCGCTCTCGGTACAGAAGGACGGTTTCCTGAGCCAGATCAGCCACGAGCTGCGCACGCCGATGACCTCGATCCGCGCCTTTGCCGAGATCCTGCGCGATGACGGGCTCGACGAGGCCGAGCAGGAGCGTTTCGCCGGAATCATCGGGGATGAGGCGGGGCGCCTGACGCGGCTGCTCGACGACCTGCTCGATCTGTCGGTGCTCGAAGCGGGGCAGGGGCTGCTCGACCTGCGCCCGACCTCTTTGGGCGGGGTGGTCGATCGTGCGCTCGATGCGGCATTGCCCTTGCGCGACGGGCTCGGGCTGCACCGTGATCCCGAACTCGACAGGCTGGAGGTCGTGACCGATCCCGATCGGCTCGCACAGGTCTTCATCAACCTGATCGCCAACGCCCGCAAATATTGCGACGCGCCGCGGCCCGAGCTGCGCATCGTCTGGAACCCGGCCGTCCACGCTGTCGACTTCATCGACAACGGCTCCGGCATTCGCCCCGATCAGGGACGGGTTATCTTCGAGAAGTTCTCGAGGCTCAGCGATGCCGGCAAGGCCGGCGGAGCCGGGCTCGGCCTTGCGATCTGCCGCGAGATCATGACCCGGCTGGGTGGCGGCATCCGCTATCTCCCCGGCCAGGGCGGCGGTGTCTTTCGGGTCGAACTGCCGCCCTCTCCGACCAGCGAGACGCGTTGAAGTCCCACCGCCAAATCAGATCCGGTGTCCTCGTGCGCACGAACGGGTCCACCAGTGGGCCCCGGCGCAGCATGGGCACCTAACCAAGGTATGAATGAGGCTTTCAACCTGTATCGCACGACACCTCGTGTATCGAAAGCGAACGCGCTGCCATGTCGCAAGGTCCGGCTCGAACGGTCGGCATCTTGATCGGTTGCAGGATATCACGGGCGCCATGCCATCAACGATCAAGTGCGCGTCCGGCGGTCGAGGGCTAACCCTCGGCTTCGTCGTCCTCGCGCAGCGCATCGAGCTGCGGTCGCAGGCGTTCGAGATCGTAGCCCTGCTTGGCGGTGGCTTCGATGATGGCGTCGGTCTCCATCCGCCCGACCTGGCCGAGCGACCAGACGATCGAGGAGCGCGTGCCTGACGCGCAATAGGCGAGAACCGGGCCGTCGGAGCCGTCGAGCACCTGCATCTGCCGATCGACGATCTCGCGGTTCAGCCCCTGATGCGTGACCGAGTTGACCGCAAAGCGCAGACCGGCCGCTTCGGCGGCGATGCGCAACGTCTCGGCCTGCAACTCCACGGGAACCTCCTCGTCGGGGCGGTTGCACAAGACCGTGGTAAATCCGGCCTCGGCGATGGCGGGAATGTCCTCCGGCTCGATCTGCGGGCTGACGGCGTAGTCGGGGCTGATGCGGCGAATGTCCATGCGGCGATGATTACCGTCTCGCCGCTGACACGTCCAGACGCGTTGCGCGGCTGCCATTGGCCGGGCCCGCGGAATCGCCGGGACTTGCGCCTGTGCGGCGCGCCGCCGATCATGGCGAAAGCTAGGCAGCATGCGGGGAGAACGGCGATGCAGGGAGGGACGGTCACGACGCGGCTGATCGACGGCATCGCGCGGATCACGCTCGAATCGAGCCCGGGCAATGCGCTCGATTCCGCCACGCGCCATGCGCTCGCCGCCGCGCTTTCCGGGATCGAAGCCGCGTTGCAGGGCGACGACGGCCCGCGCGGCGTCGTGCTCACTGGGGCGAACGGGGTGTTCTCGGTCGGGGTGGACCTGCGCGAACTGGATCGACCGGGCAAGGGCGCCGAGCTTGCCGCGATCTGCCGCAGGTTGGAGCGATTGCCGATCCCTGTGGTGGCGGCCCTGCCCGGAAGCGCCATCGGCGGCGGGGCCGAACTGGCGCTGGCCGCGCATTACCGCCTCGCGGTAGGCGAGGCGCGTTTCGGGTTGCCCGATATCGTGCTTGGCCTCCCGCCGGGGGCGGGGGGGGGGCAGCGCCTCGCCGCCCTGTGCGGCGCTAGGGCCGCGCTCGACCTGTTATTGCGCGGGCGCCCATCACGGCGCAGGTGGCGCGCGAGATGGGCGTGCTTGACGGCATTGTGACCGACGATCTTCTTGGCGCGGCTCATGCGCTGGCGGCCCAACTCGCGGCGGCGGGTATCCGGCCCCGTCCGGTCGCGGGTCGGCGCGAACGGATGGCTGACGGGTCGGAGTGGCTCGACACGGTGCGGGGCAAGCGGAGCGCGATCGCTCAGGCTGCGCTGCGCAGCGCTGCGCGGATCGTCGATTGCATCGAGGCGGCTCTGCTGCTCCCCGCCGGTGCGGCACTGCGCTTCGAGCGGACGGCTCATGCCGACGCGCTGGCCGATCCGCAGTTTCTCGCGCTGCGACATGTGTACTTCGCCGAGCGGCGAATTTCTACGGCGCTGCTCGAACGCGGGCCGGGCCGGGCCGGTCCGACCGCTCTGGGACGGGGACTTCTGGCGGTGCTGACGCGGGGCAGCGAAGGGCTGAGCGGCCAACGCAGGCTCGCCGCATCGGTGGCGCAGGGCGCACGGCTTCTTGCGGCGGGCCGCGTGGCTCGCGCTTCGGATATCGATGCGCTGGCCGTGCACGGTCTGGACTGGTCGCGGCTGACGGGAGGGCCGTTCTTCGAGGCCCGACAGCAGGGTCTTGGCCCGCTGGTAGAGCGGATGCAGTTCTGGGGCGAGGAGGACCCCGTCTTCAATACGCCATCCCTGCTGCGGGCCGCCATCGAGACGGATGACGACATCGACGCGGCGCTGCGGCGGGGCCGCAGCGAGGTCGTCAGGACAGGATGAGGCCGACCACCACCATCATCAGTCCCAGCATCGACAGCATCAGCGCGCCGATATTGAGCGGCACGACCCGCGCGAGGCGCGCACGCATCTGCGCGTCATCGAGCCCGAGCCGTCGCAGCCGCACCACCGCGACAAGGCTCCAGACGATGGCGCCAAAGCCCGCCAGCGTGATCGCCGCGCCGATCCAGATGATGATGTCCATGCCCGCACTCCCGCTGATCCTGCGCCTGTCGCACTAAAGCCGCCGCCGCGGCGGCACAAGCCCGCCTCCCGTCCCGTCAGGGCCCCGGCGGCGCTTGAAGCCCGCCCGGCCGGGCGCTAGGGAATGGACCCGTTATCGGCCCATCAGGAGAAGCCCATGAGCGAGTCATCCGTCATCGACGTGCAAAGCAACGCGGCGGGCGAGGAGCTGCGCCAGTTCATCGAGCGCGTCGAGCATCTCGAAGCCGAGAAGAAGGACATTTCCGAAGGCATCAAGGAAGTGATGGCGGAGGCCAAGGGGCGCGGATACGACACCAAGATCCTGCGCAAGGTGATCGCGCTGCGCAAGCGCGACGCCGACGACATCGCCGAGGAAGAGGCGGTGCTCGACATGTACAAGGCAGCACTTGGCATGAGTTGACGCGGCAGCTCGCCGCTCAGGCGGCGAGAAAGCGCACGCCTTTCATCCGCGCGATCCGTTCGAGGTCGGCCTCGTAGATCGCGGTCAGATCGGCAATTAGCGCTGCGTCCCACCCTGGCAGGTCGATCTCGCTTTCGACCGCGTCGGGGCGGGCGTATTTGTCGAGAAACGCCGACACCACGCGCCGGGTCTGATCGGGCGAGGCTGGGGGATGCGCCTCGAGATAATCGCGCAGGCGTGCCGCGCCCTCTGGGTGCATGATCTCGTAGACGAGGTCATGTGCGCCCTCGATCGGCGCGTCGGGCCCGAGACCGGCCAGCACCCGCACCAGATCGGGCCACAGCAGCGCCGAATCCTCGTCGCACCAGACGGTCAGCCCGGCGTCGGGGGCCGCGTGCCGCAGCCGGGCCACCATGTCCGACCACAGGATCGAACGCGGATCGAGACCGGCCATGAACGCGTCGAAGCCACGGCCGCGGGTCTGCTCCCAGCAGGCGGGCACGAAGCTCGCCGGGTTGCGGATGCTCAGGAACATCTCGATCCGATCCTCGGGAAACAGCGCCCGCAGCGAACGCGCCTTGAAGGTCGCCATCTCGTGAAAGCACCCGGCCTCGCAGATCCGCGCCGGCGTGCAGATGAAGGCCGGGTTGCCCATGACCAGCCGCTCGGTGGTCTCGCCGTGATCGAGGATCGTATCGATCAGCACGTCCCGGGTGCCGGGTTCGGGGGGCGCGCCGCGCAGATGCTGGATCGTCTCGCGGATCAGGCGGCGATACCGCGCGGGGTTGGGCACGCGGGTGCCTTGGCTCGCCAGAAGCGGCAGGTTCTTCGCGACCGATTTCAGCAAACGGTCGTCATCGGTGCAGTTGGCGCCGATGTGAAAGGCGATGTCCATGCGGCTTCGGTCCCCGTTCCCGTTCGATCGCGGCAGCCTTGGTGGCCCCTTGTGATCTTGTGCCGCGACCCCGGCGTATCGACCCCAATATAATGAGTTATATGGACAGCGAAACTGCTTTGAGCTACCGCCTCTCCATGTCCGATCAAACCAGTCAGACAAGCGCCACGAAAGGGTCGAGAACCCGTCTGGACCCGTGGTCGACCGGGGCCGTGGCGATCGCCGCGCTGGTGCTGCTGCCGGTGCTGTCGGTGATCTGGTTCGCGCTCAACCCCGAGAACAACATCTGGCCGCATCTCCTCTCGACGACGCTGCCGCGTTACCTGGGCAATACGGTGCTGCTGATGCTTTCGGTCGGGGCGATTACCGCCGCGGTGGGGGCGGGGGCGGCTTGGCTCGTTGTCATGTACCGCTTTCCAGGCCATCGCTGGTTGCAATGGGCACTTTTGCTGCCGCTCGCGGTACCGGCCTATGTGGGCGCCTATGCGCTGGTCGATTTTCTCGAATATGCGGGCCCGGTCCAGACCGCCCTGCGCGGGATCATGGGCTGGCAGGACGCGCGCGATTACGCTTTTCCACAGATCCGGTCGCGCGGCGCGGCGATCCTCGTGCTGTCGGCGGCGCTCTACCCTTATGTCTATTTGCTGGCCCGCGCCGCCCTGCGCGAACAGTCCGGCGCGGGGTTCGAGGTGGCGCGGGCCTTGGGCGTCGGCCCGTGGGGCAGGTTCTTTCGCGTCGGCCTGCCGCTGATCCGGCCAGCGATCGCGGCGGGCGTCGCGGTGGTGATGATGGAGACGGTCAACGATTTCGGCGTCGTCGACTATTTCGCGGTGCAGACGCTGACCACCGGCATCTTCACCGTCTGGCTGCAGGCGGGCAATCTTGGCGGCGCGGCGCAGATCGCGATACTGGTGCTGGCGATGATCGTGTTTCTGGTGACGCTCGAAAAGCTGAGCCGCCGCCGCTCGCGCTTTTTCGGCTCGGCCCGTCAGCCGCGCCCTGTCACGCCGATGCGCCTGTCGGGCGGGCGCGGCGCGCTGGCCGCGCTGGCTTGCCTGCTGCCGTTTCTCGCGGGCTTCGTGCTGCCTGTCGCGGTGCTGGTGAGCCACGCGCTCGACGCGAGCGAATGGGCGGCGCCGGGGCTGGTCAAGGCGTTCTATCACACATTGACCACAGGCGGCGTGGCGGCGGTCGTCACGGTGCTGGCGGGGCTGTTCATGGTCTATGGCACGCGGCTTTCGGGGCATCGCCTGCCGGTGCTCCTCCTGCCGGTGACGGCGATCGGCTATGCCGCCCCCGGCGCGGTGCTGGGCATCGGCATCCTGATCCCGCTGGCGTTCTTCGACAACGCGCTGGCGGATGCGATCCTTGCCCTCACGGGACGCGATCCGGGCCTCATCTTTACCGGCACGGCGGCGGCCTTGGTGCTGGCCTATTGCGTGCGGTTCTTTGCCATCGCGCAGGGCACCGCCGACGCGGCCTTGGGCCGGGTCTCGCCGAGCCTGCCAATGGCAGCGCGCTCTCTCGGTCAGACGGCGGGCGGCACGCTGCGGCGGGTGCATGTGCCCCTCATTCGCGCCAGCGTCGGCTCGGCGCTGCTGCTGGTCTTCGTGGATTGCATGAAGGAATTGCCGGCAACGCTGCTGTTGCGCCCCTTCGGCTACGACACACTGGCGACGCGGGTGCATGCCAAGGCCAGCCTCGAAAACATCGCCGAGGCCGCGCCGGCGGCGCTGATGATCACCGCCGTGGGGTTGATCGCGGTCGGCTTTCTCGCGCGGGCCAACCGTTGAATGTTCGAAATTTATGGTGCGGCTGAGGGCATTGAATTCCCATATCATGTGTTCTCATGCGGTCCCGCTCCGGGCGCATAGCCGATAAAAACAAGGGCTTGGTGTTCTCAGGGGGTGTCATTCGTTCTCAGGTCATACTACATGATGGGGTGGACTGAGAGGTGGATAGAGATGCCTGCCCTGAATAAGCTGAGTGCGGTCGAAGTGAGAGCCAAGGGGCCGGGCAAGTACTCCGATGGCGGGGGGCTGTGGCTGCACAAGCGGGAAGACGGTGGTGCGCAGTGGGTGCTGCGACTCACGGTCCATGGGCGGCGCAGAGAGATGGGCCTCGGCCGCCTGTCTGATGTGTCGCTCAAAGAGGCCCGCGCGCAGGCCGAGAAGTGGCGAGCCATGGTTCGTGACGGGCAAGACCCGATCAAGGAACGTGAGCGTCGGAAGCGGGACGCCGCTCGGCCTGAAAACACGCTTCGGAATATTGCGCTCGATGCCTTTGAAAGCCGCAAGGCCGACCTGAAGGGCGATGGCGCGGCGGGACGGTGGTTCACGCCCCTGGAACTGCACGTATTGCCCAAGCTGGGGAAGGTCCCGGTCGAGCAACTCGATCAGCAGGACATCAAGAATACTCTGGCCCCCATCTGGCACGCGAAAGCCGATACCGCTCGCAAGGCGATGAACCGGTTAAACATCGTCATGAAGCATGCGGCGGCGCTGGGCTTGAATGTGGATCTTCAGGTTACTGAAAAGGCCAAGGCGCTCCTCGGCACGACACGTCATGTGGTGAAGAACATTCCCTCGATGCCATGGCAGGAGGTGCCCACTTTCTACAGGTCACTGGAGGACCCGACAGTTACGCATCTGGCTCTGAGGTTGCTGATCCTGACCGGTGTCCGGTCTCGCCCCCTTCGCTATCTGCGCGTGGACGAGATAGACGGCGATGTCTGGACCGTGCCGGGCGAAGGCATGAAGGGCCGCAAAGACAAGACCGAGGACTTCCGGGTTCCGCTGTCAGCAGAAGCACTGGCCGTGATCGAACTAGCCAAACCCTTCGAGCGAGGCGGCTACCTGTTTCCTTCGTCCCGCAAGGGTGTGATCAGCGATGCCACCATGGCGCGGCTAATGGAGCGGCGGGGGTTGTCGGAACGCCCTCACGGCTTTCGGTCGAGCCTCCGCACGTGGCTGGCAGAGGCAACGGATGCGCCGCACGAGGTGGCTGAGACAGTCTTGCAGCATGTTGCTGGGACAACCGTGCAGCGGGCCTATCGGCGCACCGACTACCTGGAGCAGCGGCGTGTTCTGATGGAGCGCTGGGCGCAACTCGTCACTGGCGAGGGTGCCGGGCAGGTGGTGCAGCTTGCTCGGTAAGGGATCGTTAACCACGGTTAAATCGCGCATCTGTATCCCGTGTGTCGAGGTAACGACAACACAAGAGCAGACAACATGAACGACAAGATCCTTCGCCGCGCCGCCGTGGAAGAGATGACCGGACTGAGCCGCAGCACCCTGTACCGCATGATGGACCGGGGCGAGTTCCCCCGCCCAGCGCGGATCGGCCAGCGCGCTGTCGGGTGGCGGCGGAGTGCAATTGAGATGTGGCTCGTCTCACTTTCCCCCTCGGCGGAACAGGAGGGGAGAAATGATGAAATGCAGAGGTGGGCGGCATGGGCGATGTTGCGCAAATC
>NZ_BATB01000068.1 GCF_000466965.1 Limimaricola cinnabarinus LL-001
CGCTGTTTATCGAGAGCCTTGAGGCGCAGCTCGGCAAGCTGGTCACATCGAATGACCTGAGCCTCAGGGGAAGCCTGGCGGTCTCCGGGACGTGGGTGCGTGCAGGCCTCGAGTCCGCCCAACAGTCCTCGCCGCGCGGCAGGATGTATTCCCCGAAACGGTGGAAGACAGCGACGATCCGGCCGCTCTGGAAACCCTGCTCGACGGCCTGATCGGCAGCCTGGCCGGGCAGCACGGCGACAATGTCTCGGTCCTGCACGCGCTGTTTTCCGAGATGCTGCCCACCGTGCCGCCCGAGGTGCGCCGGGCCCTGATCCGGCTTGCCGTGGCGCGGCCGCGGGAGATCTTTGCTGAGCTCGGCTGCGCCTGGTTGCTCGATCCCGGCGCGGAGATCCGCTTCGGCGCGGTGGAAGGCCTTTCGGACCGACTGGCGGCGGGGAGGGCGTCCGCTCAGATGCTGGCCCGGCTCACGATCCTGCGCAGCTGGCTGGCGGATGCGGCGCTGCGCGACCGGTTGGACGGCCTCGTGCGGGACGCCATGCGCAAGGGGGTGGTCGGCGCGGGGCGGGAGCCCGAGCGCAAGCTGCACCGGATCATCGCCAGCCCGGTTGATGGCTCCGGCGCGCAGAGCATGGCGGCGGCGGTGCAGACAAGGGGATCACGCAGCGTCGCCGTGGTGCTGCTGAAGCAGGGGTTCGGTGTGAAGGATGCCTATGTGCTGCCCTGCGACAGCGCCACCGAGCAGCGCCGCATCCTTGCCACCCTCACCGATGAGATCGAGGCGCTGGATGTGCCGCGCGTCTATATGGAGCAGGCGCTCGGAATCGCCTTGGGCGAAGGACTGGAGGCTGGCCTGGCGCCGGTGCCGGGGCTGGTGGATGTGGCCCAAGCTTGCGGCCTCGATGAGCTGCGCCCCTTGTCCGCCTCGGTCGAGGCGATGCTGGAGCTGGCCGATCCCGAGGGTCGAGTTGCCGGTCTGACGGCACAAGCCCGGGGCCGACTGATCACCGCCAGCCAGCATTGGCCGGACGCGTATCCGGTTCTGGACAGCTGGTTCGAAGACAGCGATGAGACCATGGCGGCGCTGGAGAGCGCCAGATCCCATACCGCGCTGACCCGCAACATGTGGCGCGTGCTGGAGGCGCGCCGCGCGCACTGGACGGCGCTCATCGCCCGCAATGCGCTGCTGCTCAGCGCCGTCGGATCCAACGACGCGGACGAATTCATCGCCGTCGCCGCCGCGCTGAAGGACGGGCGCGACATCAAGAAGACCCCGGTGATGACCTTCATCTGCGGGCAATCCATCATGGTCTGGATGGACCGGCAGGATGAGTCCGAGGGTCCCGTCGATCCGGGCTCTGATATGCCGTTCGCCGCGTCCCCCATGGCATCCGCGAACTGGTCGATGCCCAACGCCACACCCGAAAAGGCGGGCGAACTGGCCAGGCTCCTGCATCCGGCCGGGCTGACCGAGCCCTGGCTTGAGGGGTATCTGACGGCGATCTGCACTGCGCCGCTCTTCGTGGCGCCGTCGGACTGGCTCACCCCGCTGCTTCACATTGTCGGACCCAGCTTGGAGACCGAGAAGAAGCTGACCCGCTTCGTCGATCTGCTCATGCCGCGCTACAACGAGGCCGTCTCGAAGCTCCGCGCGCCGGATGAGGAGCTGCTCCCGGCCGAAATCCCGCTGCTCCCAATCTGGGCGGACGGTTACCTGACGGCTTGGGAAGCGACGAAGCCCAGCTGGCCTGCCAAAACGCTGGGTCCGAAGGACAAGACGATCCGAAAGGCGCTCGAGCAGGCGACGGAAGGCCAGATCGATCCGACCGTATTTCGGGTCACGCTGCCGGCCTGGCTACGACAGCGCTTCGCCGCGCAGAAGATGTAACGAACCGTTTTTCTGGATCTCGGCACGCACCCAACTCCTCCAGACAAACA
Organism: Limimaricola cinnabarinus LL-001; assembly: GCF_000466965.1. Classification (GTDB taxonomy): domain Bacteria; phylum Pseudomonadota; class Alphaproteobacteria; order Rhodobacterales; family Rhodobacteraceae; genus Limimaricola; species Limimaricola cinnabarinus. The sequence goes on from NZ_BATB01000068.1 coordinate 1,939, forward strand.
TGGAGGACGATATGAACAGTGCACGAAATGAAATGGCCGAGCTCAGCGGCGACTTGCGCGCTTGGGCCGTCGATGAACAGGGCGCGCCGGACACCCTCGATCTGTGGGTTTTCGAGGAGGAGGATCTCGACCTCTTGAAGGAGGCATGCCGGAAGCTGGGGGGCGTGGAGGTCATGGCTCTGGCTCTCTCGCACATCTCTTGCGAAGACGCGGTGACCGACATTGCAAGAGCGTGGGTGGACGGCTGAGCGCTGGGTAAGCCGGTAATCTGGAAGCCAGTTGAGTGTTTCTTCAGCACGCCAGCGCCGGGATCTTTCTGCCCGTCTCGAGCCCTTCCCGGTGAAGGCACGAGACGGGCAGAAGACCCGCGCAGGGTCATGACATGACACCATGATCCTTAGGGAAGACAGGGGCCGCCGGTATTCGGCGCTCCGCCCGCTCAAGCCTTCATCCCCCCTCTCAAGATGCAAGGTTAAGCCCATGACGACATTGACGACCTCTCCCTCCACCGAAGATCTCGCCTATGCGACGATCCGCAGCGGGCGCGCCTTTGCCCGGCTCTGGCTGGACACCTCGATCGACACCCGTGGCAGCACCCGGTCGCTGTGGCCCGCCACCTGCCGGCGGCTCGCGGAGGGACAGCCCTTCGAAGCTCGCGACATCGACGTGGTGACGCTGATGGGCGAAGCGCTGCGGGTGGCGCTCAATACGCAGCGCGCGGGCTATGGCGACCATGCGCTATGCGAGGACACGTCCCATGACGATCTGTGGGATCCGCGGCTCGAGGAACTGCGGCGGCTGACGGAGGTCTACAAGCACTTCCGCGATTGCCAGGAACGCTATGCCGACCGCGTGACGGCCGAGCGCGAGGTCGCGCGCGTGCCCTGAACGGCCCAAGGCTGCTGCCCCTTCGGCACCGGCGGGCCCCACCTCCACGGGTCCGCCGGGTTTGATCCGTGGCCCTACCGGGGTCTTCCCCCAGGTCGGGGCAAGGACAATGCGCAGGGTCCCCCAGCTCGGGCATTCGTATGAGGAGAAGGCAGTCTGATCCCGCCCGGGTGATCCGGTCGCTTCGGGTGGGCCGCATGGCACCCGAAGCGACCCGGACACCGGCCGGATCCTCACATCGCAGGTGCCGATCCCTTTCCAGATCGGAGACATTTCATGACTTGCCAGATACCCCTGCCGCGCCCTTTGGCGTGGGCGACGTGGTGACGTTCGACTTTCCTTACCCTGATGGCGGCACCAAGACCCGCGCCTGCCTCGTGCTGCACGAGGATGCCGGGACCGGCGAGCTGATCGTCGTCTACGGCACCAGCCATCTCGGCCTACACGGCCATCCCGAACACGCCCTCGTCCTGCGCGAGCCCCGCCTGCTGGCGCAGGCCGGGTTGCACCGGCCGACCCGTTTCCGGCTCGACCGGCGGATCCGGGTCCGGCCGGATGATCCGCGATTTCGCGTGAGCGAGCGCTGCGGCACGGCGCGACTGGGACGGCTGCCGGCCTGGCTGCGGCTGCAGCTGCCCGAGCGCCACGCACGGCTTCCGCGGCACAGCCTTTTCGCCGAGCGGGCCGGCATCCACCCCGTGATCGGCCGAAGGCCCCCGCAGTCCGGTCTGCGAGCCTCGTCCCGCATGCGACGACCGCAGCCCGGCGCCGTGGCCTCCAAGGCTAACCTGCGAGCAAAGGCAGTGTCCGGAAGCCAGACCTAGACCGATCTGGCCAGGCCCGGGGCAGTGGCGCGCCCTGGGGCCACGCTACCGCCTGCCGGTCCGTCAGGGCTGGCAGGCCGCTGGGACCGAGCCCGATCCCTCGGCCACGCTGTCGGGATGCGTCCCGGTTGGCGCGGTGGCCGCGGCGGCGATGCCGCGGGTGGTCTCGTAGAGCGCTACGATCTCCGTCTTGGCGACCGAGGGCACGGCGACGGCGTTGTGGCACACCGTGTCGAAGTCGATCGCGGCCAGCCGGATCCAGAGCTCGGCCGCGCTGCAGCCCACGGCGCGCAGGAACAGGTGGGACTGCGCGCTGCCGGCCTCCTCGGGCCTCTTCAGCCGCCCGGCATTGGCGCCCACCCGCTGGATCGCGACATCCGCCTCGGCGCGGCCGCAAAATTCGAAGTCCGCATGACAGGTCGCAAGCAGGTGCTTCGGTCGCGGCTCGGGCCGCCGCTCCCAGGTCTGGATTGCGCAGGGCAGGGACCGCACATGGCCGTCCGGCCCGGTGACCTTGGCCTCCCCATCGCAGTCCTCGACAAGATGGAAGTGCGGATCGAGCCGGTTCTGCACGCTCATCTTGCGGATGCTGCGCGGCACCGTGAACGTGATGCTGTCGGCCGTGCCGGCGGCCGCGTTGAAGCTGGCCACAGTCTGCCGCGTCGCCGCCGCACCGGTCGCGGTCTCGAGCACCACATGACGCGGCGCAGGCTGCACATCGCAATCACCGGCCCCGGTGACCCCCTCGACGTCCGGGTCCTTGAGCGCGGGCGCCGCCGTGTCTTCGGCCGCCTGCGGCGTCTCAACCGATGCATCTTTTTGCCGCGATCGCGCCGGACATGTCCGGAACCGTCTGGTCCAGCATGGCCAGCCCGGTCTGGGGCGCCGCCGCGCGGGCCAACTCCTCCTCGTAGAGCTCGACGATCTCGCGCATGTTGATCGAACCGCACCCGGCGCCGTTGCAAGCCTGCGCCGCCATGTCGAGACGGGCAAACCGCTGCTTCAGCTCGTCCCGGCTGCAGCCGGTGGCGCGCAGGAAGATGTTGGAGTTCGCGTTCCAGTCCTGCTCGAGCGGTTTCAACACACCGGCCTGCGCGCCGATGCGCCGGATCACGAGATCCGCCTCGTCTTGTGCGCAGCGCTCGAAGTGGGAGTGGGTGATCTTAGCGGTCTTGGCAGCTTGGGTCTTGGTGGCCATTTTTTCGGTCCCTCGTTTTGTGTGACGAGGACGTGTGATCGTTCGAAAATCCGCAAAACCGATCTGGTGGAATAATCCAAGATTTCTTGCAAGATACTGTGTAGAATAGGTTTTTATGACCTGAAGTCTCTCCGTGCCCTCCTCTTTGAGAGCGGCATCCGCCCTCATAGGCCGTTTCTCCCGGCTCCTGCGGGGGACCGGGGAGCTCTGCCAGGGGCATGAGAATGCCCGCCGCGCGCTTCCGCCCCCGGGCGTCCAGCGGCACGGGTTCCCGGAGGGCCGCCCGAGGCTGCCTCAAGGGGCAATTTTGAAGACCTTGGTGTTGAGTGGGAAGCGCTGGATAGCGGCGTCCGTCCAGAAGTTTGGCCGGCCCTTGAAGCGGATCCGGGCCCGGACGTAGCCGGGCATATGGCCTCGCTGCTCGTAGCCCAGGTGGACGGGGGAGCCGATATAGCCTGCCCACCGCCGCAGGGCGGGCTCGAGCCGGCGGCGCATCGCGCGAAGATCGAAAAGGTCCGGATCGCCCGCATCGGGGCTGTCGAGACCAAGGTCCCGACCGGTCAGCACGAAATTCGGCATGTGCTTGCCGCGCTGCACCACGATCTGCGTCAGCAGCACCAGGTCCGGACCGCCGGCGATCCGGGCGATGTCGCCGATCCGCATCAGCCCGTATGGCTCCATCTTCGACATCGCCTGCCAGACCTTGGCGCTGAACGACCAGAGCAGATGGCCGGACGCGGTGCAAAGCTCGATCTTGCCGAAGAGGTCGGGTCGCTGTGCAAGGGCCGCCACCGCCGTTTGGAAGAAGCGGGCGTTGCGGGCTTTCGGCGCGCATCCCAGCGCGCGCAGATCGCCCAGCCCGCAGAAGAACCGCACCTTGGCCCGGTCCTCCCAGTTCTGTCGTGTCCAGCGGTGGTCGGTCTGGTCCTGCAGGTAGACCAGCGCGAGGAAGAGCTTCTGCGCGGCAGGTGGCAGGGTGATCGGTTTCACCAGATCCGCGAGGTCCGCCGTGATCCTGACCTTGTCGTCTCCCATTCGTCCGTCCTTTCGTGTCGGGGCGGAGACGAGGTGGGATCGCAAGGCCAGGTGCAGAAAAATCCGGCGCTGCAGACGATGACGATCGACCCCCCAAGAACAGGACGTACCTCCTGCGCAGACGTCCTCCTGCCTGCACCACCTGGAAGCCAGTCTGCCGGCCGTGACGGTTGTCGCCGCAAGGCGCTGATCTCGAACGGCTTTGCTCGATCGAAACTTAGGAAATCCGACGAAATCCTGAAATTGGAAAGGCCGTCGGCCAGCGGTGCGGGGGATAAGAAGACCAGCCTTCCGCCTTGGCGGACCGGCGGAGAATTTCCTGTGCAAAAGCTGGATATCAGCCCTCCTCAATCGATCCATCGTGCCGGATCACCGACAGCCAGCAGTTCAATCGTGACCTGTCACGGCACCGGGACCTTCAGCGCCCCCATGCGCCGCGTCCCGCCCCGCCGGGCGGATTCCCATCCCCAGCCCCACGCCAGAAAGGAGGTCGGCGCTCTTGTGCCGCGCAAGCCCGCGCGGTCGTCAACCCGGAGATCAGACATGATCCACACCGCCATCTCTCCCGCCTACATCGCGCTACGGGCGTTTTTGAGGGAACACGACGAGGCGCTGCAGAACGCCGCCCTCCTGCTCGGCGAGCGCCCGGCCTTGCGCCGCACGCAGCGTCTGCTCGACGCGTTCGACAGCCAGCCTATCCTCACCCGGCGCCTGTGCCGCGAACTCGCGGCGCTGCGCGCGCTGCTCTCGCTCGAGCATGTCGGGGATCCCGATCGCCCGGAAGCCGCCTGCTTCGCGCGGATCGACCTCGAGTGGCATGGCATCGAAGAGATCTGCCTGCTGGAGGAGGGCCTCGTCCAATGCCTCGACCGCCTCGAGGCCGAGGCGCTCGACACCGCACCGCTGTGGCGGGCCGCCTGAGCCCATCGCGCCGCACGATCCCATGACGCGACCCGCCCCCGGCTTGGTGGCGGGTCGTCGTGCGGGGGCGAAGTGGGCGTTGGCCGGGCGGAGATGAAGAAAACTTCAGTGCATTATCAATGCGCTGTCACCCAAAGCATTGGCAGTCACCCAGAAAGTTCGCTCCAGGCGTTTCTCTGTTTTCGACACCGAACAGACCTCTTGTGTGCCGGGGACAACGCCCCGGCCGGGAGGCGCCATGTCGGTGTCTCCCGCCATGCCCAACAGGTGCAAAGGAGCACGACATGCCAAACTGGTGCGAAAACAGGATCACGATCACCACCGAGACCGAGGACAAGATGGCGGAGGTCCTCGCCGCCCTGAGGGGGCCGAACGGGCCCTTCGACTTCGAGGCGATCCGCCCTGCCCCCGTCGTGCTCCAGCATGGTGTCAGGGGAGACCGCAGCTTCGAGGGAGAGGGCCGGACCGTCACCGTCGAATGCTGGTTCGAGCTCCGTGATGGGGAGGGAGTCGTCCTCGAGGCCCGGCCCTTCACCGCGGCGGAGATCGCGGAATTCAGGGCACAGCCGCACGCGACCCTCTTCGACTGGCGGTGTGCGGAATGGGGCTGCAAGTGGCCCGCGCAGGATGTCGACCTCGATGATGACAAGAAGACGGCGACGCTCCAGTTCGACACGCCCTGGGATCCGCCCACCGGGATCGTCGCCACCTTGCGGGCCCGCTTTCCCGACATCCAGGTGACCGCCTTCTTCGACACCCCCGACCTGGAAGAAGCCGGCTACTACTGATGGGGCCCGCGGCAGGTCCCGCAAGTCGGTCCTGCCGCCACTCCCCTGCTCCAGTCTTGAGAAAGGAAAACCCTCATGGGTCTCGACACCGGCTTCCTCACTCTCGGCGCCAAGGTCGAGATCGCCTACCTGCGCGATCACCGGGGTTTCAGCAACCTGCTCTCCGAGCAGGATCCCAAGCCCTACTGCCCAGGCTACACCGACTTCCTGGTCGACACCTCGATGATCGACATCGTGGCGGCGAGATTGCCGATCGAGGCGGCATGCGTGGTGCGCGCGGAAGCCAGGATGCCGAGGCCGTCTTCGACGGACATCTGCTGGATGGGCGAGCAGAACCAGACCTTCGTAGATCTCCTGCCGGCCTACAGGCGGGTGATCCGGCGATTGCGAAACGCGGCCGCCGAACCCCACCCGCTCTTGTGCGCCTGGTCGGCCTGAAGGACGACCCTCGGAGCTGTTGCAACCAAGCAGTGTCGGTGTGGGTTTTGCAATGCGCACCCAGCCTCCGATCCATGAGCCTGATCTCGTGCCCCTTGATCGGTCCAGCTACGCCAAGCAGGTCTTCAGGGCGCTGCAGGCTTTCTAGATGACGCATGGGACGGATCAATCATCCCCAATAGACCCGACGCTCCCGCGTGAACCGGATAGCATGTTTCTCGGCTGCCAGTGGTCGAGCAAACGCCGGCCATGCGTGGCGGTCGCCCGAATTTGCCAACCATCCACCAATGGTCCACCCTCACGCCCCGCCACCACTGACGGAGGATCACCATGCCGATGCGCCACCTGGCCACCTATGAATGCGCGGACGATTTCGGCAAGCGCCACGACGTTCAGCTCTGGCAGGACTTCAACACTGGCCGTTCCCCCGCAGGCGAGATCGCCGAGTTGGCTGGCACGCAGGAGCTGCGACTGGTTGATGGCCGCCCGGCTGGATACATCGACGAGCGGACGTTCCAGGTTCTCGATGACGGCATGATCCTGCGCCGCGTCGACTGATCCCCCGCAGCCGCAGGGCAACCCCATTCGGCCGGTGCTTCACCATCAGCTCGTCGACACCGAAGGAGGACCCATGTCCAGCAAGCTCGGCGGTTACGTTCCGCTAAAGCCCATCCGGACACCGAAGATCCCGAAGGACGATCCGTTTCTGCCCAGTGTACCCGCTACGCTACACGCGAAGGCCGAGGTGACGCTGTCCGCCGCGGATGGCTTGCCGCACTGGCAACCAAAGGCCGTGATCAACCTTACCCTGCCATAGGCTCGCAACGACCCCTTGTGGAGAACAGACGTGCAAAAGACGATTCAGATCAAGTGCATCCGCAGAGCCAACCACTGGAAGCCGAGAGGCAGCATCAGCCATGTGGGCGGCGGCTCGCTTGCGAACCGTTGGAAACTGGAACTCGACGAGGTGATCCAGAAAATCGAGAGCAGAGACTGCATGTTCTTCGTCAATGTCGGTAGCGATCCCGTCGCGGTCAAAGTCGCTGTCGATCGCGAAGGGACAAAGTACATCAAGACGGTCGCAGACGGTGATTTCCCGACGCACCTCCTGAACCTCCCCGAATGCCCCTGAGGACCACAGGGAAAGGCTTTCTCCAGCGCGGGCGCTTTTCGCCGCCGCCAGAGATCGCCATAATCCATGGCCGCGGCGCACCATCAGGTCGCGCCCGCCGCCGATGGGGGATAAGGATGGCCATCAAGGGACAGATCGAATGCATTAGAAAGAGGGACCGCGACAGCCCGTGGGACCGCATCTCCCATGTGGGCGGCGTCCATCCCGATGGAACCCGCTGGAAAATGACGCAGGAGCGTGCGGTCCACCTCATGGAGGAGGGTGGGGGCTTCTATGTCACGGTCTCGGGCAAGGCAGCCTGGTGCGAAGTCGCAATCGGCCCCCAAGGAAACAAATACATCAAGACGGCCGAGGACGGTGACCTCCCGAACAACCTTCTGGACCTTCCCGAGTGTTCCTGACCCCAGCAACGCGCAATCCAGTGCAATCATACCCTGCTTATCGAGAGGCGCACCGATCGTTCCCGGCTCAGCGCGGCTCTATTCTCAGTGGGTTTCGAAAACGCGCGGCAGAGCGTGGCGACGAGGCGCCTGCACGGTCGCAGTGCAGCGTGAGGCCGCCTGCAGGTCCGGTCAGGGGTGGCAGACCCCTGGCTCCAAGACCGATCCAGGGGCGGCGTCGCCCCCTCCGCTGCACCTTCAGTGTGCGTCCCGGCGGGCGCGCTCCCCGCTCCGGAGGCTGGTGCCAAGGGGTGCTTGCCCGGTGCGGTGGCCGCGGCGGCGATGCCGCGGGTGGCCTCGTAGAGCGCCACGATCTCCGGCTTGGCGACTGAGGGCACGGCGGCGGTGTTGTGGCGCACCGTGTCGAAGTCGATCGCGGCCAGCCGAGCCCAGAGTTCGGCCGGGTTGCAGCCCAAGGCGCGCAGGAACAGGTGCGACTGCGCGCTGCGAACCTCCTCGGGCGTCTTCAGCCGGCCGGCATCGTTGCCCACCCGCTGGATCGCGACATCCGCCTCGGCGCGGCCGCAGAACTCGAAGTCCGCATGACAGGCCGCAAGCGCGTGCTTCGGCCGCGGCTCGGGCCGCCGCTCCCAAGTCTGGATTGTGCAGGGCAGGGACCGCACATGGCCGTCCGGCCCGGTGACCTTGGCCTCCCCATCGCCGTCCTCGACAAGATGAAAGTGCCGATCGAGCCGGTTCTGCACGCTCATCTTGCGGAAGCTGCGCGGCGCCGAGAGCGTGATGACGTCGGCCGCGCCGGCAGTCGCGTTGAAGCGGGCCACAGTCTGCCGCGCCGCCGCCGCACCGGTCGCGGTCTCGAGCACCACGTGACGCAGCGCAGGCTGCGCATCGAGATCGCGGGCCTCGGTGACCACCTCGACGTCCGGGTCCTCGACCGCCGGCGCCGCCGTCTCCTTGGCCGTCCGCGGCGTCTCGACCGGGGCATCCTTTGCCGCGATCGCCCCGGACATGTCCGGAACCGGCTGGTCCAGCATGGCCAGCCCGGTCTGGGGTGCCGCCAAAGCCGCCTCGCGGGCCAGCTCCTCATAGAGCTCGACGATCTCGCTCATGTTGATCGAGCCGCCTCCAGCGCCGTTGCACGCGTGTGCTGCCATGTCGAGACGCGCAAACCGCTGCTTCATCTCGTCCCGGCTGCAGCCGGCAGCGCGCAGGAAGATGTTGGACTCGGCGCTCCAGTTCTTCTCAAGCGGCTTCAGCAGGCCGGCATGCGCGCCGACGCGCCGGATCACGAGGTCAGCCTCCTCCTGGCTGCAGCTCTCGAAGTGGGGGTGGGTGGTCGTGAGCGTGTGCTTCACCCGCGGCTTGAGCCCGCGCATCCAGATCTGCAGCACACATGGCACGTCGACAGTCTTGCCCTCATGGGTGAACGCGTTTGCCGGCACCTCCTCCTCATGAACGAGATGCAGGTTTTTATCGACGCGGTTCTGCTGCGTCTTCTTGCGGAAGATCCTGGGCAGGATGAAGGCGATCACATCGGCGAACTTCGCCGCGTGATTAAGGAACGCGAGCGCCGCTTTCTTGCCGAAGGGCGGGTTGCCGATGACCAGGCAGCGGCCGGTCGGGGCCGTGGGGGTCCACTCCAGGAAGTCGGCTTTTTCGATGCCGGGCGCCTTCGGGTCGATGTCGAGCGCGATGCAGTCCGGACCGAGATGGCGCGAGAACGCCCCGGTGCCGGCCGAGGGCTCGATGATGGTGTCGAAGGGCCGATCGGAAGAGCGCGCCAGAACCTTGTTCACGTAGCCGCCCGCGATCTGCGTGTCAGTGTAATATTGGCTCAGCTCCTTCGCAGTTCGACCGGCCGCCTTGCAGGCCTTCGCGTAGGTGGTCCGCGGAACCTTGGCCTTGGCTTCTGCCTTGGTTTTGGTCTTGGCGGTCTTGGCGGTCTTGGCGGTCTTGGCGGTCTTGGCGGTCTTGGCGGTCTTGGCGGTTTTTGGGTGGTTGGCCGCTGCGGTGCTGGTGGTCATGCTCGTGTCCTTGCCTGTGTGTGACGAGGACGTCTGTTCGTTCGTCAAAAGCCAGAAACCGATCGGGCGAGAAATCTTCAAGCTGGCCGGAGTTTTTGCGCAAGTGTCTGGAAAGTAACGGTAAGTTGCCTGCATTTTCTTCTTCTTTCTGTCTCGTGCTTTCGCTCCGGGGCCTCTTCGGGCCGTTGAGCCGGAGTCAGGGGGATCTGCCTGGGGCAGGGGGAGCCAGCCCGCGGCGCCTTGCGACGCGCGGCTCTGGGGAGAGCGGGAGAGCGGGAGAGCGGATCGGCTTACGGCGTGATCGTCACGACATCCGTGTTGATGGGAAACTTCTCGATAATCTCGGCCGTCCAAACGCTATGGGGCCCATGGAGGCGGATACCGGCGCGGAATGCGGAACACAGATTGCCAGAAAGATACTCCGCGATAATTGAGCTATTATGACAGGCCATGGGCATCATATTATCCTTGTTTGGCAATCGCCCCGCACATCAAAATGGAACTCATAAAAGCGGATTCGATCTGCATGTTGATTAGGCATCCACAATTCCAGGAATTAAGGTTAGCTTACACGACCAGCCATGGATTCCGGCTGAATACTCTGGACTTCCTGCGGGAACGGCCTGGCGCAAGCTCTAATATGCTCACGTCTCACGAGACGACATTGCAGCGCACGGCCTCATGATCGAAATCGTCCTTCCGAACACTCCTGATCAGGGCGCGCAGGACGCGTTCACTGTAAGCCTTCGGGGCCCTCTTTGCCGATTGATATAGCTCAGGAAGTTCAGGGCTGATCTCCGCATGCAAAGTAACGCTCTCGACCTCACTCATCTCCACGATGGCATGAATATCGGCGGCTGTCGTGACGACGACACGCGCCAGACCGGCCAGCCGAAGTTCTTTGTCGATCGGAACCTGGACGGAAATGGTATTCAAGCCTTTTTCAGTGGCTCTAATGTAATAGGCATGCTCGGAGCCGAGGCGGGATTTATGGACGGACCGCTTGAAATCGAGAGATTCGGACACCCATCCCAAAGATTTCTCGCTGTAGCCACGGTAGATCTTTATTGCGTCTTCAAGGACGTCATCCTCCATAGTGAAACTCCTGATTTCAACAATCTTCGTTTACGAGCCGATCGACTGGCAGCTCCGTATTGCTTCAGTTGAAGTGCACCCATGCGGGAAGGAATTTCCGGAGCCGCTAGATACACTCGATTTCCGGGGAATCACGTAAAACCATGGATCCCGAATGTGAAGGAATAAATCTAGGTTTGATTCAAATTCAACCAAAGCGGGAATTAGGTTTGAATCGAATTTGTAGATTCACGCAAAAATAATCTGGAACCCTGCCTAAAAGTGCAGTGCCATACGCCTTGATGTGAGGACCTATTTGTGCCCGAAAAATCAATATCCGGCCTTGGCTCCAGCAGGGGGGCGTGAACGATTCCGAATCGTCCCACCGATACCTCACCGCGGCATCGGTCGATTCGAGCTGCAGGCCCAAGCCGGAGAGCCATATCCGCCGAGGCGGAGCGATCTGGCTGTAAAAGGTCCTAGCGGCTTTTCCACCGGATGGCTCGAGCATCGGAAGCCTCCGGGCGTGGAGTAGGCCGGCAGGGCGCGGTCTGTGCGTAACCGGATCAGCTCCAACGGCCGCTTGTGTCAGTTACCGTTGGAGGACGATGGGGGCGCATTCGAGCATTGGATAGGCTGGCGGCATCGTTGGTCTTCGCCACAGAAGCTGGTTTCGCATCCCTTTTTTCCGTCCGGAGCGGAACGACCCTAATTCCCCTGGGCCATGCTCGACACACCTCTGACCCGCGCCGATCTCATCACCTTCTTCGCCCTCGAGCCGAGGCGTTCCTCCGTTGAACCGGGTGCGCTTCCGGACCCTCGGTCTCTGGCCCGCGTGCTGAAGGCTCTCGGCATTTCCCTGCGCGGCGGGACGACCCGCTGGCCGGTGGTCTGGCGAGCCCTGAACTTGGCCGAGGAGCAGGATCCTGAGCACCACAAGGCGCTGACGGAGCCGCTTCTGACCGCCCGCGCGGTGGCCGATCTTGTGGGCGTGGCTGACCCGTCCATCGTCTACCGCTGGGAGAAGGGCGCCGTGCCGAAGGGTGCCGGACCCTTCCCATGCGCGATCGACCTGTCGGGTGGGCGCAAGGATGCCCGCGCCAAGCGCTGGCGTGAGGCCGAGGTGCAGGC
>NZ_BATB01000067.1 GCF_000466965.1 Limimaricola cinnabarinus LL-001
CATCGGAGGCCCTGCGCAAGGTCTGGGAGGCGATCCGGGGCAGCGGCATGCGGCTCGCCGCCGACGGCAACCGGGCCTGGACCACCCGCGACGCGCTGCGCATCAGCCGCGAATGTCCCGACATCCCCTTCGTCATGGAGCAACCCTGCGCCACGCTGGACGACCTTCGCAAGATCCGCCCGTTGTGCCGCCATGCCCTCTATCTCGACGAGAACGGCACCAGTCTCGACATCGCGATCATGGCCGCCGGAACCGGGCTCGTGGACGGGTTCGGCATGAAGATCACCCGTATCGGCGGGCTGCACCCGATGCGGGCCTTCCGCGATCTGTGCGCCGCGCGCAACCTGCCGCATACCTGCGACGACGCTTGGGGCGGCGACATCATCGCCGCGGCCTGCACCCATATGGCGTCCACCGTCGCGCCCGACCGCCAGGAGCGCGTGGCTGGCCGCGCCGTATATCGAGGGCCACTACGACCCGGAGAACGGCATCACGATTGATCGCGGCCACATCGCCCGGCCCACCGGCCCCGGACTTGGCATCACACCCGACGAAACCTGCTTGGGGGCACCGATCCATTCGGCCTGAAGCGCAAGGATGACGCTCGAAGTGGCTCGGGGCGTTGACTGCCACCGAATATATCGGCTCGGGCCGGTTCGGCACGGGTTCGGGCTCAAGTTCGGGGTAACCTGCGCAGCGGGGGCATCGTTCCCGTCGTTCGCACCGGACAGCAGCAGGAGGCCGCGCGCGTCTCACTCGTCGCGCGCGGACCATTCCTTGTAACGCAGCACGGCATTGGCGCCGATCTGCTGGAACGGCTGCGGCGGCAGCCGTTTCGGACGCGCCTCCGCCGTGAAATGCCGGGTGATGTCGCTCGCCATGCCGCAGGCAAGCTCGGCCGCGCCGATCCCCGTCAGCGTGCCGCGCGTGGTCCCGAGCCCGTTCTGGACGCAGCCCGAATAGAGACCGTCATCGAGCCTGCGCATCACCGAGACGCCGTTGAGCGTAAGGCACAGATGCCCGGCCCAGGCATGTTCCATCTTCATGCCGGCAAGCTGCGGAAACCGGCTGTCGAACTTCTTTTGCATGATCCGCGCCGCCCGGGCGACATGGCCGGGACCGATCCTGCGGCCCGGTGCCAGCGTCGCGCAGGTCCGGGTGACGATCCGGTTGCCCCCCTGCCCGGTGTCGATGCGCCGCACGGTCGTGCCCATCGGGTCGGATGGCGTGATGCCCCAGCGGTTCCGCCCTCCGAGCCGCGTCAGCGCATCGCGGTCCAGCTCCGGTGTCATCACCGCGTAGAGAAAGAGCTGCATCAGTCGGCCCCTTTCGAAGCCGAAGCTTTCGAGATGGCCGTTGACGGTCAGGATCACCCGACCGGCGCTGATCCGCCCGCCTGGCGTCTCCACCCGCCACGCATCGCTCTCGCGCGTGAGCGCCGTCACCGGGCTCGTCTCGTGCAGGCGCACGCCCTCGCGGACGAGACCCGCGGCGAGACCGCGGATATAGCCCGCGGGCTGCAGCATCACCGTGCCGGGCGTGTAGAGACCGGAGCGGTAGTGCCCCGACCCTGTCAGGGCCTTCATCGCTTGCCGGTCGAGCAGCTCGCAGCTTTCGCCCAGCGAAGCGAGATGGGCCGCGTAGCTTTCGTTATGGGCATGCGCCGCATCGCTGGCCGCGCCGTTCAGCTTGCCGGCACGGTCGAAGTAGTTGGCGTTGATCTGATACTCCGCGACCGCCGCATCGGCAAAGCCGATGGCCTGTCGGTTCAAGGCGATCACGGTCCTGTCGTCGCCGGCGCCGCGTAGTCGTCCGACGTCAGCTCATGCGGCAGGTCGATCATGAAACCCGAGTTGCGCCCCGCCGAGCTTTCGGCGATGCGCTCCGCCTCGAGCACGATGATGCGCGCCCCAGGTTCGATCTGCCGCGCCCGACGCGCCGCCGAAAGACCGGCAAAGCCCGCGCCGACGATCACGATGTCGGCCGTGCACGCGCCCTCCAACGGCGCATGCACGGGCGCGGGGCCGAGAAGCAGGTTCCAGGCCGCCGGCCCCGGAAGCGCCGGAAGTCGGTTGACCCGGAGGTGCTTCAATTCACCGCCTCGTTCGCATCATCCGACAGATCGATCCAGATGGTCTTGATCTGGGTATACTGATCATGGGCATGGATGCCGTTGTCGCGACCGCCGAAGCCACTCGACTTGAACCCGCCGAAGGGCGTCGAGATGTCGCCTTCGCCAAAGCTGTTGACCGTGACCGTGCCCGCGCGAATCGTCCTCGCGCCGCGGATCGCCCGCTTGACGTTGGCGGTGAAGATCGAGGCGGCCAATCCGTATTCGGTGTCGTTGGCCAAGGCGATGGCCTCGTCGAAGCCGTCGACGGTAAGCACCGACAGCACGGGGCCGAAGATTTCCTCGCGCGCCTGCGGTGCATCGCGCGCGACCTCGATCACCGTCGGCTCGACGAAGCCGCCCTCGGCCCTGCCGCCGATCAGGATCCTGGCGCCCTTTTCGAGATAGGAGGCGACCTTGTCGAAATGCGCCGTCGAGACCAGCGCCCCGACCCGGTTCGCCGGATCGAGCGGATCCCCCATCGGCCATTCACGGACATGCGCCGCGATCCGCTCGAGAAGCGCGTCCTTGACGCCCTTCTCGACGATCAGCCGCGATGCCGCCGAACAGTTCTCGCCCATGTTCCAGAACGCGCCATTCACCACATGCGCGGCGACCCGGTCGAGGTTCTCGGCGTCATCGAGCACCACGGCGGGGTTCTTGCCGCCCATTTCGAGCGTCACCTCCTTGAGGTTCGACTCGGCCGCGTAGCGCAGGAAGCGGCGACCGGTCTCGGTCGAACCGGTGAAGCTCAGCGCATCGACATCCATGTGCCGGCCCAGCGGCTCGCCCACCTCCGGCCCCGATCCGGGCAGCACGTTGAGAACGCCCGCCGGAAGCCCCGCCTCCATCGCCAGTTCGGCCAGCCGCAGCGCGGTGAGAGAGGTCTCCTCGGCCGGCTTGACGATCACCGAGCAGCCGGCGGCCAGCGCCGGGCCGATCTTCCATGCCAGCATCAGCAGCGGGAAATTCCACGGCAGCACGAGCCCCACCACGCCGACCGGCTCGCGCACCACCATGGCGAGGTGATCGTCCGAGGCCGGGGCGACCTGATCATAGATCTTGTCGATCAGCTCGGCGTGCCATGTCAGGCAGTGGATCGTCTCGGGGACATCGACCGTCTCGCAATCATAGATCGTCTTGCCGGAATCGAGGCTCTCCATCACCGCAAGTTCGCGGGCGTTGCGCTTGAGCAGCTTAGCGAGCCGGATCAGCACCTCCTTGCGATCGCCGGGATGCAGGCGCGACCAGCGGCCGTCCTCGAACGACTCGCGCGCCTTCTCGACCGCGAAATCCACATCCTCGGCGCCGCAGGCCGTCACCCTGGCCAGCACCGCGCCCGTCGCCGGGTTCAGGCTGTCGAAGGTGCTGCCCGATTTGGCCGGGCGGAAGCCGCCATCGACGAAGGCTTGGGTCGGCAGCGTCAGCGCCGCCGCGATGGCCTTGTATTCCTCGGTCGTCAAAAGATCGCTCATTCCGCTGCCTCCGCATGAGATCCGGCCTCGATCGCGGCCATGGTACGTTTCAGCACGCGCACCACCTGTTCGAGCTGCCGCTTGTCATCCTTGTCGAGCGGCCTGAGCGGCGGGCGCGGCGGCCCGGCATGTTGGCCCATCATTTCGCAGCCATGCTTGACGCATTGAATGAACTTGCCGCCTTGTTCGAGCACACGCATCAAGGGCATCATCGCCGACATGATCCGTCGCCCCTTCTCGAAATCCCCCTCGACCGCGCAGGCGCGCCACAGCGCGATATGCTCCTCGGGCAGAAAATTCGATCCGGCGCAGACCCAGCTCCGCGCGCCCCAGGCAAAGAATTCGAGCGCCTGATCGTCCATGCCGCAGGACAGCTGGATGTGCGGATAGTCGCGGGCGAGCAGATGCACCCGGTTGATGTCGCCCGAGCTTTCCTTGATGGCGCAGACATTGCGGCTGCGCCCGACCCGGTCGAGGAACTCCTCGCCCATGTCGATGCCCATCCGGCCGGGATAGTTGTAGAGCATGATCGGCAGATCGGCGGCCCGGTCGATGGTCAGCGCGTTCAGCGCGTTCTCGCGCTCGGTCGGCACCGAATAGGGCGGCGATCCGACCAGAATCGCATCGGCGCCGATTTGGGCGGCGTGTTCGGCCATGGCGATCGAATCCGGCAGGCGGATCGCCACCGTGCCGACCATCAGCGCCACCCGGTCGCCGATCACGTCCTTCACGAAGCTGGCGGTCTCGCGGCGCTCATCGAGGCTTTGGGCATAGTATTCGCCCGTGGAGCCGCCATTGATCAGCCCATGCACGCCCGCTGCGATCAGATGTTCGATCTGCGCAGCCAAGGCGTCGTGATCGATGCCGCCATCGGACCGGTGCGGCGTGATGACCGGCGTATAGATGCCTTCGAACTTCATGAGGCTCCTTTCTGGCGCTGTTCGCCTGGCGCGTGGCCGAGCGGGATGCGCATTCCATCTGGGGTGACAAAGCTTTCGATCTCGGCCCGCGACAGCTCCCAGTGATCGATGGCGAGCTGGCCGCAGGCCTCGACGTCGCCCTTCTCGATCAGTTCGATGAACCGGTCGTGCTGATCCGCCGCGACGGAGCGCTGCTGGGCCATCGCGTGGTTGCGCGGGTTGTAGAAGGACATGCCGATCCGCGTATGGTCGATCAGCAGGCGCCGCAGGCTCGGGCTCAGGAATTCGTTGTCGGCCATTTCGCCGATGATCGCGTGGAAACGCTCGTTCATCATGGCGCGCTCGGCGGTGTCACCCTCGCGGATCGAGCGTCGAAACAGGGTCTGCGCATCCTTGAGGCGCATGATCTGGCCCTCGGTGGCATGCTCGGCGGCAAGGCGGGACACGGCCGCGTAGATCATCGGCGCGGCCATGAAGAAGTTGCGCATGGTCTTGTGCGTCATCGGCGCGACCTGCGCGCCGCGGTTCTTGTGCAGGACGAGATAGCCCTCGCCGGCCAGCTGGTTCAGCACCTCGCGCAAGGGCGGCCGCGAGATCTCGTATGATTCCGCCAGCTCGACCTCCTCGAGATAGCTGCCGGGCTCGAAATCCTGCGTCAGGATGCGCCGCCGCAGGTCTTCGACGCACCGGACTTTCCTGCTGATCGGTCTTTCACTCATGATTCTGCCTCCGAAATGACCAACGCGCAGTCAGGGATGGGACAACGTTCTTCATATCTTGTGTAGTCTCATAAAATACAACTTGTCTACAATATAGCTTCATGTAGTTTGAATTCGAGGGAGGACGTCATGATCCATAAATCCGATGACCCGGTCATCCGCTGCGATGGCGTGTGGAAGATCTTCGGCGCCCGCGCGTCGGAGGCGTTGGACGCCGTCAGATCAAAGGGGCTGTCAAAGGAGGAGATCCGCGACCGCTACGACTGTGTCGTCGGGGTCTGCGACGCCAGCTTCGATGTCGGCCGCGGTGAGATCTTCTGCATCATGGGCCTGTCGGGCTCGGGCAAATCGACGCTGATCCGACACATCAACCGGCTGATCGAACCGACCGCCGGCTCGATCTACATCGAGGGTCAGGACGTCAACGCCCTCTCGGCGCGAGAGCTGCGCCGGACCCGGGCCGAAAAAATCGGCATGGTGTTCCAGAACATGGCCTTGATGCCGCACCGCACCGTGCTCGAGAACGTCGCCTTCAGCCAGGAGGTGCGCGGTCACGACGTCCGCGAGCGCACCCAGACCGCGCTGCGCGCGATCCGCGCGGTCGAGCTGAACGGCTGGGAGGACAAGTATCCCGACGAGCTGTCGGGCGGCATGCAACAGCGTGTGGGGCTGGCTCGCGCCATCGCCGCCGATCCGGCGATCCTCTTGATGGACGAGCCCTTCTCGGCGCTCGACCCGCTGATCCGCCGCCAGCTTCAGGACAAGTTCATGTCACTCTCGGCCGAGATGAAGAAGACCACGCTGTTCATCACCCATGATCTCGACGAGGCGATCCGCATCGGCGACCGCATCGCGATCATGAAGGACGGGGTGCTGGTGCAGATCGGCACGCCCGAGGACATCGTGACCAACCCCGCCGACGATTATGTCGCCGATTTCGTGGCCGGGATCTCCAAGCTCGATCTGATCTCGGCGGGCAAGATCATGGAACCGATCGACGCCTATACCCGGCGCGACGGGCCGATCGACTTCGACGCCTGGCCCGAGGCCCACCCGAACCAGTCGCTCGACCAGCTGGTCGATCTGTCGATCGCCACGCAGCATCCCATCGTGGTCAAACTCGACGGCAGGCCGCTCGGCGTGGTGACCAAGAACGCCCTGCTGCGTGGCATCAAGGGCGACACCGCCCCTGCTGCCAGCGCCGCCTGAACGAGGACCCGATCATGGACGAAGACACGACCTTCAACATTCTCGACCCATTCTCCTCGATCGATCTCGGCATCGCCGACAGCGCCGGCGGGATCAAGCAATGGGCCATCGCCAACCGTGACCTGATCCAGCCGATCAAGGCGGTGTTCAACGACATCGTCACCGCCATCGACGGCGCGCTCAATGCCGTGCCGCCGCTGGTCATGCTGGCGCTGATCACGCTGATCGCCTGGCAGGCGGCCGGGCGGCGCACCGCGATCCTGGTCGGCCTTTGCCTCTTCGCCCTGGGCCTTCTCGATCCCAACGCCTGGTCGCTCGCGATGACCACGCTGGCCATCGTGATCTCGGCGGTGACGGCCTGCTTCGTGATCGGCCTGCCACTGGGCATCCTCGCCGCCAAGAGCGACGGCTTCGAGCGGCTGCTGCGGCCGGTTCTCGATCTGATGCAGACCATTCCGGCCTTCGTCTATCTCGTGCCGGTGGTGATGCTGGTGGGCATCGGCAACGTCTCGGGTGTGATCGTGACGATCGTCTTCGCGCTGCCGCCGCTGATCCGCCTGACCTCGCTCGGCATCCGTGGCGTGAACCCTTCGGTGGTCGAGGCCGCGCGCGCCTTCGGCGCGAGCCCGCGCCAGATCCTCCTCAAGGTGGAGCTGCCCCTCGCCACGCCGACCATCCTCGCGGGGGTGAACCAGACGATCATGCTGTCGCTCTCGATGGTGGTCATCGCCTCGATGATCTCGGTCAAGGGCCTGGGCAACGAGGTGCTGCGCGCCATGGGCCGCCTCGATGCCGGCAAGGCGATCGTCGGGGGCCTGGGAATCGTGATCCTCGCGGTCGTGCTCGACCGGATCTCGCAGGGCATGGGGCAGTCGGGCCGCGAACGCGGGCAGCGTCACTGGTGGCAGAGCGGTCCCGTCGGTCTCGCATGGCGACTGACCCGCGCCAGGAACGAGACGACCCCGCCGGTTTCGGCGGCGCCCCGAACAGAAGTCCAGTCGAACTGAACGCAACAGGGAAGTCCACACATGTTCAACCGTGCAAGCAAGATCCTCGCCACCCTCGCCGCGACGACCGCCCTCGCCGGCACCGCTACGGCGCAGGAGATGCCGGGCGAAGGCGTCACCGTCCGCCCGGTGGTCGGCCTGATCGCCGAAGAATATTTCCAAAGCCGCATCCTGTTCCAGGCGCTCGCGGATCTCGGCTACGAGGTGGCCGAGCCCCTGGAGACCGAGATCCAGACCGCGCATCTGGCCGTGGGCACCGGCGACGCCGATTTCTACCCGATCCACTGGGGCACGCTGCATCAGCCTTCTTCGAGGAGTCCGGCGGCGAGGATGTCCTCGAGCGTGTCGGTCCTTTCGTCGAAGGCATGGTGCAGGGCTATCTGATCGACAAGGCGTCCTATGAGGCGGGCGTGACCGATATCGCCGATCTGCAGGATTCCGAGGTCGCGGCCCGGTTCGACGGCGACGGCGACGGCATGGCCGATCTGGCGGGCTGCGTCCCCGGCTGGGGCTGCGAGCGCATCATCGAGCACCACATGACCGAATACGGTCTGCGCGACACCGTCACCCACAACCAGGGCGCCTATAACGCGCTCATGGCCGACACCATCGCCCGCCACGGCAACGGCGATCCGATCCTCTATTTCACCTGGACCCCCTACTGGGTCTCCGGGACGCTGGTTCCGGGCGAGGACGTGGAATGGCTGAGCGTGCCCTACACCTCGCTTCCCGACGGGGTCGAGGCGAACACCGAATACAATGGCATGAACATCGGCTTCAGCCGGATGAGATGTTCGTTCTGGCCTCGGACGCCTTCCTCGATGAGAACCCCGCGGCGGCGGCGCTGTTCGAGGCGGCGAAGCTCGACGTGAACGACATCTCGGCCCAGAACAAGCTGATGACCGAAGGCGAAGACAGCTCCGAGGACATCGACACCCATGTCGCGGCCTGGATCGAAGAGCATCGGGCGGAATATGACAGCTGGCTCGAAGCGGCCCGCGCCGCAGCCCGATAAGACAGGCCATGCCGCGGGGCCCGAGCGCCGCGCGGCATGTCACCCGTGGGCTTTGGCATCATGACAGCCACGCAACACGTCATCTTCGCCCTGGTCGAGGATTTCACCCATGTCGCTTTCGCCTGCGCGGTCGATCCGCTGCGGATCGCGAACCTGATCTCGGGACGACCGCTCTATCGCTGGACCTATGCCTCGCTTGACGGCGTCACGGCCCGGAGTTCGGACGACACCTGCGTTCAGGTCCAGCACCGCTTCGACAGCCTGCCCGATTGCGATCGCCTCTTCGTGCTGTCTGGCATCAACATGCAGACCGGCGATCACCCCGAACTGCTCGCGGCGCTGAGGCGGATGGATCGCTTCAAAGAGACCCGGATCGGCGCGCTGTGCTCGGGCAGCTGGATCCTTGCGCGGGGCGGCTTCCTCAACGGCCGGGAGGCCGCCATCCACTGGGAGTATCACGACGGCTTCATCGAGGAATTTCCGGAGGTGAACCTGCTTCGCAACGTCTTCGTCGCCGATGCGCGGCATCCCACCGCTTCGGGCGGCACCGCCACCGCCGACCTCATGCTGCACCTGATCTCGGAAGATCACGGGCATGAGCTGTCGGTCGCGGTGGCCGACCAGATGGTCTACAACGCCGTCCGCGAAGCCACCGCCGCCCAGAAGGTCTCGCTCCAGTCCCGAAACGGCATGCGAAACCGGCATCTTTCGGCCGCGATCCTGCGGATGAAGGGCAGCATGGACCAGCCGGTGTCGCCGACCCTCATCGCGAAGGAGCTCGGAATCTCGGCGCGGCAGCTGGAGCGTCTCTTCGGCAAATATCTCAATACGTCGCCCAAGAAATACTACATGGAGATGCGCCTCGAGCGGGCGCGCCACCTTCTCGTTCAGACCGAAATGTCGATCATCGATGTCGCCGTGGCCTGCGGGTTCGAAAGCCCGGGCCATTTCTCGCGTGTCTACCGCACCGCCTTCGGCGTCACGCCGATGATGCAACGCCACCGCCTGGCCTAGACGCGAACAGGATGCGGCAGACGTCCCGCCGCATCTGGGTCGGGACGCGGCGCGCTCAGCCCATCCGCTCGGAGGCGAAGGCGCCGGGCGAGGCCGGAAAGATCACCGTCTTGCCGCGGTTGAGAAAGGTCCGGCGGTCGGCATGGGCGTGGATCGCGCGCGACAGCACCTGCGCCTCGACGTCGCGACCAAGCGCCACGAAGTCCTCGGCGCTCTGCGCATGGGTGACGCGCACCGTGTCCTGCTCAACGATCGGCCCCTCGTCGAGATCGGCGGTCACGTAATGCGCCGTCGCCCCGATCAGCTTCACGCCGCGCGCATGCGCCTGCTTGTAGGGCACGGCCCCCTTGAACGAGGGCAGGAAGGAATGGTGGATGTTGATGATCCGCCCCGCCATATGCGCGCACAGCCCGTCCGAGAGCACCTGCATGTAACGTGCGAGAACCACCAGATCGGCCCCCGCCTCCTCGACGACCGCGAGCTGGCGCGCTTCGGCGGCGGTCTTGGTCTCGGGCGTGACGGGGATGTGGTGGAACGGCAGGCCGTGGCCCGTCACCGTCGCCTCGTAGTCCGGGTGGTTCGAGATCACGCCGACGATCTCGACGGGCAGCGCCCCGATCCGCCAGCGGTAGAGCAGGTCGTTCAGGCAATGGCCGAACTTCGAGACCATGATGACGAGCCGGGTCTTGGCGGCGCCGTCATGCACCTCGAGCGACAGACCGGTGTCCGGAACGATACGGTCGAGCGCGGCCTGCAGGTCACGAAGGGTCGTCCCGGTTTCGCAGCGCACCACCATGCGCAGGAAGAACCGCCCCGTTTCCTCGTCGTTGAACTGGGCGCAATCGAGGATGTTGCAACCCTGCTCGGTCATGCAGCCCGAAACGGCCGAGATGAGGCCACGGCGGGTCGGACCGGCTCCGGTGATGATCAATTGGGTCATGGTCTCAGCACTCCGGCAGGTTGACGGCGATGCCGCCGGTGGATGTTTCCTTGTACTTCGTGCTCATGTCGCGGCCGGTCTCCAGCATCACCTTGATGCAGTTGTCGAGCGGCATGAAATGCGTGCCGTCGCCGCGCAGCGCCAGCGCCGCCGCCGAGACCGCCTTGATCGCGCCAAGCGCGTTGCGCTCGATGCAGGGCACCTGCACGAGACCGCCCGCCGGATCGCAGGTCATGCCCAAGTGATGCTCGAGCGCGATCTCGGCCGCGTTCTCGATCTGCGCGTTGGTCCCGCCCATCGCCGCCGCGAGCCCCGCCGCCGCCATCGCCGCCGCCGAGCCGACCTCGCCCTGGCAGCCCACTTCCGCCCCCGAAATCGAGGCGTTGGTCTTGATGATCCCGCCGATCGCAGCGGCGGTGAGAAGGAAGTCGCGGCGTCGCGCGTCGCTCACCCCGTCGCAATGATCGAGCCAGTAGCGCAGCACCGCCGGCACCGTGCCCGCCGCCCCGTTGGTCGGCGCGGTGACGACGCGGCCGCCGGCGGCGTTCTCCTCGTTCACCGCCATGGCATAGACGCTCATCCATTCGTTCGCGACATGCGGCGCCGGGCGGTTGCTTTGCCGTTCGGCCATTAGGGCCGCGTGGATCGCCCTCGCCCGCCGCTTCACCTTGAGGCCGCCGGGCAGGACGCCCTCCTGTGACAGCCCCCGGTCGATGCAGGCGTTCATCGTCTCCGACAGCGCGTCGAGCTGCGCATCGAGGGCCGCCGTGCCGCGCGCCGCCTCGTTGGCGCGCTTCATCGCCGCGATGGTCAGGCCCGACCGCGCGCCCATCTCCAGCATCTCGCGCGCGGTGCGAAACGGATAGGGGACATGCGACGGCTCGGCTGCGTCATCCGGCGCGTCGCGCGCGGCCACCATCTCGGCCTCGGTCTGCACGAAACCGCCGCCGACCGAGTAATAGGTGGTGGTCAGGAACGGGTTCCCAAGCCGGTCGAAGGCGCGAAAGATCATGCCGTTGGCATGAAGCGGCAGCGCCGGGCCGTAATCGAACGCCAGATCGGCCTCGGGATCGAAGCCGAGCGGCGGCAGGCCCTCATGCCGCAGCACCCGGCTCTCGCGCAGCCCTGCGATCATCGCCTCGGCGGCCTCGGGGTCGAGGGTTTCGGGGCGCTGTCCCAAAAGCCCGAGGATCACCGCGCGGTCGGTGGCGTGGCCCTTGCCGGTGAAGGCGAGGCTGCCATGCAGCGACACCCGGATCGAGGCCACCTCGCCCGCGCCGGGGATGCGCTCGGCCCCGCCGCGCAGATCGTCGAGAAACCGCGCGGCGGCGACCATCGGCCCCATCGTGTGCGACGAGGACGGCCCGATGCCGCGCTTGAAGATCTCGAACACCGAAACGAACATCCGGATTCCTCCCGAATGGGGGCCAAGGTCGCGGCCCGGCAAGACGCCGATGCCGGGCGGCTCAGAACCCGGCGGCGATCTCCGCGCGCCCGGTTTCCAGAAGCGCGCGGACATGCGGCGCGAAGCTGCGCCAGACATCGAGGCGAAAGGCGTCCTCGCCGTCGCGCCACAGCACCACCTGCGCGGTGTCGAACACCGTGCGCATAGCCCGCCCCGTGGCCAGCCGGTCGAGATCGCGCGGGCAGGCGATGGTGAGAAGCTCCCGCGCCGCCGGGCCGCTGACGGCATAACTGATCTCGCGGTCCGAGATCTCGACCAGCGCGTGCGGCGCGGACGCATAGGCCGCCGCCCCGGCCTCGACGATGGCGTCGCGCTCGGCTTCGGGCGCGTGGATCAGCCATTCGTCCGGGCCGAGGCACAGCGCCGTGCGGTCGCCGGCCCGCGCGTCCGACCGACCGCGCCAGGCAGCTCGAGCCCGAGCGCCCGGCCCAGCGTCGCCGCGTTCGCGCCGCGCACCTGAGCGAGAACCGCGCCACCGGGGCCAGTTCCTCGATCCGCAGAGGCCCGGCGGCATCGGCGGTCGTGTCGGTCTCCCGGAAATCATGCGTCTGGTGGGTCATGTCCTGCCCTTTCACAGCTTCAGCCGGTCGCCATCGGGATCGTAGAAGGCGGTCGAGGTGATCTTGGCCCGCACCACGCCGTCCGGCATCGGCACATGCACCGTCTCGCCCTCACGCTCGTGCCCGCCCTCGATCAGCGCCATGGCGATGGAGCGGCCCAGCGTGGCGCTATGATAGGACGAGGTGACGTGCCCCACCATCTTCATCGGCAGGGGCTGATCGGGGTCGAGCACGATCTGCGCGCCCTCCTCCAGCTTCACCTTGCCGTCCTCGGTCATGAGGCCAACGAGCTGGCGGCGTCCCTTCGCCACGAGGTCGGGCCGCGCGAGGCTGCGCTTGCCGACGAAATCGGGCTTCTTCTTGCCGATCGCCCAGCCGAGATTCGCGTCCTCGGGGGCCACCGTGCCGTCGGTGTCCTGCCCGATGATGATGAAGCCCTTTTCGGCACGCAACACATGCATCGCCTCGGTGCCATAGGCGCAGATGTCGTGGGGCGCGCCGGCCTGTATCAGCGCCTCCCACAGCGCCAGCCCATGCCTTGCAGGCACGTTGATCTCAAAGCCCAACTCGCCGGTGAAGCTCAGCCGGAACAGGCGCGCCGGAAACCCCGCCACCCGGCACTCGGCCACCGACATGTGCGGCATCGCCTCGGCCGAGATGTCGACGCCCTCGACCAGCCCTTCGAGCACCTTTCGCGCGTTCGGACCGTTGAGCGCCACGGTCGCCCATTGCTCAGTGGTGGAGGTGAGCCAGACGTCGAGATCGGGCCACTCGGTCTGGAGGTAATCCTCCATCATGTTCAGCACCCGCGGCGCGCCGCCCGTGGTGGTGGTGACGTGGAACAGGTCATTCGACAGCCGCCCGATCACCCCGTCATCGCGGATATAGCCGTCCTCACCCAACAGCACGCCATAGCGGCAGCGCCCCGGCGCGAGCTTGGTCCACGGGTTGGTGTACATCCGGTTCATGAATTCGACCGCGTCGGGCCCCGCCACCTCGATCTTGCCCAGCGTCGAGGCGTCGAAGATGCCGGCCGAGGCACGGGTCGCGAGGCATTCGCGCGCCACCGCCGCCTCCATGTCCTCGCCCGCCTGCGGAAAATACCATGCCCGCCGCCAGAGCGAGACCGGCTCGAACACCGCGCCATTCGCCTCGGCCCAAGGGTCGATCGGCGTGCGCCGCGTCACCTCGAAGGTGGCGCCCCGGTGATAGCCCGCAAACGCGCCGAAGGTCGTCGGCGTATAGGGCGGGCGGAAGGTCGTCAGCCCGACCTCGGGCGGGGGTTTGCCCACCGCGTCGGCGGCGATCATCAACCCGTTGATGTTCGACATCTTGCCCTGATCGGTCGCCATGCCGTTGGTGGTGTAGCGTTTGACATGCTCGATCGAGCGCATGCCCTCGCGCACCGCGAGGCGGATGTCCTTGGCCGTCACGTCGTTCTGGAAATCGATGAAGGCGCGCACGCGGGACGAGCGGCGGTCGGTGGGCAACTCCTTGTGGCTTTCGCCCGTCCCGGCCCGGTCCTGCGCCACGGCAATATCCGACGCCTGCGCCTCCTTACCCAGTGCCCGCGCCGCCTCGGCCCCACCGCCGCGCCGTCCGACAGCCGCCGCCGCCATAACCCAGACGCCGCGCC
>NZ_BATB01000066.1 GCF_000466965.1 Limimaricola cinnabarinus LL-001
TGTCGCGCGCGCGACAGGCCCGCCAGGCGCGCCTCACTCCGCCGCGAGGCCGCGTTTCCATTCGCCCTTGTAGAGCCGCATGTGAAACAGCGGGAACTTGACCAACTCCTCGACCAAAAACAGCGCGAAAACCCATGTCACCGACAATTCGAGATGCAGGATGAACAGCGCCGTCAGCGGTATCCGCACCAGCCATTGCGCCGCGACGAAGATGTTCATCACGTAAAGCGTGTCGCCGCCCGCGCGCAGGGTCTGGCCGCAGATCGCGTTCGACCCCTTGGGAAAGGGCAGCACCAGCAGCACCGGCAGAAAGCTCAGCAGCGCGGCGGTCGTCTCGGCCTCGAGCCCCGCATAGATCCGGGTGGAGGCGAGGCAGATGACGAGGTAGGTCAGTGACACCAGCCCGGCGGCGACGAAGGCCATGCGCCAGGCGCGGCCCAGAAATGCGTCGAGCTCTTCGCTGCCACGGCTGTTGCCCAAGAGCTGCGCGACGAGGATGCCCGTCGATTGTGCCCAGGCGATACCGAAGGTGCCCGCCGCCTGCACCCAAGGCAGGATCAGCGTCATGGCGGCGAACTGGTTCACGCTCATCTTCGCGAACAGCAGCGTGGCGGCGTAATTGGCGACCGCGTTGCTGACGAAGGTGCCCGCGATCGGCATCGAAAAGCTCAGATGCCGCCCGAGCGAACGGCCCCAGCCGCCATGCAGCCAGCCCGGCTCGTCGAGATAGCCGCCGGTTTCGCGGTAGAAGCTCAGACCGAGGTAGAGGCTGCGCGTCGCCGCGCCCAGAACGCTGCCGATCGCGGCACCGGCGACGCCGAGGGCGGGCAGGCCGAAGGCCCCGTGGATCAGCAGGTAGCTTGTGGCGACGTTGATCGGGATCGCGATGAGAAAGCTCTTGAGGGGGATGATCGTCCGGCCGCTGCCGTTGAAGAAGCTGCCGATGCATTGGGCCGCCGCCTCGAACATCACCACCATGAGAAAGATATAGAGGTAGCTCTTGGCCTCATGGGCGATCCACGGCGTATGCGCCATGCGCTCCAGCACCCCGCCGCCGAACAGCGCCACGAGAACGACGCCCGTGGCCCCGACGGCGAGGTTGGTCGCCAGACCTGCGTAAAAGCCGGTCTTGAGCGCCACCCTCCGGCCGGAGCCCGCGGCTTGGGCCAGCCGGATCTGCGTGGCGGTGGAAAAGGCCATGATCGTGCCGACGAGCAGGCTGCCGAAGGCCGCCGCCAGCCCCATCGCCGCCAGCGCGGGCTCGCCCAGGCCGGAGACGAGATAGGCGTCGATCAGCACGATGGCGTTGACCATCATCGCCTTGAAGGTCAGCGGCCATGCGACGTTGAAAACATCGCGGTTGGAGGGCGTCGTATCGGCGCGTGCGGCGGTGTCGGACATGATGTTCCATCAGGGGCGAAAGGCGCGGGCCGTGGGGGCCGACGCTCGGAGGGATCGCGCGGCGACGGGGGTACCGCCGACGACGAAGGCCCCCTATGGGGGCGCATGTGGCGGCCGGGCGGGGGCCGCGGCTGCGGGCGGCGGAAGAAATCCCGCCGCCCGCCCGATCCGGATCTCAGCGACCGTGCTCGACGTCGAGATCGAAGAAGGTCACCTGATCGAAATCTCGCTCGGGCCGGTCGCTGGTGTTGTTCTGCGAATAGGCCCCGGCCTTGAAATACATGAAGTCGTCGGCAACCGAGTAGCCGCTCTCGCTCATGTCATAGGGCTCGGCTTCGATCACTGTGCCGTCGTCGCGGGTGATCGTGACATGCAGCATCGGGTGGATCACGCCGTCCCGCTCCTCGCCGCGCACCGCGATCTCGTAGGCGAAGGTCTCGTCGAGCGCGATGCCGTCATCGGGGTTCTCGGCGTGATTGCCGCGATCGCCGATCATCTCGACGAAGACGTCCGCCTCGTCCACCGCCTCGTGCGCGAAGTAGATCGAGCCGAACTTGTTGCCGGGCAGCTTGCGGTAATAGAGCCGGATCGGCTCGTCGTCCTTGGCGTGGATCTGGCCGATGATGACGCGGCCGACCTTGCCCGCCTCGCCGATCCGGGTGACCTGATTGACCGCCAGCGTGGCGCGCATCACCCCGTCGACGCCGCCCGCCATCGCCTGCGCCTCTTCGGGGGCCGAGGAAAAGACCCAGTTGTTGGCCGTGGGCGTGCCGTCGTCGTTGCGGGTCGGGATGCCCTCGTCGCCGCGGCGGATCATCTCGCGCAGCTCGGAGCGGGCATAGCTCGACCCGGATGTGGTGACGCCGCCGGGCACGGTGCGGAACACCATGCCGCCGGTCACCGGATCGGTGTAGAAGTAGCGATCGTCGGAGAAACCCGCGAGATCGGTCTCGGAGATCTCGTCGACCTTGCCGTCGCCATCGAGATCGGCGGGCAGGGTCAGCTTCCAGTAGGAGAGATCGAAGTTCTCGCTCGGGGGGACGTCGATGCGCAGGTCGAGGCCGGTCTTGCTCATGTTGGACACCCGCGCCGTGTCGCTGCCATCGTTCAACTCCGCGACCTCGCCCGAGCCGCAGCCATAGGCCTGAACCTCGATCAGACTGTTCCAGCCGCTGGCCTCGTTGCCCTGCCCCGTGAGGCGCAGGTAGCGCGCCGGGGTCGCGGGGACCTCGAACCGCTCGATCGCGGTGGTCGCCCCGCCGCTCTGGCCGCCCTCGATCAGCGAGGTCCAGCTTTCGCCGTCCTCGGACGCCTCGAGATCGAAACCGGTGCGCCGCTCATCGCCCTTGTAGAAGGCGAGCCCGACCGCACGCAGGGCCTGCGCCGCCCCCAGATCGAGGGTGATCTGCTTGCCCGCGCCCTCGGACGACCAGCGCGAATCCGGGTCAAAATCATTGTCGAAGACCCGCTTGGGGCCGTATTCTGCATCAAAACTGCCGTCATCGCTGGCCGCGACCACCGCCAACGGCGAAACCTTGTCGCAGTCCTGCGGCGCCTGCGCCATGGCGGCGGCGGGCCACAGCGCCCCCGCGATCAAAAGGGCGGACCCCTTGCGTTTGAGACCTGTCGTGTTCGTCATCGTCGCTCCTCCCCGAGCGTAAAGATGCGCTTGCGCGCAAGAACCTGAAAAAAATCAAAAACACCGGGCGCGCGGTCAGCCCACGCCCCGCAAACCTCCCTCGGCCTCGTCTTCGGCCTTCGCCATGTCGGGCAGGATCGCGCCGGGCGTGGCCACGACCGATGAGGCGACCTCGTGGGCCAGACGCAGCGCCTCGCTCATGCCGCGCCAACCGAGCCACGCGGCAAGGAAGGTGCCGTCGAAGGCGTCCCCCGCCCCGGTGGTGTCGATCACATGCGCAGCGCGATCAAAGACCGGCTCCGGCCCGGACTGCCGCGGCACCAGAAGCCGCGGACCTTCCGCGCCGCGCTTGAGCACGCAAAGCGACATGCCGTAGCCGCGCAGGCGGCGCAGCGCATCGGCCTCGGTGCCGCCGAAGAGCGCCGTCTCGTCGTCGATCGAAGGAAAGCCGATATCGGTGATCGACCAGGCCCGCGCGACCGCCTCGCGCGCGGCCCCGACGCTTTCCCACAGGCGCGGGCGGTAGTTGCTGTCAAAGCAGATCGTCACCCCCTTCGCGCGCATCTCCTGTAGCCGGTCGATCAGCGCGGCCCGGATCGCGGGCGACAGGATCGCCAGCGTGATCGCCGAGAGAAAGACGTGGCTGGCCCCATCGAGCGCCGAGAAATCGGGCGCATCATCCGCACCGAACATCCGCCGCGCCGCCGAGGCGTCGCGCCAGTAGGCAAAGCTGCGCTCGCCTGCCTCGTCGGTCTCGATCGCGTAGAGGCCGGGGCCGCGCGCGGGATCGCGGCGAACCCGGTCGCAGCCCACGCCATGGGCGCGGGCGAACGTCTCGATCCGGTCCGAGAACCGGTCGCGCCCAGCGCCGTCACCAGCTCGACCCGCGCTGGCGGCGGCAGCGCCCGGCGCATGTAGATCGCGGCGTTGAGCACATCGCCCGCCACGCCGAGCCGGGCGGTGTCCTCGGCCTCCGGCACCGACAGCTCGATCATCGGCTCCCCGACGAAAAGGACGACGGGCGGCTTCATGGCCGGGGGGCTCCGCGCATCTCGGCGGGCAGCAGCGCGGCGGGGATGTTCTGGAAGCAGACCGGGCGCAAAAAGCGGCGGATCGACAGCGTGCCGACCGAGGTGGCGCCGAAATTGGTCGAGGCCGGGTAAGGCCCGCCATGCACCATCGCGTCGGCCACCTCGACCCCGGTGGGAAAGCCGTTGGCCAGCACCCGGCCCGCCTTGCGTTCGAGCGTGCGCAAGAGCGGCGCGGTGGCCTCGGCGTCCTCCTCCTCGATCTGCAACGTCGCGGTGAGCTGCCCTTCGAGGCCGCGCGCCACGGCCTGCATCTCTTCCACGTCGCGCGCCAGCACCACGACGCCGAGGGGGCCGAAGGCCTCCTCGTGCAGCGTCGTGTCGGCGAGCCAGTCGGCCGCGCGAGTCACGAAGAGCGCAGGTGCTGCGTGGCGCGGATCGCTCTCGCGCGCGATGCGCGTCTCGGCCCGGCCATTGGCGACCATCGCCTCGCGCGCGGCGCGAAACGCCGCGGCGATGCCCGGCGTCAGCATCGGCTGGTCGGGGGCGGCGTCGAGCGCCTCCTGGGCCGCGTCGATAAAGCTTTCGGCGCGGTCGCCCGCGGGCAGCACCACGACGCCGGGATTGGTGCAGAACTGCCCCGCCCCCATCAGCAGCGACGCGGCCCAGCCGGACGCGATCTCACCGCCCCGCGCGGCCAGCGCGCGCGGCATCACGAAGACCGGGTTGATCGAGCCCAGCTCTCCGAAGAAGGGGATCGGGTCGGGGCGCCGCGCGCAAAGATCGAACAGCGCGCGGCCACCCGCGAGCGAGCCGGTAAAGCCCACCGCGCGGATCAGCCGGGTGGCGCACCAGCGCCTCGCCCACGGCGCGGTTGCCGCCCTGGATCTGGCTGAAGACGCCCCTGTGCAGCCCCTCGGACTGCCTTGCTGCATCGACGGCTTGGGCCACGATGTCGGCCACGCCGGGGTGCGCCGAGTGGCCCTTGACCACGACGGGGCAACCGGCGGCCAGCGCGGCGGCGGTGTCGCCACCGGCCGAGGAAAAGGCGAGCGGGAAGTTCGAGGCGCCGAACACGGCGACGGGGCCGATCGGGCGCTGCATCATCCGCAGTTCGGGGCGCGGCAGCGGCTGGCGCTCGGGCAGGGCCTCGTCGACGCGCAGGTCGAGGTGCTTTCCGGCCTCGACATGATCGGCAAAGAGACCCAGCTGCGCCACGGTGCGGCCCCGCTCGCCATTGAGGCGCGCCTCGGGCAGGCCGGTCTCGCGCATGCCGATCTCGGTGATCTCGGTCCCGCGCGCCTCGATCTCCCGGCCGATGCGGCGCAAGAAGGCGGCGCGCTGCGCGCCGCTGGTGGCGGAATAGCTGTCGAAGGCGGCCTCGGCGGCCTCGCAGGCGCGCTCCACGAGGTCGGGGTTGCCCGCCTGAAAGGTCTCGGGCGCGCCGTCGATTGGCTGGTTCTCGAAGGTCGCGCTGCCGTCGAGCCATTCTCCGGCGATCAGGTGCTGTCTCTTGAGCATGGATGCTCCTCTCGAAGGTCGTCGGCGGGCCGCCCCGCGCGCGGGATGCGGGCGGGCGGTGTGATGTCGGGGGGGCGCGCGGACCGCGCCGTATCAGGGCCGGCGTTTGGGGTCCGCGAGGTTCTGACGGGGCCGCCCGTGGGAGGCGGCCCCGGGGGAGGATCAGGAGAAGAGCATGCCGCCGTTGATGTCGACATTGGCCCCGGTGATGAAGGCCGCCGCGGGCGAGGCGAGGAAGACGGCGAGATCGGCCACCTCCTCGGAGGTGCCCTCGCGCTTGAGCGGTGTGTTGCCCGCCACCATCTTGCGCACCTCGGGCTTGGTGAAGATGTTGTGGAAATCGGTGTCGATCATGCCGGGGCAAAGCGCGTTGACGCGGATCGCGGGGGCCAGCTCCTTGGCCATGCCGCGGGTCATGGTCATGATCGCGCCCTTGGCCGCGCCATAAGCCAGCGCGCCGCCGCCGCCGCCGTCGCGGCCCGCCTGGGAGGCCATGTTCACGATCGACCCGCCCTCGGTCATGTGCGGCAGCGCCGCCTGCACCAGCAGGACCGCCGAGGTGACGTTGATGTCCATCACCGCCTGCCAGTGCTCGATCGTCAGCTCGGGGATGGTCTTGCGCGCGATCAGACCGCCGGTGATCGGCATGACCACGTGGATCACGCCGTAGGCTCGGCGGCGGCGGCGACGAAGGCCTTGACCTGTTCGGGGTCGGTCATGTCGCCCTGTATGGCAAAGGCGCGGCCGCCCATCTCCTCGATCTCGCGGACGGCGGATTGGGCTCCATCGCCGCTCTTGTAGTAGTTGATCGCCACGTTGGCGCCCGCCTTGGCGAGGCGGATGGCGCAGGCGCGGCCGATGTCGCGGCCACCGCCGGTGACGATCGCGGTTTTTCCGGTGAGATCCATGTCGTGTTCCTTGGATATGAGTGGGTTGGCGCCGCCCGAACTTCCCGGGCGGCGGGTGTGTCAGGTGCGCGCGAGCTTCTTCACCACGCGCTTGAAGGTGCGCTCCTCGCGTCGGTGAAATACAGATCGCAGTCGTAGCCCTGATCGTCGAGGAAGTGGAAAATGCGGCGCGGCGCGTCGAGCCGGTAGGGCACGAGCAGCGTCGCGATCCGGTGGCGCGTCGCCTCGGGAAACCGCGCGGTGAGACAGGTGCTCACCGGCAGGCCTTCGTATTCCTTCGGATCGACGCCCGGAAAGCCGGTCTCCTGGCTTAGCTGCGGCATCCCCGCCTCGGACCAGACGACCTGACCGTAAAAGCCCGCCTTCTTGCCGGTGTAGCGGAACGAGGCCTGGCCGAGATCGTAGGCGCCATTGGCGTGCAGCAGCCAGTCGATCGAAACGGGCGTTTCGGCGTCGATGCTGTCGATGATGACGAAGTAGCTGTCATGGACGAAATGCACCTCGCGGCTGACGCTCGTCACCTCCGGGCTCAGCGATCGGTAGGCGGCTGTGGCGTCGCCGTGGATATAGATCTCCTCGCCGCGGTCCTCGGCGGTGATGATCCGGCCCGTCGCCGCCATGGCGCGCGCCTTGTCCTTGTCGGCGTATTGCCCCTTGCCGTTGATCAGGATCGCGTTCTTGGAGCGCGTCTGACGCCGCCAGCCTTGGTGCATGGTCGAGTTGAAGGCGACGTAGTGCCCCGACTGGATCGCCAGATCTTCGCCATACGCCGAGAGGCAGAAGGCGTTCTGATCGCCGTGGCTGTGGCTGATCGAGCCGAAGGGCGATGCCTTCATCACGAATTGCAGGTGCCGGTCGGGGTCGTCCATCCGGCTCTGGATCGCGGCCCAGCCGATGCCCTTGAACCAGCGCAGCCGGTCGTTCGGCCCCGGCGCCGCGCCCTCGACCTGAGGCCAGTCGTGGCGATACATCAGGTCGTCGAAGTTGAGGTCCCACCAGCCGTAATTGTAGAACGCGCCCTCGGTGCCCGGATCGTTGCGGCAG
Organism: Limimaricola cinnabarinus LL-001; assembly: GCF_000466965.1. Lineage (GTDB taxonomy): Bacteria > Pseudomonadota > Alphaproteobacteria > Rhodobacterales > Rhodobacteraceae > Limimaricola > Limimaricola cinnabarinus. Next base: position 7,542 of record NZ_BATB01000066.1, read on the forward strand.
ATCTCGTCGAAATACCACTGATAGGCCGGGTTGCCGGTGACGCCCGCATATTGGCGCAGGTTGTAGCCGATCTTGAGACAGGGCAGATCGCCCATGGTGCTGTCGTCGCCGAAGGTGGCGCGGCGGGTGTCGGGCGCCTTGGTGTAGAGCGGGAAATCCCCGGTCTTCTGGAAGAAGGGCCGCTCGTAAAGGTTCAGGCCCGTGAAGGATTTCAGCAGGCTGGCCGCCTCGGTCAGGTAGGCCATGCCGGTCATCCAGTAATGCGGCCCCTCGGCCCAGCCGCCATCCGTGTCGCCCCATGGCGAATAGACGGTCCAGAGGAACTCGATCGAGTAGTCGAGCCACTCGCGCGCCTCGGGCTCTTCGTCGAGGAGCGCGATGCAGGCGGGCACCAGCACCGCCGAGACCGAGCGCACCGCGTGGCTGTCATAGGGAAAGAGGTGAATATGCGCGTGGCGGATCACGTGATCGGCCACCTCGCGGGTGCGCACCAGGAGCGCCTGACGCACCCGTGCCTCTTCGTCCTCGTCGAGCCTGTCGCGCAGCCAGTCATAGCCCCAGGCCAGCGCCACGGCGACGCGGAAGGCCCATTCGTCGGTATAGCCGCGCGAGGTGGTGCCAGCGGGGTCCCAATCGGCGGCCGAGAGCAGCCACCCCTTGGAGCGGGCGAGCATGGCCTCGTCTTCGAGCACCTTGCCCGCGACGGCGAGGTGGCGGATCGCGTAGATCAGCTCCTGACAGTCGATATAGGTCTGCCGCCAGATCGGCGCGGTGCGGGTGTTGTTGGGATAGGGCGCGGGCTCGGCCATGATCTCGCGGTCGAGCCATGGGGCCACCGATTTGTCGAAGAAGTTCTGCCAGTTGCAGTGTTCGGGGTCGGCGGCAACGTCCTTACGGAAGGCTTTCAGCTCCTTCGGCCCCAGCCAGAGGCGCGGATGCGCCATGTCGGCCTTGGCGTAGCGCTCGGCACGCGAGGGCAGCGGCGTCTCGGGCAGGCCCTCGGGCATATCGAAAACGCGCGAGGTGCTCCAGCGGGTGGCGGGGCGCTCGGCGCCTTCGTCCCACACCGCGTAGGACCAGTGCCAGCGTCCCGGCGCCAGCGGCGCGTCGGGCGTCAGGAAATTGAGTGGCAGATCGGTGAAGAGCTGCGTCTGCCCATCGGCATACTCGGCATCGGTCGAGAGGCGCAGCACGTAGCGCGCCGCCTCGTCCACCACCGGCAGCCATGTGAAGCGCGGCGGGTTCTCGGCGATCTCGGCACCCTCCTCGGGGGCGTAGCGGATGTTGAGCCGGCCGGCGGCGGGTTCGTCGAGATAGGCGGTCTGGGGTTCGGCGGTCATGGTGGCCATGCGCTTGCATCCTTGGTCGAATGTGGGATCGGGCGGGGCGCGGGGGGCGCGATCGGCCCCCGGAACCGGGGCGTCAGCTGTCGTACTGGCGCTCATAGGCGGAGTTCATCACCTCGAGCACGTCGCTCAGCCCGCGCTTGTCGAGCTGGGCCATGTACTCGTCCCAATCGGCCTCGATATCGCCGGTGCCGAGGATCCAGGCCTGCTGGCGTTCGAGCATGTAGGTCTGGATCGAGGGCCAGTAGCGATCATAGACCGCCTGCTCTTCCTCGTTGAGCGACACGCCAAGGAATTGGTCGATCAGCAGGTCGTTCTGCTCGTAAAGCTCGATGCCCTCACGCGCGGCGTCGGAGGTCCATTGCAGCTCGTAGGCATAGTCCATGTAGTAGCCGCGCGGGATGCCCGCCCCGATCTCCCACATCTGGCTGTTGACGGGCTGATCGGCGGTCAGAACCGCATCGGTGAACACCGGCTCGCCGTCGACAAGCTCGTAATGCTCGCCCTCGACGCCGAAGTTCGACAGGCGACGGCCCTCCTCGGTGAACCAGAAGTCGAAATACTTGATCGTCTCGACGGGGTTCTCGTTAGCATAGCTGATGGCCCAACCATCGGGCTTGAGCGGGGTGCGGCGATGCTCCTCGATGCGGGTGCCGCTGATGCTTTCGGGCGGCAGCATCGGCGCGAAATCAAAGCCCGGCACCTTTTCCTGAAGCGACTCGTTGTAGCCCGCGGTCGAGGCGAACCAGTCATGGGTGATGCCGCCCAAGTTCTCCGACAGCAGGTATTCGCGGGCGCTGGTGCCGCGGGTGAAGACCTCCGGGTCGATCAGCCCCTCCTCGTACCACTTGGCGATGTTCTTGATGCCCTCGCGGTAGCCCTCGGTGGCGTAGGGGTGTTTGACCTCGCCGTTGTCGACGTAGAAATCGTGATAGGTGTCAGAGCCCGTCGAGCGGCCGTCCCACAGGGTGACGAAGCGGATAAGCTCCTCCCAGTGGCGCAGGAAGATCGGGATCTCGTCTTGCTCGCCGTTGCCGTTGGGGTCCTGATCGCGGAACGCCACCAGCACCTGATAGAGATCCTCGACCGTATCGGGCCGCTCCAGCCCCAGCGCGTCGAGCCAGTCCTGACGCACGAACCACGCGCGGCCGAATTCGCCGTCGGGCAGGTAGGGCACGTAGTAGATGTTGCCGTCCCACGAAGCCATGGCGTCGCGCAGCTCGGGCTTGGCGTCGAGCACGGCCTGAATGTTGGGGGCATGCTCGGCGATCAGATCGCCCAGCGGCAGGAAGGCGCCCTCGGGGCCGTACTGGTTGACCGGGTCCTTGATCCGGTTGCCGCCGACGATGTCGGGCAGGTCGCCCTGCGCCAGAAGCAGGTTCATCGCCTCGTTGTGGTCGGGGGTGTTGCGGCCCGCGGTGGCGTCCTTGAGGTGGATGCCGGTCATCTCGCGCGCCGCCTGCTCGACCGGGTAATCCTCCTCGTAGCCCTGGTTGCGGGGCCAGTGGAAGTGGACGGTGAGTTCGAGCGGCTCCTCGACGATCCTGAGATGCTCATCTGCGAAGCCCGGCTGGGCCAGCATGGTGGTGGCCAGGAACGCGGCGGACAATGTGGATTTACGCATGGTTTCCCTCCCAAATCGCGTGGTGTTCTTGCGGGTCATTCCTTCACGCCTCCCAGAAGGATGCCCTTGTTGAAGTACTTCTGGACCCACGGGTAGATCAGCAGGACCGGAATGATGGAGCAGACGATGATCGCCGCCGTGACCGTCTCGACCGAATAGGCCGCGCTGATCAGGGTGCTGGTGAACTCCTCGTCGTCCGACAGCTCGGCGATGAGCTGGCGCAGATAGACCTGCAGCGGGATCTTGTCCTCGCTCTGCAACAGCACCATCGCCCAGAAGAAGCCGTTCCAGCGCGCCACGATGCAAAACAGGGTGATCGTGGCGATCGCCGGCTTCGACAGCGGCACATAGACCTTCCACAGCACCTGGAACTCGTTGGCGCCGTCCATCCGCGCCGCCTCCTCGAACGACGACGGGATGGATTCGAAGAAGTTGCGCAGCAGGATGATGTTGAAGGCGTTGAGCGCGAAGCCGATGATGATGCCGAAATAGCTGTCGAGCAGTCCGAGGTCCCGCATGTTCAGGAAGAACGGGATGAGGCCTGCGTTGAACCACATCGTGAAGGCCACGAAGAGGTTCCAGAAGCGCCGCCCGATCAGCTGCGGGCGCGACAGCGCATAGGCGCCGGGGATGATGATAAGAAGGCTCACCGCCGTGCCGCCGAAGGTGTAGATGAAGGTGTTGGCGTAGGAGCGCCAGAACTCCGGCTCGCTCAGCACCCTCTCATAGGCCGCGATGGTGAAGTTCACCGGGGTCAGCACCACCGTTCCGGCGGCGGCCGCGAAGCCCGAGCTGAACGAGACGGCGGCGATGTAGAGGAACGGGTAGAGCGTCGCGATGGTGAACAGCCCCACCAGCACCATGTTGGCGATGACGAACCATTTGTCGCCGCGGGAATAGAGATTCATGTTGGCCATTGGCTTGTCCTCCTCACCACAGCGACGTGCGCGACACGCGCTTGGAGATGGTGTTGGCGGTCATCACCAGAACGAAGGCGACGACGGCGTTGAACAGGCCGGCCGCGGCGGCGAGATCGTATTGCCCCTGCTGCAGACCCTGGCGGTAGATGAAGGTGTTGATCACGTCCGCCGTCTCGTAGGTGGCGGGCTGGTAGAGCAGGATGATCAGCTCGAAGCCCACTTCGAGCAGGTTGCCGATGCGGATGATCAGCATGATGATGATCGTCGGCAGGATCGAGGGCAGCGTCACCTTCCACACCATCTGCCAGCGGCTGGCGCCGTCCACCACCGCGCTTTCGTAAAGCGAGGGGTTCACCCCCGCGATCGCCGCGAGATAGACGATCGACTGGAAGCCCGCCTCCTGCCAGATCCCCGATCCGATGAAGATGGGCCGGAACCATTCGGGCTTGGTCAGGAAGTAGACCGGGTCCATGCCGAGCCATTCGAGCACCGTGTTCACGATCCCCGCCGACGGCGAGAAGGCGGTGATCACGATCCCGGCGATGATCACCGTCGAGATGAAATGCGGCAGGTAGACGATGGTCTGCGCGGCGCGCTTGTAGGTCTGGTTCAGGATCTCGTTGAACATCAAGGCGAGGATGATCGGCGCCGGAAAGCCGAACAGCAGCGTGAAGAAGCTGATGATCACGGTGTTGCGGATCGCGCGCAGGAATTGGTCGTTCTCGAACAAGGTGCGGAAATGCTCGAAGCCGATCCACGGGCTGCCGTCGATGCCGCGGAAGATCGAGTAGTCCTTGAAGGCGATCTGCAGCCCGTACATGGGTTTGTAGAGGAACAGCGCGAACCACAGGATCGTCGGCAGCAGCAGCACGTAGATCTGCCATTCGCGCTTGAAATGATCGCCAAGCCGGGCGGCGCGGCGGCGGGTCCGGTCGCGCAGCGCCTCTCGCGCCTCGACGACCAGCTCTTCGGTCGAAGGACCGATATGCTCTTGCTGGCTCATGCCGCCACCCCCATCCGGGCGGCTCCCAGCACCCGGCCGGTGTCGTGGTCGAAGACTTTGATCCGCTCGGGCGCCACGTGGAAGGCCTCGACCCTCGCGAGATGCGCGGTGTCGCCGCCGGTCTCGGCCTTGATGACGAAGGGCACCTCGCCGATCGAGCTGTGCAGAAGCGCCTCCGAGCCCAGCGTCTCGATCAGGTCGAGCTCGACCGGCACGGTGGAGGCGCCGGGCATCGGCTCGATCGAGGCGTGCTCGGGGCGGATGCCGATGATGACCTTGCGGCCCTGGGCGTGGCGCAGACTTTCAAGCGCGGGCAACGCGATCCGCGCGCCGTTGGCGACGGCCACGGGGCCGCGCTCGCCGGCCTCGACCACCGCCTCGAACTGGTTCATCGGCGGCGAGCCGATGAAGCCCGCGACGAAGGTGTTCACCGGATCGTTGAAGAGCTCCATCGGCGTGCCGATCTGCTCGATCCGCCCGTCGCGCATCACCACGATGCGGTCCGCGAGCGTCATCGCCTCGACCTGGTCATGGGTGACATAGACCGAAGTGACGCCGAGCCGCTTGTGCAGCCGCTTGATCTCGGCGCGCATCTGGGTGCGCAGCTTGGCGTCGAGGTTCGACAGAGGCTCGTCGAACAGGAACACCTCCGGGTGGCGCACGATGGCGCGGCCCATGGCGACGCGCTGGCGCTGGCCGCCCGAAAGATCGGCGGGGCGGCGGTCGAGATAGGGGGTGAGCCCGAGGATGCCCGCGACCTCCTCGACCGAAGAGGCGATCTCGGCCTTGGGCGTGCGACGGATGCGCAGCCCGAAGGCGATGTTGTCGGCGACGCTCAGATGCGGGTAGAGCGCGTAGTTCTGGAACACCATCGCCACGTCGCGATCCTTGGGCGCGACGCGGTTCACGACCCGGTCGCCGATCCGACAGGTGCCGCCCGAAATCTCCTCAAGGCCCGCGATCATCCGCAGCGTCGTGGACTTGCCGCAGCCCGAGGGCCCGACCAGCACGACGAATTCCTTTGGTGCAATTTCCAGATCGATGCCGTGGACGACTTCGAGCGCGCCGTAGCGTTTGACGATTCTTTCGAGACTTACGCCTGACATGGTCCCCTCCCTTTCGGCCCCGACGTGGAAGCACTGGCGATATGACTACCGGATTCGTAACGCCCGATCAATACAAATATTGACAACTGATCGACAACAGGGCAATCAACTCTTAACAAGATCGCGCTCAGGCTGTGGCGTGGGCCTCCCGTATTCAGATGGGAGCGCCGCCCATACCCCATATTCCCTGTAGTATTGGGGCCGTCATGCGAAGCGAGGCTTGGACGCGGCGGGGATTTTACAAGCTCCGGCCACGATGGCCGGGATCGGGCCGTGATTTGTTCGGACCCCCGCCGGGGCCGCGATGTGACGCTCCGCGCCGCGACGGCGCGCGGCGATCTGCCACAAGAGAGGAGATGATGATGATGCAGGTGAACAGCGATACCCCGGAGGCCTGGATGGCGTCCGGACCCGGCGCGCAGCGGCGCATCCTGTGCGAAAGCGCGGAGCTGATGATGGTGGAGTTCCGCTTCGAAAAGGACGGGCGCGGCCTGCCGCACCACCATCCGCATGTGCAGACGACCTATGTGACCTCGGGATTGTTCCGGTTCACGGTGTCGGGCGAGACGCGCGATCTCGGCCCCGGCGAC
>NZ_BATB01000065.1 GCF_000466965.1 Limimaricola cinnabarinus LL-001
GGCCAGGTCTACGAGACCTACAACATGGCGCAGCTGTGGGAGCTTCCGGTCGTCTTCGTGATCGAGAACAACCAGTATGCGATGGGCACCAGCGTGCAGCGCTCGACCAAATCGCCGTCGCTGTGGGAGCGCGGCGCCGCCTACGGCATCAAGGGCGAGGAAGTCGACGGCATGGACGTGCTGGCGGTCAAGGAGGCCGGTGAGCGCGCCGTGGCGCACTGCCGCGAGGGCAAGGGCCCCTACATCCTCGAGATCAAGACCTACCGCTACCGCGGCCACTCGATGTCCGACCCCGCGAAGTACCGCTCGCGCGAGGAGGTGCAGAAGATGCGCGAGGAGCGCGACCCGATCGAGCAGATCCGGCAAGTGCTCCTGAGCGGCCAGCACGCGACCGAGGACGACCTCAAGGCGATCGACAAGGAGATCAAGGAGATCGTCAACGAGTCCGCCGAGTTCTCCAAGGAGAGCCCCGAGCCCGCGCTCGAGGAACTCTGGACCGACATCTACGCTGACGAAGCCCCGCAGGAGGCCTGATCCATGGCGACCGAAATTCTGATGCCCGCCCTCTCCCCGACCATGGAGGAAGGCACGCTCGCCAAGTGGCTCGTGAAGGAGGGTGACACCGTCTCCTCCGGCGACATCCTGGCCGAGATCGAGACCGACAAGGCCACGATGGAGTTCGAGGCCGTCGACGAAGGCACCGTCGGCAAGATCCTGATCGCCGAAGGCACCGAGGGCGTGAAGGTGAACACCCCGATCGCCGTGCTGCTCGAAGAGGGCGAGGACGCCTCCGCCGCCGAGAGCGCCGGCGGCAACACCGGCTCCGAGGCCAAGACCGAGGTCAAGGAAGAGACCAAGGCCGAGGCCAAGGACACCGTCCCCGCCGACACCCCCGCCGCCTCCTCGCCTGCCGCCGCGGCACCGAAACCGCCGCGCACGCCTGACTGGCCCGAGGGCACCGAGACCAAGACCACCACGGTCCGCGAAGCGCTGCGCGACGCGATGGCCGAGGAAATGCGCCGCGAGGCCAACGTCTTCCTCATGGGCGAGGAAGTCGGCGAGTATCAGGGCGCCTACAAGATCTCCCAAGGTCTCTTGGACGAGTTCGGGCCCAAGCGCGTCGTCGACACGCCGATCACCGAGCACGGCTTTGCCGGCATCGCGGTCGGCGCGGCCTTTGGCGGCCTGCGCCCGATCGTGGAGTTCATGACCTTCAACTTCGCCATGCAGGCGATGGACCAGATCATCAACTCGGCGGCCAAGACGCTCTACATGTCGGGCGGCCAGATGGGCGCCCCGATGGTGTTCCGCGGCCCCAACGGTGCTGCCGCCCGCGTCGGCGCGCAGCACAGCCAGGACTACGCCGCGTGGTTCATGCAGGTGCCCGGCCTCAAGGTCGTCATGCCCTACTCCGCCGCCGACGCGAAGGGCCTGATGAAATCAGCGATCCGCGACCCGAACCCGGTGATCTTCCTCGAGAACGAGATCCTCTATGGCCGCTCCTTCGAGGTGCCGGTGCTCGATGATTTCACCATCCGCTGGGCAAGGCCAAGATCGCCCGCGAGGGCACGGACGTCACCATCGTGTCGTTCGGCATCGGCATGACCTATGCGCTCGCGGCGGCCGAGAAGCTGGCCGAGGACGGCATCGAGGCCGAGGTGATCGACCTGCGCACGATCCGGCCCATGGACACCGACGCGATTCTCGAGAGCGTGAAGAAGACCAACCGCTGCGTCACCGTCGAGGAAGGCTGGCCGCAGGGCTCGGTCGGCAACTACATCTCCTCGGTGATCATGCAGGAGGCGTTCGACCATCTCGACGCGCCGGTCATCAACTGCACGGGCAAGGACGTGCCGATGCCCTACGCGGCGAACCTCGAAAAGCACGCGCTGCTGACGACCGACGAGGTCGTCGAGGCGGTGCGCAAAGTGACCTACAAGTAACGGAGCGCGAGACATGCCAACGGAAATCCTGATGCCCGCGCTGTCGCCGACCATGGAGGAAGGCACGCTCGCGAAATGGCTGGTCAAGGAGGGTGACACCGTCTTCTCCGGCGACCTTCTGGCCGAGATCGAGACCGACAAGGCGACGATGGAGTTCGAGGCCGTCGACGAGGGCGTCGTGGGCAAGATCCTGATCGCCGAGGGCACGGAAGGGGTGAAGGTCAACACCCCCATCGCCGTGCTGCTCGAGGATGGCGAGAGCGCCGACGACATCGACGCCTCAACCGAACCCAAGCAGGGCGATGCCGACAGCCATGCCGAACCCGCCACACCCAAGGCCGAGACCTTGCCCGCCAAGGGCTATGGCGACGATGCCGGTGCCGCGCAGCAGGCCAAGGGCGGCGACGCCGCTCCGGCCTCCTCGGGCGGCTCCGGTGCCTCCGGCGACCGCGTCTTCGCCTCGCCGCTGGCGCGGCGGATCGCGGCCGACAAGGGCCTCGACCTGAGCCAGATCCAGGGCTCCGGCCCCAACGGCCGGATCGTCAAGGCCGATGTCGAGAGCGCCAAGCCCGGCCAGAAGCCCGCCGCTGCCGCCTCGTCCACCGAGAAGGCCGCGCAGGAGCCGAAAGCCGAGACCGGCAAATCCCCGATCGCCGAGCCCGCCGCCCCCGGCGCGCAGGCCGAACAGATCCGCAAGATGTATGCCGATCGCGACTACGAGGAGGTCAAGCTCGACGGGATGCGCCGCACCATCGCGGCCCGTCTCACCGAGGCCAAGCAGACCATCCCGCATTTCTACCTGCGCCGCGACATCAAGCTCGACGCGCTGCTGAAATTCCGCTCCCAGCTGAACAAGCAGCTCGAAGCCCGCGGCGTGAAGCTTTCGGTCAACGACTTCATCATCAAGGCCTCGGCCTTGGCGCTGCAGGCGGTGCCCGACGCCAACGCCGTCTGGGCCGGTGACCGGGTCCTGAAGCTCAAGCCATCGGACGTGGCCGTCGCCGTCGCCATCGAAGGCGGGCTCTTCACGCCCGTGCTGCGCGACGCCGAAAGCCGCTCGCTGTCCTCGCTCTCGGCCCAGATGAAGGATCTGGCCAAGCGCGCGCGCGACAAGAAGCTGGCCCCGCACGAGTATCAGGGCGGCAGCTTCGCGATCTCCAACCTCGGCATGTTCGGCATCGACAATTTCGACGCCGTCATCAACCCGCCGCATGGCGCGATCCTCGCGGTCGGCGCCGGCGTGAAAAAGCCGGTGGTGAATGCCGAAGGCGAGGTCGAGGTGGCCACGGTGATGTCGGTGACGCTCTCGGTCGATCACCGGGTGATCGACGGCGCGATGGGCGCCGAGCTGCTCAAGCAGATCGCCGACGCGCTCGAAAACCCGATGGTGATGCTGGCCTGACGGCCCCATCCCAACGCCATCGACAAAGGGCCGCGCTCCATGAGCGCGGCCCTTTTCGTCGCGTGTAAGAGACAGCTTCGAGCCTGCCCCGGTCTGCTAGTTGGTTGGCGGCATGATCTCGTCATGCTCGGCCTTGAACGCCGCGAGGTCGTAATCCATGCCATTGAGCATGGTGCTCCACATGCGGACATTGGCGGCGATCGCCACCGCCTCGCGCAGTTCGCCCTCCGTCGCACCTGCGCTCATTGCGTTCTTCTTGTGAGCATAGACGCAGTAATCGCAGGGGATCTGCGCGGCGACCGCGAGCGCAACCAGTTCGCGCGTCTTGGGATCGAGCGCCGCCTCCTCGCTTTGCAGCGCGCCATAGAGCGCCATTGCCTCGTCGAAGGCGTGTTCGGGATAGATGCTGCTGAAGAACTCCGGCGGCCCTTGGTCGCCCGCCGTCTCCGCCATCTCGTTTCCGGTTTCCTGCGCCGAAGCCATCCCTCCGGCACATGCGATCGCGACAGCCATCATCATGCGTGTCATGGATTTTCTCCCATGAGGTTCAAGATACGTGGAATTGAGCCAGTCGCCGCGAAACTTCCCGGCGAAAGCCGAAAATTTGCCGTGTCTCGGAGTTCGACGATATCACGAAACCGGAGCCGTTTCACTCGAAACCGTCGCGGCGCGCCTTGCCGGGGTAAGCGCAGCCCTGTTCCTGACCCTGCAAATCGGCGATAGCGCGCAACCATGACGCGTGTCAGGATGCATCAAAGCCACCTCGCAGCCATGGAGCCGTCATGAGGAACTGGGTGATCTCTATCCTACATGTTGTCGCGATATTCGTCATGCTGATTGTCCTCCAACGGCTCGAAGAAGACAGAGAATGGGAATGGTTCGTATGGTATATAGGCATACCGGCCGCCTTTACTTTGGCCGAGTTCCTGCTGAGGCGTCTTTTCCGCTACTGGAAATCACATCGGTCGTGACCGATGCGCCCGGCCCTTCATAGGCTCCGCATGTTTGACTAGAGCGGGGCGCGGCGATCGCGCCAGCCCCGAAGGTAATCGCCTTCAGGTTGCCAAGCGTCCCGGCGATCCATACCACCGCCCCGGCGTGTCACTCGCCCCGAAACGTCTGGTCCATCGACACCGAGGGCTGCGCGCAGCCCGCCTCGCCGACGATGCGCGCGGGCACCCCCGCCACGGTCTTGCAGGCCGGAATGTCCATCAGCACGACCGATCCCGCCGCGATGCGGGTGCAGTCGCCGATACGGATGTTGCCGAGCACCTTCGCCCCCGCCCCGATCAGCACGCCGTTGCCGATCTTGGGATGGCGGTCCTGCTCTTCCTTGCCGGTGCCGCCAAGCGTCACGGAATGCAGCATCGACACGTTGTCGCCCACCACCGCCGTCTCGCCGATCACCACGGAATGCGCGTGGTCGATCATCACGCCGCGGCCGATCTTGGCCGCCGGATGGATGTCGACGCCAAAGGTCTCGGACACGCGCATCTGCACGAAATAGGCCAGATCGAGCCGGCCCTGCATCCAGAGCCAGTGACCGAGCCGGTAGGCTGGATCGCCTGATAGCCCTTGAAGTAGAACAGCGGCTGCAGGAACCGGTGGCAGGCCGGGTCGCGCTCATAGGTGGCGACGAGGTCGGCGCGAGCCGAGACGACAAGCTCGGGCTCGGCGCCATAGGCCCCGTCGACGATCTCGCGCAGGATCTGCGCGGGCATCTCGTCCGAGGCAAGCTTGAGCGACAGCCGGTAGGCCAGCGCGCAGGCAAAGCTCTTGTGATGCAGCACGCCCGAATGGATCAGCCCGCCCATCAGCGGCTCGGCGGCGACAGCCTCCTCGGCTTCGCTGCGGATACGGCTCCAGACCGGGTCGATCTCGGCTAGTTGCGCTTGTGGTATCGCCATCGCCATGGCCTCCTGATGCCGCGTCTTGTCTAGCCCAGATAGGGCCCCGTCGCCAAGATCAAAGCCCCCGGCCTGCGTCAAGGGCATCGAGCACCTGCCGCAGCGCGGCGCGCGCCTCGCGGCCCAGCGATGGCGGCAGCGGCCGCGCGGGGTGGCGCAGCGCCGCCGACATCAGCGATCCATCGCCCCAGAGCGGATGCGCCCGGCCCTGCCGCTTGCGCCACGCATCGGCGGCGCGGGCCTCGGTGACGATGTCGGCGGCAAGCCGTGGCCGCGCAGCGGGCGGCACCGCGAGCAGCGCCGCCACGGCCCGGTCGAGACAGCCCGGCAGGATCGGCCTCATGGCTGCACGGTGAGCGAAGCGAAGGGCCCCGGCCCAAAGGCGTCCGAGATCTGCGCCACCTGCACCACCAGCGGACCCGTCGCCCCGTCGGCGCCCCGCGCGGCGGCGGTGTAGCGGTAGGACGGCGCGCCGAGCTCCACCTCGCGCAGCACCGTGCCGCCGTCGAGAACGCGTAGCAGGTAGGCCTCTCGCGCCTCGTCGAGCGGCACATCCCGCCCGGCCCAGGCATCGGCGCCGCTGCGCGCCCGCCGCACCCACGAGATCTCCAGATCGCCCCCCGTTTCGCCCCCCGTCTCACGCGCCGCGAGATGCGCGGGCGCATAGGTCTCAGCCCGATCCCCGCAAAGGCGCGGGCCTCGTGCCGCCAGCTCGGATCGCCCACCGGCCGCCGCGCCGGGCCATAGCGGTAATGCCGCTCAAGCCCGCGCGCCGCCTGCGGCAGGCCGATCTGCCGCGGCACCCCGTCGAGCAGCACCAGCCGACTGCCCACCGGCCAGATGTCGGGCATCACCGCATCGGTCCCCGCCTGCCCCCTGAGACGGCCCGTCAGGTCATACACCCCCGGTGCCACCGGCTCGGCCCGCAAGAACTGCAGCACCTCCCAGTGATCGCTTGTCCCGTCGCCGATCGCCACGAGGTTGGCCCCCGACAGCACCGCCGCCTCGCCCGCGCTCGTGAGCCGCCCCTGCACCAGCCGCACCCGAAGCGCCGGGCCGTGATCCCACAGGCCGGACGGCGCGGCAGCGAGCGAGGTCAGCGTCGTGCCGATGGTCGCGGCGAGGGGCTGCACGTGGTCGAGCCGGTGATCGGCATCCTCGACGCCGCGCACCAGCGCCACCGCGCCGGGCCATGGATCGGCGGTGGCGGCGATATGCGGCGCGTGCGGGATCTCGTCGCCCGCGAGCAGCGGCAGGTCGAGAAACACCCCCTCGACCGGCACCGGCGGCACGTAGGCCCCCGGCAGATGCGGCTCGTCCTCGGCGGGCTGCGGCAGATAGAGGTCCGGCGTGCAGCGCACCGCCTCCACCTGCGCATGGGTGGTGCGCTCGATGCGGTCGATGCGCCAGCCGCCGCAGCCTTCGCCCGCGATCTCGACCACGTCGCCCGCGCCCAAGGGATGCGCCGAAGGCGGCAGCGCGAAGGCGGCGCTCTCGCGCGACAGCCGCATTTCGGCGAGCCAGCGCGCCGCGATCCCCTGCGCCTCGGCCCGGGTGAGCGCCATCGGCAGCTCGGACGCCTCGACATGGCGCGCGTCGCCCCCCGGCACCGCCGCCTCGACGCTGGCCACGGCCCCCGTGCCCGCCGCATCGACATAGCCGAGCCGCACCCGGCCCGGCAGCGCCGCGTCCCCCTCGCGCGCGACCTCGAAGGCGGGGGTGTCGGCGCGGTCGCGCACCAGCCCGCCGGGGTCGATCACCGCATCCGTGCGCCCGTCGCGCGTGCGAAACACCAATGTCCCGTCGCGCTCCACCGCGTCGAAGCCATGCGCCAGCATCAGGGGCTGCAACAGCGCCCGCGCGCTTTGCGTGCCGTTCGCGACATAGCCACGCACGAGGCCCCAGAGCCGCGAGGTGTCGATCTCGGTCACGCCCGCCCCGGCGCAGATCTCGGCCACCACCGAGGCGAGGTCGCGATGCGCGGTGCGACCGGTGATCCAGTGCCCGCGCGCCCAGTTCGCGCCATCGCTCCAGACCTCGGACAGGCCCGGAAACCACGGATAGGGCCTAAGGTCCCACGCCCAGACCAGCATCCGATCCGTGTCGAGCATCGGCGCCCCGTAGACCTCCGAGACCGGGTTGGCCTGCGGATCGGCAAAGTGGCGGTGCATGGCCCGCAGATACTGCATCTGGATCAGCTCGTCGCGATGCCCGCGCGAATGATGGGGCAGCGAGGATTCCGAGGATTTCGGATCGAGGAACTTGTTGGGCTGGTTGGTGCCGCGATCGACGGCGGCGCAGCCCAGCTCGGTAAAGCGGATCGGCTTCGACCCCGGCTGCCACACGGTGGGCGCGTCCTGCCGCACCCCGTCGATCCGCTCGTGATGCGCATTGCCCCACCAGCCTCTGAGATCCTTGTAGCGCCAAACCCAGGGCTCTCCGTCGCCATCGGTGATCGGCGTGCGGATCTGCGCCGCGCGCGCCTCGGGCGAATGGTAGAACCAGTCATACCCCTCGCCGCCCGCGACATTGCCGGTGAGGTAATCGAGATCGTAGATCGAGCGGTGGTCGGCGGCGTCGAGATGGTCCCAGCCGTCGCGCCAGTCCGAGAGCGGCATGTAATTGTCGATGCCGATAAAATCGATGTTCGGGTCGGCCCAGAGCGGATCGAGGTGAAACCGCTTGGTCGCCCCTCCCGGCTGGTGGCCGTGATACTCGGTCCAGTCGGCGGCGTAGGAGAGCTTCACATCCGGCCCGAGGATGCCCCGCACCTCCGACGCCATATCGCGCAGCGCCGCCACGGCGGGGTAGCTGTCATGCGCGCCGCGGATCGTGGTGAGGCCGACAAGTTCCGAGCCGATGCAGAACGCCTCGACCCCGCCCGCCATCGCGCAGAGATGCGCCTGATGCAGCACGAAGCGGCGCAGGCCCCAATCCTCGGGGCCGTCGTAAACCGGGCCGTCGGGCGTGACGGTGAATTGATCCGCCCGCGCCGCGCCGAAGAAGGCCGCGACCTCGGCCTCGGCGGCCACCATGCGGTCGGTGGTGCCGGGCCGGTTCGGGGCCAGCGCGGTGGTGATCCGCCCGCGCCACGGCAAAGGCGCCTGCTCGGCCCCGCCCCACGGGTCGGGCAGGCCGCTGCCGCCAAGCTGATCCATCAGGATGAACGGGTAATAGGTCACCTCCAGCCCGCGCGCCGCCATCGCGCGGATCGCCTCGATCACCGCGCGGTCCGAAGGCGTTCCACCATAGACCGGGCGGCCTTCGACGCGCGGCACCGGCAGCGCGCTGTCGCGGGTCAGCCCCGAGACGCGCCACGCCATCTCCTCGCCCTCGGCCTCGTCCTGTTCGACCTTGGGGCGGATGCGGCACTGCCCGGCCCGAAGGTCGTCACCGAACCACGACACCACGAGAGAGGCGGCGCCACAGCGGGGCAGCTCCTCGACCAGATCGTCGAGGGCGGCGTCGGCGTCGCTCGGCCCGCTCGGCCCGTGCAGATTGGCGGGCAGGCGTTCGCCGAACCCCGCCCCGACATGCACCGGCGTCGTCGCCAGAGCGTAATCCCCGGTGCCGGGGATCACCGCCACGCCGCGCACCAGCTGCGCGATGTCCTCGGCCCGCGCGGGGTCGGCGACATCCGAAGGGCGCAGCACCTCGAAGGAGAACTGCGGCACCCGGTTGCCGAAGCGCGAAAGATCGAGATCCTCGATCACCACATAGGCCAACCCGCGATAGGCGGGGGCCAGACCGATCCCGAGGGCGGCCTCGATCGCGGGGTCGGGTAGCTGGTCCTCGCGCCCCTCATAGAGCCGCCAGGTGATCTCGTCGCGGCCAAGCTCGACCCCGTCGGCCCAGATCCGTGCCACCCGCGTCACCGGCCCCTCGCACAGCCCGACGGCGAGGCTCACCGCGTAGGAGAACTCGACCACTTCGGGTTTCGGCGCGCCCTTGCCGCCGCCCGAGGTGGCGCGCCGCTCCTCGAACTCGGAGGCCCAGATCACCTGCCCGCCGATCCGCATCCGGCCCCAGAGCCGGGCGATCGGCTCGCCCTCGCCCGCCCCGGTGAGGCGAAACCGCTCGACCCGGCCGGTTTCGACCGGGTCGGCCCCGCCGCCCAAAAGCCGCGCGTCGATGCCGCGGCCCAGCGCCGCCCCCGCGGCCCGGCCCAGCACCGCGCCAGAGAGGCCCAGCACGCTGCCCCCGATTGAGCCGCCGAGCGCCATCCCGGCGGCTCCGAACACGATGGTCGCCATCAGCCGATCCTTTCCGTCAGTGCGAAACACGCGGCGATGCGCCGCCGCCACGGGGGTGTGAGGCGGCTTTCGACCACCCCGTGCCCCTCATAGGCATGGATGAAGCTCGGGCCGCCCGTGCCGTCCGCGCCATCGGCCAGAAGCCCCAGATGCCGCGCCGGACGCCCCGCGCGCAGCCGAAACAGCAACAGATCGCCGGGCCGCGCCTCGGCGCAGGCGATCTCGCGCAGGTGCCGCGCCGCCGCGTCGCGCAGGATCTCGTCACTTCGCGCCTCGGCGCGCGGATAGGCGGGCACCGGCTCCGGCTCGTCCCCTTCGAGCGCCGCCCAGACGCCGCGCACGAGGCCGAGGCAGTCGCAGCCCGCGCCGCGCCGCGCGGCCCCGTGCAGATAGGGCGTGCCGATCCAGCCGCGCGCCACCTCGACGATGCGGCTCATGCACCCCCCGATCGCGGCACCGCCATCAGCCAGTCGGTCCCCGGCAGATGCGCAAAACCGCGAAAGTTCAGGAAGTTGTCGAATTTAAGCCGGCAGGTCTCGGCCCGCTTGTCGCAGCCCGCGACGAGCCGCAGCATGGTGCCGGGGGGCAGGTCGGCGCAGATCGGCTGCCACAGCTCGACGAGGCGCGCGCCATCCGCGAGCCGGTCCTCGCGGATCGGCGCCGAGAGCCCCGCGCCGGGGCCGTCGATCACCTCGGCCCGGCCTTGCGCGAACCAGCCCGACTCGGGGCCCTCGGTCCAGTCGAAGCGCAGCGTCCCGCCCTCGGCCCGCGCCAGAGGCCAAGTTTCGGTAAAGCCCGGCCGCGAAGCGTCGAAGCCGCAGCGCGCATCGCCGAAGGCCGCGTCGCAGCGCTTCTGATAGACCCGACCACCGGGGCGGTTGAGCAGGTCCGACAGGCCCCGCAACTCGGCCCGGAACAGCGTGCCGTCGCGGCGGATTTCGCCCAGGCGGCCCCGGAATTCGAGCGCGCGCTGGGCGGGATTGGCCCAGTTCACCCGCCAGATCCGCAGCTCCGCCCCGTCGAGGCGGCCTTGGGCGATCTCGGCCTCGGTGATGCCCGAATCCGAGATCGCGCCCAGCGCCTCGGAGGTGTCGGCGGCGAGCCCCGCGCCCTGCACCAGCGCGCTGGCGCTCATCCCGGTTTCGGGGCGGAAATCGATGCCGTCGAAGGACAGCGCCCGGTCGTGATCGGTAAAGCCGCGCAGGAGCCCGTCGGCGCGCCGCAGGGCCCAGGCGCGGCACAGCGTGGTGACGCCGCCCGCGAGGTGATCGTCAAAGCCGCTCATGCCCGGATCTCCACCACCGGGATCTCGGGCAGCGTGCCCGCCTCAAAGCTCGCCACCGAGCCGATCAGCGTTTCGGTGTCGAAGCGCGCGGGCACGTCGAATTCGAACCCCGCCGTGACGATCGCGCCGATGGGCGGCGCCACGCCGAGCCGCACGAGGCCGTTGGCGTGGTCGATCTCGACGCCCGCGCCCTCGAGCACCGGATCACCGTCCACCGCGACCCGAACGCTGCCCGCGACGGGCCGGGTGATCGGGCGCAGATAGGCCGCCGCGCCGGTGCCATAGCGCTTGACGAGGCGGAACGCCGTGGTGGCGTCGTCGCCGGTGCCGATCTGCTGGTCGAGCTCCTCGATGGGGCGCGAGGCCGGGGCCGAGCGCCAGTCGAGCCAGTCCTTCCAGCGAAACCCGTGAAGCGGGCCGCGCCGCGCCTCAAAGAAGGCAAGCACCGCCTCGATGTCATCGAGCCCGCGCAGGCCCAGACCCGCATCATAGCGCCGCCGCGCGTCGGCCCAGGGGCTGTTGCGCTCCTCGAAGCCATTGGCGAGGGTGACGATCTCGCAGCGCCGCTCCGGCCCGCCGGAGGCGCCGAAGCTCAGCGCCACGGGAAATCTCACGTCGTGGAATGCCATGATGTCCTCCTCACCTGTCGCGGCGGCCACGGTCGACGGCGCGCGCGATCTGCGCCGCCACCTGCCCGCGCGACCGCCGGAACCCTTCGCGTCCGGGGTGGTGATGTTGACCGTCACCCGCGCCCCGCCACCGCCGCCCGCCGCGACGCCAAGCCGCCCGTCGGCCCCGCGCTGCAACGGCAGGATCGCCTCGGGCCCCGCCTCGCCCATCAGCCCCGCGCCGCCACGCATCGGAAAGGCACCGGCCCCGAGACCACGCCGCCGCGCGCGAACGGCGTCACCCGCCCGCCCGAGAACGCCCCGCCCTGCGCGAAGGGCATCAGCCCCGAGACGAGACCGGTCACGCCTTGGGCCAGCGCGCCGCCGATCCCGTCGGCCACCGGGCGCATCGCGTTGTCGTAGACCGTGCCCGACATCGCCCCCGCCAGCCCCTTGAGCGCGCCGCCCACGGATTTGCCGTCGAACAGCACGCCGTCGATGGCGCGGCGCACACCGCTGGAAAAGCCGCGCTCGAGCCTGCCCAGATCGCGGGTCGTCTCGCTCAGCCCCGCGCGCATCCGGTCCAGCTCCTGCGAAAAGGCCGCGGCCACGCCACCCGCCTCCTCCATCGCGCGTTCCAGCGCCTCGAACTCGTCCTCGGTCATGATCTCTCCTCGTCAGGATATCGGCGGCACAGCTCGATCAGCCGATCGCGCCGCATCGGCTCAGGCCCCGCGGGCCCCAGCATCAGCCGCAGCTCGGCGGGGGTCAGCGCCCAGAACTCGGCCGGTCGCAGCCCCAGCCCGCAGATGCCCGCGCGCATCATCGCCGCGAAGTCGAGCCGTCTCACGCCGCCTCACCGAAGGCGCGCGCCACCAAAAGCGCGGCGAGACGCGCCGCCTCGACCGGCCCGCCCTCGATCTCGGCGGCCACGAGATCGGCGGCCCGGCCCGGCCAGCCGCCACCCCGAAGCCCCGCGACGATCAGCGCCAGCACGTCGCGCGCCGAGACGCGGCCCCCTTCGAGCCGGGCCAGAAGCGCCTCGATGCTGTCGCAGCCCAAGGCCTCCTCCAGTTCGGCCAGCGCGCCGAGCGTCAGCTTCATGACCCGCCGCCTCCCGTCGAGGATCACCGCCACCTCGCCGGCGCGCGGATTGGCCATCAGAGCGCCGCCTCGAAGCGCACCGGCCCCGCCGAAACCAGCGCGATCTCGAAGCTCGCCTCGCCGTCATGGCTCCCTGCGTAATCGATCGAGGCGATCTGGAACGCGCCGGTCATGGTGCCGAAATCGGGGATCACCACCTGAAATTCGGGCGTCTCGCCGTCGAAGAAGATCTGCCGCGCGCGGGCGTCGGTGGTCGCGTCGCGAAACACGCCCGAGCCCGAGATGGCGGCGGTGCGCACGCCCGCACCCCCCAGCACCTCGCGCCAGCCATCGCTGCCCAGATGGGTCACGTCGACGCTCTGGGCATTGAGCGTGAGCCGCGTCGCGCGCAGCCCCGCCATGGTCTCGAACAGCCCGTCGCCGGTCATGTCGATCTTGAGCAGGAGATCCCTGCCGTTCTGAGCCGCCATTGCCTGGCCCTCCTCTGGTTGTGTCAGCCGTCTTCGCTGCGCGCGCGAAAGATCATGTCGATCCGCCGCGCGTCGCCGCTTCCGGTGCGGCGCGCCCGCGCCCGCAGGAACCACAGCCCCACGAGCCGCCCGCGCGCGAGCGGCGGCATCGGCCCCGCCAGCGCGTCGGACACCGCCGCCGCCGCCTCCTTGGCGGCGCGGAACCCCGCCGCATCGCTCACCACGCTCACGGTGAGGTCGTGCTCGGCCGCCGCCATCGTCTTGTCGGAGCGGTCGCGCACCTTCTCGGCCCCGAGTGTGGCATAGAGCGGTGGCAGCGGACCCGCGGGCAGCGCGTCGTAGATCGCCTCTCCCACGAGGTCGGTCAGGGGGGCATGCGCGACAAGGCGGGCATAGATCGCCGCCTGAAGCGCCGCAGACGTCGCATAGCTCATCGCGCCACCTCCTCCTCGGCCTCGCAGACGAGGTACCGCCCATCGGGGTCGAGCTCGCGCACGGCACGGATCGCATAGACCCGCGCGCCTTCGCGAAAGCGTTGTTCCGGCGCGGGCCGCATCGTCGATCCCGGCGGCGCCGCGCGCAGGGTGATGCGCAGGCGCACAAGGCTCAGCGCCGCGCCCATGCCGTCGAGATCGCGCCCCGAGCGGGCCTCGATGCGCGCCCAGAGCGTGCCCAGCACGCTCCAGCCGCGCAGGTAGCCGCCCGCGCCGTCGGGGGCGCGCGACGGCGCCTCGAGTTGCAGCGCGCGGTTCAGACGCACCGGCTTCATGCGCCGCGCCCCGCGCCGAGCCGAAGCGGCCGGAACCGTTCGGTCAGTGCCGTGACGCCGAACGGCATGCAGCCCGGCCCGAGGCCGGTGTCGTGGCGGTATTCATGGTAATGCGCCGCCAGCATCAACACCGCCTGCGCCAGATCGGCAGGGATGTCGGACCAGCCTGGCCCGAACCCCGCCTCGAAGCCGATCCGCGCCACGCCGCCCGAAGGGATCTCGGGGAACGCCACCGACAGCGGCTCCAGATAGGGTCTCTGGTCGTCCGTCACCGCGCGCCAGCCGCCCCGCGCCTGCGGCGTCACCACGCCCTGCGCGTCCTCCATGTCGAAGCCCGTGACGGCGCGCAGAGGCGCGACCGGCAGCGGCTGGCGGCACGCGTCGCGCCAGCGGGTCAGCTCGAGCGCGAAGCCGCGCGCGAGCAGCACCTTGCCGGTGCGGGCCTCGATCGCCGCGATGGCGGCGCGCAGGAACCCGGCGAGGCCCGTGTCCTGCAGCCCGGTCTCGGCAAAGCCGGTGCCCAGCCGCAGATGCGCGCGAAGCCCCTCGACCGGCAGCGATGTCTCGGGCACGACGCCCGTTTCGATCAGTCTCATCACCCGTCCTTTCGACGTCACGGCAACAGCGCCGGCCACCCGGCAGGCGGCCCGGCCCGGCATCAGGCGATGCCGAACTTCAGAAGCTTGATCGCCGCGAAGTCGCTCACCGCGCCGCCGACACGCTTG
>NZ_BATB01000064.1 GCF_000466965.1 Limimaricola cinnabarinus LL-001
GCGATGCCGCGCTGCGCGGGCGGCACGTCGTTTACGACCTGCCCGTCGATCTCCAGCGTGCCGCCCGAAATCTCCTCAAGTCCGGCGATCATCCGCAGGAGCGTGGACTTGCCGCAGCCCGATGGCCCGACGAAGACGACGAGTTCGCCCTTGCCGATCTCCAGATCAATGTTCTTGAGGACCTCGACCGACCCGCCATAGGTCTTGGCCACGTCCTTGAGTTTCAGCTCCGCCATGGGTGTCCTCCCTGCCCGTCTCAGTCGGTCCGACGCTTCAGCGCCAGACAACTTTGCCATGGTCCGAGATGGATCAGCCCATTCTCGGCCTTTGTCACCGTGCCCAGATCGGTGCCGATCGGGGCCCATGCGCCTTGAGGGAGCGGCACGTCGGCTGGCTCCTCCCCCAGATTGAAGGCGCAGAAAATCGTCTCGTTCTCGTCGTGGCGCACGAAATGCACCACGTCGCCGCGCGAATGCACGCCGTCATCATCGCCAGTGGCCAGCACCGGGTGGTCGTGGCGCAGCGCGATGGCACGCCGATAATGATGCAAGATCGCCGAAGGGTCGGCCTCCTGCTCGGCCACGGCCCGCGGCAGATGCGCGGGCGACACCGGCAGCCAGGGCCGGCCTTCGGAGAAGCCGCCATTGGGCGCGGTGCCCTCCCACGCGATGGGGGTGCGGCAGCCGTCGCGGCCCTTGTATTCGGGCCAGAATTCGATCCCGTAAGGATCCTGCAGATCCTCGAAAGCGACCTCGGCTTCGGGCAGGCCCAGCTCCTCGCCCTGATACAGGCAGACCGAACCGCGCAGGCACATCAGCATGGTGGTGTAGACCCGGGCCGCCTCCGGCGAGAGCTTCCAGCGGGTCGGGTGCCGCTCCACGTCATGGTTGGAATAGGACCAGCAGGGCCAGGCATCGGGGGCGGCATGGGCCAGCCGGTAGAAGGTGTCGGCGGCGGCGGCGGCGGTGAGGCGCGGCGGCTGCAGCATCTCGAACGGGTAGCACATCTGCACCTTGTCGCCGCCCGAGGTGTATTCGGCCATGATCTCAAGCCCACGCTGCGCGTCGCCCACCTCGCCTACGGCAGCTGCGCCGTAAGGCTCCAGCTCGGTGCGGAAGCGCTTGAGGAAGTCGAGGTTCTCGGGCTGGTTCTTGGAGTAGAGATGTTCCTGCCAGTTATAGGGGTTCACGCCCGGCGCGATGGAATCGTTGCGCCGCTCGGGCGGCAGCGCCGGGTTGTCGCGCAGATGCGCGTCGGCAAAGTAGAAGTTGATCGTGTCGAGGCGGAAGCCGTCGACACCACGCTTGAGCCAGAACCGCTCCACATCTAGGAGCGCCTCCTGAACGTCCAAGTTGTGGAAGTTCAGGTCCGGCTGGCTGGTCAGGAAGTTGTGCAGATAATACTGCATCCGCCGGCCGTCCCACTGCCAGGCCGAGCCGCCGAAGATCGACAGCCAGTTGTTGGGCGGCGTGCCGTCGGGCTTGGCGTCGGCCCAGACATACCAATCGGCCTTGGGGTTGTCGCGGCTCGAGCGGCTTTCGACGAACCACGGATGCGCCTCGGCGGTATGCGACAGCACGAGGTCGATCATCACCCGGATGTTCAGGGAATGCGCCGTCTCGATGATGGCGTCGAAATCCGACAGCGTACCGAACATCGGATCGACATCGCAGTAATCGGAAACGTCGTAGCCGAAATCCTTCATCGGCGAGGCGAAGAAGGGCGAAATCCAGATCGCGTCTACCCCGAGCGAGGCTATGTGCGGCAGACGCTTCACGATGCCGCGCAAATCGCCGATCCCGTCTCCATCGGTGTCTTGATAGCTGCGCGGATAAATCTGATAGATCACCGCGCCGCGCCACCAGTTGGGGTCGGTCGGCATGCGCGAGACGTCGGCCGAGGCCGGGACAGAGACGGGAGAGTTCATCGGAAGGCAGTCCTCATTTCACGGAGCCCGCGAGCAGGCCGCGCACGAGGTATTTCTGCATGGCGAAAAACACAACCAGCGGAACCGCGATCGATACGAATGCCGCCGTGGCGAGGATTTCCCAATTGCCGCCGCGCGTGCCCAGAAGCTCGATGATCTGTTTGGTCATCACGGTGGTCTCGCCGGAGCTGTCGATCAGGAATACCATCGCGACGAGGAGGTCGTTCCAGGTCCACAGGAACTGGAAGATCGCAAAGGAGGCCAGCGCCGGAAAGCTCAGCGGCAGAATGATCTTGGTGAAGATCTGGAAGTCGGTGGCGCCGTCGACCTTGGCGTTCTCGATGATGTCGCGCGGCAGGCCGACCATGTAGTTGCGCAGAATGTAGATCGCGAGCGGCAAGCCGAAGCCGGTATGCGCGAGCCACACCCCCATGTAGCCCTTGCCGATGCCGATCTCGTTGTGAAGCTTCAAAAGCGGGATGAGTGCCAGTTGAAGCGGCACCACGAGAAGTCCGACGATCGCTGCGATCAGGAGCGCGCGGCCCGGAAAGTCCATCCATGCCAGCGCATAGGCCGCGAAGGCCGCGACGAGGATCGGGATGATCGTGGCCGGAATCGACACGGTCAGCGTGTTGAAGAAGGCCTTCGACATGCCTTCGATGTTGTTGGGGTTGAACAGCATGTTGTCGTAGTTCTGTAGCGTGAACTCCGGCGCCACTTCGGCGGTGACGAAGACCCGCTGGCCGCGTCCCGACATCTCCTCGACCGAGGTGAAGACATAGTCGCCATTGGCCTCGACGGTGACGATCTCGCCGTCACCCATGTCGACCGTATCGCCCGGCGCATGGGCGCCGACGTCGCGCGACGAGGTGCCGAAAGCCGATATTTCGAGCGGCTCCATGTCTTCGAGCGCAAAGAGATTGCCCGAGACGGTATAGAGGCCGTCGATCAGCTCCTGCTCGTCACCGCTGGCGGTGCGCAGCGTCAGGTTCTGCTCGGTGGGCATCATCGAGCGCCACCAGCCGGAGGACGAAATCTGGTCGCCCGTGCGAAACGACGAGATCAACAGGCCCAGCGTCGGGAACACCCACAGCGCCACCAAGGCGACGACTGCAATGTTGACCGCCCAGGTGAGCGCGGATTTCTTGCCGGCGATGTTGTCCATCAGCGCATCTCCTTGCGGGCGTTGTAGACGTTCCAGATCAGGATCGGCGTCACCATCAGCATGATGACCATCGCCCCCGCCGAGCCGACACCCCAGTCATTGGCGCGAAACAGCTTGTCGTACATGTAGTTGGCGAGCACCTGCGTCTCCCACTGACCGTTGGTCATCGCGAAGACGATGTCGAAGACCTTGAGCACGATGATGGTGATCGTGGTCCAGACCACGACGATGGTGCCGACGATCTGCGGCATCTTGATCTTGAAGAAGATCTGGAACGGGTTGGCGCCGTCGACGATGGCCGCCTCGACCGTCTCCTCGGGGATGCCGCGCAGCGCCGCCGAAAGCAGCACCATCGCAAAGCCGGTCTGGATCCAGACCAGCACGATCATCAGGAAGAAGTTGTTCCAGAACGGGATGGTGAGCCATGTCTGCGGCTGGCCGTAAGGCAGATCGGCGAGGAACACTGCAAGTGTTTGGCGCAGCATCACGAAGACGACCAGCGCCATCAGCACCGCGCCCAGAATGCGCAGTGCGCCAAAAACCGCGCCGGGTCCGCGCCCGTCACGCGCCAGGATCGGGCGCATCAGCGACCAGCCCAGCGCCCCCGCGCCGGCCGCGAGCGCCAACAGCAGGATGGCGGGCACCAGCCGCAACCAGATGAAAGAGCCGACGCCGCCGTCGAAGCCGAGCCAGACTGCGTTGAGCACGCCGATCTGCTCCTGCCTGCGGGGCGGGTGTCGTAGATCAATTTGAAGATCACGGCCGCGCCGACGAAGGAGATCGCCATCGGCATGAAGATCAACGACTTGGCGACCGCGCCCCACTTGATCCGGTCGGTGAGCTGTGCCGCCAGCAGGCCGAAGGCGGTCGAGGCGGCGGGCACCACGATCAGCCATAGAAGGTTGTTGTTGAAGCCTTCCCAGAACTTGGGCTCGCGCAGCATCTGGCGGTAGTTGTCGAGGCCCACGAATTCATAGCCGCCGCCGCGCACCCGTTCAGTGAGCGACAAACGCAGCGTTTCGACCACCGGGTAGGCCAGATAGAGGCCAAGCGCCAAGAGCGCGGGCAGAAGGAACAGCCATGGGCGGACCATGTTGGCGCGGTTGATGTTGCGTCCGGCATTGGGACCACGCGGCGGGAACAGCACCTTGTCGATGAAGATGTTCGAAAAATAGAAGTAGGCGATGCAACCGCCGACCCCGATCACGATGGTAAGCAATCCCTGTAGTGCCGGATTCATCGCGCCCTCCCAAAGCCTGATGCAAAGAAGCGGCCACGACGGAAGTCGCGGCCGCTGAGACGTATCGTTACACGCTTATTTGACGGCGTCCCAAGAATCCTGGATCTCGGAGGCCACGTCTTCGGCGCTCTCGCCGCCGATATAATCGACCATGCCGGTCCAGAACGACCCCGCGCCGACGCCGCCGGGCATCAGGTCCGAGCCGTCAAAGCGGAAGGTGGTCGCCTCGAGCAGGATGTCGTTCATCTTCTTGAGCGTCGGGTCGCCGAACACTTCGGTGTTGACGGTGGTCAGCGGCGTCAGGAAGCCGGTCTGCGCCATCCAGACCTCGTGGGCGATCGGCGTTTGCAGCCACTCGATGAAGGCGGTGGTCGCATCGGTGGCCTCGGTGACGCCGAACAACGTGCCGGCGCCCAGCACCGGCTGGCCGAGGTCCTTGCCCTCATAGGCGGGGAAGTAGAAGAAGTCCGCGTCCTCGCCGACCGAGGTGCCCTCGGGGAAGAAGGTCGGGATGAACGAGGCCTGCTTGTGCAGGTAGCACTGCGGCGGGCTGTCGAAGAGGCCCTTGGGGCTGTCGCGGAAGTCGGTCGAGGCGACGGCGGCGCTGCCACCGGCCACGTAGTCGTCCTGCACGAACCAGCCGAACTCCTCGATCGCGCCGACCACGGCCGGATCGTTGAACGGGATCTCATTGCTGACCCACTGGTCATAGACTTCGGGCGACTGCGTACGCAGCATCATGTCCTCGACCCAGTCGGTCGCGGGCCAGCCGGTCGCACCGCCCGAACCAACCCCGATGCACCAAGGGGTTTCGCCATCCTCGACCATCTGCTCGGTAAGTGCCTTGAGATCCTCGAGGGTCTCGGGCACCTCGTAGCCCGCATCCTCGAAGTTTTCGGGCACATACCACACGAGCGACTTCACGTCAGCCTTGTAGAAAAAGCCATAGAGATCGTCCTCCCCCTCGGGACCCGAATAGGTCGCGAGATCCACCCAGGACTGACCGGCGGCATAGTTCTCGGCGATCCAGTCGGCGGTGCCTTCGGGCATCGGCTCGAGATAGCCCAGCGCGGCGAGATCGCGGGCGAGACCGGGCTGCGGGAACACGGCGATATTCGGGGCCGAGCCTGCTTCGGTGTCGATACGGATCTGCGTCTCGAAGCTGTCCGAACCGGTGTACTGCACGTCGGCGCCGGTCGCTTCCTCGAAATAGGCGAGCATCGATTCAAACAGGGCCTGGTCGCCGCTGAGCCAAGGGCCGAAGATGGTCAGGCTTTGACCCGAAAGGTCATGGCTCTCGGCGAACTGGTTGTAGCTGTCCCAGTTGAACGCGCCTTCGCCGACCGGAAACTTCAGATCCTGCGCCGAAGCGGCGGATGCCAGCGCGATGCCGGCAACTCCGGCGAGAAAAATGGTCTTCATGCGTTACCCTCCCGTAACGGCGGCCCCTTGCCAGAACCGCCTTCAATCCTGCCTTGCGCGCGAACGTGAGCAAGCCACGCCAAAGCGCTTTGGACCCTGCCAACCTGTCGGAGCCCTCCATCTCTGTCAATGGCTCATTCTGTCCTTAACGCGGCGAAAAACATTGCAGTCCTCGTTCCGACGGCGCGAAAACTGGGCTTTGACCTGCAACGGGTCAGCTCGTAGTGTGAATGTTGTTGCAAAAGCGCTTTGGATGGAACCGGGAATGAATCTCAAGCAGCTCTCCACCCTGCTCGGACTGAGCCAGACCACGGTGAGCCGCGCCCTGAACGGCTATGCCGATGTCAGCGAGGCGACCCGGGCCCGCGTACGCGCTGCGGCCAAGGCCCATGATTACCGGCCCAACACACGGGCGCAGGCTTTGGCCACCGGGCGCAGCCGCGTGATCGGCCACGTCATCCCCAAGGTCAGCACCCATGCGATGGTCAATCCGATCTTCGCCGATTTCATCACCGGCGCGGGCGAGACCTATTCGCAATGCGGCTACGAGATGCTGATCTCGGTCGTCGATGTGGCCGAGGAAGAGGCCGCCTACCGGGCCATGAAACGGCGCGGCCTCGTCGACGGTTTGATTGTCTCCGCGCCGCGCATGAACGACCCGCGTATCGAGCTGCTCGACGGTATCGGCCTGCCCTATGCGGTGCATGGCCGCGCCACCGGCACCGACCGGCCCTATAGCTGGCTCGACGTGAACAACCGCCGCGCCTTCGCGCGGGCGACCGATTTCCTGATCGACCTCGGGCATCGGCGGATCGCGCTCATCAACGGGCTCGAGGCCATGGATTTCGCGCATCGGCGGCGGCAGGGCTACGAAGAGGCCCTGCGCGCCCGCGGGATCGCGCCCGACCCCGCCCTGATGCAGCAGGACGAGATGACCGAGGGCTATGGCTGGCGCGCCACGCGCAAGATGCTGGCGCAGCCAGATCCGCCGACGGCCTTTCTCGTCTCGTCGGTGATCTGCATGCTGGGCGTGCGCCGCGCCATCGAGGAAGCGGGGCTGACGCTCGGACGCGACGTCTCGGCCATCACCCATGACGATCAGCTCTCCTATCTGCGCGAGGACGGGCCGGTGCCGACCTTTACCGCGACACGATCTTCGGTACGCGAGGCTGGACAGCGGCTCGCCCGAATGGTCATAGATCGCATCGACACCCCCGAGGCCCCGCATGCCCACGAACTGCTCGAGGCCGAACTGATCATCGGTCGCTCGACGGGTCCGGCTCCAGGATAAGGCGATGACGATGGATGTATCCCGCAAGGATTTCCCCGAAGGTTTTCTGTTCGGTGCGGCGACGGCCGCCTACCAGATCGAAGGTCACCGCTTCGGCGGCGCGGGCCCGACCCATTGGGACAGCTTTTCCAAGGGCCCCGGCACCGTGGTGCGCGCAGAAGACGGCGCGACGGCCTGCGACCATTATCACCGCTACGAACAGGATCTCGACCTGCTGCGCGACGGCGGCTTCGACGCCTACCGATTCTCGACTTCCTGGGCGCGGGTGATGCCCGAAGGTACGGGTGCCGTGAACGAGGCGGGCCTCGATTTCTACGACCGTCTCGTCGATGCGACGCTGGAGCGCGGGCTCAGGCCATTCCAGACGCTCTATCACTGGGAGCTGCCCTCGGCGCTTGCCGATCGCGGCGGCTGGGCCAACCGCGACACCGCGCTCGCCTTCGCCGATTTCGCAGAGGTGATCAGCGCCCGCATCGGCGACCGCGTCGCCTCGACCGCCACGATCAATGAACCGTGGTGCGTGGCTTGGCTGTCGCATTACCTCGGCCACCACGCGCCGGGCCTGCGTGACATCCGCGCCGCCGCGCGCGCCATGCACCATATCCTGCTGGGCCACGGCCTTGCGGTCGAACGGCTGCGCGGCATGGGGCGCGACGAACTCGGGATCGTGCTGAACTTTGAACGCGCCCTGCCCGCCACTCCGGCGCCCGAGCATGCCGCCGCCGCCGACATACAGGACCAGATCTACAATCGCTGGTTCCTCGAGGCGATCGCCCATGGCCGCTACCCCGAGGGCGCGCTGGAAGGTCTCGCGCCGCATATGCCGGCGGGCTGGCAGGACGACATGGCGCTGATCTCCCAGCCGCTCGACTGGCTCGGCGTCAATTACTACACCCGTTCGATGATGCGCGCGGCCCCCGAGCAGCCCTGGCCCTCGGTCACAGCGGTCGAAGGCCCCCTGCCCAAGACCCAAATGGGATGGGAGATCTATCCCGACGGGCTGCATCATTTCCTGATCCGCGCGCGCGACGCGCTGGGCGCCCTGCCCGTCTATGTCACCGAGAACGGCATGGCCCGCGACGACCAGGCCGAGGCTGGCGCGGTGGCGGACCCCGAACGCACGAACTTCATCACCGCCCATCTCGACGCCACGCGACGCGCCATCGCCGATGGTGTTGATGTGCGCGGCTTCTTCTACTGGTCACTGCTCGACAATTACGAATGGGCCTTCGGCTACGAAAAGCGTTTCGGCCTCATCCATGTCGATTTTCAAACACTGGAGCGGACCCCGAAGGCGTCGTATCACGCCCTGTCCTCCGCCCTCGCCCGCTGATTCCGAAGGAACCCGCATGCCCCATCCCGACAACGCCTATTCCCTCGTCGCCGACATCGGGGGCACCAACACGCGCGTGGCGCTCGCCCGTGGCCTCGAGATCCTCAAGCCCAGCATTCGCCGCTACTCCAACGCGGATTTCGCCGGGCTCGAATCGGTGCTGCGGCGCTACATTTCCGATGAGGGCGGAGTCGACTGCATCGGCGCCTGCGTGGCGGTAGCCGGCCCCGTGCGTGACGGGCGCGCCACGATGACCAATCTCGACTGGACCATCGACAAGAACGCGCTGACGCGGGCCACCAATGCCGAAACGGTGGCGATCCTCAACGATCTTCAGGCGCAGGGCCATGCCTTGGGCCATGTCGCGCCCGGTAATGTCCGTGACATCATCCCCTTTCCCGAGGCTTCGGTCCATGCGGCCAAGCTGGTGATCGGCGTCGGCACCGGTTTCAACGCGACCCCGGTGTTCGACACCGAGGACGGGCGCTACGTCACACCCTCGGAATCGGGTCACGTGAACCTGCCGGTCAACAGCGAGACGGATTTGCGTTTGGCACAATACGTCTCGACGGCGCATGGGTTTCCCGCGGTCGAAGACGTGTTGTCGGGGCGCGGGCTCGAACGCGTCTATGGATGGCTCGGCGTCGAGGCCGATGATCACGCCGAAAAGACCGCGGCCGACATCATGCAAGGCTGCGCCGATCGCAGCGATCCGCGCGCCGTCGAGGCCGCGCGGGTGTTCACCCGGTTCCTGGGCACCACGGCCGGCAACCTCGCGCTGATCCAGCTCCCCTTCGGAGGGGTCTATCTGGTAGGCGGCGTCTCGCGGGCCATCGCACCCTATTTGCGAGAGTTCGGTTTTGCCGATGCCTTCCGTGACAAGGGCCGCTTCGCGGGCTTCATGGGGAATTTCGGCGTCGCGGTGATCGAGGATGATTACGCCGCCCTGATCGGGTGCGCCGCGCATCTCAACGGGCTGATTCTTCCCGGCACTGCGAGTTGAAGACCGCAAGACCATCATGCCGGCTCGCGCTGTCACCTTATCGGGATCACGATGGCGCGGGTGGCATAACCCCACGGACGGCATAGCCCCCCATGAAAGAGCCTGTTGACGTTATCTTCGACTGACACCGATCCGCATGTGGCCGGGAGCACGAGCTGTACCCCAAGTTCAACAGGCGATCCGGGTCTGCACCGTGGCCGCCAGATCGGTGAGCGAGAACGGCTTGGGAAGAAAGACCGAGTTCGGGATTTCGGCCTGCTGCTCGGCAAAGGTGTCCTCGGCATAGCCCGACACGAAAACCACTTGGGTATCGGGGCGGTCGATCAGTGCCTCGCGCACCCAGGTCGGACCATCCTTGCCGGGCATGATCACGTCGGTCACGAAGATATCGACCTCGAGTTCGGGATCGGCGAGGATCGTCAGAGCCGCTTCCGCATCTTCGGCTTCGATTACCGTGAGCCCACGCAGCCGCAGGGCGCGCGCTGCGAAGGCGCGCACCGGCGCTTCGTCCTCGACCAGAAGCACCACCCCGTCGGCGTGATGCGCCAGCGGGCCAGATGCCTCGGCGCGAACGGAACGCGCAGGCTCTGCCACCCCGGCGCAGCTCGGGAGCAAGAGCGAGAAGCAACTGCCCTCGCCGGGCTCGCTGTCGACAAAGACATAGCCCCCGCTCTGCTTGACGATCCCGTAGACCGTCGACAGCCCGAGCCCGGTGCCTTCACCGGGCCGCTTGGTGGTGTAGAAGGGCTCGAATACTTTGGGCAGCTTGTCGACCGGGATGCCGCATCCGTGATCCTGAACCCGAATGCGCACCCACCGCCCCGCAGGTACCATCGCGCGGTCGCGCTCAAGTGGAACGTCAAGCATCACGTTGTCGGTCTCGACCACAATCTCGCCGCCATCGGGCATCGCGTCGCGCGCATTGACCACGAGGTTCATCAGGACCTGTTCGAGTTGCCGCCGATCGGCGCGCACCTGCTTGAGATCGGGGTCGTGGTTCAGCGTGAGGACCACCTTCTCGCCGACTAGGCGATTCAGCAGATGCGTGAGGTCGGACAGCGTGTCTCGCAGGTCGAGTTGTTCAAGCCGCAGGTTCTGTTTGCGCGAATAGGCCAATAGCTGTCCGACGAGGCTCGCGGCGCGGTTCGCGTTCTGATGGATCTGCGTCAGGTCGCTGTAGTCCTGATCGCCCTTGTCATGCCGCAACAGCAACAGATCGCAATGGCCCGAGATGGCCGTGAGCAGATTGTTGAAGTCATGCGCGATGCCGCCGGCAAGCTGGCCGATGGCCTGCATCTTCTGTGCTTGGACGAACTGCGCCTCGAGAGATTTCTGCTCGGTGGCGTCGTAGAGGACCGCGACGATCCGGCCATTCTCGTCGGCTTCGCCGAGCGTCACCTGCACCACCGTATCCTGCCCCGGGCCGCGCAGCTTGAGAAACTGCGGCCCCGGCACGGCGCGGCCCTCCACCGCCTCGGAAAGCCAGTCGCCCACCGGACGGCCCAGACCCTCGATCAGATCCGAAAGCCGCGCCCCCGGCTCAGGCGGCTCGGGCATCAACGCGCAGGCTGCGCGGTTCGCCTCAAGGATGCTTCCGTATCGGTCGAGGCGCAGCATCGGGACAGGCAAGCCTTCGATCGTGTTCCCTTCTATGGCTTCGTCCCGGGGCAGGCTGGCGGGCGGCAGAAGATAGATCTCCCGGCGTCCGCCGAGGGCCGGAATCTCGGCCACGAGGGTCTCCACCGAACCGTTCTCGCCAAGTATGGACTGCCGCCGACCCGGTCGCAGCGGCCTTGGGCCGAAAATGGCTTCGAGCGTTCGGGCGCGCCCCCCAGTCAACGCGCGGCAGGCCTCGTTCATATAGAGGATCGTTCCGGATGGTCCCGCAGTCAGCATCGGCAGACCGAGCGCATCCGCCGCCCGTCCGGTGCCGGGTCGCTCGGCCAGGTCGTCGATCCGCCACAGCAACGCGCCGCCGCCAAGGCGGGTAACCGTCAGGCGCAGATGCCCGCGTCGCGTCGCTACCATGTCCTGCGCCGATCCCTCGCGGTCCGCGCGCTGTCGAAGCCGCGACAAGGTCGCCGCGGGTGTGGCGAAATGATGCGACAGGGCCTCGGCCAATGTGCCGAGCCGCCCGCCGAAACGCTGCGAAGCCGCGAGATTGCAATCAAGGATCGTCCCCTGCATGTCGCTGAGGAAGCCGGGCACCGTGTCACGCTCGATGATCCGCGCCCCGAGCCGAACAAGGTCACGCCGCTGCCGCTGCTGACGCAGGCGGCGCAGCCAGAACAGCGCCGCCACGCAGGCCAGCGTCGTGCCGAGCAAAAGCAGCGCCAGCGAGGTGTGACCCTCGGGTGACATCGCTGCCGCCGCCAGCGACACCGAAGCTGCGCCCAGAATCGTGGCAAGCTGCGCCGTGCCCGGCAGGGCTTCGCCATCGTCGGCCGCCATGGCCGGCAGATCGAGTTCGACCACCTGTGCCTCCTCGGATGTCCGTGCATCCACTGGAGGTCAAAATAGCTAACGGCGGGTTAAACCCTGCTCTCAGCCCCGTTCAAAACGGGCCAGAAAGAAGCCGTCGCCATCCTGGCCGGGCAAGCGCTGCATCCGGTCGCGCAAGATCCATCCGGAGTGACGGGACAGAAAGGCCGCGACGTTCGCATCGTTTTCTTCGCGCAGAACGGAGCAGGTCGCATAGCTCAGGCTGCCGCCCGGCGCGACATGGCGCGTGGCCGCATCGAGCAGCCGCGCCTGAAGCGCCGCGAAATCGGCGAGACCGGAGGGCGTAAGCTGCCATTTGCCGCCCGGGTCGCGGCGCCAGGTGCCGCTGCCAGAGCAAGGCGCATCCACGAGAACATGATCGCAGGTCATCGAACCCAGCTTTTCGGCCACCTTGATGCGCACCCCGGCGCGCGCCGCGCGATCGGGAATGTCGCGCATGCGCGCGGCGCTGATGTCATGCGCCGTCACCGCCACATCCGCGCGCCCCGCAAGAGCGAGAGCCTTGCCGCCACCACCCGCGCACATGTCGAGCACGGTCTGCCCGTCACGCAGGGGCAGCCGCAGCATGGCGGCCTGGGAGGAGGCATCCTGAAGCTCGATCAGCCCCTCCGCGAAGGCCCGCCCGCGCGTGATAGCGCGTTCGCCGGAGACCACCCGCAGCGCTCCCTCGACCTCGTCATGTGCGACGGCCTCAATGCCATCGGACGCCAGCGATCGAAGTGCCCTATGCGCATCGCCCCGGCGCGGATTGACCCGCAGATATACCGGCGCGCGGTCACGCAGCGCCTGCGCGGCGGCTTCGGCCTCTTCGCCTATATCCGCCTCGAAACGATCCCAGAGCCAGTCCGGCAGATCTTGGCGAACCGCCGGGCCGGGTCGAGTGGCGGGAGAGGCGGCTTCATCGGGGGACAACGGTGCGGGAGCATGGTCCTGCCCCGTGAAGATGTGATCCAGTTCAGTTTCGGTCTGGCGCAGCATTCCGATCATGATGCCGCGTCCCGTCTCGGCCCCGCCCTCATGCGCCGCCGAACGGCGACGGCGCCAGCCACCGAACACCAGATCGCGGACTGCGGCGCGGTCCTTGGATCCGGCATAGCGACTGCCCCGCGACCAGCGCAGCAGGGCCTTTTCGATCGGCATTCCGGAGAAGCAATCGTCGAGCACGCCGATTGCGGCGGCCACGCGCGCAGCCGGAGTCATCGCTGCGACCCTGCCTTCTTGTGCTGCTTCATGGCCTGCATCCTGTTTCGCCAAGACAATGTCTCAGCCGATCCGGTAGTTCGGGCTTTCACGGGTGATCTGCACGTCGTGCACGTGGCTCTCCTTGAGCCCCGCGCCAGTGATCTTCACGAAATCGCAATTGCCGCGCATCGACGTGACCGTGGGGTGGCCGGTATAACCCATCGCCGCCCGCAGGCCGCCCACGAGCTGGTGCACCACGGCGGTGGCGGTGCCCTTGTAGGGGACCTGCCCCTCGATACCCTCGGGCACCAGCTTGTCGGAGGCCGCGTCCTTCTGGAAGTACCGGTCTGCCGAGCCGCGGGCCATGGCACCAAGCTGCCCATGCCCCGGTAGGATTTGAAGGTCCGGCCTTGATAGAGGATCACCTCGCCGGGGCTCTCGTCGGTGCCCGCGATCATCGATCCGACCATCGCGCAGCTCGCGCCGGCGGCGATCGCCTTGGCGAAATCGCCCGAGAACTTGATGCCGCCATCGGCGATCACCGGCGTGTCGCCGGCGGCCTGCGCGCAATCCATGATCGCGGTGAGCTGAGGCACGCCGACGCCCGCGACCATCCGCGTGGTGCAGATCGAGCCCGGGCCGATGCCGACCTTGACCGCGTCCGCGCCCGCGTCGATAAGCGCCCGGGTCGCCGCCCCGGTGGCCACGTTGCCGGCCATGATCTGGACCTCGCCCGCCGCGCGCTTGAGTCGACGCACCGCCTCGGCCACCCCTTCGGAATGGCCGTGTGCGGTGTCGATGACGACGATGTCCACCCCCGCCTCGACCAACGCCATGGAACGCTCGAAACCCGCATCGCCGACGCTTGAGGCGGCGGCCACGCGCAACCGCCCCAGCCGGTCCTTGCAAGCCGACGGGTTGAGCACCGCCTGCTCGCTGTCCTTGAGCGTCAGAAGGCCCGTCAGGCGGCCATCGGCATCGGTGACGAGCAGCTTCTCGATCCGGCGCTCCTTCATCAGGTTGCGCGCTTCTTCGAGATCGGCGGGCTCGTTGAGC
The DNA here is from genome assembly GCF_000466965.1 of Limimaricola cinnabarinus LL-001. GTDB lineage: Bacteria > Pseudomonadota > Alphaproteobacteria > Rhodobacterales > Rhodobacteraceae > Limimaricola > Limimaricola cinnabarinus. The sequence goes on from NZ_BATB01000064.1 coordinate 14,122, forward strand.
ATGGCGAGGTTGTCGGCGGTCATCATTGCCTTCACAGGCGTGCGGTCGTCGGCGGCGAAGCGCATGTCGCGGTTGGTGACGATGCCGACGACGCGGCCGCCCTCGCCCACCACCGGAAAGCCGGTGACCGCATACTGCTCCATCAGCCGGCGCGCATCGGCCAGCGTCTGGTCGGGGGTGAGCGTGATCGGGTTGTAGACGATGCCCGACACGAAACGCTTCACCTGCCGGATCTGCTCGGCCTGTTCGGCGACGCCGAGGTTGCGGTGCACCACGCCGATGCCGCCCGATTGCGCCATGCAGATCGCCATGCGCGCCTCGGTCACGGTGTCCATCGCGCTCGACAGGAGCGGGATGTTCATCGCGATGTCGCGCGTCACCATTGTGCGGGTATCGGCCGTGGACGGCATGACGCTCGATGCGGCGGGAACCAGCAGAACGTCATCGAAGGTCAGAGCCTCGCGAATCTCCATCGGGACCACTCCTTTGGGATGCTTCGTTTGGCACGTCCCTATCGCACCGATCTTCCCGAGGGGAAAGGGCCAAAGCGGCGTGTCGCATTGGCGACACGCCCTGCCGCGCCCGCACCCTTTTCCTCGCGGCGCAATCGCCTATGGTCCGCCCAAGCACCGCACGCCCCCGAAAGGCCCGACATGACCCAGGACCCCCTCGTGATCTTCACCCCTTCGGGCAAGCGCGGCCGCGTGCCCGAGGGCACCACGGTCCTCGCCGCCGCGCGCCGCCTCGGCGTCGATCTCGACAGCGTCTGCGGCGGCCGTGGCATTTGCTCAAAATGCCAGGTAAGCCCCGGAAAGGGCCAGTTTTCAAAGCATGGCGTCACCGTGGCCGAGGACGCGCTGGGCGAGGTCAACGCCGTCGAGGAGCGCTATGACCGCATTCGCGGCCTCAAGCCCGGCCGCAGGCTGGGCTGTCAGGCGCAGATCCGCTCCGACGTCGTGCTCGACGTGCCCCCCGAAAGCCAGGTGCACCGCCAGGTGGTGCGCAAGAACGCCGATGCGCGCCCCATCGTCATGGACGCCGCGACGCGCAAATTCTTCGTCTCGGTCCCCGAGCCCGACATGCACGAGCCCAAGGGCGATCTGGAGCGCCTGAGCGAGGCACTGCGCGGTCAGTGGCGCATCGGCGAGGTGTCAGCCGCCCCTTCGGTGCTGGCCAAGCTGCAGCAGGCGCTTCGCAAGGGCGCGTGGGAGGTGACCGTCGCGCTGCATCAGGAGACCGAGGACGGGCCGCGCCGCATCCTCGACCTCTGGCCCGGCTTTCGCGCAGAACCGTTCTGGGGTCTGGCCATCGATCTCGGCTCCACTACCATCGCGGCGCACCTGACCTCGCTCGAGGATGGCCATGTCGAGGCATCGGCCGGCGTGATGAACCCGCAGATCCGCTTTGGCGAGGACCTGATGAGCCGGGTCAGCTATTCGATGATGAACGAGGGCGGCGCGGCGGAGATGACCTCGGCCGTGCGCGCGGCGATCGACGATCTGGCGCGCGAGCTGGCCGCCGAGGCCGGGATCGAGGCGCGCGACATCGTCGAGACGGTCTTCGTGTGCAACCCGGTGATGCACCACCTGCTGCTCGGGATCGACCCGGTGGAGCTTGGTCAGGCCCCCTTTGCGCTTGCCACGTCGGACGCCGTCGCCCTGCCCGCCCGCGATCTGGATCTCACGGCGCTGAACCCCGGCGCGCAGGTCTATGTGCTTCCCTGCATCGCCGGGCATGTTGGCGCAGATGCCGCCGCCGTGGCCCTGTCCGAGCGGCCCGACCAGTCGGACGATCTGGTGCTCATCGTCGATGTCGGCACCAATGCCGAGCTGCTGCTGGGCGACCGGGCGCGGGTACTGGCCTGCTCGTCGCCCACCGGCCCCGCCTTCGAGGGCGCGCAGATCAGTTCCGGCCAGCGCGCCGCCCCCGGTGCCATCGAGGCGATCCGCATCCACCCCGACACCAAGGAGCCGCGATTCCGCGTCATCGGCTGCGAAAAATGGTCCGACGAGCCGGCGTTCTGGGACGAGGTCGGTCCGGGCG